>CAYSWA010000007.1:0-110006 GCA_964434535.1 uncultured candidatus Brocadiaceae bacterium | reverse complement strand
GAGTTCATGGAACAGCACTCGGTCGCCCGGCTCATCGGCGCCCCGCCCGGCTACGTCGGCTACGAGGAGGGCGGCCGCCTGACCGAGGCCGTCCGCCGCCGTCCCTACAGCGTGATCCTGTTCGACGAGATCGAGAAGGCCCACCGCGACGTCTTCAACTCCCTGCTCCAGGTCCTCGACGACGGGCGCATGACCGACGGCAAGGGCCGCACGGTCGACTTCAAGAACGCCATCGTGGTGATGACCTCGAACGTCGGCAGCCAGTGGTTCGCCGAGGGCGAGACCGCCGCCGAAGACGAGCGGCTGCGCGATCGGGTCATGCACGCCCTGCGCGAGCGCTTCCGGCCCGAGTTCCTGAACCGCATCGACGAGATCATCATCTTCCACGCCCTCACGCCGGAGATGGTCGCCCAGATCACCGACATCCAGCTCGACCGCCTGCGCCAGAGGCTCGCCGAGCAGCGCATCGCCCTGGAGGTGACCGACGCCGCCCGCGAGCTGCTTGCCGCCGAGGGCTTCGACCCCGTCTACGGCGCCCGGCCCCTGAAGCGCACCATCCAGCGCGAGGTCGAGAACCCCCTCGCCGAACGCCTGCTCGAAGGCGCGCTCATCGAAGGCAGCACCGTCACCGTCGACGCCGCCGGGGGCGAAATCGCCTTCTCGCTCCGCGCCCCGGCCGACGTCCCCAACCCCGGCGGCGAAGGCTCATCGTGAGATCACCCCTCATAGCCGCCGCCCTCCAGATGCGCACCGCGGCGGGCGTTGAGCCCAACCGGGCGCGCATCGCCCGGGGCATAGGCGAAGCCGCCGCGCGCGGCGCCGACCTGCTCGCCGTCCCCGAGTGCGCGCTGAGCGGCTACCTGCCCCGCCGCGACCTCGACTTCGCCGCCCTCGCCGACGCCGAAGCCGAACTCTGCGAGCGCGCGGCGCAGGCCGGCATCTACCTCGCCTTCGGCACTGCCCGCCCCGCCGAGGCCGGCTGGCGCAACGCCGCCCTGCTCTGCTCGCCCGACGGCCGGATCGTCGCCCGCTACGACAAGACGCACCTCACCGACGCCGACGAGCGCGTCTTCGCGCCCGGCGACGAGCTGCCCGTCCGGCAGCTCGGCGATTGGACGGTGGCGCTCCAGATCTGCTTCGACATGCGCTTCCCGGAGAACTGGCGGATCCTGCGCCGCAAGGGCGCCGAGCTGGTGATCCACCTCTCGAACGCCTCGCGCAGCTCGGCCTGGAAGGTGCCGGTGCTGGAGGGCGCCGTGCGTAGCCGCGCGGCGGAGAACGGGATGTTCGTCGTAAGCGCGAACGACGCGCGCGTGCCGCAGATGATGGTCAGCGCGATTGTCGACCCACAGGGTCGTGATCTGGCCCGCGCCCCCGAGGGCGAGGAGGCCCTGATCGTCGCCGAGCTGGACCGCTCGGCCGTCCGCGACGACTACCTCTCAGCCCGCCGCACCGACCTCTGGCGCCAGCCCCCCCACCGCGACCTGCTGCTTGAATGACCCCGAGCGGCGGTTGACGGTTGTCCGTTGCCGGGTTGCGTCCGGGGATGCTGGCAAGCCGTGGCCGCCCCGCGTTCGTCTGCGGTTGCAATGCCGTGCGCCCGGAACACAGTAGCCGGTCCGCTGTTGTCTGTGATTCTTTCGGGCCTTCGTGCCGTCCTTCGTGGGCTTCGTGGTAGCGCCGTTCGCCGTCAACCGTCAACCGCCGCCGTAGTCCTTGATGCGGCGCTCGGCGTGCATGGCCGCCGTGACCCCCTCCCCCACCGCCGTGCCGACCTGGCGGTAGCTGCCCCGGCGCACGTCGCCGATCGCATACAACCCCTTCACGTCCGTCTCCATGTTGTAGTCGACCGGGATGACGCCGCCGGCGAACTGCGGCAGCACGTGCGCCAGGTACTCCGTGTTCGGCTCGTGGCCGATGAAGATGAAGACGCCCTCGCAGTCCAGGCGCGACTCCTGACCGCTCTTCACGTTCTTGATCGCCACCCCCTCGACGCGCTCCTCGCCGAGTATCTCGGTGACGACGGTGTCGAGGATGAACTCGATCTTCTCGTGCTCGCGGGCCTCCTTGACGTGCGCGGCGCGCCCGCGGAAGCCCCGGCGGCGGTGGATGAGCTTGACCTCGGAGGCGAAGCGGGTCAGGAAGAGGCTCTCGGTCAGCGAGGAGTCCCCTCCCCCGACGGTGACGACGCGCTGGTCGCGGAAGAACGCGCCGTCGCAGGTGGCGCAGTAGCTGACGCCCCGCCCCGAGAGGCGCTCTTCGCCGGGCGCGCCGAGCTTGCGGTGGTAGGCGCCCGAGGCGACGATGACGATCGGCGCGATGTAGTCGCCCTTCCCGGTGACGACCCGCTTCAGGCCGTCCTCTTTGAGCACGAGGTCGTCGGCGCCGACGTTGACGAGTTCGACCTGGAACTTGGTGGCGTGCTCGACCATCCGGTCGATCAGGTCGGGGCCGGTGATGCCCTCGGCGAAGCCGGGGTAGTTGTCCACGTCGTAGGACTCGATGATCTGTCCGCCGACGATCTTCTTCTCCAGCACGGTGGTCTTCATCAGCGCGCGCCCGGTGTAGAGGGCGGCGGAGAGGCCGGCCGGCCCGGCGCCGATCACAACTACGTCCCGGTCTTCGGCCATAGGTGTTCCCTTTCGGAGTTCGGTGCGTCAGGCTTCGCGCAGGAAGTGCTCTTCGTAGAGGTCTTCGAGTTTCGCCTTGTGTTCGCCTTCCATGACGGCCAGGTCGTGGAAGAGGTTCGCGAGCTTCTCGTCGGGCATGCCGAGGGCGAGGCGCGTGTAGAACTGGCGGGCCTCCTGCTCCTTCTGCATGGCGTAGATGAGGACCTGCTGGACCTCGGCGTCGGGGCTCAGCTCGGCCTCGGCGAGGTGATCGGCCACCTGGCGGTCATCTTTTCCTTCGGGCGCGAACTCGCCGAGGCGTTCCGGCTCGAGCGCCTCGAGCTGCTCGCGATGGCGCGCCTCCTGCTCGGCCAGTTGGGAGAGCAACTCGCGCGCGGCGGGGTTCCCGCTCCTACGAGCCGTCTCGGCATAGAGGTCGTGCGCCTCACTCTCCCTGGCGATCGCCAGGTTCAGAACGGCTTCGGCGTCCATTTCTGCCCCCCCGTCGAGGTATGAAGGCGCGGCCCGTCCACTATATGCGGCGCGGCGGGGGCGGGCAAGTGGCCTACTCGACGACGCGCACGCCGTCGCGGCGCAGCAGCATCTTGAAGCTCACGAGCGGTCGGCCGCGGTCGGACTCGTCGGCCGTCAGCAGCGCCAGGTAGCGGAAGCCGTCGCGCTCCACTTCGGCGAAGAGCCAGCCGCTACGCTCCAGCCGCCAGTGCAGCTCGGGTCGGTCGGAGAGAAGATCGGCGAGAAGGGTGCTGGTCGTCGGCGAGCCGCAGACCAGCACGAGCGTGCCCTGCTGCGCCGGGCTGAGTCCGTCGAGCTGCACGACGGGCAGGGCGACTGCGTAGCGCGCCTTCACGAAGGCGTTGAGCAGCTCCGCCTGGACGCGCTGGGTCGGCACGGCCGGGTCGACGGCGATCACGGCCCCTGGCCGTCCGCCGGTCACGAGCGGGAGATCGTCCCAGTAGAGGTCCGGCGGATCCAGCCGGCCGGCCCGGGCGGCGGCGACGAACTGCTCCAGCGCCTGCCGCTTGGTGGCGGCGAGCCCGTTCATCGCCTCGCCGGCCGGGCGGCGGTAGTTCGCCTCGTCGACGGCATCACGCACGGCCTGCCAGGCCAGCGTATCGAGCCGGACCGTGCCGCCGCGTCCACCGACAATGATCAGGTCGGCGCCGGCGTCGGTGAGTGCAACGATCCGTTCGCGGGCTTCGGGATAGGTGGCGTCGTCGGCCAGGTCCGGCAGCCAGGCCCCGAGCGCCGGGCGTGACGGCAGGAGCCGGCGCACAGAGGGCAGACGGGCCGGCTCCGTCGCCTCGACGATCACCGCGTCGCTGAGGCTCGCCAGACGGCCGGCCGTCTCGCCGGTGACTGCATCCGGCGTGTAGGGCCCGCAGGGCGACCAGCCGGCGCGGGCGAGCAGCGCGGCGGCATCGGCCCATTCGGCATCGAGGGCGGCCGGCCTCAGGGGGCGCGGCGCGGCGAAGCGGAGCGTGCGCATGCCGCGCGAACGCAGGTGAGCGGCCAGCTCGCGCCAGTACCATTCGGTGAGTTCCATCCGCCGCGCCGCCGGGCAGCCCGCCGGGACGAGCGCGCCGACGGCGAGCGGCCCTTGCGCCAGCAGGTCGGTCAGCCCGCTCAGCAGCGCCGCCTCCACGGCCGCATTAAGGGCGCTGAAATCGATGGTGGGCAGCGATTGCGGCCCGGTGGGCCGGGCGCCCCGGGCCAACCATTCGCCCAGCGGGCGCGATCCGCCCGGCCCGACTTGCACGCGAACCAGGTCGGGCCGCAGCAGCGAGCGCGCGTTGACGGAGACGTTGCGGACGTTCAGCGCGGCGCGGGCCCGGTCTGAGGGGGATGGGCCTGCGAAGAGGTCGCGCCCCGGCCCCGCCACGTAGAGCGCCGCCGGCCCCTGTTCCGGCCGTTCGACGGGCCAGACCGCGACCTCAACCGGCAAGGCGCTCCGGCCCCCCGGACCGGCGAATTCCAGCCGCCCGTAGTAGGATGCCGGCTCAACGACCGGGGCTGCTATCCACAGGAGGGCAACGCCCGCCGACGGCGATTCGCTCGCCGGTGCCGGGGCGACGGGACCCCTTGCCTGCGCGGGGCTGGCCGGAGGCGGTCCGAGCGGCCGCAGCAGCCGGACGGTTCCCTCGGGCAGGCGCTGGACCCGTCGCCGGGTGGAGAAGCCCGAGAGCGTCACCTGCCACTGGCCCGGGTCCGGACCGCCCTCGGCCACGGCGGCTATCAGCGTCTCGCTTTCTCCGAGGCCGACGTCGGCGCGGAGGCGCTGGATCGGTTCCCCTTGCGCCCCGACGAAGCGCAGTTGCCCGGAGCGCGCCGCCTCTTCGGCCGGCGGGGCCGCCCCGGCCTCCCGGAAGGTCACCCTTTCGATCGGCAACGGCACGTCGGGCGCGAAGCGCAGGTCGCCCTCAGTCACCTGGCAACTGCCCAGCGTCAGAGGGTTCCCGCCCGATGGCAGCACCAGCTCCACGCGGTAGAGGCCTCGCACGAGCGGCACCCAGTCGAAGCGGAACGTCCGCGCCACGCCCACGTCCCAGCCCCCCGCATCCTTGTGCACCTCGCGCCGAACGGTCGGCCCGCTGCTGATGCGCAGGCCGACGCTGCCCTCGCCCGGTTGGACCAGCGGGACGAGCCGCACGGCGAAGTGCCCCTCCTCTTCGATCCAGCCCGCCTTGACGGCGCAGAGCACGCGGGCGGTGGCGTTCGTGATGTCCGGCAGCCGGACGTAAGGGGCCAGGACAAGCGCCGTGGAGACCTCCGAGCCGCCGGGCACGAGCGTGGTAGCGCCCCGCAGCTCGATGCGCCCGCCGCTTTCGTCTCCGCGCAGTTCGAGGCCGCTGAGCATGCCCGCCCCAGCGATGGCCGCGACCCCCGTCTCGTCCGGCCCGCTGACGCTGAACCACCGCACGCGCTCGAACCAACCAGAGCCGGAGGCCGGGATATCGCCGGCAGCGATTCGGACCAGGTCGCCCTCCCGGCGCAGCACCACTTCGGCCCCTCCCCCCGGCGGTGCGGGCCAGAAGAAGGAAGAGAGGATCCCGGCACTGGCCGCCGAGCCGTTGGCTATGCGGTAGCTGACGTGCACAAGCTGCTGGCCGGCCAGCAGTGAGACGACCTTCTCCACCTGCAAGCCGTTGCCGTCTTCCCAGCGCAGGGTCAGCACGCCGACCGAGGCGTCGGCTACCTGGCGGGCGACCTGATAGCGGCAGGTCTGGCCGCCGGAGGCGGCGTCCCGGGCCAGGATGGCCCCGGGGCCTCGCGCCGATGGCTTGCCGGACGGGCTTGCGATGCGGCAGCCGCCGCCGTCTGCCGGGTCGACGGTGACCTCAACCAGCCGGTTCCTCAGCACGTAGCGGCCCGGCTGGGCGGGCCCGGGTTGCAGCACCTCGACCCCCTTGGCGGGGAGGGCAAGGCACCAGAGCAGGACCAGCGCCGGCAGCGTGACGACGCTCCCGGGGCGCCTGCGTCTGTAGGCCCTGCGGTTCATCGCCGCCCTCGCGGAACGTCAGAGGCGCTCCCGAATCGCCGCCTGGAGCCGGTCCAGTTCCCCTTCGTCGTACTCGAGTTGCCGCCAGCCGAAGGAGAAACCGTCGTCCTCGCAGCGGGGGATGACGTGGAGGTGGGCATGGGGGACGACCTGGCCGGCAGGGGCGCCCTTGTTCAAGAGCAGGTTGAACGCCGGACTGCCGGTGGCTCCGCACGCGGCGCGCGCCACGCGCTGAGCGAGGGCGGCCATGGCGCCCGTCTCCTGCCGGCTCAGCTCCAGGTAATCGGCTGCGTGGCGCTTCGGGATGACGAGGCAGTGGCCGGGGTTGACGGGGTTGATGTCGAGGAAGCTGAGGACGTGATCGTCCTCGGCCACTTTCGCGGCCGGAACCTCGCCCGATACGATGCGACAGAAGATGCACTCGCCCATGGCAATCTGCCTCCGGTAGAAGTCGGTTTGGCGGGCTCCCTCAGGGCGCGGCGCCCCCGCCGGCGATCCAGCGCCGCACGACCTGCGCCGCCACGGCCGCCAACGCCGCCACCAGAAGCAGCGTCATCAGCCGCCAGGCCAGCCGCGAGCGCGGCGTGCCGGTCGCGCCGGCCGGATAGGGCTCGCGGTGCGTGAACTGACGTCGCTGGCGGCGGTTCAGACGCATCCGCGCGTTGATGGCCCAGCCGCACCCCTCCAGGATGGCGCTCATGTCCCGCCGGTGCAGCTTGACGCCGGCGACGATGGCCGTCGGCAGCAGCACGATCAGGACGCCGATGCCGAGCGCCAGCAGGATCGTGAGGGCCGAGACGCCCTGGAGGCTCTTGGTGATGAACGCGAAGGCGGAGCTGAGGGCGGCGATCGAGACGCTGGCGCCGAGCAGCAGGTCGCGGCGGCCGGCGCTGGCGGCCGGCGCTGGCGCGACAGCAGTCTGTTCGGGGGCCGCCTGCGCAGCCTCCGCCGCCTCGGGGGCCCGCCGCACGGCCTCCTGAACGCCCGCCTGCACCTTCGTGGTGACGGTGCCGAGCCGCTGCTCCAGCTCCTTCTCGGCCGAGCCGGATATGGCCTCGATCTTGCCGCTGACGAACCGCCCGAGCCGCACGAAGGGCGAGAGCAGCGCCTCCTGGAAGCTGATCGGGTTCTCGATGATCTGCACCACGCGCGCGTCGTAGTGGCGGCCCTGCGTGTCGTAGAAGATCCCGCGCTTGCCGGGGCAGAGGTTGCCGATGGTGCCGGCGGTGGCGGGCACGGCCACGGTGACGGCGTCGCTCTCGTCCATGCGCGCCAGCTCCACGTACATGACGAAGATGCGGCTGGTCCTGGTCAGCTTGCTGTGCTCGGGGCGATCCTCGACGCGCACGGCGAAGTTGAACCAGCGCCCGTCGATCACCAGAGAGCCCATCTCGAAGATCGCGCGGCGGTCGGGATCGTAGAGGTCGGGGAAGCTGACGAAGTTGTTGGCCAGTTGCAGCAGGTGCTTGTGGTAGAGGAGCAGCTTGCGCAGCTCGCGCGCCTCGGCCAGGCGGTTGGCGGCCTCCCGATCGGCCTCCAGCAGCGCGCGCACGCGCTCGGCGTGCGGGCGCTCGGCGCACTGGCGTATCCGCTCGCGCCCCAGGCCCTGCACGGCGGGGCCGGGGTTCGCCGCCAGCCATCGGCGGTGCGGCGCCAGCGTCTGCTTCACCTTCTGCCATGCCTCCTCGGTGAGCCGGCGCACGTCCTCGCCGATGGTCGGCCGCACCGCCGCCTCGCGCAGCTTCCTCAGCGCGGCGGCGTAGAGCGGGTTGGTCTCGCCGTCGAGCAGCAGCACGCCGTCCGGGTTCGGCTCGGCCAGCGGGGCGCGGCGCAGGATAGCGTTCAGCGACTCGGCGTGCGGCTCCTCGTCGAGCCGGACCGGCGTTGCGGCGATGGCCAGGTGGCCGGCTGCCACGGGGTCGAACCGCACGATGCGGCACCGGGCGAAGAAGGCGTCTACCTTGCCTTCGATCGCCTCGACGGCCTCCCGCGCCGCCGGCGTGGCCTTGCCCAGGGGCATCACTTCGGTGGCCGAGTCGTCCGCCGGCAGGTCGCCTTCGGCGGCCCACTTCAGGTAAGCGCGGGCCTGCTCGAGGAAGCGCTCGAGCTGCTCCGCCGTGATCCCGCTCCGCCCGGTGAGGTCCTCGCGCCCGCCGGTGCAGGACATGACATCGCGAACGAACTGCGCCGTCTCCTCATCGCCGGCCACGCCGGGCGTGATGACGCCGTCCCCGTTGATCGGCTGCTCGGAGAGGCCCTTCTCGAAGTCCGTGATCTGGGCGAGCGCGATCCGGTCGCGTTCCTCGGCTCCGATCGCCTCGAGCACGTACTCGGCGGTCTGCCGCAGGCGGCGGCTCTCGGTGGCCTCGCGGTCGAGGGCGTCCAGGTGCACCACGTCGGTGCCTTCGGCCAGGCGGCTCCGGTCGGCCAGCCGCTTATAGAGCCAGCGGACGGCCGCGCGCAGCTCGTCGCAGCGGATCCGCCCGTTGCTGTCCAGGTCCACCAGCTTCAGGAACTCGCGGTCGCAGTTCAGCCCGCAGATCGGCGCGCTGGTGGCGACCCAGAGCGAGTCGTCCAGCTCCAGGATCTGCGCCAGGTCGCCGGCCGTGTCGATCCGTAGCTGATAGGTGCGCCCGTAGCGCTCGAAGTGCATGGGCGAGGTCGCGGGCATCTGACCGCCTCCGACAGGTTCGTTGAAGGCGAAGGGCTCAAGCGCTGTTATAGCGCATCGGTCCGCCCGACTCAAAGGCTTCGGTCCGCAGCTTGAACGGCGGCGGCAATCTGGTAGAGTGGCCGGCCGGGAGCGGGGAACCGCTGTGCAGGAGGACCGTCCGTTGCGTCGCACCATCGGCAAGATACTCATCGCGGTCGCGTTCTTGGCGGTGCTGTCGGCGCCGTTCGCCGCGCGGCGCTGGAGCGCCGAGGCCGAGGGCGGCCGTCCCCCCTACCAGCCGCCGCCGGGGCTGGCGGTGCGCCGGCTCGTGCTGATCAGCCCCCACGCGGATAACATCCGCCGCGAGTTCGAGTGGGGCTTCAATCAGTACACGGCCGAGCAGCTCGGCTTCCGCACCGCGTTTGAGTGGCGGGACGTGGGCGGCACGATGGACGCGATCCGGTTCGTGGTCGACGAGTTCAAGCGCAAGCCCGAGGGGATCGGCATCGACCTGTTCTTCGGCGGCGGCGTGGACCCGTACATGGAGCTCTCGCCGAAGGGGCTGCTGCACCGTTGCAGCATCTCGGCGGAGGTGCTCGATCCCATCCCGCAGAACCACGGGGGCCTGGAGATCTACGACGCCCGGCAGCGCTGGTTCGGCGCGTGCCTGGCCAGCTTCGGGCTGCTCTACAACAAGAAGGCGCTGGAGCTGGTGGGCCTGCCGACTCCCCAGGAGTGGGCCGACCTGGGGCGGCCGGAGTTCTTCACCTGGGTCAGCAGCGCCGACCCGAGCCACAGCGGCAGCATGCACATGGTCTACGAGATCATCCTCCAGGCCTACGGCTGGCGGAAGGGCTGGGCCACCTGCGTGCGCATCGGGGCGAACGTGCGCGAGTTCACCCGCAGCGCCAGTGACGTGCCCCGCGAGGTGGCGGCCGCCGAGGCGGCCGTGGGCATGGCGATCGACTTCTACGGCCGCCAGGCCGTCATCGAGGCCGGCGAGGACCGCATGGCCCTGCGCCTGCCGATGGAGCTGACCGTGACGAACCCCGACGGTATCGGCGTGCTCAAGGGCGCCCCCGACGTGGAGCTGGCCGAGACGTTCATCGAGTTCGTCCTTTCCGAGCATGGGCAGCGGCTCTGGACGCTGCGGGCCGGCGCCCCCGGCGGGCCGAGGCAGTACACGCTGGGGCGGCTCTCGGTGATACCCGGCTTCACCGAGCGCTACGGGGAGCACGCCGTGGTCGAGTCCGACCCGTTCGAGTCGCGCGGCGGGGTGCAGTTCGACGCACAGAAAAAGAACGCCCGCTGGCGGATATTCAACGACCTGTTCAGCGCGCGGATCATCGACGTGCACGGCGAGCTGGCGCGGGCGTGGAAGCGCCTCAGGCACCTGCCGCCCGACGACCCGCGCGTGCAGGAGCTGCTGGCGCCGCCCGTCTCGGAGCAGGAGCTGCTGGAGCTGGCGGCCACGGCGTGGTCCGAGCCCGAGGCGCGCGGCGACGCC
Organism: uncultured candidatus Brocadiaceae bacterium; assembly: GCA_964434535.1. Taxonomy (GTDB): domain Bacteria; phylum Planctomycetota; class Brocadiia; order SM23-32; family SM23-32; genus SM23-32. The sequence goes on along the minus strand of CAYSWA010000007.1, from coordinate 99,720 downwards.
ATCGCCCGCTGGTCGCAGCACGCCCAGCGCCTCTACCGTCGGCTGGCCCGTTAGGGAGGTACGCATGGTCGGCGTAACGCTCCAGGCGGTGACGAAGCGGTACGGCGAGACGCCGGCGGTCACAGGCGTCTCGCTTCAGGTCGAGCGCGGCGAGCTGTTCTTCCTGCTCGGCCCCTCGGGCTGCGGCAAGACGACGATCCTGCGCATGATCGCCGGCTTCATCAAGCCCGACGAAGGGGCGATCCTCTTCGATGAGCGCCCCGTCGCCGACGTGGCCCCCCACCGGCGCAACACCGGCATGGTCTTCCAGAGCTACGCCCTCTGGCCGCACATGAACGTGGAGGAGAACGTCGCCTACGGGCTGCGCGAGCGCCGCTACGGGCGGGCCGAGCGGGAGCGGGCCGTGGCCGCTGCGCTGAAGACCGTGCGCATGGAAGCCTTCGGCGCCCGCATGCCCAACCAGCTCTCCGGCGGCCAGCAGCAGCGCGTCGCCCTGGCCCGCGCGCTGGTGATCGAGCCGGACGTGGTGCTGCTGGACGAGCCGCTCTCGAACCTGGACGCCCGCCTGCGCCTCGACATGCGCAACGAGATACGGCGCATACACGACGAGACGGGCATCACGATGATCTACGTGACGCACGACCAGGAGGAGGCGCTCTCCATGGCCGAGCGACTCGCCGTGATGAGCATGGGGCGCGTCGAGCAGGTCGGCACCCCGCGCGAGGTCTACCGCCGGCCGGCGAACCGGTTCGTCGCCCGGTTCGTCGGCGAGGCGAACATGATCGAGGGCGTCGTGGCGGAGTCGGCCGACGGGCGGGCTCGCGTCACGACCGACCTGGGGGAACTCTGGGGGCAGAGCGCCGGCGGCGAGCTGAAGCCCGGCGAGCCGGTCGTCTGCATGGTCCGCCCCGAGGCGCTCGCGCTCGGCACGGGCGAGCGGAACAACCTGCGGGTGCGCATGGAGAACGTGGTCTACCTCGGCGACGCCGAGCAGTTCGTGCTCCGGGCGGGGGATGCGGAACTGCTGGCCGTGCGCTCCAACCCCGGCCTGGAAGCGCCCGCGCCCGGCGAGGAGCTCTCGGTCCACTTCAGCCCCGATGACGCCGTCGTCATGCCCGGCGGCGACGGAGAAGGCCGGTGAAAAGGACCCGCGCCATCATCCTGGTCGCCATCCTCCTTTTCCTGGCCGTGTTCCTCTTCTACCCCCTCGCCTTCTCGTGCCGGAAGGCGTTCATCGTCGAGGGCGAGTTCACCGTCACGTTCTTCAAGTACCTCTGGACCGACGCGCTGACCCGCCAGAGCATCCTGAACAGCTTTGCCCTGGCCACGGTGACGACGGCCCTGACGGCGGCGATCGCCCTGCCGCTCTCGGTCTTCCTGGTGCGCTATCGCTTCCCGGGCAAGGGCCTGCTGACGGGCCTGCTGCTGCTGCCCATGATCATGCCGCCGTTCGTCGGCGCGATCGGCATGCGGCAGGTGCTGGCGCGCTTCGGCTCGCTGAACCTGCTGCTGATGGGCGCCGGCCTCATCGCGCAGCCCATCGACTGGCTCGGCGGAGCCCGCTTCTGGGGGGTGGTCATCCTGGAGGTCCTCCACCTCTACCCCATCATGTACCTGAACTTCAGCGCGGCGCTGGCCAACGTGGACCCGTCGCTGGAGGAGGCGGCCGTCAACATGGGCTCCAGCGGCTGGCGCGTTTTCCGGCGCGTCAGCCTTCCCCTGATGATGCCCGGCCTGTTCGCCGGCTCGGTCATCGTCTTCATCTGGGCCTTCACCGACCTCGGCACGCCCCTGGTCTTCGGCTTCCGGCGCGTCGTGCCGGTGCAGATATTCAACCAGGTCACCCAGCTGGCCGAGAACCCGCAGGGCTACGCGCTGGTCGTCGGCCTGATGGCCATGACGCTCGTCTTCTTCCTGGCCACCAAGCGCATCTTCGGCCTGCGCGCCTATCAGTCGCTGACGAAGGGGTCGGTCCAGGGCTCGGAGAAGTCGGCCGGGCCGCTCGGCTCGACGCTGATCGTGGCGTTCATCCTCACGGTGGTCGGCCTGGCCTGCGTGCCCCACGTCTCGGTGGTGCTCAGCTCCCTGCGCGAGGAGTGGTTCATGACGGTGCTGCCCACCGAGTACACCGCCGAGCACTTCCGCGACGCGCTCGGCCATCCCTACACGATCAGCAGCATCCGCAACAGCATCGTCTACAGCAGTTTCAGCACGCTGCTGGACCTGGCGCTGGGGGTGACCATCGCCTACCTGCTGGTGCGGCACACCTTCCGGGGCGCGGCGTTGCTGGACGCGCTGGTGATGCTTCCGCTGGCGATCCCGGGCCTGGTGCTGGCGTTCGGCTACGTGGCGGCGTTCTCGGCCGTGCCGCTCCACGAGGTGCACAACCCCCTGCTGCGCGGGCTCACCTGGCTCTACAACCTGCTCGACCCCCGTCGCAACCCGACCGGCCTGCTGATCGTGGCCTACGCCATCCGCCGCCTGCCCTACATGGTGCGGGCCGCCTACGCCGGCTTCCAGCAGATCAACGTCGAACTGGAGGAGGCGGCCGTCAACCTGGGCTCGCCCCCGTTGAAGGCCGCCTGGAAGGTCACCGTCCCCCTGGTCAGCGCCAACCTGATCGCCGGCGGAATCCTCGTCTTCTCCTTCGCCATGCTGGAGGTCAGCGACAGCCTGATCCTGGCCATGCAGGAGAGCTTCTATCCGATCACGAAACAGATCTATGCGCTGACGCTGCGCATCGAGGACGGCCCCTACATCGCCAGCGCGCTCGGCGTCTGGGCCATGGTCTTCCTGGGCCTGTCGCTGATGGCGGCCGGCATGCTGCTGGGCCGCCGGATGGGACAGCTCTTCCGCGTCTAAGCACGAAGGAGACGCAGCCATGCTCGTCAACCCGTTCCAGCAACAGGGACAGTGGTACCGGGCCAACCTGCACGCCCACACCACCGCGTCCGACGGCCAGGCCACGGCCCACGAGCGCATCCAGCAGTACCGCGCCGAGGGCTACGCCGCCCTCGCCATCACCGACCACGCCGTCTCCAGCGACGTGAGCGGCTTCAGCGCCGACGACTTCGTGCTGATCGACGGCATCGAGGTCACCATCGTGCCCCTCGGCGAGGAGCGCGGCATACACCTGGTCTGCCTCAACGTGCCGCCCGACGCCACCGTGCCGGCCACCAACGAGCCGAACGACGTGATCGCCTGGGCCCGCGAGGAAGGCGGCGAGACATTCATCGGCCACCCCTACTGGAGCGGCAACACGGCCGAAGAGCTGCTCGAGCTGCACGGCGCCATCGGCGTGGAGGTCTACAACGCCGCCTGCGACACCATCGGCAAGGCACACAGCACCGTCCACTGGGACAACATGCTCGACCGGGGCGCGCGCCTGCCGGGCCTCGCCGTCGACGACGCCCACAGCGGCCCCGAGGGCGGGCGCGACCTGTTCGCCGGCTGGGTCATGTTCAAGCTGGCGGAGCTGAACGCCCCCGCCGTCATGGAAGCCCTGCTCAAGGGCTGCTACTACTCCTCCTCGGGGCCACGCATCGAGGACTTCCGCCTCGATGACGGGCACGTCGTCCTGCGCTGCTCCGAAGCGGCCGAGATACGCCTGATCGGCGCGAACTGGCACGGATGGAGCCTCTTCGCAGACGGCGGCGAGCCGCTGTCCGAGGCCCGCGCGCCGGTGACCCGGGACTGGAAGTACGCGCGCGCCCTGGTCGTCGCCCCCGACGGGCGCCGCGCCTGGACGAACCCCCTCTTCCTCTGAGCGCGCCGTACGGCAAAGCGAAGGATGAAATCAGAAGGCCCAAAAACGAAGTGAGGGCCCTTGCTCGCTCGTGCTCCTGCCCGGCGGTTAGCCGTGGCCAGCCTTCGTGTTCCTTCGTGCCCTTCGTGGTGAAAGCCGTTGCCGTTCACCGACAACCGCCGTCCCTTCGGTTCGTTTCGTAATGGGGGCTGAGCGTGCCCTCTGCGGCCCTCTGGGCGGCTGCGCCGGTCTGCGGACATCATAGCCGATCGGACGGACTGCGTGTCCCATTCGGGCGCAAACGGCCGCATCCGGGCGACGCTCACGGCTGCTTGCGCAAAGGCTGCTGGCCGCTGGCGCGCTTGGGAGGTTTCCTTGCTTTGTCCGGCACGTCCGGCAGCTCGTCGGCGGTGAACAACGGCCCGGCCAGGATCTCGTCGAGCAGCTCCTCCTGCTCCGGGTAGCCCTCCACGGTCGCCTCCAGAACCCACAGCAGTTCCAGCAGTTCCGTCGTGAACTGCGCGGGCCATTCCTCGACATTGATATCGTCCAGGGGCGAAGAGCGCCGCCCCTTCGGCTCTTTCATGCGGTAGCCGAGCCAGGATTGGACGACCTTCAGGCCCGATACCTCGAACTCGTACACCTCCCGCTCGACGGGCGCGAACCGACCCTTGCCGACGTGGAGCGTCTTCGTCTCTTCGTTGTAGTCGCAATCCTCCGGGTAGTGCTCCGCGTCCCCGGGGACGGGCACCGTGCAGCGGGCCGCGCCCTGGGGGACCTGCCCGCGCTTGCGGCCCTCCGGCACGTAGCGTTCGCCGTAGGTGTGCAGCCAGAGCAGCCGCGCGCCGGCGGCCCGGACCCGCTCGAAAAGCTCCGCGTCCTTCGTGATGGGCACGCGAAGCTCGCGCGTGCCCAGTTCCTCGCGGAAGCGTTCGGTGAAGGCCGGTTGCGCCAGCACGCCGTAGACGTAGGCCAGGAAGTCTTCGGGTGCGATGTGGCGCGGGCTCTTGTGGCGCGGGCTGTTGTGGCACGGGCTTCCAGCCCGTGACTCATGGGCAGGATGCCCATGCCACCCCTCGGCCAGCAACCCCAGCAGCCCCGGAAGGATGTTCGGTTCCGCGCCTTCCGCGTCGCGGTAGAGAGGCACAACTTCCTTCGCTCCGTACGAACCTCGGAAATGGTGCAGGTCGGGGATGTTTGGGGCGGCAGTCAAGGCGGGGCCGCTCCCCAAGGGATGATTCAGGAGAGTTGTCACGTATACCTGCCGCTCGCCGTGGGCGGCCCACAGGGCGGGGCCAGCCCTGTCCAGCATACGCGCGTCCGCGAAGACGTGCTGCCGGTCAAACGAACGGTACGCGTACCGCGCCGTATTGGGAGCCGGCGCGTCCTTCGGTAGCTGGGCAACGGGCTTGAGTTTCTCACTTCGCGGCGGGAGTTGGCTCGGAGCGTCAGTTGTCTTCCGGCCGGTGGGGGAATCTTTGAACAAGTCCGGCCGCCTATCCTTCTCCGCGTTGCACAAGGCCCGCCAGCGCCGCTCCAGAACGTCGGTAGTTGGAGCGATACTCCAGGTTCGCCCCGCCTTGACGCCGCTTTGTTGCCAGGGCAGCACGTCAGTAAGCAACGGCCAGTCGAAGTAGAAACCCGACCCAGCCGGCCGGAAGGGCGCGTGCCAGTCGTCGGGGCAGTCTTCCCAGGTCAGAGCGGCGAAGTCCCGCGCGGCGTCCAGGGCCTTCAGCTTCTCTTCGCGCGTGCCCTCGATTCGGGTGTAATGCACGCGGGCAGGCCGGCTCGTGGCATGGGCATCCTGCCCATGGTTCCCCACGGGCTGGAAGCCCGTGCCACGTTCAACCCACTTCCACCCTTGCAGTCTGGCCCCGGCAGGATTCTGCAGCACATACTGGATGGACCGCCACAGGTCCTCTTCGTTCCGTATCAGGTGGTCGTAGTACTCCGGCTGCCAAAAACTGCCTTTGCGTTCGAGCGCCTTGTTGGCTGCATTTGCCGTGAAAGATTTCCAGGAATGCAAAATCTGCGGGAGTTCATGACCCGCAAGTGGCTGAAGCACGACGTGGACGTGGTTGGGCATGACGCACCAGGCGAAGAGGCGGTAGCGTTCCTCATCGAACTGTCTGAGGACATCGGCCACTATGCGCGCGATGTCATCACGCGCCATCCAACAAGCGCCGTGGCCGGCATCCAGGTGCTTCTCCACCTTCTCGGAGAAGAGGTCCTGGAGTCTTCTCTCCTCCTGTTCCGAAAGCGGGCGGCCCATCTGACGGGCTGTGGCGATGATGTCCTCGCGCTCGCCCACCCACGCTTCGAGCAAGGCCCGCGGCAAGGAATCGGCGAGGCGGAACGCCACAGAGTAGACGGCGCCCTGCTTCGTCCAGTGAGGCAGGTATGCGCCCCGCCGGATCTGCAGGGGCGCATCGTCCGTAGCACGGGCATCCTGCCCGTGAGCGTTGGTGGCATGGGCATCCTGCCCATGGTTCCCCACGGGCCGGAAGCCCGTGCCTCCTCGCACGGCCACGGCTATGGCAACGGGCGTCTGTATGTCGAAGACGTTCTCGCTCTGGCGCGTGCCGCGCCCTTCCCCACCCAGGTCCAGAATCCACACTTCGTCACAGACCCGCCGCATGTGCTCCCGCACGCCGACGAAGGCGTCCCCGTCCAGGTAGCTTGAGGCCGAAATAAAGCTCACCACGCCCGGCCCCGCTGCCGTCTTGCTCTCGAAGACCTTCCAGAGCGCCCAGCGCCAGAAGTAGATATACAGGTTGTAGAGGTTCTTCACGTGGCCGCCGTGGCCGGCGTCAATCGCCGGCGTGAGGAAGTCCTTCAGAATGGCCGCCGCGCCTTTCCCGTCGTCCCCCCAGCGAACCCAATGGCCCGTGCGGGCCTTGTTCGTTGCGTCGGCGGCCTCGTGGCGGTCGTACGGCGGATTGCCCAGGCAGACGATCACGGGCACCTTGCCCTTGACCTTGAGGGCCTTCTTCTGCTGCTCCGCGATGGGCTCCAGGAACATGGGCACCTGGGGCGGGACGGCGTGGGGGCTCTCCAGCGTGTCCGTCAGGTAGACGTGTGTTCCGTCGGCGGGGAGGGTCGCGCCCCGGTCCTGGAGCGCCCGGCTCACGCGAAGCTCCGTCACGGCGAAGGGGCCGACCATGATTTCGAAGCCGTAGATGTTGCGGGCAAGCTCTGTGGCCTTCCCCGGCACGGCTCCCGCGCCCTGCTGGGCCTCCACCTTGTTCAGGGCGTGATCGATGACGCCGAGCAGGTAGGTCCCCGTGCCGGCGGCGGGGTCCAGCGTGACGACGCCCGGCTCGGCGAAGCCCAGGGGCTTGCCCAGCCGGTTCGTGAGCAGCTCGTCAATGAGGCGCACCTGCGCGCGGACAACCTCGACGGGGGTGTAATACGCCCCGGCGTCCTTGCGCAGCTTCGGGTCGTAGGCGGCCAGGAAGTCTTCGTAGAAGAACAGCCACGGGTCCCGCTTGCCGGTCTCGGCCTTCAGCGCGTCATGGGCCACCTCGCCGATAACCCGAATCAGCAGGTCCACGGAGGCGGATATCTCGGCGCGGGCCTTCGGGTCCGTGAGCACCTGGAGGGCGCGGGAAAGAAGGCTGTGCTCGCCAGACAGGGCCTTCTCGGCTTCGGCCAGGGAGAGGGGAGCGGCGCCTTCGCTCCGGGCCAGCAGCAGGGCGAAGGTGACGGTCTGGGCGTAGGCGTCGGCGAACTGCTCATCGTCGGCGTCGGGGAAGAGCAGTTGCCGCCAGTCCTTCGCCAGTCGCACGAGCGGGGACGTCGCGTCCTTCAGGGCGTCCGTCACGTTGTCCCTGACCATCCCGCACAGGGGGGCCAACATGGCGGCGAAACCCTTCAGGTCCAGCTTGCCCTTGCGGTCCGTGGGGATGATCGGCGACCAGGACAGGAAGTCCGTAAGCAGGGCCAGAACGCGGCGGGCGTCGTCGGGTTCGACGGCCTTCTTGCCTTCGGCCGCCACGTCACCGGAGAGGCGGACAATGGCGCCTTCGCGCGCGCCGCTTCGGTACAGCGCCCACTCACTGCCGTCGGTATAGATCAGGTTGGGGATGGCCTGGAAGCGCTTCCACTGCCTGCGGTCGTGGCCCTTGTAGGCGTTCGGGTTGGCGCCCTTGCCGGGGGCTTTCAGTTCCACGCATCCCGCGAGGGCGCCGGAGGCATGGACGGCGTAGTCGGGCTTGCCCAGGCGCCCGGACAGCAGCGTCTCGCCCGTGCAGACGACCTCGGGGCCGACGGCCTGGCCGACGGCGGACATGAGGGCTTCGAAGGGGGCACGGAGCTGGTCTTCGGGTTCGCCGGTGGTCAGGGCGTTCGACTTGGCGGCGACGGCGGCGGCGAAGTCCTGGAGCGGCTGAAGGAAGGCGTCCTTCGGCGCTGGGTTACTCTGGCTCGTCATGCGGGGGTTCGGCCTCCTGGGGGCGCGATGACCAGAGCTTACGGAAACGGGGCGGCCGCTGCAAGCCGCGCCTGCGCTCCCCGCCCGTCCCGCGCTTGACATTGTCGAGCGGCGCGGTAAAGTATCCTCCGCCCGAACGGCAAAGGTGCAGGATGCCCTTCGACGCCAAGACGCGCTACGCCCTGCTGGCCGCGCTGGACCTGGCGGCGCACTATTGCCCCGGGCAGCCGGTGAAGGTGCGCGAGATCGCCGCCCGCACGGGCGTGCCGCCCAAGTACCTGGTGCACATCCTGCTCAAGCTCAAGGCCCGCGTCCTGGTCAACAGCACGCGCGGCCCGAAGGGCGGCTACTACCTGGTGCGGCCGCCGGAGATGATCAGCGCGGCCGAGATCGTCAGCGCCGTCGCCGGCAGCGAAGGCGCCGAAAGCGACTCCGGCGAGAGCCCCTACGATACGGCCGTGGCCGAGCTCTGGGCGGAGGCCGACCGGCGCCGGCGCCGGTGCCTGGCCGAGCTCTCCCTCGCCCGCCTGCTGGCCGCCGCCGAGGAGTAGAGCGGCTACCGCGGGCGGACGGCGAGCACGCCGCTCTCGACCCGCCCCACCTTGCGGAACCCGGCCGCCTGGAGCCGGCGGATCACCCCGGCGGCGTAGTCGCGCCCCCCGCGCGCGCCCGGCGCGCCGACGTAGTGGTAGAGCACGCCGCCCGGCGCGAGCACCCTGCGCAGCCCCCCGTAGAGCTCCCCGGCGTAGAGCTCGCCGGCCTGAAAGACGGTCGGCGGGTCGTGGAAGACGCAGGCGAAGCGCTCCGGCGCGCAGGCGGCCACTACCTCGCGCAGGTCCGCCCGGCGCAGGTCGATCTTCTCGTCGCAGAACATGCCCTCCGACCACGGGTTCGCCGCCGCGACCTCCAGCACGTTCCGGTCCACCTCGCAGGTGAGCACGCGCTCGAAGCCGGCCTCGGCGAGCAGCTGCGCGCTGTAGCCGAGCCCGCCGCAGGTGTCCAGGCACTCGCCCCCGGCGCGCGGCGGCGCGGCGCGCAGCGGCGCGGCGACCTTGGCCACCTCGTCCTCCCACGGGTCGCGCCCCACGATGGCGTGCATGGTCGCCCCGTTGATGACGATCGTCGGCGGGCGGTCCTCGACGGGTTGGAACAGCTTGTAGTAGCTGCGCGCCTCCGGGTCGAAGATGTAGACCTTCCAGGGGCCGTCGGGGCGGAGCTGCACGCAGTCCTCCGGCTCCGAGAACGCCTCCGCCAGCTCGTTGCGGGGGACGGCCCGCCGGCCGGGCAGGACGATCCGTTCGGACTCGACGGCGACCTCGCAGCGGCTTCGGCCCAGGTCCAGGCTCAGGCCAAAGGGTCCCGGCTCGGCGCCGAGCAGGCGGGCGATGGTGTGGCCGGAGAGGATGGGGAGCCCCGGATAGGACGGTATCTCGGTGGGCTCGCCCATTGCCTGCTCCGCGCGGGTCAGAGCGTCAGGCGATCTCCGAGGGCCCCGCGCTGGGCGGCGGCGAGCTGCGGCAGGGCGCCCGCGACCAGGGCCATCATCTCGTCGTGCTGCTCGCGCGTGAACGGGCGGCCCTCGGCGGTGCCCTGCACCTCGACGAACCGGCCCCCGTGCGTCATCACCACGTTCATGTCGACCGAGGCCGCCCGGTCCTCGTCGGCGCAGAGGTCGACCATGGCCCGCCCTTCGACCACGCCGACGCTGACGGCCGCCAGCCCGTGCAGCAGCGGGATGGCCTCGATCTTCTCGGCCTCTTTCATCGCATGGAGCGCGTCGACGACGGCCACGAAGCCGCCGGTGATCGAGGCCGTCCGCGTGCCGCCGTCGGCCTGGACGACGTTGCAGTCGACCCAGATGGTGTGGCCGGGGATGCGGTGCAGGTCGACGGCGGCGCGCAGGGCGCGGCCGATCAGGCGCTGGATCTCCATGTCGCGTCCGCCGGTGCGGCCCTGTAGGCTGCGGCGGTCGGGGTTGGCGCTGGGCAGCATGCAGTACTCGGCCGTCAGCCAGCCCTTCTGCTGCTGGGCGCAGTGCCGGGGCACGCGCGTGTCGAGCATGGCCGTGCAGATCACGCGCGTCTCGCCCCAGCCGATCAGCACCGAGCCCTCGGCGTAGCGGGTATAGTCCCGCTCGATCGTGATGGGGCGCAGCTCCTCGGGCAGCCTTCCGTCGGACCTCACGGCGTTCTCCCCGCTCGGGTGGCAGTCGGGTCGGGACCGGCGCCGCTCATCATACCGCCCTCCCCTTCGCCAGTAAACCGCGCGTCAGTCCTCGTCACGGCGCAGCAGGCGCTCCAGGCGCTCGGGCTCGATGCGAATCGCCATCGCGGTCGCCTGCGCGTAGCTGACCTTGCCCTGGCCGGCCCCCTTGAGACGCCGCACGTGCTTGCACTGCGTGTAGACGACTTCGGCGCGGTCGGCGCCCCTGATCCTGGAGAAATGGACGGCCAGGTGGGCGGCGTCGATCAGCGTCGAGCGGGGCACGTCGCGCGCGGGCGGCTTGCGCATCACCACGTGCGGCCCCGGCCAGCCGGTCAGGTGCATCCAGTAGTCGTTGCCCCGGGCGATGGTGAAGGTCAGCTTCTCGTTCTGGCGGCTGTTGCGGGCGACGAGGATCTCCAGCCCGTCGGCCGAGACGAAGCGGCGCGGCCCGGCCGGCGCCTCCCGCTGGCGGCGCCCGGGCTTCGGCTCGGGCCGCGCGCTCACGCCCAGCTGTGCGGCCCGCCGCTTCAGCTCCGCCAGCTCCTCCACGGAGCCGGCCGACTCGGCCGCCTCGACCAGCGGCTCGATGCGCTCGATCTGGCGGCTCGTCTCCTGCGCCCGGCCCGCGAGCCGTTCGCGTCCGCCCTTGGCCTTCTTGTAGCGGCGGAAGATCAGCTCGGCGTTCTGCTCGGGGCTGCGGGCCGGGTCGAGGGGGATGGTCACCGGCGGGCGGTCCGGCTCGAACAGGTCTTCGACCACCACTTCGCTCTGGCCGGGCGCGACGTCGGGGAGCGCGATCTTCAGAAGCTCGCCCCGGCGGCGGATGCCCTCGGCGTCCTCGGCCAGAGCGAGCTGCCGGGCCACGTTCTTGCGGCGCCGGCGCAGTCGCCTCAGCTCCGAGCGGAGCATGCCGAGCAGTTCGGCGCGGGCATTCTCGACCTCCGCCGCCGCCTCGAGCCGCGCGTAGTGGGCCTGGACGGCACGGCTCAGGGCCAGCGGATCGTCCGGGTCGCGGGCGTCGCTGAACCGGTCCTCGCGGGCCTGGGCAGGCAACTCCTCGGGCACGTCCAGAGGCGTATAAGGCACCCCCGGCACCAGCTCGCGCCGCAGCGACCTCTCCCGGAACAGCACGGCGAGGACCGTCTCCTCTTCGTCGAGCAGGACCAGGTTGCTGCCCACCCCGACCAGCTCGGCGAGCAGCGTGCGGCGGTGCGGGCGCATCAGGCGGTCGCGTTCGGTGCATTCGATGCGCACGACGCGGTCGCGCTCGACCTGGCGCAGCGCCTCCAGGGGCGCGGCGGTCAGGTGCTGGCGCACCATGTTGCAGAAGCCGGCGGCGGGCCTGCCCTGCTCGGGGCGGCGGGTCAGCAGGTGCAGGCGGCTGAAGCGCGGATGCACGCAGACCAGCAGCCAGTGGAGCGCCGGCCCGTTGCGCACGGTCAGGACGAGCTTGTGGCGCTCGGGCTGGTCGATGCGCTCGATGCGTCCGCCCTCGAGGCGCGGGCTGAGGTCGCGGAGGATCGCGCGGATCTCGGCGTAGGAGAGGGCCATGGCTGCCTTCCGTGAAGGGGCCTGAGCTTAGCGGCTGAGCCGAGGGGAATCAACGGATCGCGGCCGATGGGCGTTTTGCATTCGCCGGGCGCGGCGCGTATAATCCGGGCAAGAGCCGGCTCAGGTCCATGCCGCGCCCTTCAGTTCCGCCCAGCGGAGGCACAGCGACATGTTGGCGTTTGGCTTTCCCGGGGGCTGGGAGTGGTTCGTGATCCTGCTGATCGCCCTGCTGCTGTTCGGCTCGCGCCTGCCGATGGTCATGCGTTCCCTGGGCAAGAGCGCCAGGGAGTTCAAAAAGGGGATCGAGGAAGCCGAGGAGGAGGAGGAGGAGGAGCAGCAGACGCCCTCGGCGGCCGACGAAGAGCCCACCGATCACGCCTCGTCCCCGGCCGGCTGAGATCGCGGCCCGCCCGGCCCCTGTCCTCGCTCGGTGACGCCCGATGGCCATACCCGTCTGGAGAACGGACGCCCCCGACTTCCGCGAGCGCCTCGCCGCGCTGGTGCGGAGCCTGAGCCTGGAGGAGGGGCTCCGGGCCGCCGGCGAGCGGGCCGCCGCGCCGCCGGAGGAGGCCGTGCGGGGCATCATCGCCGACGTGCGCGCGCGCGGCGACGAGGCCCTCATCCAGTACACCGAGCGCTTCGACGGCTGCAAGCTCACCCCCGAGCGGCTCCGCGTCGGCGGCGACGAGATCCAGGCCGCCCTGGAGCGCTGCCCTGACGACTACCTGGAGGCGCTCCGGCTCGCCGCCGGCCGTGTGCGGCGCTTCCAGGACGCGATCCTGGTGCGCGACCCCAAGCCCCTGGCCGAGGACGGCCGGACGCTCGCCCTGCGCTACTCGCCGGTCGACTCGGCGGGCATCTGCATCCCCGGCGCGGCCGCCTCGCTCGCCTCGAGCGTGCTGATGGCCGCCGTGCCGGCGAAGGCCGCCGGCGTGCCCCGCATCGCGATGGTCACCCCGCCGGGCCCGGACGGCACGGTGAGCGACGAGCGGCTGGCGGCCGCCGCCGTGAGCGGCGTCGGCGAGGTCTACCGCATCGGCGGCGCGCAGGCCGTGGCCGCCCTCGCCTACGGCACCGAATCCATCCCGGCCGTCGACTTCGTCGCCGGCCCGGGCAACATCTACGTGACGCTCGCCAAGCGCCAGGTCTTCGGCCGCGTCGGCATCGAGATGCTGCCCGGCCCGAGCGAGGTCGTCATCATCGCCGACGGCTCGGCATCCGCCGCCTACGTGGCCGCCGACCTGATCGCGCAGGCCGAGCACGACCCGGGCTCCTCGGTGCTGCTGACCGACAGCGCCGAGCTGGCGGCGCGCGTGGTCGGGGCCGTCGAGGAGCAACTGAGTGACCTGCCGCGCGCCGACGAGGCCCGCCGTTGCCTGGAGCGCTACGGGGCGGCCATCGTCTGCCGTTCGATGGTCGAGTGCGTCGAGCTGGCGAACGAGCTGGCCAGCGAGCACCTGGAGATCATCACCGAGGCGCCCGAGCAGGTGGCCGGCGACATCCGCCACGCCGGGGCGATCTTCCTCGGCCCATGGAGCCCCGTCCCGGTCGGCGACTACGTGGCCGGCCCTTCGCACGTGCTGCCCACCTCCGGCACGGCGCGCTTCTCCAGCGGACTGACCGCCAACGACTTCCTGAAGCGCTCCAGCATCATCCGCTACGCGCGGAGCGCCTTGAAGAAGGACGCGGGGAACGTGGCCCGCCTGGCCCGGGCGGAGGGGCTGGAGGGACACGCGCGCTCGGTCAAGCTGCGCGGGGACTGATCGCCCACCTTCACGGGGCGTCCTCATCCTCCAGCGGCGGCGCGCCCGGCGGCGGCTCCTCGCGGATCGGGTGCACGCCCCACTGATCCAGCCCTGAAGCACTCGGCCCGATGATCCGCAGCCGCAGGCGGCGCTTGACCGCCCCGCGCACCAGCGCCCGCGTGGGTGGGATGAGCAGCAGGAACCCGACGCCGTCGGTCAGCAGCCCCGGCGTGATCAGCAGCGCGCCGGCCAGCAGGATCAGCACCCCGTCCAGCAGGCCGTCCGCCGGCACCTCGCCGCGGGCCAGGCGCTCGCCGGCCCCCCGCCAGACGCGCGTGCCCTCGTGGCGGGCGAGCACGGCGCCGAGCAGGCCGGTGCCGACCACGATGCCGACCGTCAGCCAGAAGCTGCCCCAGAGCTGGGTGAGCCTGACCAGAAGGAACAGCTCGACCAGCGGCGCCAGCGTCAGCAGCAGTATCAGCCTGAAGAGCATGCGTCCCTCGGCCGGAGGCCCGGTTTGACACGCGCGGACGGCAGGCGGTAGATTGGCCCTTCCCGGGCCGCTCAACCGCCATTGTAACGCCCCGATCGCCGCGCCCATAGCGCCGAGGGAGTGCGCCGCGCACGTGTCGCCCATCGCCCACATCGCGCTGGCCCTCGGCGCGCTCGCCGTCCTGACGCTGGTATGGATGACGCACGGCGAGCGGCGGCTCTTCCGCGTGCGGCGCGTGGCGCTTAGCGCGCGCGACCTCGGCCTGCCGCCGATGCGTGTCCTCCACCTGACGGACACGCACTTCTACGGGCGCGACGCACCGATCCTGAGTTTCCTCGGGCGGCTGGCGCAGCGGGAGGAGTTCGACCTGGTCTTGATGACCGGCGACCTGATCGACCGCGCCGCCGGCATCGAGAGCGCGGCGCGGGCGGCGCGGCTCTTCGCCCCCCGGCTCGGCTGCCTGGCCGTCCTGGGCGGGCACGACTACTCGACGGTCAATCCCGTGCGCGCCCACACCTCGCTGGTTGTCGGCGACCCCCGGGATGCTCGCGACGGCGAGAATCCGGTCGCCGAGCTGGCGGCCGCCCTGGAGGAGGCCGGGGCGCGAGTGCTCAGCGACGAGCACGTGGTGCTCTACGGGCCGGACGGGCGGCGCCTCGCCGTGGTGGGGCTCCGGGACGCCTACGCCTTCACTCCCGACGCCGAGGCCGCCTGGGATGGACTGCCACCGGAACTGCCCACCATCGTGATCGCCCACAGCCCGGACGTGCTGCCCGAGGTCACGGCGCGGGGCGCCAAGCTGGCCTTCTTCGGCCACACGCACGGCGGGCAGGTGCGGCTGCCGCTGGTCGGCGCGCTGGTCACGCGCACGAAGCTGCCCCGCCGCCTGGCCCGCGGGGCTTTCCGGCGCAGCGGGACGGCCTTCATCGTCAGCAGCGGGCTCGGCGCCGCCCCTTCCCTGCCCTATCGGCTGTTCTGCCCGCCCGAGGTCGTCGTGGTCGAAATCACGGAGGACGCGGCGCCTGACGGCCTGACGCCGCTGGAGGAGGCCGGCGATGCGTGAGGCCGAGCTCAGCGTTGGCGAGGTCTGCCGGCGAGTGCGCGGCCTGCGCGTGCACGTGGCCCGGGCCGTGCGCACGCGGCTGGCCGGCGGCTATGCCAGCGCGTTCCCCGGGCCGGGCGTCGAGTTCATGGAGCTGCGCCCCTACGTGCCCGGCGACGAACTGCGCCGCGTCGACTGGCGAGTGACCGCCCGCCGCCGCACGCCCTACGTGCGGCGCTACGTTGAGGAGCGCGAGCTGCGCGTGGTGATCGTCCTCGACGTGAGCCGCTCGATGGGGACACTGAAGGAGCGGCGCCCGGCGCGCGAACGGGCGGCCACGGTCGTGGCGGCGCTGGCGCTGGCGGCGGCGCAGAGCCGGGACCGCGTCGGGCTGCTGAGCTTCGGGGCCGACGTGCAGACGGCCCTCCCGCCCAGGCGGGGCATGCGGCACGCGCTGGAGGCCGTCCGGCGCGCGCTGACCGAGGTCGCGCCGGGCGCCCGCACCGACCTGCGCCCGGCCCTCCGCGCGCTTCGCCGGCTGCACGGGCACGCCGTGGCTTTCCTGGTCAGCGACTTCGCGCTGGAGCCGGGGCTCGCGCGCGCCGAGGTCCGGCGCCTGCTCGCCGCCTGCGCGCGCAAGCACGAGGTGATCGCGGTGCACTTGCCGCCGGAGCCGGCGCCGGCGCTGCCGGCGCTGGTGGCGGTGAGGGACGCCGAGTCGGGCCGCGCCGCCTGGGTGGACGGGGCGCGCGGGGACGAAGCGGCGAGCGGCCGGCGCGCGGCGGCCGTCCGCGCGGCGCTGCTGAGCTGCGGCGTACCGTCGGCGCGGGTCGAGCCGGAGGGAGACGTGGCGAAGGAGCTTCTGCGGCTCTTCGCCGGCCTCAGAGCTGGGGCGGCTCGGAGGTGATGAGCCGCTCGTGGCGCGTCAGCTCGAAGACGCTCTGGAGCAGTTGCACGTCGGCCTCGCTCTGCTCGACGCCCCTTCGCTCGAACATCCGCTTCTGCGTGACGGCCACCTGCTCGGGCGGGCACTCGGTGACCTCGCCGAAGGAGCGGGCCCAGTTGCAGAACGAGGGCACGTTGCGGGTGACGAACCCGTAGATCATGCTCGCCGCGCCGATGAACTTGCCGGTGAAGATCGAGGTGTTGATCGCCGTCTTCGAGAAATCGCCGATCACGCAGCCCAGGAACTGCATGCCCGTCTCGATGCGCTCGCCCCGGTGCTCGACGCGCACCACGCCGTAGGTGTTCTTCAGGTCGCTGTTGGACGTGCCGGCGCCCATGTTCACCCAGGAGCCGATGAACGAGTGGCCGATGAAGCCGTGGTGCTGCTTGTTCGAGTAAGGCATAAAGGTGGAGCACTCCACCTCGCCGCCGACCTTGCAGACCTCCGAGAGGGCCACGCCGTCCTTGACGGCCGCGTGGTCGATCAGCCGCGTCTTCGCCCCGAGGTAGGCCGGGCCCGCCACGTAGGCGAACTCCCCCACCTGCACGCCGTCCTCCAGCACGATCGGCCCCTCGCGCGCGTCCAGCACGGCGGAGTCGGCGACGCTCACCGTGCCGGCGGTCCAGATGCCGGCGGTCACCTCGCTGTAGTTCCCGGCGGCGATAATGCCCTCCAGGTTCTCCGGGAAGATCGCCATGTGGCTGCGCACGAGGTCGTGGGGATAGCGCATCAGCTCGAGCCCGCATTCCTCGTCGGCGCCCTGCCCGGCCCGGAGCAACTCGGTGATGCGGTCCGGCCCCGCGCCCTCCGGCAGAGCGGCGCCCTGCGGCATCCAGGCCGCTGCGAGCGCCTCACCGACCGTGCGCACGGCGGGCGCGTCGCGCTCGCTCAGCGCGCGCAGTTCCTTCAGGGCGCTGAGGCGGGGGACGATCCGGGCGTTGAGGAACAGCGTGGGGCCGTCCGGGGTGGCCGCTTCGCCCAGGGCGCGGGCCGTCACCTGCCGGAGGTGTTGCCGGACGATGAAGCCGACCGAAGAGCCGAGTGTGCGCGCCAGCCGCAGGGCGCTGAGCGCCCCGGCGCGCAGGAAGAACGTGGCCCGCATCAGGTTCGCCGGGCCGAGGTCGTCGCAAAGCTCGTCCTCGAAGAGCACAACGCGCATCGGGTGCCTCCTCTCGGGCCAGGGGACACGGCCGGCCACGGCGCTTGAATCTACCGCACCGGCGGCCGCCCGCGCAAGCCGCAGTGCGCCGCCGCGCCATGCAGTTGACAGGGCGGGGCCGGCCCGATACCATCGTAGCTTCTGATCCTGAGCACACAAGAATAGGAGCACCACCGCAAGTGGCACGACGGAGACCCAGCCGAAGGGGCACGGGCAAGCGCTGCCGCTTCTGCCGAGACGGCATCGAGATGGTGGACTACAAGGACACGCGGAACCTGCAGCGGCTCATGTCGGGCGAGGCCGCCATGTTCAGCAAGAAGCGCTCCGGCAACTGCTCGCGCCATCAGCGCATGGTCAAGACGGCCATCAAGCGCGCACGGTTCATCGCCCTGCTGCCCTACCTCTGAAGAGCTCCCCGGCCGCCCCTCCCCCTCGGACCCCAGCCGTCGACGGCGCCCCTTGGCCATTGACTTAGGCTGGCGGCTCCCCAATAATACGGACGCCGGGCTCCGCCGGGGCGCGGCGCTCCGCCGCCATCGCACGGGAGGGCGCCTTGGGCCGAACCTTCGCCGGCTGCTATACCGCGCTCGTCACGCCCATGCATGACGATGCGGCGCGGCGCGTGGACTACGCGGGCCTGCAACGGCTGGTCGAGTTCCAGGCGGCCGCCGGCGTCAGCGGCATCCTCGCCGTCGGCACCACCGGCGAGAGCGCCACGCTCAACTGGGAGGAGCACTCCGAGGTCATCCTCAAGGTGTCCGATCACGCCGACGGGCGCTGCACCGTCATCGCCTCCACCGGCTCCAACAGCACCGAGGAGTGCATCGCCAGCAGCCACCACGTAGTCGATGAAGGCATCTCGGCCATCCTCCTGGTGGACCCCTATTACAACGGGCCGAGCTCGATCGAGATCCGCCGCGAGTACGTCGAGCCGGTCGCGCGGCGATTCCCCCGGGTCCAGGTCATCCCCTACGTGATACCGGGGCGGACGGGCACCCAACTGCTGCCGGAAGACCTGGCCATCCTGCACGAGCAGTGCCCGAACGTCAGCGCCGTGAAGGAAGCCACCGAGGACCTGGAGAACGCACGGCGCATCCGCCGGCTCTGCGGCGGGGACTTCGACATACTGAGCGGCGCAGACGACCTGACGCTGGCCATGATGACCGAGCCGGCCATCGCCGGCAGCGGCGTCATCAGCGTCGTCTCCAACGTGGCGCCGGCCGCCGTGCAGCGCATGACCGAGGCCGCGCTGGACGGGCGGTCCGAGGAGGCCGAGCGGCTGGCGACGGCCCTGGAGCCGCTTTTCGGGATGGTGACCGTGAAGACGCAGGAGGAGAGCCCGCACGGGCCGCGCCTGTGCAAGGCGCGCAACCCCCTGCCGATCAAGACGCTGATGCGGCTGCTGGGGATGCCGGCCGGCCCGACACGCCGGCCGCTGGGCCGCATGACCCCGCAGGGGCTGGGGGCGGTGGTCGCCGCCGCCCGGCAGGTCTATGAGCGCGACCCCGAGGTGCTCGAACCGGTCGCGACGGCCTTCGCGGTGGACATTGAGGAGCGGCTCGGCGACCCCCGCCACCGCAGCGGACTCAGCTACGAGGACTGACGGGAGCAGTGGGATGGCCGAAGAGGAACGGCCGATCAAGCTGGACGTGCTGTTCAACCAGATGCCGGAGCTCGGGGCCAGCGACCTGCACCTGAAGCCCGGCAACCCCCCGATCTACCGCCTCTCCGGCGAGCTGCACCGCGCCAAGGTGGACGCGCTGACCGAGAGACAGATCAGATCGCTGGTCGAGGAGTGGATCGGCAAGTCGCGCATGGCCGAGCTGGAGGAGAAGGGCAGCCTGGACCTGGGGCACGACTTCGCCGGGGGCCGCGTGCGCGTCAACGTCTTCCTCCAGCGCGGCACCGTCAGCCTCGCCGCCCGGCTGATCACCGAGGACATCCCGTCCCTGGAAGAGCTGCACCTGCCCAGCTCGCTGGAGCGCATCGTCGACATCCGCCAGGGCCTGGTGCTCGTCTGCGGCATCACCGGCTCGGGCAAGTCCACCACGCTGGCCTGCCTGGTGGAGATGATCAACCAGCGGCACAGGCGCCACATACTCACCATCGAAGACCCGATCGAGTACCTGCACCGGGACGCCAAGAGCATCATCAACCAGCGCGAGATGGGGCTGGACTGCCACGGCTGGGCCGACGCGCTGCGGGCGGCCGTGCGCGAGGACCCCGACGTGATCCTGGTCGGCGAGATGCGCGACCACGAGACCTTCCAGGCCGGGCTGATCGCCGCCGAGACCGGCCACCTGGTCTTCGGCACGCTCCATACCTCCAGCGCCGCCGGCACGCTCGGCCGCATACTGGACCTTTTCCCGGCCGACCGCCACAGCCTGATCCGCCAGAGCCTGGCGATGAACCTGAAGGCGATCCTCTGCCAGAAGCTGATCCCCTCCTTCCGCGAGGACCTCGATGTGGTGCCCGTGGCCGAGGTCATGTTCATCAACCCGGCGGTCCGCAAGGCGATCGAGGACGGCAACGACGCCAACATCACCGACCTGATCGCCGTCGGCAAGGAAGAGGGAATGCAGTCCTGGACGGACTCCTTCGCGGAGATGATCCGCGGCGGATACGTCGAGAAGAGGGTGGCCATGCAGTACGCGCCGAACAGGGACGCCCTGGACATGGCGCTGAAGGGGATCGACATCGCCCATCGTTCATTCGGCTGAGGGACGGGCCGGAGCATGCGCAAGGGGCGCTCAGAGTGGTGGCGGCGGACGGCGCTTGCCCTGCTGATCCTGGTCGGGCTGGCCGCCGTCGCGACCGTCTGCGCGCAGGACGCACCCGAAGCCCCTGCCGAGCCGCCACAGACCGTCGAACAGGGGCCTCTGCCGCCCGGGGGAGCCACGGAGACGGCGCCGACCCGGCCGGGCACTTTCTACGCCAGCCCGCTCTGGCTGCTGTGGGCCGCAGCCGTCGCCGCTTTCTGGCTCTACCTGACCTCATGGGTGAGCGAGGACGCCAAAGGCGTCGGGCTCAGCTTCCCGCTGTATACGGCCGTCATGTTCGTCGCCGGCGCGCTCGGCGTGCTGCTGACGCTGCTTGTGCATGCCGCCGCCTCGTTGTTGATGCTGGCCATCGTCGTGGCGACCTACGCCGTCTACGTGGCCATACGCAACCGCGCCGTGCCGGAGCGGTTCAGGCTCTGGGGGGGCCATCACCTGAACCGGATCTTCTCCCAGATCCCTCTGCTCGACCAGCTCGTGAAGGCCCCGGCGCCGCGACAGAAGGGCGAGCGGTCCTGCCTGCTGACCAGCCGGGCCGGCACGTCGCTGGACGACATCGTGATGGAGCAGCCTGCGCTGGAGCAGGCGGCCGACGTGATCACGGACCTCGTCGTGCGTGCCGGGGCGACGCGCGCCAGCAAGATCAGGCTCCAGCCGGAGGGCAAGCGCTACGCGGCCCAGTTCCTGCTGGACGGCGTCCTCTACAAGCTGCGCGAGGTGGAGGCGCAACTCGCCAACCAGGTGCTGGCCTGCGCGGCCCACCTGGTGGGGCTGACCAAGGGCGGCAAGCTGCGGCAGGGCACCGGCCAGATACACGCCGATCTGCAGGGCGCCGGCGCCGTGGCCATCGAGACGCGCCTCAGCTCCAGCGACGGCCAGCCGACGCTCGAGCTCCAGATGCCGGACTGGTATGGCGATCTGCTCCTCAGCGGGCCCGAGGCGCTCGGGATGCACGACGCCATCGCCCGGCGCATCCAGTCGGCCGTCGACCAGAAGAGCGGCACGCTGCTGCTGTGCAGCCCGGCCCGCAACGGCAAGACGACGACCATGTACGTAGTGGCCGGCATGCTCGACGTCTTCACCACGGAGATCGCCCTGGTCGAATGCGAACCGGAGCACGAACTGGGGCACGTCAAGCGCTGGAGGCTGAACGCCGGCAAGTCCTTCGCCGAAATCCACGCGGAACTCATGCGCGAGGGCGCCGACGTCCTGATGCTGGGCGAGCTGACCGAGCCCGAGCAGACCGTGCCGCTGCTGGAGTTCGCCGCCGGCGAGGGCATGGCACTGACCACCCTGAAGGCGCCGGACGCGCCGCAGGGCGTGCTGAAACTGCTCCGGCTCGCCGGCCGCGACGCCGACCTGGTCAGCCGTTCGGTCACCTGCGTGATCACCCAGCGCCTCGTGCGCAAGCTCTGCACGAACTGCCGCGAGCCCGCCGAGCCGAAACCGGAAGTGCTCCAGCGGCTCGGGCTGAACCCCGCGAGCGCCGGCACGTGGTATCAGCCCATCGGCTGCGAGGCATGCCTCCACTCCGGCTACCATGGCCGCACGGGCGTCTTCGGCATGCTGATCCTGACCGATCCCGTCCAGGAGGCACTCGCCCGGCCCGACCTCACCCCCGAGGCCATCGCCCAGGCTGCCGGCAAATCGGCGTTACGCACCATGTACCAGGACGGCATCAGCAAGGTCACCGCTGGCATCACCACGCTGGAGGAACTGCGCCGCGTGCTGCACGGCGCCCCAACGGCGAAGGAGGGGAAGCAGTGAGCCTGATCGCCGTTCTGCTGATCATCGCCATCATCGGGCTCAGCGCCTTCGCCGGCGTGCGCGACGGCGCCTTCTTCACTGCCTACGCGCTGCTGCGCAACCTGTTCGGCTTCCTGCTGGCGATGACCCTCTGCGAGCCGCTCGCCCGGTGGAGCACCTCCGTCCTGCCCGGTGGGCATCCGGCCTACGACTACTACGTGCTGATCTGGTTCGCCCTGGTCTTCGGGCTGTTCTTCGCCGGCTGCCGGTGGCTGAAGATGCACGGCACCGCCCCCTACGTGGCGCTGCCCAACTGGGCGCACGAGATCACCGGCGGCGTCCTCGGCCTGTTGAGCGGACTGGTGGTGACCGGCACGCTCCTGATCCTGTGGTCACTGATGCCGTTCGTGAAGTACATCCCCGGCGACGCGGGCCACGTCAACATCAAGAACCCCGCCATCGACACCGGCGCCATGATGCTGCGCTTCTACGGCTTCGTGGAGGAGCGCTTCAGCGGCGGCAGGGCCTTCCTCCTCGAGGACGAGCCCCTGAAAGTGGACAAGAACGAGAACCAGCGGGCCGACCCCGGCGACGCCTGGGTGGACCTGCTCAACAACGGCCGGTGGGACCGCGGCTGGCTCTGGCGCTACCGCCGCCACGCGTCCGTCTACCCCTCGGACCTGGAGCCCCTGCGCGGCGTCCTCGAAGAGCAAGAGACGTGAGCGCGGCCTCAGACGGCCTGCGCCCGCCCCGGGGCGGGCGCGACCCCGCGTTTTCGGAACCTTGTTCTTCCCGGCGAGGGTGGGTACCATGTCGCGGCAAACTAACCCCCGTTGCTTGACAGGGCAGCGGGTGCGGTTAGAATGGGATGTCGTGCGGATGTGGCGGAATAGGCAGACGCGCTAGGTTCAGGACCTAGTGGGCGATGAGCCCATGGGGGTTCGACTCCCCCCATCCGCACCAGCCCCCTGCTTTCCTCTTCCTCTCCGCGCTCCCCCCGGTCCGCCGCAAGGGCTGCTTGTACTGCACCCCGTTTTTTGGACAGTGAAACGGGTCGAGTTATTCAAAGCGCGGTTTTCTGAGGCATGGGGAGCGGCGACGAGATGAGGGGAGCGAGGGCAGCCTCTGAAGGTTGCCCCCACTGCAACATCTCGTCGCTTGCCCAGCCGGCTATCCCTGGCGGGTTGCTCCTCAGCAGAGCCCCCCTTCCGCCCCCGGCCGCCGGTGTGGCTCACGGGGCAAAAGGCCCGGACGCGACAGAGCGCGTCCCTCCAGGGGCGCACAGGGGCTTGGAGGGCCACGCTCCGTCGTGGCCTCGCCTACTCGACGGTGACGCTCTTGGCGAGGTTCCGGGGGCGGTCCACGTCGCAGCCGCGTTTCACGGCGATGTGGTAGGCCAGCAGTTGCAGCGGGATCGCGTCGACCAGCGGCACCAGCGGGTCGAGCGTGGCGGGCACGTGGATGGCGTGCTCGGCCATGGCGGCCAGCTCGGAGCTGCCCTCGCGGGCGATGGCGATGATCTTGCCGCCGCGTGCCCTGATCTCGCTGACGTTGCCGAGCATCTTGTCCAGGATCGCCTCCTGCGCGCCGAGCACCACGGTCGGCATCTGCTCCTCGACCAGGGCGATGGGCCCGTGCTTCAGCTCGGCGGCGGGGATGCCTTCGGCGTGGATGTAGGAGATCTCCTTCAGCTTCAGCGCGCCCTCCAGGGCGAGGGGATACTCGTAGAGGCGCCCGATGTAGAGGAAGTTGCGCGCCTCGACGTACTGCTCGGCGAGCCGCTCGATCTGCTCGTTGCACTCCAGCGCCCGCGAGATCAGGTCGGGCATCTCCTCCAGGGCGTCCAGGTACATGACGGCGTCGCGCATCGGCATGCTGCGCATCCGGCCCAGCGAGATCGCCAGCAGCAGCAGCGCCGTCACCTGGCCGGTGAACGCCTTGGTGGAGGCGACGCCGATCTCCGGGCCGGCGTGGATGTAGACCCCCTTGCCGCACTCGCGGGCGATGGTCGAGCCGACCACGTTGACCACGCCCATCGTCGCCGCGCCGCGCAGGTTCGCCTCGCGCACCGCCTCCAGCGTGTCGAGCGTCTCGCCGGACTGGCTGATGGCGATCACCATGGTGCCGGGCTCGACGACGGGGTTGGCGTAGCGGAACTCGGCGGCGTAGCTGACCTGGGTCGGCACGCGCGCCAGGTTCTCCAGCAGGTACTTGCCCACCAGGCCGGCGTGCCAGGCCGTGCCGCAGGCGACGATGTGCACGCGCTGGGCCAGGCGCAGCAGCTCGGCGTCGACCCCGCCGAGCCGCGCCGTCCCCTCCGAGCGGAGGATCCGCCCGCGGAATGCGTTGCGCACGGACTCGGGCTGCTCGAAGATCTCCTTGAGCATGAAGTGGGGGTAGCCGCCCCGCTCGATCGCCGGCAGGTCGAAGGCGATCTGCTCGACCTCCTTGCCCACGGGCGCGGCGTCGAAGTCGATGGTCTCGTAGCCGTCGCGGCGCAGCACGGCGGCGTCGCCGTCGTCCAGGTAGACCACGCGCCGCGTGTGCGCCACCAGCACGGCGGGGTCGCTGCCCAGCAGCATCTCCCCCTCGCCGATGCCGATCACCAGGGGGCTGCCCCGCCGCGCGGCGAGGACTATGCCCGGCTCCTCGGCGCAGACGGCCGCCAGCCCGAACGTGCCCTCCAGCAGCTTGACGGCGTCCAGGAAGGCGGCCCGGAACTCGCGCCCCTTGGCCATGAACTCGGCGATCAGGTGGGGCACCACCTCGCTGTCGGTCTCGCTGCGGAACTGATGTCCGGCCTTCTCCAGCTCGGCGCGCAGGGCGACGTGGTTCTCGATGATGCCGTTGTGCACGACGGCGAGGCGGCCCGAATCGTCGCGGTGGGGATGGGCGTTCTGCTCGGTGGGTGCGCCGTGGGTGGCCCAGCGGGTGTGGGCTATCCCGCCCCAGAAGCCGCCCTCGGCTCCGCCGAAGTCGGGCACGCGGGCCTCGCTGATCCGGCCGACGCGCCGGTGCAGGTGCAACTCGTCCCCGTCGGCAAGGGCGACGCCCCAGGAGTCATAGCCCCGGTACTCGAGCCGCTTGAGGCTCTCGATGAGCAGTCCGGCCGCCGCGCGCGGCCCCACGTAGCCGAAGATCCCGCACATCGCTTGCGCCTCCGCGCCTGGGCAATCGGACGGTCAGCCGCCGGCCGTGGCGGCGCGCAGCCCCCCGGCCTCGCCGGGGCTGCCGTGTATCTGCTGGAGGCTGTGCACTTCGAGCCGGCCTTCCTTCATGGCGGCGATGGCGCCGGTGGCCGCCTCGGCGGCGGCCATGGTGGTGATCATGGGCAGCCGGTAGCTGACGGCGGCCGCCCGGATCGTCACCTCGTCGCGGCGCGGCATCGGGCCGCTCGGCGTGTTGACCAGCAGGTCTACCTCTCGGCTCTTGATCCGGTCCAGAACGTTGGGCCGGGCGCCCTCGGCCAGCTTAGGCACCGCCTCGGCGTCGATCCCCGCCTCGGCCAGCCGGGCCGCCGTGCCGGCCGTGGCCAGTATCTCGAAGCCGAGCCCGGCGAGCCGGCGCGCGATCGGCACCAGGCGCGGCTTGTCGGCGTCCTTGACGCTCAGGAACGCGCGCCCCTTGAGCGGCAGCGGCTGGCCGGCCTCGATCTGCGATTTGGCGAACGCCAGGGCGAACGTGCGGTCGATGCCCATCACCTCGCCGGTCGACTTCATCTCCGGCCCCAGGATAGGGTCCACGCCGGGAAAGCGCGAGAACGGCAGCACCGATTCCTTCACCGCGAAGCAGCGCGGCTCGGGGTCGCGCGTCACGCCGAGCTCGGCCAGCGTCGCGCCGGCCATCACCTGCGCGGCGATCTTGGCGAACGGCACGCCGGTCGCCTTCGAGACGAACGGCACCGTGCGCGAGGCGCGCGGGTTGATCTCCAGGATGTAGATCTGCTCGCCCTGCACAGCATACTGCACGTTCATGAGCCCGACAATGCCGAGCTCGCGCGCCATGCGGCGCACCTGGTCCTTGATCGTGGCCACTGCCTCCGGCGCCAGCGAATGGGGGGGCAGCACCATGGCGCTGTCGCCGGAGTGCACGCCGGCCTGCTCGATGTGCTCCATCACCCCGGCCACGACCACGGCCCCGCCGTCGCTGACGGCGTCCACGTCGACCTCGATGGCGTCGTCGAGGAACTTGTCGATCAGGACCGGGCGCCCCGGCGCGGCGGCCATCGCCTCGGCCACCACGTGCTCGAGCTGCCCCTCGTCCCAGGCGATGACCATGGCTCGCCCGCCGAGCACGTACGAGGGCCGCACCAGCACCGGGTAGGTGAGCGCCGAGGCGATCCGTCGGGCCTCCGCATACGAGGTGGCCGTGTCGCTCGGCGGCTGACAGAGGTCGAGCTTCTGGATCAGCTCGCGGAAGAGCCTGCGGTCCTCGGCCCGGTCGATCGCCTCCGGCGGCGTGCCGAGTATCCGCACGCCGGCGCGGGCCAGGGGCACGGCGAGGTTCAGCGGCGTCTGCCCGCCGAGCTGCACGATGATCCCCTCGGGCCGCTCCCTCGCGATGATGCTCAGCAGGTCCTCCAGCGTGAGCGGCTCGAAGTAGAGGCGGTCGGCCGTGTCGTAGTCGGTCGAGACCGTCTCGGGGTTGGAGTTGACCATGATGGTCTCGTAGCCCATCTCGCGCAGGGCGAAGGCGGCGTGGACGCAGCAGTAGTCGAACTCGATGCCCTGGCCGATGCGGTTCGGCCCGCCGCCGATGATCAGCACGGAGGGCTTCTGGCCGGGGCGGCTCTCGTCCTCGCGCTCGTAGGTGGAGTAGTAGTACGGCGTGTATGCCTCGAACTCGGCGGCGCACGTGTCGACCAGCTTGTAGACGGCCAGGGAGCCCTCGTCGACGCGGCGCTCGCGCACGGCCGTCTCGTCCGCGCCGGTCAGGGCGGCGATCTGGGCGTCGCAGAAGCCCATGCGCTTCGCCTGCCAGAGCATCTCGCCCGCGATGGCCGGGCCGGCCTCGGCGATGCGCGCCTCCATCTCCACGATCTCGCGCATGTTATGCAGGAACCACGGATCGATCCGGCTCAGCGCGGCGATCTCCTCGACCGGCATCCCGGCCTTCAGCGCATCCTTGACGTAGAGCGGGCGCAGCGCCGTGGGCCGGGCGAGCCGCGCGCGCAGCTCCTCGCGGTCGGGCGAGCCGTCGGGTGAGTCGTTCAGCCCCGTCAGCCCGGTCTCGAGCCCCCGCAGCCCCTTCTGGAGGGCCTCTTTGAACGTGCGCCCGATGGCCATGGTCTCGCCGACGGATTTCATCGAGACGGTCAGCGTCTCGTCGGCGCCGGGGAACTTCTCGAAGGCGAAGCGCGGCACCTTGACCACGCAGTAGTCGATGGTCGGCTCGAAGGAGGCGGGCGTCTCGCGCGTGATGTCGTTCGGGATCTCGTCCAGCGTGTAGCCGACGGCGAGCTTGGCGGCGAACTTGGCGATGGGGAAGCCGGTCGCCTTGCTGGCCAGGGCCGAGGAGCGGGAGACGCGCGGGTTCATCTCGATGGCGACCATCCGGCCCGTCGCGGGGTCCACGGCGAACTGGATGTTGGAGCCGCCCGTCTCGACGCCGACCCTGCGGATGATGGCGATGGCGGCGTCGCGCATGGCCTGGTACTGCCGGTCGGTCAGCGTCTGGGCCGGGGCGACCGTGATCGAGTCGCCCGTGTGCACGCCCATCGGGTCCAGGTTCTCGATCGAGCAGATGATGACCACATTGTCCTTGCGGTCGCGCATCACCTCCAGCTCGAACTCCTTCCAGCCGATCACGGCCTCCTCGATCAGCACTTCATTGACCATGCTCGCCTCGAGGCCCATGGCGACGGCGTCGCGGAACTCATCGGCGTTGTAGGCCATCGAGCCGCCGGTGCCGCCCAGGGTGTAGCTGGGCCGGATCACCAGGGGGAAGCCGATCCGGGCGGCGACGCGCTCGGCCTCGGCGCGGCAGTGGACGGCCTCGCTGCGCGGCAGGTCGATGCCGATCTGCTGGAGGGCGGCGCGGAAGACCTCGCGGTCCTCGGCCGTGCGGATGGCCTCGTAGTTGGCCCCGATCATCTCGACCCCCCGTGCCTCCAGCAGGCCGGACTGCCACGCCTGCACGGCCACGTTCAGCGCCGTCTGCCCGCCGAGCGTGGCCAGCAGCGCGTCGGGCTCCTCGCGCGCGATGATGCGCGAGAGCGTCTCGACGGTGATCGGCTCCACGTAGGTCTGGTCGGCGACGGCCGGGTCGGTCATGATCGTGGCCGGGTTCGAGTTCAGCAGCACGATCTGGTAGCCTTCCTCGCGGATCGCCTTGCACGCCTGCGTGCCGGAGTAGTCGAACTCGCAGGCCTGGCCGATCACGATCGGGCCCGAGCCGATGATCAGTATCTTGTGGATGTCGTCCCGTCGGGGCATTCTACGGCGGTGGCCAGTGGTCAGTGGTCAGTGTGCTCAATCCCCAATCCGCAATCCTTTGTCGAATCACTCCCACTCGATCGTGCTCGGCGGCTTGGGGCTGATGTCGTAGACGACGCGGTTGACGCCCTCCACCTCGTTGATGATGCGCCCGGAGATGCGGGCCAGGATCTCGTGCGGTAGCCGGACCCAGTCGGACGTCATTGCGTCCACGCTGCTGACAATGCGCAGCGCGACCACGTTCGCATACGTCCGCTCGTCGCCCATCACGCCGACGCTGCGCACCGGCAGCAGCACGGCGAAGGACTGCCAGACCGCGCCGTAGCCCTCCCAGCGCTCGACCTCCTCCTGGACGCGCCGGTCGGCCTGGCGCAGAACGCGCAGGCGCTGCGGCGTGACCTCGCCGACGATGCGCACGGCCAGCCCCGGCCCGGGGAAGGGCTGGCGGGTGAGGACGGACTCGGGCAGCCCGAGATCGCGACCGAGCGCCCGGACCTCGTCCTTGAACAGCTCGCGCAGCGGCTCGATCAGCTCGAACTCCAGGTCGTCCGGCAGCCCCCCCACGTTGTGGTGGCTCTTGATGGTGGCGGACGGGCCGCCGTGCGCGGAGCGGCTCTCGATCACGTCCGGATACAGCGTCCCCTGGGCCAGGAAGCGGGCCTCGCCGATCTCCTCGGCCTCCTCCCGGAAGACGTCGATGAAGACTTGCCCGATCACCTTCCGCTTCTGTTCCGGGTCGACCACGCCCTCCAAGGCGTGGAGGAACCGGCCGGCGGCGGCGACGAACCGGAAGTTGACCGGGTATTCGTCCCGGAAGAACCGGCGGATCTCCTCCGCCTCGCCCGCGCGCAGCAGCCCGTTGTCGACGAAGACGCAGACGGCCTGCTCGCCGACGGCTTCATTCAGCAGCGCCGCCACCACGGTGGAGTCCACGCCGCCCGAAAGCGCGCAGATGACCCGCTCGGAGCCGACCTGCCGGCGGATGCGGCGCACGGCTTCCTCCACGAGGCTCGCCATGGTCCAGTCGCCCGCGCAGCCGGCGATCCCGTAGAGGAAGTTGCGGAAGATGTCCGGCCCGCGTGGGGTGTGCACCACCTCGGGGTGGAACTGGACGGCGTAGATGCCGCGGTCGGCGTCGCCCATGGCGGCCACCGGGCAGGTCGACGTGTGGGCGAGGCGCACGAAACCGTCCGGCATGCGGCTGACCTGGTCGCCGTGGCTCATCCAGACGTCCAGCGCCTCGGGCAGGTCGGCGAACAGCTCGTCCGGCTCGTCGATCTCGATGCGCGCCGGGCCGTACTCGCGCGAATCGGCCTTCAGCACTTCCCCGCCGAGCATCGCCCCTAAGAGCTGCATCCCGTAGCAGATGCCGAGGACCGGCACGCCGAGCTCCAGCGCCGCCTCATCGAGCCGGGGCGCGCCGGGATCGGTCGCCGAGGCCGGCCCGCCGGAGAGGATCAGCGCCTTCAGGTTCCGTGCGGCGAGCTCGTCGGCGCTCGTCTCGGGCGGCACGATCTCGCAGTAGACCCCCGCCTGGCGCACGCGCCGCGCGATGAGCTGGTTGTACTGCGACCCGAAGTCGAGCACCACCACGGCTTCATGTTCGGTCGGGCTCATCCCCACCTGTTCTGCCGGGGTTCATTCACCACGGAGACACGGAGAACGGCGTTCATTATTACAGCACCTTTCGGACGATCCCCTCTTTCAGCGCCGGAACGTTGAAGTTCATCAGCAACCCGACAGGAAACCCCGAAAGGCGCAAGTAGGTGAGCAGTTGAGCCTCGTGCACCGGCAATAGCTCCTGCACGGCCTTGACCTCCACGACAAGCGTTTCTTCCACGACCACGTCCATCCGGTGCCCGCTCGTCAGCTTGATGCCCTTGTAGGCCACCGGAAGGTTCACCTGCCGGCGGAAACCCACGCCCCGCAAGTGAAGCTCGTGGCAAAGGCACTCCTCGTATACGGACTCGAGCAGGCCCGGTCTCAGCGCTTTGTGCACCTCGATAGCCGCCCCGATCACCTGCTCGCTCAGCGTCTCCGCCCACCAGGCCCTGCTGGCCGGCATCCCGCTTCTTCGCCGTTCTCCGTGCCTCGGTGTCTCCGTGGTGGTTCATTCCTCTCCCCCCCGCTCGGCGAGCATCATCTCGCGGAAGCGGTCGAAGAGGTGGCGGGCGTCGTGGGGGCCGGCGCTTGCCTCGGGGTGGTACTGCACCGAGGCGACGGGCAGCCGGCGGTGGCGCAGCCCGGCGGCGGTCATGTCGTTCAGGTTCACGTGCGTGATCTCGACCTCGCCGGGGTCGAGCGAGTCCATCTCGATGTTGAAGCTGTGGTTCTGGCAGGTGATGTCGATCTCGCCGGTGCGCAGGTCCTTGACGGGGTGGTTGGCGCCGCGGTGTCCGAACTTCAGCTTGCGCATCTCGCCGCCGAGGGCGAGCCCGAGGAACTCGTGCCCCAGGCAGATACCGAACAGCGGCACCCGGCCGATCAGGCCGCGGGTCGCCTCGACGGCGTAGGGCACGCCCTCGGGGTCGCCCGGTCCGTTGGAGAGCAGTACCCCGTCCGGCCCTTGGGAGAGCGCCTCCTCGGCGCTCGTGCCGGCCGGCACGACGGTGACGCGGAAGCCCATGCCGGCCAGGCAGCGCAGGATGTTCCGCTTCACGCCGAAGTCGTAGACCACCACGTGCAGCGCCCCCGGCTCGCCCTCGGCGAAGACGTAGGGCGCATCGCAGGTCACCTCGCGTACCAGGTCGCGCCCGATCAGGCCGGGGCTGCTGCGGGCCTCCTCCACCAGCGCGTCGGGGTCATGATCGCCGGAGGCGATCACGGCGCGCATCGCCCCCGCGCGGCGGATGTGCCGGGTGAAGGCCCGCGTGTCCACCTCGCTCAGGGCGACCACCCCGTGGCGGACCAGGTACTCGGCGAGCGTCCACTCGGCCTCGTGGTTCGACGGGTAGGGGCAGTACTGGCGGACTACGAATCCCTCGACCTGGGGGCGCTCGGACTCCACGTCCCGCCGGTTCGTGCCGTAGTTGCCGATCAGGGGATAGGTCATCGTGACGATCTGCCCCCGGTAGGACGGGTCGGTAAGGGCCTCCTGGTAGCCGGTCATGCTGGTGTTGAAGACGGCCTCCCCGGCTCGCTTGCCCTCGGCGCCGAAGGACTCGCCCGCGAAGGTCCGCCCGTCTTCCAGTGCGATCAGGCCCTTCATGCAGCCCCTCGTCGGCTTCGCCGTGCGTACGTAGTGCGGCCCGTGGTGTGCCCGTTCCGCGCGGGCATTCGGGGGTGCCGACCCGGATCGCTTTCCGTGCCGCCGTCGCTCGTGCGGATCGGCTCAGGTCACGCGGCACGCCCCATTATGCGGGCCGCCGCGCGCCCGGTCAAGCGAGCCGGTCCAGGTAATCGCCCACCGACGCCGCGACGCGGCGGCCGGCCGCGATCGCCCGCACGACCAGCGAGGCGCCGACGGCCGAGTCGCCGGCCGCGAAGACGCCGGTCGCGCTCGTCATCCCGCGCTCGTCGGTGGCCAGGTTGCCGCGCGCGTCGGTCTCCAGGTCGAGCTCCTCCACCAACCCACCGTGTTCGGTGTGCACGAAACCCATCGCCAGGATCACCAGCTCGGCGGGCAGATCGAACTGCGCGCCCGGCACCTCGCGGAACGAACGCCGCCCGCCCTCGTCGGGCGCCGACCAGTCGAGCCTCACGCACCGCAGCGCCCGCACGCACCCCTCCCGCCCGAGCGCCTCCCTGGTCAGCACGCTCCAGAGGCGCCGGCAGCCCTCCTGGTGCGAGGTGCTGGAGCGCAGCACCTGCGGCCAGGTGGGCCAGGGGTTGTCCGCCGGCCGCTCCCTCGGCGGCTCGGGCAGCAGCTCGACCTGCACGATCTCGCGCGCGCCCTGCCGCCGGCTGGTGCCGACGCAGTCGGCCCCGGTGTCGCCGCCGCCGATGACGACGACGCGCTTGCCCTCGGCGCTGATCCGCTCGTCGGGCGCAATGACCTCGCCCATGTTGCGGCGGTTCTGCCCGGTAAGGAAGTCCATGGCGAAGTGGATGCCGTCCAGGTCGCGCCCCGGCGCGTCGAGGTCGCGGGGCGCGCCGGCGCCGGTGCAGACGAGCACGGCGTCGAAATGGCGCAGCAGGTAGCGGGCGGAGACGTCGCGCCCCACCTCGACGCCGAGCTCGAACGAGACGCCCTCGCGGCCCATCTGCTCCAGGCGGCGGTCGAGGACCGCCTTGTCCAGCTTGAAGTCGGGGATGCCGTAGCGCAGGATGCCGCCGGCGCGGTCGGACTTCTCGAAGGCGGTCGTCTCGTGACCCGCGCGCGCGAGCTGCTGGGCGGCGGCGAGCGCCGCCGGCCCCGAGCCGATCACGGCGACGCTGCGGTCGGAGCTGCGCGCGGGCGGCTGCGGCTCGATCCATCCCTCGCGCCAGCCGCGCTCGGCGATCTGAAGCTCGATGTGCCGGATCGTCACCGCGTCCTGATTGATGGCGAGCGTGCAGGCCGGCTCGCACGGGGCCGGGCAGATGCGCCCGGTCACCTCGGGGAAGTTGTTGGTCGCGTGGAGCAGCTCCAGCGCCCGGCGCCACTTGCCCCGGTAGGCCATCTCGTTCCACTCGGGGATCACGTTCGCCAGCGGGCAGCCGAAGGCGTGGCAGAACGGGATGCCGCAGTCCATGCAGCGGGCCGCCTGGCGGCGGAGCTCCTCGGGGCTGAGCAGCTCCTCGACCTCCGCGAAGTCGCGCACCCGCTCCTCCACCTCCCGCTGCGGCGGCTCGACGCGCCCGTATTCCAGGAAACCGGTCGGCTTACCCATGGTAGACCTCCTCGGTGGCCGAGACGGTCTCGCTGTCGCGGTGCTCCTCCAGGCGCATGCGCTGGAGGACCTCGCGGTACTCGAGCGGCATCACCTTGACGAAGAGCGGAAGCTGACCCTGCCAGTTCTCCAGCAGCATGGCGGCCCGCGCGCTGCCGGTCAGGCGCCGGTGCTTCTCGACGAGGGCCCGGAGCCGGCGGCGGTCCTCCTCGCCGCGCACGCTCTCCAGGTCCACCATGTCCAGGTTGCAGCGGGTGCCGAACGCCTCGGACTCGTCGTAGACGTAGGCGACGCCGCCGCTCATGCCGGCGGCGAAGTTGTAGCCGGTCGAGCCGAGCACGACCACCACGCCGCCGGTCATGTACTCGCAGGCGTGGTCGCCGACGCCCTCGACGACGGCCGTCGCGCCGCTGTTGCGCACGGCGAACCGCTCCCCCGCCACGCCGCAGATGAACGCCTCGCCCCCCGTGGCCCCGTAGAGCACGACGTTGCCCACGATGATGTTCTCGTGCGGCAGGAAGGCGGCGTCCGGCGGCGGCACCACCACCAGCCGCCCGCCGGACATGCCCTTGGCCGTGTAGTCGTTCGCCTCGCCCTCCAGGCGCACCTCCACGCCCCGCGCCAGGAACGCCGCCAGGCTCTGCCCGGCCGAACCCTGCAGCCAGACCCGGACCGTGCCCTCGGGCAGCCCTTCGGCCCCGTAGCGCCGGGCCACCTCGCCGCTCAGCGTGGCACAGACGGTGCGGTGCACGTTGCGGATCGGCAGCTCGACGCGCACCGGGCGGCCCTCCTCCAACGCCGGGCGCGCCACTCGGAGCAGCTCACGCTCGGGCTCGGCCAGCTCGGTGGGTTGCTGCCCGCCGGTGCAGCGCAGGGACGTGCCTTCCGGCGCCTGCGGCGCCTCCAGCAGCGCGCCCAGCTCCAGCCCCCTGGCCTTGTAGTGCTCGACGGCCGGCTCGACGTCGAGCATCTCGACGCGGCCAACCATATCGTCGAGCGTGCGAAACCCGAGCTTGCCCATCCATTCGCGCAGCTCCTGCGCCATGAAGCGGAAGAAGCGCTCGACGTACTCGGGCTTCCCGGCGAAGCGCGCCCGCAGCACGGGGTCCTGAGTGGCGACGCCGACCGGGCAGGTGTTCATGTGGCACTTGCGCATCATCACGCAGCCGAGCGTGACCAGCACGGTTGTGCCGAAGCCGAACTCCTCGGCGCCGAGCAGCGCCGCCACCGCCAGGTCGCGCCCGGTCTTGAGCTGGCCGTCCACCTGCACGCGGATGCGCTCGCGCAGGCGGTTGGTCACCAGCGTCTGCTGCGTCTCGGCCAGGCCGAGCTCCCATGGCAGGCCGGTGTGCTGGATGGCGGTCAGCGGGCTGGCGCCGGTGCCGCCGTCGTGGCCGGCGATCAGCACCATGTCGGCCTTGCCCTTCGCCACGCCGGCGGCGATGGTGCCGACGCCGACCTCGCTGACGAGCTTCACCGAGACGCGGGCCTCGCGGTTGACGGCCTTCAGGTCGTAGATGAGCTGCGCCAGGTCTTCGATGGAGTAGATGTCGTGGTGCGGCGGCGGCGAGATCAGCGTCACGCCGGCCGTTGTGTGCCGCACGCGGGCGATGTCCCTGCTGACCTTGTGGCCGGGCAGTTGCCCGCCCTCGCCCGGCTTGGCCCCCTGGGCCATCTTGATCTGGAGCTCGCGGGCGTTGACCAGGTACTCGGTCGTGACGCCGAACCGCCCCGAGGCGACCTGCTTGATCGCCGAGCAGCGCGAATCCCCGTTCGGCAGCGGGCGGTAGCGCTCGCGGTCCTCCCCGCCCTCGCCCGAGTTGCTCTTCGCCCCGAGCCGGTTCATGGCGGTGGCGATCGTCTCGTGCGCCTCCTTGCTGATCGAGCCGAAGGACATCGCCGCCGAGCAGAACCGCCGCATGATCGACTCGACCGACTCGACCTCCTCCAGCGGCACGGGCTCCGTCTCGCGGAACCGGAACAGGCTCCGCAGCGTGACGCGCCGCTCGGACTGCGCGTCGATCAGCGCCGTGTAGCGGCGGAACAGGCCGTAGTCGTCGGTGCGCGTGGCCTGCTGAAGCGTGTGGAGCGCCTCGGGCGTCCAGAGGTGGCTCTCGCCGCCGACGCGGACGTGGTAGGCGCCGCCGGCCTCCAGCAGCGCCGCCGGCGCCCGGCCCGCAGGGAAGCCGGCGCGGTGGCGCCGGGCCGCCTCGCCGGCGATCTCCTCCAGGCCGATCCCCTCCACGCGGGAGGCCGTGCCGCAGAAGTACTCGTCCACCAGCCCGCGCGAGAGCCCGACGGCTTCAAATATCTGCGCGCCGAAGTAGCTGCGGATCGTCGAGATGCCCATGCGGCTAAACGTCTTGAGCAGCCCCTTCTTGACGGCGGTGATGTAGGCGTCGGCCGCCCGCGCCGGGCTGGTCTCCCGCGCGAGCAGCCCCTCCTCCGCCAGTTGCCGCACCGTGGCGAAGGCCACGTACGGGCAGACGGCGTTCGCCCCGTAGCCGACCAGCAGCGCGAAGTGCATGACCTCGCGCGGCTCGCCGCTCTCCACCACAATGCCCGCCCGCGTGCGCAGGCCCCTGCGGATCAGGTGATGGTGGAGCCCGGCCACCGCGAGCAGCGCCGGGATCGGCGCGTGGTCCTCGTCCATGTGGCGGTCGGTCAGGATCAGGATGCTGGCCCCGTCGGCGATCGCCTTTTCGGCCTTCGCGAAGACGCGCTCCAGGCCGACCTTGAGCGCCTTGCCGTCGCCGCCCGCCTCGAACAGGATGTCCACGTCGCGCGTGACCAGGTCGGGGTGGTCGGCGCCCCGGAGCCTCACCGTGTCCTCCGGCGTGAGGACGGGATGCGGGATCTTGAGCCGCCGGCAGTGCTCGGGGGTCTCGTCCAGCAAGTTCCGCTCGCGCCCGACGAAGCTCATCAGCGACATGACGAGCTGCTCGCGCAGCGGATCGATCGGCGGGTTGGTCACCTGGGCGAAGAGCTGCTTGAAGTAGGCGAACAGGAGCTGCGGCCGGTCGCAGAAGACGGCCAGGGCCGCGTCGTTGCCCATCGAGCCGACGGCCTCCTGGCCCTGCGAGGCCATGGGGCCGATGACCATGGAGAGCTCCTCACGGGTGTAGCCGAACGCGTGCTGCTTGCGCAGCAGCTCCTCGGGGTCCTCGGGCGGGATCTCCGACGGGGCGAACAGGCCGCGCAGCTCGATGCGGTTGTCCCGCACCCAGCGCCGGTAGGGCCGCTGGCGGCCCATGCGGGCCTTGATCTCGTTGTCGGAGACGATCCGGTTCTCCTCCATGTCCACCAGCAGCATCTTGCCCGGCTGGAGCCGGCCGTGGCGGATGATGCGGCTCGGCGGGATGTCGAGCACGCCGGTCTCGGAGGCGAGCACGACGTAGCCGTCGCCGGTGACGGTGAAGCGGCAGGGGCGCAGCCCGTTGCGGTCGAGCGTGGCGCCGATGTAGCGCCCGTCGGTGAAGACCAGCGCCGCCGGGCCGTCCCACGGCTCCATGATGGCGGCGTGGTATTCGTAGAAGGCGCGCCGGTCCTCGCTCATGTGGAACTTGCCGCCCCATGCCTCGGGCACCAGCATCATGGCCGCGTGCGGCAGCGAGCGGCCGGCCATGGTCAGCAGCTCCAGCGCGTTGTCGAGCATCGCCGAGTCGCTGCCGCCCTCCACGATGACGGGCTTGACCTTCTCGATGTCGTCGCCGAACAGCTCGCTGGCCAGTTCGGCCTCGCGGGCGCGCATGTGGCTCACGTTCCCGCGCAGGGTGTTGATCTCGCCGTTGTGCGCGAGCATGCGGAAGGGCTGTGCGAGCTGCCAGGTGGGGAAGGTATTCGTGCTGTAGCGCTGGTGGACGACGACGAAGGCGCAGGCGAAGTCCCGCTCGTCCAGCTCCGGGTAGAAGCGCACGAGTTGCGTGCCGCTGAGCATCCCTTTGTAGAGGACGGTGCGGCTGGAGAGGCTGGCGACGTAGAACTGCGCGGTGGCCTCGTCGCGCCAGCCGGCCACTTCGTTCTCGACCCGCCGGCGCAGGACGTAGAGCTTGCGCTCGAACCCGCCCGGCGGCACGCGGCCGGGCGCGACGAAGACCTGGCGGATGTCGGGCCGGGTGCTGCGGGCAAGCTCGCCCAGGTGCTCGCCCGAGGTCGGCACCTTGCGCCAGCCGAGCAGGAGGCAGCCCTCGGCCTGGCTCGCCCGTTCCAGCGCGCTCATGCAGCGCTCGGCGGCGGCCGGCTCGTCGGGCAGGAAGACCATGCCGGCGGCGTACTGGCCCGGCCCGGGCAGATCGACGCTGCACTCGCCGGCGACCCGGCGCATGAACGCATCCGGCATCTGAACCAGCAGGCCCGCGCCGTCGCCCGTGGCCTGGTCGCCGCCGACGGCGCCACGGTGCCCGAGGTTGGCCAGCACCTCCACGGCGTCGGCGACGACGTGATGGTGCGCCTCGCCGTCGAGTCGGGCCAGGAAGCCGACCCCGCAGGCATCGTGCTCGAAGCGCGGATCGTAGAGCCCCCCGCCACGCGGCCGTCCCGCGCGGTCCATCGCCCCCCGGCGCTGGTCGGGATCGCCGTCCTGGCGAGGGTCGTCCGTCTGTTCCCGTTCGCCACCCATGCGCCATCCTCGGCCTGGTCGAGACTGCCCCGGGGACTCGGAGTGGGCGATGAGTCCCCGGGGCGTGCCTCCTGAGCCCCGGTGGCTCAGAGGATAGGGAGGTACTTGTCCAGTTCGAAGCGGCTGACGTGCATCCTGTAGCCGTCCCACTCGATCTTCTTGTTGGCGATGAACTTCTCGAAGATGTGGTCCCCGAGCGCTGTGCGGACCAGTTCGCTCCGTTCGGTCTCGGCGATGGCCTCGGCCAGGTTGCCCGGCAGGGAGAGGATGCCGCGCGCCTCCCGCTCGGCCTCGGTCATCTCGAAGATGTCCTCTTCGACCGGGTCCGCCAGCTCGTAGCCCTCCTCGACGCCCTTCAGGCCGGCGGCCAGCATCACGGCGAAGGCCAGGTAGGGGTTGCAGGCCGGGTCGGGGCAGCGGAACTCGGCGCGGGTCGCCTTCGCCTTCTCGGGCTTGTACATCGGCACCCGCACCAGCGCCGAGCGATTGCGGCGCGCCCACGAGACGTAGACCGGCGCCTCGTAGCCCGGCACCAGCCGCTTGTAGGAGTTGACCCACTGGGCGACCAGCGAGCAGATCTCCCGCGCGTGGGTCAGCAGCCCGGCAATGTAGGACTTGCCCACGTTCGAGAGGTGGAACTCGTCGTCGGCGCTGAAGAACGCGTTCTCCTCCCCGGCGAAGAGCGACTGGTGCGTGTGCATGCCGCTGCCGTTCTCCCCGGCGATCGGCTTGGGCATGAAGGTGGCGTAGACGCCGTGCTGGAGGGCGACCTCCTTGACGGTGAGCCGGTAGGTCATCGCGGCATCGGCCATGGAGAGGGCGTCCATGAAGCGCAGGTCGATCTCGTGCTGGCTCGGTGCGACCTCGTGGTGGCTGTACTCGACGTGGATGCCGAGCTTTTCCAGGGCGAGCACCGAGTCGCGCCGCAGGTCGCTCGCCACATCCAGCGGGGTCAGGTCGAAGTAGCCGCCGGCATCGAGCGTGGCCACCGTCGAGGCGTCCTTGAAGTAGAAGAACTCCAGCTCCGGGCCGACGTAGAATCGGTAGCCCATCTGCGCCGCCTTCTCCAGGTTGCGCTTCAGGGCCCACCGGGGATCGCCCTCATACGGCGTGCCGTCCGGCTGGAGCACGTCGCAGAACATGCGCGCCACCGCCCCGTCCTCGGTCGGACGCCATGGCAGGATGGCGAACGTGCTCGGAT
This sequence comes from uncultured candidatus Brocadiaceae bacterium, assembly GCA_964434535.1. Taxonomy (GTDB): domain Bacteria; phylum Planctomycetota; class Brocadiia; order SM23-32; family SM23-32; genus SM23-32. The sequence goes on along the minus strand of CAYSWA010000007.1, from coordinate 60,815 downwards.
CGGGCCGGGCGATCATGTCGCTCTCCTGGATGCGCGCGAAGCCCTCGATCGACGACCCGTCGAAGCCCATCCCCTCGTCGAGCGCCTCCTCCAGCTCCTCGGCCGTGATCGCGAAGCTCTTCAGGAAGCCGAGCACGTCGGTGAACCAGAGGCGGATGAACTTCACCTTGTGGTCGCTGACGGCCTTCAGAACGAAGTCCCTGTTTTTCATCTCCATCTGCCGTCCTCCCTCCTTCGGGTTGCCGCGGCGCCCAGGCGGATGCGGCGCCCGCCATTCAGTTGCCCAACTCCTAAGCAACGGCCGTGCCAATGCTCCTCGGCCTTCCGTAAGCTACTGGTCCCTGACACTTGAGATTATGGGCCGCGGTTCGGTGGCACGGGCTTCCCGCCGGGCCGGAGGCCCCTCTGGGCCGGAGGGCCATGCCACACTCCCAGAATCAAGTGACACGAAGCATCACTTATCTGCAACGCCTTACGCAATCTCAGGCCCGCTTACCGTTTCCGTGAACAACCTACTATCGCGTAGGTTCGAGGTGCCCCTCCCCACATTCACGTAGGTTCGGCGCGCCCCGCCCGCTCTGGGCCATCGTCTCACGGGCGCACCCTCCTTTCGTCCTCTTTCCGGGCGGACGTTCAGCCGATGGCCCCGCTCCCCGTCTCGCCGGTGCGGATGCGGATGCACTGGTGCAGGTCGAGCACGAAGATCTTCCCGTCGCCGATCTGGCCGGTCTTCGCGCCCGCGATGATCGCCTCGACCGTCGGCCGGACGAAGTCCTCGTTGACCGCGATCTCCAGCCGGACCTTCTTCAGCAGGTTCACCTCCATCTCAACGCCGCGGTAGGACTCGGTGTAGCCCTTCTGCTGGCCGCAGCCGAGCGCGTTGGTGACGGACATCTTGAAGACCTCGGCCCGGTAGAGCTCCTGCTTGACGTCACTGAGCTTCTCGGGCTGGATGTAGGCGATGATCAGTTTCACGCCTGCAGCCCTCCTTCCCTCAGGTGGTGGTGAAGACCTGGAAGCCGCTATATGCCTCCATGCCGTGCTCGCCGATGTCCAGCCCGCGCAGCTCTTCGTCGCGTGAGGCGCGCAGGCCGACGGTGAGCTTGATCAGGGTGAACAGCGCCATGCCCGTGCCAAAGGCCCAGGCGAACATGACGCCGACGCCGAGCAGTTGCGTGCCGACGCTCGCGCCCGCGGCGTAGCCCGGGGCGGACGGGCTGTTCAGCAGCCCGGCCATGATGGTGCCGAAGACGCCGCAGACGCCGTGCACGCTGACCGCGCCGACCGGATCGTCGACCTTGAGCACCTTGTCGATGAACTCGACGGACACCACGACGAGCACGCCGGCCAGGAAGCCGATCACCATGGCGCCGGGCACGCTGACGTTGGCGCAGCCGGCAGTGATGGCCACCAGGCCGGCCAGCACGCCGTTGAGGGCCATCGAAACGTCGGGCTTGCGGAACCGCAGCCACGCGACGAGCATGGCCCCGATGGCCCCGCCCGCGGCTGCCAGGTTCGTGGTCATGGCCACGTAGCCCAGGGCCGGGTCGCCCACGGTCGTGCTGCCGGGGTTGAAGCCGAACCAGCCGAACCAGAGGATGAAGACCCCGAGCGCCGCCAGCGGGATGTTGTGGCCGGGGATGGCGCGGGAGCGGCCGTCGGGGGCGTACTTGCCCGTGCGCGGGCCGAGCACAACGGCCCCGGCCAGAGCGAGCCAGCCCCCGCAACTGTGGACCACGGTCGAGCCGGCGAAGTCCACGAAACCGCGCGCCTCCAGCCAGCCCTCCCCGACACCGAACAGGCTGCCCCAGGCCCAGTGGCCGCTGATCGGGTAGATCAACGCACAGATCACCGCGCTGTAGGCCAGGTAGCCGTGGAACTTCGTGCGCCCGGCCATCGCGCCCGAGACGATGGTGGCCGCCGTGCCGGCGAAGACGCACTGGAAGAGCCAGAACGTCCAGTTCAGCTCGTTGGCGCTGTAGTCCGTCGCGGCGAAGTGGCTCATCCCCACCCAGCCGCTCGCCCCGGCTCCGAACATCAGCCCGAAACCGACCAGGAACCACATGATGGACCCGATGGAGAAATCCATGAGGTTCTTCATCAGGATGTTGCAGGCGTTCTTGGCCCGCGTGAACCCCGTCTCCACCATGGCGAACCCGGCCTGCATGAAGAAGACCAGGAACGCCGCCACGGCCGTCCAGACCACGTTCAGGTTCGTCTGGAGCGTCGCCAGCGACTCGGCCACGTCGCCCTCCGGCGGCCCCGTCTCCTGCGCAAAAGCCAGCGAGCCGCAGATGCCGAGGGCCAGTGCCACCAGACCCAACCCCCTTAGTGTGCGCCTCATCTTCTTCTCTCCTGCCGTAGAAGGCATTCAGAACGCACAGCCCAGCGAGACGCCGTACCAGGCGTTGCTCGCGTCACTGACCGATGAGCGAATATCGTCGTCCAGCAGCGTCGAGAAGCTGGCGGACGGCCTCAGCGTCCACCGCTCGCCGAGCCGCACCGGCAGCCCCACCGAGAGCAGCAGGTCCGCCAGGCCCTCGTCGTCGACCCCGTAGTAGAACTTGTTGAAGTTGGACGAGCCGGCCGCCACCGAGGCGCCGAGGTCGAGCGAGACGGCCACGCCCTCCGCAGGAGACCATACGTCCTCGAAGGCATGGCTCACCGAGAGGGCCGCGTAGGTGCCGTCGGCCTCCTTGACGTCCTGGTAGACGGTCAACGTCGGGGCCAGCGGCGCATCGAGCCCCACGGCGCCGTAGAGCTCCAGCGTGGAGGCGAGGCCCGTGTTGGGGAAGTCGTAGTAGATGGTGCCGAGCGAGAAGTTCAGCCTCCGCCAGGCCCACGAGTAGTCGAGGGTGTAGTCGATCTCGGTGAAGTCGCCCGCCGCGTCGCCGTGGCCGGGGTAGACGTTCTCGTTCGACAGCTCCATGTTGCCCCAGACGTTGAGCGAGAGGCCGCGGTAGGCGCCGGTGACGGAGGGCTGAAAGACCCAGTCGTCGACCAGGTTGATGCCGCGCCAGACGTACTTGCTGTTCAGCGCGGCGTCCAGTTCGATCGACCAGTCCTTCTCCTCGCCGTCGGCCCGCCGGGCGGCCGGCCCCACGGCGCAGCACGTTGCGACCAGAACAGCAATCAGCTTTCCACGCATCTCTCACCTCCCGCTCTCCAGGGCTGCGCGGCCCGCGACGGGGCCCCGCTTCGACCTCCGCATAGGCGAGCCGCGTGCCAACGCGGGGGCGGAGACGCCATGTCCTGCGCAAACGGTTTGCCAGCAGGAGGATACGACAGGCAGGGATACGCTGGTGAGGTGGCGAGCCGGCCGGCCCGGCGCCGACATGGTGGTAGGTTCGGCGGTCCGATCCTACGTGGAGGTACGGAACCGGCGGGCGTCGATGCCGTACTTCTCCACGCGCAGGCCCATCACGCGCTCCGTGATGCCGAGGGCGCGGGCGGCCGCCGCGCGGTTGCCGTCGGAGGCCCGCAGCGCCTCCACGATCATCTCGCGCTCCAGGTTCTCCAGGGCGGCCTGGAGGCCCTTGGCCGGCGCCCGCCCGTCGGATTCGGCGGCCTGCACGCGCGGGGCCAGGTGGTGGGTGCGGATCACGCCCTCGGTGCTCACCAGCACGGCGCGCTCGATGCAGTTCTCCAGCTCGCGCACGTTGCCCGGCCAGTCGTAGCGCCTCAGCGCCTCCATGGCGGTTGAGGATATGCGTTGAGGGGCGGCCCCCGGCCCGGCGTACTTCTCCAGGAAGTGGTCGGCGAGCAGCGGGATATCGCTCCTGCGCTCGCGCAGCGGCGGCAGGTAGATGGGAAAGACGTTGAGGCGGTAGTAGAGGTCCTGGCGGAACTCGTTGCGCGCGATCATCTCCTCCAGGTCGCGGTTGGTGGCGGCGATCACGCGCACGTCGGCCTTGATGGTGCGGGCGCCGCCGATGCGTTCGAACTCGCGCTCCTGCAGCACGCGCAGCAGCTTGATCTGCGTGGCGGGCGAGAAGTCGCCGACTTCGTCCAGGAAGATGCTCCCCCCGTCGGCCAGCTCGAAGCGGCCCTTTCGCTGCGCCAGCGCCCCCGTGAAGGCGCCCTTCTCGTGCCCGAACAGCTCGCTCTCCAGCACCGCCTCCGGCAGCGCCGCGCAGTTGACGCGGATGAACGGGCCGTCGGCGCGGGGGCTGTTGTAGTGGATGGCGTGGGCGACCAGTTCCTTGCCCGTGCCGCTCTCGCCCCGGATCAGCACCGTGGCGACGCTGCCCGAGACCTGACCGATCAGGTCATAGACGCCCTGCATGGCCCGGCTGTCGCCGACGATGTTCGAGGGACGGAACTTCTCCTCCAGCGCCCGCTGCAGGCGCACGTTCTCCTCCAGCAGGCGCTGGCGCTCCTCCTCGGCCGACTGGCGCAGCCGCACCGCCTGGGCGATCATCGAGGCGATGATCGAGAGCAGCCGCACGTCCTCCTCCAGCGCCACCCGCTCCTCGAAGAGCCGGTCGGCGCTGAGGGCCCCGATCACCTCGTTGCCGAGCTTGATCGGCACGCAGATGAAGGAGACGTCCTTCTTGCGCAGCCCGCGCCGGGCGCCGGTGCGGTCCAGGAAGAGCGGCTCCTCGCTGATGCGGGGCACCACGGCCGGCTCGCCGGACTGGACGACCTTGCCCGTGACACCCTCGCCCCGCCGATAGCGCCCTCTCTCCCGCTGGCTGGGCGAGAGGCCGTGGGCGGCCTCGATCACGATCTCGCCGCTCTGGCGGTTCAGCAGCGTCAGTGTGCCGCGCAGCATGCCCATCCGCGAAGCTATGGCCCCCAGCAGCGGGCCGGCCACCTCGCCGAGGTCCATGCTGCGATCGAGCGTGCGGCTGATCTCAAACAGGAGCGAGAGCTCCTGCACGCGCCGTTCAGCCGGGGATTCGGGGTCGGGCATGGCCGCGCTCCTGCCGATGCAACATACAGAGCCGTAGGTTCTGCGCCTATCCTACCATTCCGTGGGTCCAGGCGCCAGGCCAGATACTTCCCAGGGTCTGCCGAGCGCCGGGGCTCAGCGGCGGCGGCCGGGCTCCAGGTCGTCCTTGGCCATCGCCTCGGTCAGCTCGACCGGGTACTCGCCGGTGAAGCAGGCGCAGCAGTAGTCCTCCGGGCCGCCCGGCACGGCGTCGATCAGCCCCTCGATGCTCTGGTAGCCGAGGGTGTCGACGCCGATGAAGCGGGCGATCTCCTCGACGCTGTGGTCGCGGGCGATCAGCTCGTCGGGGTGCTGAAAGTCGATGCCGTAGAAGCAAGGGCGCCGGATCGGCGGCGCGCTGACGCGCAGGTGCACCTCGCGGGCGCCGGCCTCCCGCAGCGTCGCCATGCGCGCGCGGGATGTGGTGCCGCGCACGATCGAGTCGTCCACCACCACCAGGCGCTTGCCGCGCACCACGTCGCGCACGACGTTGAGCTTGATGCGCACGCTGCTGGCGCGGGCCTCCTCGGCCGGGGTGATGAAGGTGCGTCCGATGTAGTGGTTGCGCACGAAGCCGATGTCGAGCGGGATGCCCGAGCGGCGGGAGTAGCCGAGCGCGGCCGAGTTGCCCGAGTCCGGCACCGAGACCACGATGTCCCCGTCCGCCGGCGCCCCCTTGGCCAGGTTCTCCCCCAGGCGCACGCGGACGTTGTGGACCGTCTCGCCGAAGATGACGCTGTCCGGCCGGGCAAAGTAGATGTATTCGAAGACGCACCGGGCGCCGCGCCGGGGCTCGGCGAACGTCTCGACGCGCAGGCCGCCCTCGTCGACGAAGATGACCTCGCCCGGCTGCACCTCGCGCTCGAAGCGGGCCCCGAGCAGGTCGAGCGCGCAGGTCTCGCTGGCGACGACGTAGCCGCCGTCGAGCCGCCCCAGGCAGAGCGGGCGGAACCCATGGGGGTCGCGGGCGGCGATGAGCTGGGTGGCCGTCAGAAGCACCAGCGAGTAGGCGCCGCGCACGTGCCGGAGCACCTCCTTGAGCGGGTCCGGGGCGCCGAGGTGCTCGGGGTCAGCGAGAAGGTGGACGAAGACCTCGCTGTCGGTCGAGGTCTGGAAGATCGAGCCCTTCTGCTCATAGCGCCGCCGCAGGGCGCGGGCGTTGGTCAGGTTCCCGTTGTGGGCCACGGCCACGATGCCGCCGGCGTACTCGATGACCAGCGGCTGGATGTTCTGCACCCGCCTGGCGCCCGTGGTGGAGTAGCGCACGTGGCCGATGGCGATGTGCCCCGGCAGGTCGGCCAGCGCCGACGCCTCGATCGCTTCGGCCAGCAGGCCGAGGCCCTTCGCGCTCTGGATGCCCTCGCCGTCGGAGGCGACGATGCCCGCCGACTCCTGCCCCCGGTGCTGGAGCGCATACAGGCCGAGGTGCGCCTGCCGCGCGGCGTGCTCGACCCCGTAGAGGCCGATGATCCCGCACTCCTCGCGCGGTCCCTCGTAAGGGACGAGGCACCCCTGCGCGCGCGACACCGTGGACTCACACCTCCCGCAGTAGGCCTTCAATGGCCGGCCCCCCGTCACTCGCCCACTCCACCCGCAAGCGTAGCGGAAGGCCCGCCCCGCGTCAACCTCCCGGCCCGGCGCGGCGGCCGTCCCCGGATGTTCGGAGATTGAGCAGGCGCCGCTCTGCGGCTATAATGGGGCGTCGCTGCCGCCCTGGAGGCGCCCCCGATCCGGTCGGACGGCCTCCTGGGGTGCGCCAAGGGCTGTGCACTTCGTAACCACTCAGGGGAACCAAGCACCGATGGAAGCTCACCACATCAGCAGCGGCGTCGAGTATCTGGACCGCATACTGAGCGGCCTGTGCGCCGGGGACAACCTGGTCTGGCAGGTCGATTCGGGCGCCCCGGTGGAGTTCTTCATCCGCAGCTTCCTTTCCACGGCCGCCCGCGACGAGAGCCGCATCTTCTTCGTCAGCTTCAGCCACTCGCCCCAGTCGATCCTCAACCGCTACGTCACCGACGAGTTGCTGCCGCGCTTCCACCTGGTCGATGCGTTCACCTCGGGCTTCGGCAAGGACGACGCCTTCTTCACCGACTTCTACCGGGAGGCGGGCCCGGACGGGCTGACGGTGACCCGCGTGCCGCAGCCGGCGGACGCGGACCGGCTGCGCGGGATCATGAGCGAGCTCGCCGAGCGCGCCGGCGCGCGCGGGCGCTACGTCTTCGACAGCCCCACCGCCATGCTGGAGCTGTGGGGCGGCGAGGAGCAGGTGCTGAAGTTCTTCAGCCACCTCTGCCCGAAGCTCTACGACCTGTCGACCGTCGCCTACTGGATCACCGAGAAGCACGCGCATTCTCCGAGCTTCCTGGCCAAGCTGCTGCACGTCACCCAGGTCGTCCTGGAGCTCGGCGTCGGCAGCGGCGGCATCGAGCTGATCGTGCGCAAGGCGGAGGACCGGCCCGCCTGCCGCATCGGGGCGCCGCACTACTTCGAGTCGGTCGACGGCCGGCCCGAGCCGGTGCCCCGGCGACGCGAGGAGCTCGAGGTGCGCCTGCTCAGGGAGATCAGCCGCGCCCTGGGCAGCAGCCTCGACCTGGACGTCGTCTTCGAAACCATCATGTCCGTGCTGGCGCGCGGGCTGAAGATGAAACGCGGCACGCTGGTGCTGGAGGACCGGGCCAGCGGCACGCTGCGCATCGCCGCCGCCCACGGGCTGAGCCGCGAGGAGATGTCGCGGGGCGTCTACCAGCCCGGCGAGGGCGTCACCGGCGCAGTGGTCGAGAGCGGGACGGCGGTGGCCGTGCCCGACATCCGGCGCGACCCGCGCTTCCTGGACCGCACCGGCGCCCGCCGGCGGGACATGCGCGCCGCCCCCGTCTCCTTCGTCTGCATCCCGCTGCGCCTGGAGGAGCAGGTGATCGGCGCCTTGAGCGCGGACCGCGAGTTCGTCGACGCCGAGACGCTCGAGAAGGACCAGCGCCTGCTGCAGATCGTCGGCTCCATGATCTCGCAGGCGATCAAGATCAACCGCATGGTCGCCATCGAGAAAGAGGAGCTGCTGCGGGGCGCCGGCGCAAAGGCGCACGCCGAGTCGCGTTACGACCAGGGCAGCATCATCGGCGCTTCGCAGCCCATGCAGGAGGTGCTCGCCCTGACCGAGGCCGTCGCCGACAGCAACGCCACCGTGCTGATCCAGGGCGAGACGGGCACGGGCAAGGAGCTGATCGCCCGCGTCATCCACGCCAACAGCCCCCGGGCCGACGGCCCGTTCGTGGCCGTCAACTGCGGCGCCCTGCCCGACTCGCTGCTGGAGTCCGAGCTGTTCGGCCACGTCGAGGGCGCCTTCACCGGCGCCACGCGCGATCGCGCCGGCCGGTTCGCCCTCGCCGACGGGGGCACCGTCTTCCTGGACGAGGTCAGCAGCATGAGCCCGCAGCTCCAGGTCAAGCTCCTGCGGGTGCTCCAGGAGAAGGAATTCGAGCGCGTCGGCGCTTCGCAGGCCGTCCGGGTCGACGTCCGCGTGGTGGCGGCCACGAATGTGGACCTGGCCGACCGGGTCAACGCCGGCGGGTTCCGCCAGGACCTCTACTACCGGCTCAACGTCCTGCCCATCCGCCTGCCCCCGCTGCGCGAGCGGCGAGAGGACATCCCCCTGCTGGTCGAGCACTTCATGGGCGTCTTCAGCCGCGAAGACGACAAGCAGGTCGACAAGCTCTCCCGCGAGGCCCTGGACATGCTGACGGCCTACGACTGGCCCGGCAACGTCCGCGAGCTGGAGAACTGCATCGAGCGGGCCATCGTGCTGACCCGGACCGCCACGATCACGGTCGAGCTGCTGCCCGAGTCGATCTGCGCGCCCCGGCGGCGCCCTCGCCCCGAACCGGCCCGCGACCTCAGGGAGGCGCTGCTGCCCCTGATCGCCGAGCTGCGACGCGGCAGCGACGGCGAGCTCTACGACGAGGTGATCGGCCTGGTCGAGCGGACGCTCATCGCCCACGTGCTGGCGGCCAACGGCGGCGTGCAGACCCGCACGGCCCGCGAGCTCGGGATCAGCCGCAACACGCTGCGGGCCCGCATCGCCTCCTACGGCCTCGGCGGCTGAGCCGGCCGGGGCATGTGCACGTCTTGCGCACCGCTCAGCCCCTGCCCATGCCCCCGACGCCTCCGCCCCGACGATGACGGCCCCGAGGGGCCTCCTGCCCCGTTTTCGACCCACGAACGGCCGAGCGGTATCCGCCTTGCGTAAGTACCCCCGGCGCGTGTCAAGCCGAACGTGTTGTGCATTCCGTGGACAGATCCGAAGAGCCGGATCGCATTCGCTTTCCTCAGGACAGGAGGCAGCAGAGGCCATGACGTTGATGAGACCGAACGGTTCGGAGGCGCTCCAGTGCCGCAACCGCAGCCGGGACATCACGCCCAGCAGCGGCATCTGCGCCCGCTGCGTGGACGGATGCCGCGGGAACTGTGAGATCTTTCAGGCGTCCTTCCGCGGGCGCGAACTGCTCTATCCCTCGCCCTTCGGCGAGATCACGGCCGGCGCCGAGAAGGACTACCCGGTCGACTACTCGCACGTGAACATCCAGGGCTACGCCCTCGGCGCCGAGGGGCTGACGGGCGACCTGCAGGCCACCCCCGACGATTGCATCTTCCCGAACGTCTCGACCGAGGTCGAGTACGGCAGGCAGAGCAAGGTGAAGTTGCGCGTTCCCGTCTTCACCGGCGCCCTCGGCTCGACCGACGTCGCCGCGAAGAACTGGGACAGCTTCGCCGTCGGCGCCGCCCTGGCCGGCATCACGCTGGTCTGCGGCGAGAACGTCTGCGGCGTCGACCCCGAGCTCGAGCTGGACGCCGACGGGAAGGTCGCCAAGAGCCCGGAGATGGACCGCCGCGTCAGCCAGTGGCGCAGGTTCCACGAGGGCTACGGCGACCTGGTCGTCCAGCTCAACGTCGAGGATACGCGCCTGGGCGTGGCCGATTACTGCGTGCGCGAGCTCGGCGTCGAGACCATCGAACTGAAGTGGGGCCAGGGGGCCAAGTGCATCGGCGGCGAGATCAAGGTCGACACCATCGAGCGCGCCCGCCATCTCCAGAGCCGCGGCTACCTGGTCACGCCCGACCCGAGCCTGCCGCACGTGGAGGAGGCCTTCCAGGACGGCGAGATCACGGCCTTCGAGCGCCACAGCCGGCTCGGCTTCGTCGACAAGGAAGGCTTCATGGCCGAGGTGCAGCGCCTGCGCGATCTGGGCGCCAGGCGCGTCAGCCTCAAGACCGGGGCCTACGGCGCGCGTGAGCTGGCCATGGCGCTGCGCTGGTCGGCGGAGGCGGGCATCTCGCTGCTGACGATCGACGGCGCCCCGGGCGGCACGGGCATGAGCCCCTGGCGCATGATGAACGAGTGGGGCGTGCCCACCTTCTACCTCCAGTCGCTCGTCTGCCAGTTCTGCCGGGCGCTCGCCGAGCGCGGCATCGAGCCGCCCGACATCGCCATCGCCGGCGGGCTCTCCCAGGAGGACCACATCTTCAAGGCGCTCGCCATGGGCGCCCCGTGGACCAAGGCCGTCTGCATGGGCCGCGCGCTGATGATCCCCGGCTTCGTCGGCAAGAACATCGGCCTATGGCTGCGCGAGGGCAACCTGCCCAACACGGTCAGCGAACACGGCGACACAGTGGAGGAGATCTTCTACTGCTACGATGAGCTGAAGGACAAGTACGGCGACGAGGTCCAGCAGATGCCCCTCGGGGCGATCGGCGTCTACACCTTCGTGCAGAAGCTCAGCATCGGCCTCCAGCAGATCATGGCCGGCAGCCGCAACTTCAGCGTCTCCACGATCGGCCGCGCCGACCTGATCGCCCTGACCCGCCAGGCGGCCGAGATCTCCGGCATCCCCTACGTCATGGAGGCCGGCCTGGACCAGGCGCAGGCGGTCCTGGAGGGCTGAAGCGCCGGCGCCGGGGGCCTCACGCGCCCTTCGGCGCCGCCGCCCCCCTGTCAGCGCGGCAACTCCTCCACGCGGTGGGCGGTGACCACGCCCTGCTCGTTGACCGTCAGGTATAGCCGCCGGGTGCTCGTCTGCTGCTCCTCGGAATGCATGAGGAACAGGACCCGCTTCTCCGTCTCCTCGCGCGTCATCGACTGATAGACCAGCCGCTCGCCGCCGTCCGGCAGCTTGTGGACCTCCGGGGGTTCGCCGAGGGCGGCGATTACCTCGGCCCTGGTCGTCTCGCCGTCCCTGATCGCCCCAACGAAGCCGCTCTCGAGCGGGGCGCCCTTCGTGGTGACATCGCTTTTGCTCACGTAGATGCATCCCGCACAGAGCAATGCGACCAGCGCCAGGGCAAGCGGGCGGCGGCCCGCAAGTAGCACACGCTGCGGCATCTGCCTCCTCCTTCCGGGCAAGGGCCAGTGTTGGCACGTGACCTCCATGCGATGATGCTACCACCCTTTTTCGGTCCGGGCCACCGGCGCTCGGCAGAAAACTGATGGAGTTGCCGCCGGACCGCTGTATAATGAGCGCGCGGCGGCTCGGCGCTCGGGCCGGCGGGCTCCCGGATTGGGGAGGGGCGTCCCGATGAAGCTCCTGAGCAAACTCATCCTGACCTTCGTGGTGCTGGCCTTCCTTCCGCTGCTGTTGATGGCGGGCATCCTGTTCGGCGTCCATCGCTCGCAGCTTATGGAGGCCGGCCGCGAGCGCGTGCGCCAGGCGGCCGCGGGCAAGTCTGCGCAGGTCGGGCTGCTGCTCCAGCGCACCGTCGAGCAGGTGGAGCAACTGGCCCGCTCACGCCCATTGATCGAACGCGTGGCCGGCAGTGACCAGGCAGCCGGGGAGCGGCTCGAAGCCCTGCTGGAGCGCGACCGCGCCTGGATCAACGCCGACGAGGCCGCCCGGGCGGCCCTGGCCGAGCCGCTGCTGAACAATGAAACCGCCGCCCAGCTGCGCCGCTTCCAGCAGAGCGCGCCGACGCGCTACGCCGAGATCATGCTGACCGACGCCGCCGGAGCCCTGGTGGCCGCCACGAACGTGACCACAGACTACTACCAGGCCGACGAGGCATGGTGGCAGCGCGCCTATGACGAGGGCGCCGGCGCGACCTACGTCGGCCCGATCGCCTACGACAAGAGCGCGGAGGTCTTCTCCCTGGACGTGGTCACGGCGGTGCGGGACGAGGCCGGCCGCGCGCTGGGCGTCCTGAAAGTCTCCCACGAGGTGGACGCGCTCTTCCAGGCCGTCAGGGCGCTGGAGATCGGTGCCGGCGGCCAGGGACACCTGGTCGACTCCCAGGGGCGCACTGTCTTCAAAGCGGCGGACGCGCCGGGGCTGATGGACCTGAACGCCGAGGCCATGCGGGCCATCCGCAGCGCGCCGGACGGTGTGTTCGTCGGGCAGGTCACGACGGGCAATGAGCAGCCCCAGGTGGTCGGCTTCGCCGTGGTGCGCCAGAGCGGACGGCCGGCGCACGTGGAGGGCTGGCCCTGGTTCGTGGTGGTGACACAGCCGGCCGCCGATGTCTACGCGCCGTCGCGCCGCGTTCTCGGGTGGAGCGCGCTGGTGCTGGCGCTGCCGATGGCCGGCCTGCTCCTGCTGGCCGTCTACTGGAAGCGGAACCTGGTCGAGCCGATCTGGGCGCTGCACTGGGCGGCGCAGCAGGTGGCCGCCGGGCGGCTCGACGTGCGGGTGCAGGTCGGCCAGGGCGACGAGCTGGAGCAGGTGGGCCATCAGTTCAACCGCATGGCGGCCGCCCTCCAGCGCCACGAGCAGGACCAGCGCCGCGAGATCCGGCGCCACACCGACGAGACGCGCCAGAGCGACATGCAGCGCCAGCGGGTGCGCGACGCCTTCTCCGCCCAGATGCAGAGCATCGCCGAGGGCATGCGCGACCGCATCGATGCCCTCGGCGACCGCATCAGCAGCGCGGGCGAGGAACAGGCGAGCCGGGAGGCGATCACCTCGGCCTGCGCGGAGATCAGCGCTTACGTGGAGGACCTGCGCGACCTCTGCACGGTCGAGGCCGGACGCATGCGCCTGGAGCCGGAGCGGCTCAACCTGGGCGAGTGCCTGCGGTCGGCCCTGCGGGTTCTGGAACCGATCAGGAAGCGCTACGAGGCCGACGTGCGGATACCGCCCGAGGCCGACGAGACCCGCGTTGTCGCCGACGGCCCCAAGGTCAAGCAGGTCCTTTACGCGCTGCTGTCGAACGCGATCAAGTACGGCGGACAGGGCACCACGGTGACCGTCTCGGTGGGTCGGTCGGAAGACGCGACCGTCATCGGCGTGCGCGACCAGGGGCCCGGCATCCAGCCCGAGGCGGCCGAGACGGTCTTCGACCCGCCGCTGACCTACACCCCCCTGCCCTGGTCGCCCGAGGACCGGATCGGGCTGAACCTGCCGATCGCCCGGCAGTTCGTGGAGTTGCACGGCGGCGAGGTCTGGGTGGAGAGCGGCTCGGACGGGGGCAGCGCGTTCTTCTTCACTCTGGCCGACCGCGATTTGCCGCGGTCGAAGGGCTCCTGAGGGCCCGGTTCGCGCAGACGGTCAGCCGCCGGCCAGCGCCTCCAGGTCGCGCTGCTCGCGGAGCATCTCGAGGATCATCTGGTTCTGGATCGCCGTGGCTCGCAGCAGGGCGCAGGTCGCCTGCATGTACCTGAGCTGCCGCATATCGAGATCATCGCGGAACTCGGCGTCGCTGATGTAGCCTTCGGCGTTCTCCATCAGTTCGTTCACCTGGGCGCTCCTCTCGTCCGGTTCTGCCATCGGGGCCTCCTGCGGGTGCGGCGGGAGAGTCGTCTCAGAGTCCGACCGTCAGCCGATCGCCGAGCGAGTCCGGCAGGCCGTCCTGCTCCTTGATCTTCCGTATGGTGGCCTTCACGTTGTAGGGGGTGCGCCGCAACGTGACGAACTGGTTGACGATGCGGAAGGTCATGTCCTCATCGCGGATGTAGGAGAACCGGTACCACGCATCCTCCAGCACGGCGAAGCTGGCCATCCAGTTCCGGTCGCGCGGCTGGCCGACGCTGCCGGGGTTGACCAGCCGGGAGGTGCGCATCGGGATGTGGCTGTGCCCCACCACGAGCATGCGGCCCTTGATGTTGGCGGTTACGTTGCCGTGCGTGTGTCCGGCCAGCATGTACTCGTTGAGCATGTCGGCCTTCGAGCCCGGCTTGCCGTGGACGATGGTCAGCGCGTTCTCGTTGATCTCGCAGGGCAGCCCGCGGATCATGCGCCTGTTCGCCGCGGTCAGCACCTGGTTGGTCCAGATAGAGGACGCCTGGGCGGCGCTGTTCTTCTGGTTGAACATGCGGCGGCAGAGCTCGCGATCCTCCTCGGGCATCGAGGGGTCGTCCCCGTCCAGGCGGTCCAGGTTGGCGCAGACGAAGTCATGGTTGCCCTGCACGCACTTGATGCCCCGTTCACGTATCAGATCGCAGCACTCGTTCGGGTTCGGACCGTAGCCGATGATGTCGCCGGCGCAGTAGATCGTCTCCGCATCGCCCAGCTCGCCCAGCACGGCGGTCAGGGCTTCGAGGTTGCCGTGGACGTCGGAGATGACGGCTATCATCGGCCCGGCTGCGGCCCCTGGGGTGGCGCGGGGGGGTCTACTCCCCGCGCGGGGAACTCAACAGCACATCGTAGCAGAGGGCCTCGCTCAGGCGCAACAGGAAAGGCCCTCAGACGGCGCCCTCGCTGGCGGCGATCCGCTCGATCTGCTCGGCGCTGTAGAGGCGGCCCTGCCCGGCGCCGGGGCAGCGCCGCTTGAGCGCCTCCCACGCCTCCGCGCTCCGCACGTTGTCCGCCCAGAAGGGGAACGTGCGGCACTGGGCGGGCCGCGCCTCGTAGACGCTGCACCCGCCGGGTGTCAGCATCACGCAGTCGCCGTTCGGCCGCTCCCGCAGGCTCACGCGCCACCAGACGTTGCGGCAGAACCGCTTCCTGAACTCGCGCGTCTCCATCGCCAGGTGGGCCGCCATGGGCGCGATCTCGGCCTGCTCCACCCAGACGTAGCCCGGCGCCCCGCCGCAGCAGCGCCCGCAGCGCGCGCAGGTGAAGCGCAGCCCCCCGGCGTACCACGGGGCGATCTTCTTGTTCGAGGCCGCTGTTCGGTCGCCGCTCATGGGTGGGGAGGCTCCGCGGATGGACGCGAGGAGGATCGCTCTGACTGCGCGCTCAGGCCGGGCTGCCGGCCGGGGCGGGGTAGCCGCCGGGCGACTCATCGGTGCGCTCCCGCCGCTGCTTGCGCTCGGCCTCGGCGCGCTCCTTCTCGCGCTCGCTCTCGCGGCGGGCGGCCACCAGTTGTTCGACGGTCGCGCCTTCGAAGATCCAGTCCACGTCCTCGCCGGTCAGCGTCTCCAGCTCCAGCAGCACCTCGGCCACGGCCTGGAGCTCGGCCGAGTGCTCCTTGCAGGTGCTCTTGGCCGCCTCGTAGCAGCGCATGAGGATGTCGCAGATCTCCTGGTCGATCTGCTCGGCCATGCGCTCGCTGTGCTGCTTGGCCTTGGTGATCTCGTTGCCGAGGAAGACGTGCTGCTCGTCGTCGCTGTAGCTGATCGGCCCCAGGGCCTCGCTCATGCCCCACTGGGTGACCATCTTGCGGGCCAGGTTGGTGGCGGCGCGGATGTCGTTCTCGGCGCCGGAAGATATGTCGCCGCAGAACATCTCCTCCGAGACGCGCCCCGCCATGTTCATCGTGATCGCCCCGAGGCATTCCCGCATGCGCATGCCGTACTTGTCCTTCTCCGGTAGCACCATGGTCATGCCCAGGGCGACGCCGCGCGGGATGATCGTCACCTTATGCAGCGGCTCCACGTCCTCGTGCAGCTTCGCCACCAGGGCGTGGCCGGCCTCGTGATAGGCCGTCATGCGGCGGTCCTCGTCGCTCATCACACGGCTGCGCTTCTTCTGGCGGCCGAAGCGCACCTTGTCGCGCGCCTCCTCCAGGTCCTCCTGGCGGACTTCCTCGCGGCCCTTGACGGCCGCCTGGATAGCCGCCTCGTTGACCAGCGCCTCCAGGTCGGCGCCGGTGAAGCCGGGGGAGCCGCGCGCGATCTCGCTCAGGCCCACCTCCGGCGCCATGTTCACCTTGCGGGCGTGCACCTTCAGGATCTCCTCCCGGCCCCGCACGTCCGGCATGTCCACCACGATCTCGCGGTCGAAACGGCCCGGGCGCAGCAGCGCCGGATCCAGCACGTCCGGCCGGTTCGTCGCGGCGATCACGATGACGCCCTCGTCCCGGCTGAACCCGTCCATCTCGCTCAGGATCGCGTTGAGCGTCTGCTCCCGCTCGTCGTGCCCCCCGCCCAGGCCGGTGCCGCGCTTGCGGCCGACGGCGTCGATCTCGTCCAGGAAGATGATCGCCGGCTGGTTCTGGCGCGCCTTGCGGAACAGGTCCCGCACGCGCGAGGCGCCGACGCCGACGAAAAGCTCCACGAAGTCCGAGCCGCAGAGGCTGAAGAACGGCACGTCCGCCTCGCCGGCGATCGCCTTGGCCAGCAGCGTCTTGCCCGTGCCCGGCGCCCCGACCAGCAGCACGCCGCGGGGGATGCGCCCGCCGACGCGCTGGAACTTCTCGGGGCTCTTCAGAAACTCCACGATCTCCTGCACCTCCTCCTTGGCCTCCTCGACGCCCGCCACGTCGTTGAAGGTCACCTCCGGCCGTTCCTTGCGCGCGGCGTTCGTGCTGGAGCCGAGGAAGGGCGAGAACCCGTCGCGCGAGCCGACCGCGCGCATCTGCCGGTTGAAGAAGTAGACCATCAGCACCAGCAGCAGCAGGAACGGCGCCATCTGCAGCAGCAGCATCGGCACCATCCCGGCCGGCTCCTTGATGCTCAGCGCGTCCTTCGGCAGGTGGCGCGCCCATTCGTCCAGGTGATCGTCGATGTAGCCCTCGCTGAGCGTCACGCGAAACGGCGCGCTCTGCCCGCCCTCGGCCTTCAGCGAGCCGCGTGCGTTGGTCCCCTCGACGCGCAGTTCCGTGACGCGGCCCTGCGCCATCAGGACCTGGAGCTCGCCGATGGTGATGTCCCGCTCGGTCGAGTGCTTCATGCGCTGATACAGGAAGAAGGCCACCAGCACGGCCCCGATGAAGACGGCCCATATCAGCAACTGCCGCCCCACGCGGGGACGCTGCGGGCCGTCGTCGTCAAAGGGCTCCTCGGGCCCCGCCTCGCGCATCCTGCGCCTCTCGTCGTCTCTCGCCATTGTCCGTCACCAGGGCTCCTGCATCCGTTCGACGATGCGTTGAGCCGTCTCCTCAAAAACGAGCCCGAACAACGTCTCCTCCAGCGACTCGGCGATGCGCACCGATTCCTGGACGGTCTGCTCGGGCACGATGTCCCGCCCGGTCAAGCGGTCGCGCCAGCGGAAGCGGACCTCGGCCGTCACCCGGTTCAGCAGTATCCGGTCGTCCTCCGTCTTGACCTGCGTGCTCTCGCTGAACTCGACCAGCTCGCCGCTGAGCACGCTGTCGGCCTCCTCGCGCGGCGCCAGCACCAGCGGCGTGCGCAGGCGGATCTCGTCCGCCACCGCCCGCGTAAGCGGCACCTCCAGCCCGCGCCGGAACGTCCCGTTGTCGAACGCCTCCACGTAGACGGTCCGTATGTCCGGGCGGAACAGGCTCTCGGCCCGGTAACCGAAGCAGCCCGCCAGGGCCGCCAGCGCCAGCACGGCGCCGATCGCCTTCGTGACCCGTGCGCTTCTCACTCGCTTGCTCCTTGCCGCACGACGCCGGGCACGTTCAACTCCCTCACCTCGCCCGGCAGGGGCGCGCGCATCCGGCCCCGGATGCGCGCCAGCTCGGCGCCGGCCTCGTCGGCCTCGGGAGTGCCCGGGAACCGTTCCACGACGTGCTCCAGGTAACAAACCGCCGCCCAGGGGCGGCCCTCCGCCTCGGCGTAGAAGCGGGCGATCTCCAGGTTCAGCTCCGCCTCGCGCCGCCGCACCTCCTTTAGCGCCTGGCGCGCCTGGTCGGACTGCGCGTGCCCCGGGTAGCGCTGCAGGTAGTCCCTCAGGTGTGCCTCGGCCGTCTCCACGTTCTCCAGCCCCAGCTCCAGCCACTCGGCCAGGCCCTTCTGGCACGCGGCGGCGCGATACCAGGCGTAAGGCACCCACTCGCTGTCCGGGTAGAAGCTGACCAGCGCCAGGTACTCCGTCTCCGCGTCCAGGTAACGTCGCGCCTCGAAGAGAAGGTCGGCCATCCTGACCTGCGCGAGCGCCGCCTCGTCGCGGTCCTGCGACGTCTCGATGATCCGCTCGTAGAGGGCGACGCCGCGCCCCACATCCTCCTGGCCGGCCATGCGTGCGCATGTGAACTGCGCGGCCCGCGCATGCGGCCTCAGCTCCGTCTCCGGCCACTCGGCCAGCAGCCCGGCCAGCTCCTCGAACGCCTTCCGTGGCTTCTGCTGCGCCAGCCAGCCGCGGGCCAGGGCCATGCGGGCCTCCGGCACCCACGAAGCGTCAGGATGATCCTTCAGCAGGCCCCGCAGCTCGGCCATGCCGCCCGCCCACTGCCCGGCGCCGATCAGGGCGATCGCGTGCCGACGGCGGGACTCCACGTCGTCGCGCGGCATCTCCTCCAGCTCCACCTCTCCGGCCTGCGGCGTCCAGACCTCCATCGCCCCCGCACCGCCGGCGATCACGACCGCCGCGCCGAGCAACAGCATCGAGAGGAGGAGAATGTCTCTCCAACCCAGCATCGGCCGCTCCAGGAGCCCTGCAAAGGGCGCACGCGCGCCTCGCCAAACATTGTACCAGAACGCCCGGCCCGTGTCACCGGCGAGGCGCCCGCAGCGGCTACATGAACAGGTCGATCATGTCGCGGCTGGCGGGGTCCAACGCGCGGTAGTCGGGGATCAGGTAGGCGTTCCCCTCGGCGTCGCGCACGTAGATGCGCCCGCCGGGCAGGCGGTCGGCGTCGTGGCTGCTCTTCAGCTCGATGCGGCGCGGGCCACGGTCGGTCTGCTCGCGATGGTAGAACGAAAGGCTCAGGCGCATCATGTGCGAGAAAGCGGTGTTGCTCAGGTCCACCACCACGTGCATGCCGACCCGCCCCATCACGAACTGGCGCACCCCGTCCAGCACCGCAGGCACGGCGAACGCCAGCAGGAGCGCGCCGCCAAGCACCAGCAGGAGCTCGACCGACTCCGGCTCGGCGAACCGGTACCAGAAGTTCTCCGCCGGCGCCGCCGCCTCCCCCGCCGTCGGCACGATCGCCAGGTTGAAGACCGCCTTCGAGATCAGGGGCGGCGCCATGCTGATCGCCGTCGCCACCAGCAGCAGGCAGAGCGCCACCGCCATCAGGCCGGCGTGCGGCCGCACGAACCGCAGCAGCCGCAGCAGTATCCGCCGCTTGCTCATGCAGGCGAGGCAGGTGCCGATACGGGGGCGGATGATCCGACCGCACGTGGGGCAGACCTTCCGCTCGGGCAGCCGCAGCTCGTAGCCCGAGTCCAGCCCCTCGTAGACGTAGCAGCGCCGATCGGTGAGGATGAGCCATTCCTGCGCGTAGCGGCCCAGCAGGTTCATGTCCACCGGGAAGGACAGGATCAGCCGCTCCCCCGGCTCCAGGCGCTCGGCGATGATGCGGGCGAGCTCCTCCGGGGGCTCGTGCTGGAGCTCCCTCAGCGCGTTGTCCGAGCCCTCGCCGCGCACCTCAGCGTACGGCGGCTCGGGCGCAGGATTGCTTCTCTCTATCAGGGATGCCATCCACTTGCCTTCGGAAACCGGTTGCGTGCCCCCGCATGGAACTGACCAGTCAGTTCCATTCTACACGAACCCCGAGCCGCGTCAAGCGGAACGCACGACGCGCGGCCTCACCGCAGGTGGCGCTGCCCCAGCACCCGGACGAGCGCGGGCGGCAGGGAGTCGACCGGCGTCGCTTCGAGGGCGAAGTGCCGCTCCAATGCGCGTCCCCCGGCGCGCGCCCGAAAGCGGCCGGCCACCGAACCCCCCGCCCCCGGCAGGGCGAGCAGCCCGACAACCGGCTGGCTGCTGAAGCGCGCCTCCCCCCGCAGCACGGCCGCCGCGCCGGCGCCCGGCGCATCGAGCGCGACCTCGCGCAGCGCCGCCACGTCCAGGTTCACCAGGAAGTCGATCACGGCCAGGTCCGGCGCCGCCGTCGGCGGCACGGCCAGCGCCACGCCGCCCGTGCCCGCACACAGGGCCGCATACGCCGCGGCGGGCGCCTCCGCGCCGACCTGGATGACGCAGACGCGCAGGCCGCCGTCCGGCCTGGCCTCCGGCAGCTCCACGGGCGCCTCGCGCCCGGTGACGAACACGAGCAACCCCTCCCCTTCGGCCCCCACGGCCAGCTCGACGGCGGCCGCCAGGAAGGCGCCGGGCGCGGCCTCCTCCTCCGCGCCCTCCACCTGGAGCTGCCAGAGCCCGGAGAGCATCGACTCCACCCGGTCGGGATGGTGCAGCGCCAGGCGGTCGGGGTCAAGCCGCAGCCGGCCGTCGTAGGCGAGCAAGGCCGTCGAGCAGCCCGGCGGCAGCGCCTGGATCAGGCCCTCCAGCGCCTCCTGGGCAGCGAAACGGCCGCCCGGGCCGAAGTCGGCCGTGGCGTCGAAAGCGATGAAGACGTTGCGCTCCTTCGCGATCCACTCCTGCTTCACGGCGGGAGGCCGCCAGGCGACCAGGGCCGCCCGCGCGCCGTCGGTGGAGCCCGTCAGGCACGCGATGCCCTCGGGTTTGCCGAACTCGAACTCGAAGACGAGCGGCGTCTCCGCAGCGAAATCCCGGCGCCGCGCCGTCCAGTCCAGCGCCCCCCGCGGCCTCAAGCGCGCCCCGAGCGTGGGGCAGGCGAAGCGGCCGATGCCGCCCTGCGCGTCAGAGCTCACCTGCACGTCCAGACGGCCGATTGTCCCGCCGCTCCAGGCGCCCGGGTCGATGCCGAGGGCGTAGTGCCCGCGCCGGTCGCGCATGAGGCAGAGCCCGGCCAGCCGGGCCTCGCCCCCCTCGCCGGGCGCCAGCCGAAGCGGCCCGTCCGAGGTGATCGCCAGGGGCGGGGGAAGGACGGCCGCGCCGAGGTCCAGCGTCCCCTGCCACTGCGCATCGCCTTCGTTGCTCAGCGCCGCCCGCACTTCGACGAGCGCAAGGGGGCCGCGCACGGTGAGCTCCAGCGCGAGCCGCTCCATGCGCACGCCGCGCGGCAGCGCGGGCGCCGCGGGCGCGAGGGGCACGCCGGCGAGCTGCCGCGGCTCGATGTGGCGCCCCTCGTAGCGCGCGAACTCACCCAGCCAGTGCGTGAGCTGCGCGGGGCGGACGGGCCGCACCGGCCCGACATGCTCGCCCCGGGTGGCCATGGTCAGCTCCCCGGGGCCGAGCTGCGCGCTCGCCTCGCCCGCCTCGACAGCCGCGTCTCCGCCCACGCAGCCGGCGATGAAGCGCCGGGAGGTCACCCGGGCGACGAACTCCCCCTCCGGGCAGGCCACGCTTCCGTTCTCGGAGGTCACGCGTCCCGGGGCTTCGCCGGTTTCCACGCGCGCATACAGCCTCCCTGCCAGCAGCTCAGCCGTCCGGGGCTCGGGCAGCGCCACGACCGTGACGGGCGGCAGCCACCACTCGACCCCCTCCCCCCGCAGCACCAGGTAGGCCTGCGGCCCGGTGCGCACCTGCGCGCCGGGCGGCAGGGACTCCCGCCGGCCCATCTCGCGCCACACGCTGACGCCCGGGGGCCGCACCTCGGCGCGGCCTGATAGAGAGGCCGCTTCGGCGACCGGCGGCACGGGCTCCCCCCGGCCTCCCAGCAGAGCGAGAAGCCCGGCCGACCCGACCACGAACAGGACGATGGACGCCACCACGAGGGCCGCCCGCTGCCGGCCCGAACGCTCGGGCCTCCAATCGGCCGGGGCAGTGCGGAGCACCTCCCCGCTCTCAGTCGCCTCCGCCACCCCGCGCTCGACGAGCTCCGCCATCTCTTCCGGCAGCGAGACGTCGGCGGCCTGCCGGACCTGCTCGGCGATGGCCGCGCGCGACTCCGCGTCCGCCCCCTCGCCCGGGCCGAAGAGCCCGCTGCGGGCGAGGCGCCGGTAGGCCGTCGCGAGAGCCTTGCGGACGCGCTCGGGCGTGAAGCGGCAGGCGGCGGCGATCTCGTCGGGCCCGAGGCCCGCCAGCGCCTCCAGCAGGAACGGCTGCCGCACGGAGCGATGCATGTCGTTGACGCGGAAGAAGATGCGTCCCTCGCGCGAGCTCGGCCGGCCGCGGCGCAGATCGTCCATCAGGTCGGTCAGGCCGAACTGCTCGGGGTGCGTCGGCGGCATCCACCTCTGGGTGGCCACGGCGTAGAGCCAGGCGCGGAACGAGGCGAAGCCCTGGAAGCGCTCCCGGTAGCAGGCCAGCAGGCTCCACGTGCCGACCACGTGCCGGCCGGCCTCGTCGGGGCGGCCGGTGCTCAGCAGCAGGTAGCGGTAGAGCGGGCCCGTGTGGCGGGCTCTCAGCTCGGCGAGCGCGGCGGCGTCGCCGCCGACGAACCGCTCCCACAGCTCCTCGTCGGAGCGCCCGGTCGATGGCGGGCCGGCTTGTGCGTCGGGCATGGGGGATCCTCGAAGTGCCGATCCGGACCATTCTAAGCCCTGCGGAGCCCGTCGCGCCACGGAGCGGGAGGGCCGCCTTGTGTTGGGCCTCGCCCGCTCGGTAGAATGCGGCGTGGCGAGCAGGGAGGCCGCTCAATGCGTGTCGGGATCGGCTACGACGTGCACAGGTTCGGCACGGCCGGCGAGCTGGTGCTCGGGGGGGTCAAGTTCCCCGGCCTGCCGGCGCTGACCGGCCACAGCGACGCCGACCCCGTCCTGCACGCCGTGGCCGACGCCATCCTCGGCGCCGCTGGCCTGGGCGACATCGGCGAGCACTTCCCCGACGATTCCGACGAGTGGAAGGACGCCGACAGCGCCCGCATCCTCTCGAAGGCCGCCCTGCTGGCGGCGCGCGAGCGCGGGCTCGCCGTGGCCAACGTCGACGTGAACGTCATCGCCGAGCGACCCCGCCTCAGCGGCATGAAGAAGGGCATGTGCGCGCAACTGGCCGCCATCCTGTCCGTGCCGCTGGAGAGCGTCAGCGTCAAGGCCCGCACCGCCGAGGGACTCGGCGCCGTCGGCAAGGGCCAGGCGATCGAGGTGCACGCCGTCGTCCTGATGGACGAGGTCAAGCAGAGCGACTTCCGGCCCTGAGGCAGCGCCCCACAGCGGGGGATCAGTCCTGCTTCGAGAGCCGCGCCGACTTGCGCGCCGCCGCCTCCACCGCCTCGACGAACGCCCGATGCATGCCCGCCTCCTCCAGCACGCCGAGTCCCTCGAGCGTCGTTCCGCCGGGGGTGGTGACCTGCTCGCGCAGCTGCGCCGGCGGGCTGCCGGTCTCCAGCACCATCTGCGCCGCGCCCCTCGCCGTCTGCGCCGCCAGCCGCAGGGCGATGTCGCGCGGCATCCCGAGCTTGACCCCGCCGTCGGCCAGCGCCTCGATCACCAGGTAGAGGTAGGCCGGCCCGCTGCCGCTCAGCCCCGTGACGGCGTCCATCTGCTCCTCCTTCACGCGGACGCAGAGGCCGACCGAGCCGAGCATCTGCTGCACGAGCGCGGCGTCCTCGTCCGTCGCGCCCTCGCCGGTGCAGTAAGCCGAGGCGCCCTGCCCCACCCGCGCCGGCGTGTTGGGCATGACGCGCACCAGCCGCTCGGTGCCGAGCATCTTCTCCAGCGCGCCGAGCGTGACCCCGGCGGCGATCGAGACGACCAGCATCTGCTCCGTGACGTAAGGCGCGATCTCCCGCGCAACGGCGGGCACGACGTTCGGCTTGACGCTCAGCACCACGGCCTCGCAGCGCTGGAGCAGCAGCCGGTTGTCGTCGAAGACGGTCGCCCCCAGGCCGGCGAACCCCTCGCGGCGCACGGGGTCAGGGTCGGCGCCGAGGATGCGTTCCTGCGCGGCGACGCCGGCATTGAGCATGCCCCCGGCGAGCGCCGTGGCCATCGTGCCGGTGCCGATGAAGCCGATCGTGCGTTCGATCATCTGTTCGCTCTCCGGTTAGCGGTTACTTCGCCGGTCCGTGGGCAGCGGCGTCGAACTCCGCGCAGACGGCGCGGTAGCTCTCGAGCGTGCCGATGTCGTGGGTGCCTTCGTCGCGGCGCAGGGCGTAGACGGGCAGGCGGCCGACCAGCCACGCCAGCAGGTGGCCCGGCGCGTCGGCTTCGCGGCCCTGGCGAAGGAAATCGCCGACCGCGTCGACGGCCTCGGGGGTGTAGAGGTAGAAAGGCGGCACGCGCAGGTTGCCCTGCGGCTCGGACGGCTTCTCCTCGAAGGCGACGATGCGGCCCTCCTCGTCGAGCCGGGCCACGCCCATGCGCCGCAGCCGACGGCGCTCGGCCACGCGGCAGGCGAAGACGGCCGAGGCGCCCTTCTCGCGGCAGAGGCCGATGATCGCGCGCAGGTCGAAGCGGGGCAGGTTGTCGGTGGCCAGCACGTAGGCCGGCGCGCCGCGCAGCCCGGCCTCCTCGACGGCGAACCGGATGTCGGCCACGGCGCCGCGGCGGTCCTCGTTGCAGGTCGATCCGTCATTCAAGAGCGTCAACGGCTTCTCGGGCCGGCGCCGCTCGGCCCAGCGGGCGAAGTCGTCGGCGAACCTGTCGTTGCTCACCAGCACGAGCCGTTCGACCTCGGGCGCGGCCTCCAGCCGGTCCAGCAGGTGGTCCAGTATGGGGCGGCCGCCGACGCGCAGGAGGGGCTTGGGCCGGTCCCTGGTCAGCGGGTAGAGGCGCATCCCGTAGCCGGCCGCCAGCAATATCGCGTTCACGTCTTCGGCCCCCTGACGGCGCTCAGGATCCGCTCGGCCGCCGCGTCGAGCTCGGCGGGGGCCAGCTCGGCGAAGGTGCGTCCGCTGCCTTTCAGCGCCGACTCCTCGCGGCGGAATGCCTCGCTGAGGCGGCGCACGCCCCCGCGCAGCGCCTCCTCGGGGCCCGTGCCGAGCCGGTCGCTGAGGCCGGCCACGCCGAGCAACAGCATCGCGAGGGCCTCGTCGGCCCCCCGGCCCTCGCCCTCCCCTTCGCCCGCGGCGCGTTCGAGCCGCTCCAGCTCGCGGCGCGCCTCCCCGGCGGGGTCGGCGCAGCGGAAAGGGTCACAGCCGCACTGGCGCATCTTCGACAGCACCCGGGCGGCCTTCACCAGGGCGGGCAGGGCCTGCGGCACGCCGCCGAGCGCCGACTCCTTCTGCTCCTGCTCCGCCTTGATCGTCTCCCAACGGCGGCTGACGTCGGACGGGGTGCGGGCCTCCCGGTCGCCGAAGACGTGCGGGTGGCGCCGCACGAGCTTCTCGTTGATGGCGTGGAGGACGTCGGCCATGTCGAAGCGGCCGGCTTCCTCGGCGATCTCGGCGTGAAAGACGATCTGGAGCAGCAGGTCGCCGAGCTCCTCCCGCAGCTCGTCGTAGGCGGCCTCGTCGAGCAGGTGGAGCACCTCGTAGGTCTCCTCCAGCAGGTACGGGCGCAGGGAGTCGTGGTCCTGGCTGCGGTCCCAGGGGCACTCGCGGCGCAGCCGGCGCATGATCTGGAGCAGGCGCGAAAACTCGGTTCCTGCGTCCATGGCTGCACGGCAAGGTTCGAGCAGTGGGGACACGTCAACCCCGGATGAGCGCCACGCCGCAGCCCTCGAGCCGCACTTCGTCCTCGTGCTCCTCGCCGGTCAGCAGGTCGGTGACGGCGGCCCCTTCCTGCAGGGGCAGGCGGGCCTCCTCGGCCCCGTGGTTCAGCACGAAGGTGAGCGGCGCCTCCCCCTCGGGGGTGCTGAGCGGCACGACCTCGACACGCTCCGCGCTCCAGGGGTGGGCCTCGATCCCGGCGCCCGAGAGGGAGGCGTCGAGCATGTGCTCGTAGAGCTGCGGCCCGCCCGCCGCCGAGAGGAAGCGCACGCTCCCCTCCCCCACCGGGTGCACGCAGGCGGCCGGGCTGCCCGCGTACCACGGCCCCCCGTACTCGCCGAGCGGCTCAGCTCCCCTCAACTGAAGCTCGCAGCAGAATGCCCGGACCGGGAACCGCGCGTCGCCGAACCTGACCTCGACCCCCTCTTCAGGGCGCGGCGCGGCGTGCTCGACGATCCGCGCGCCGAGCAGTTCCGTCAGCGGCCCCGGCGGCGCGACGGCCGGCCAGGTGTTCGTCTCGGTGCGGATGCCCGCCGGCGCCGTCACCAGCACGCTGCCGCCGGCGGCGGCGAAATCGCCGTACAGGCGGGCATCGGCCTCGCGCCCGATCACGGGCATCGGCAGCACCAGCAGGTCATGGCCCGCCGGATCGGCCTCGGGCGCGATGAGGCGGACGCCGATGCCCCGGCGGCGCAGCAGCCCGTAGAGGACCCGAACGTGGGCCAGACAGTCCAGGCCGGTGCCCAGGTCGTCGGCCTCCAGGGCCCAGTGCGCCTGGTAGTCCAGCACGAGGGCGACGCGGGCCGCAGGCGCCCTGCTCTGCCAGCGGTCGGCGTGGCCCTTCAGCTCGGCGACGGTCTGCGTCAGCTCATCGAAGCGACGTCCGGCAGAGCCCCAGGCGTCCAGCATGCCCTCGCGGCGCATCTGGTGGCCGAAGGGGGCGGTGCGCCAGCGCAGGTAGCTCACCAGGCTGGCGCCGCGCGCGGCGGCCTGGAAGGACCAGAGGCGGAGCCGCCCGGGTCGGGGACGGAGGCCGGCGGCGTCCGCGCCGGCCTGCTGCTCGCTGAGCCAGAAAGCGCCTCCGCCGGCGCTCCGGGCCAGGTCCAGGCGCATGGCGGTGGCGTCCGGATCGCCGCCCTCGGCGGGGCAGCCGCTCATGCCGGCCACGTCCTGCGAGCCCGCCAGGGAGAACCAGTTGACCACCCCGGCGCCGCCGTCGCCGACGTTGGTGGTGACGGGCTTCGGCCGGCCGGCGGAGTACTGCGCGATCAGGTCGCGCTGCTCGGCCACGAAGTCGCGCACGGTAGCGGAGGTGAAGCGCCGGTAGTCGAGCAGAAGCGAGGGGTGCGGGCCGCCGGGCGTGCGCCGGGGGGCACGCACCTCGTGCCAGTCGGTGAACTGCTGGCTCCAGAACACGCTGCCCCAGAGCTTGTTGAGGCGGTCGATCATGCCGTAGCGACGCTTGAGCCACTCGCGGAATGCCTGTTCGCAGTCGTCGCAGTAGCACTCGGCGCTGCCGTAGCTGGCCAGCTCGCTGTCGACCTGCCAGGCGATCACCTCGGGCCTCTCGCCGAACGTGCGGGCCATCTCGCGCACGACGCGCAGGACGTAGCGGCGATAGGGGCGGCTGTTGAGGCAGACGTGCCGGCGGCTTCCGGGGTGCCAGTGCCGCCCGCAGGCGTCCTGGGGGACCATGCTGGGATGTCGGTGGAAGAGCCACGGCGGCGGGGTCGCCGTCGGCGTGCAGAGGATCAGCTCCAACCCCTCGGCGGCGAGCACCTCGATCGCCTCCCCCAGCCAATCCATGTCGAACTGGCCGCGCTTGGGCTCCAGCCGGCTCCATGCCGCCTCGCCCAGGCGCACCACGTCCACGCCGGCCTGCGCCATGCGGCGCGCGTCTTCGGGCCAGAGCTCGCGCGGCCAGTGCTCGGGGTAGTAGGCGACGCCGATCCTCATCTGCATCTCCGTGTGGGGTGCGCTCCATGCCCCTGGCCGGAACGCGCCGGCTGGAGGCAGGGCAAGCTCCGGGGCATTATTGGGCAAAGCGACGGGCAATGCAAGCATCCCGGGCGCCTCGCGGGCACGCCCGGCGGGCGGGGCGTGGCCTCCTGGCGGGCGGTGTCTTTGCTTTTCCGAGGCGGCTGCCCTATACTCGAAATCAGCCCTCACAGAGCGCAAGGAGCGCGCATGACGGCAGATACGGGGACGGAGAGGCTCACCATACCGAGCGGCTCGATCGAGGCGTTGATCGCCGAGATCGAGAAGGTGTACGTGGGCAAGCGCGACCGCGTGGAGCTGGCCCTGGTCGCCATGCTGGCCGGCGGGCACCTGATCATCGAGGACGTGCCCGGCGTGGGCAAGACCGTGCTGGCCAACACGATCGCCAGCGCGCTGGACTGCGAGTTCCGACGCATCCAGTTCACCCCCGACCTGCTGCCGGGCGACCTGCTGGGCGTGAACATCTACGACGAGAGCCAGTCGCGCTTCGTCTTCAAACGCGGGCCCCTCTTCGCCAATATCGTGCTGGCCGACGAGATCAACCGCACCACCCCCAAGACGCAGAGCTGCCTGCTGGAGGCGATGGACGAGTACCAGATCACCGTCGACGGCGTGGTGCACCCCCTGCCCCGCCCCTTCTGCGTGCTGGCCACTCAGAACCCGTTCGAGTTCGAGGGCACTTACCCGCTGCCGGAGTCGCAGCTTGACCGGTTCTTCCTGCGCATGAACCTCGGCTATCCCACCACCGAAGAGGGCAAGCGCATCGTGCGCGACCAGCGGCTCTATCACCCGCTGGAGGACGTCGAGCCGGTGCTGCGGGCGCCCGAGGTGGTAGAGCTCCAGGCGCTGGTGCGCCGGGTCAACGTCTCCGAGCAGGTGCTCGACTACATACTGCGCCTGATCGAGGCCACGCGCCGCCACGAGGCGGTCGCCACCGGGGTCAGCCCGCGCGGCGCCGTGCACCTCTACCGGGCGGCCCAGGCGCTGGCCCTGCTCGGCGGGCGTGACTACGTGGAGCCGGACGACGTCAAGGAGCTCGCCGCGCCCGTGCTCTCGCACCGCATACGCTTCTACCGCACGTCGGGAACGGAGACGAGCAGCTTCGAGGAGGCGGCCCGCGTGATCCGCGAGATCCTCCAGCAGGTGCCGGTTACGCTGTAGGGTGGGCGCGCTTCGCCGGCCCGGGGGGCAGAAGGTCGGATGAACGAACAGAACCCACAGAGCCCGGCCGTCCGCGTCGCCGCTGCCGCCCGGTCCGTGGGCTTCGTCTCATGGATTGCGGCGGGGCTGGTGCTGCCGGTGGCGTCGGTGCTGAAGGCCTACGGCGTGATCCTGCTGCTGATCCTGCTGCTGATCGTGTGGCAGGGGCTGGCGGCCGTCACCTCGTGGGCGCTGCTGCGCCGGGCCGGGCACCGCCGCTCGTTCCGCTACCGGCTCACCGGCTGGGGCGTGGTCTACGGCGCCATCGCCGCCACGTTCGTCACCATCGCCTGGCACTGGGGGGTGAACCTGATCTACCTGACGGCCGCCTTCCTGCTGGCGGGCGGGCTCTGCGCCGCCCTCTTCCCCAGGCTGAGCCTGGCCCGAACGCAGGCGCGCTGCCACGCGCCGGCGCACGTCTTCGCTGGCAAGACGTTCCCCCTGGAGGTGGTCCTGCGCAACGAACGCCGCCTGCTGAGCGCCTTCGGCCTGGCGGTGAGCGCCGCCGGCGGGGACGGGGTCGGCCTGGGCGAGCGGCGGCACATCCTGCAGCTCGCGCCCGGCGAGGAGCGGACGGCGACGCTGACCCACTACATGCCCGAGCGCGGCCTGCGCAGGCTGCGCCCGGTCGCCGTCAGCACGTCCTTCCCCTTCGGCGTTGTGGACACAACCATGCTCACGCATCAGGGCGAGCGGGTGATGGTCTTGCCGCGTCTGGGGCGTATCGACGGCGAGCTCCTGCATCGCCGACAGAGGGGCGAGGCCAGGTGGCTGAGCCGGCTGCGCCGCCCCGCGCCGCAGGGGGAGTTCCGCTCGCTGCGCGAGTACAAGCACGGCGACAACCCGCGCCGCATCCACTGGCCGACCAGCGCCCGGATGAAGAAGCTCTTCGTGCGGGAGTTCGAGAAGCAGGAGATCCAGAGCGTGCTGGTGCTGCTGGACGCCTACATTGCGCCGGCCCAGCGCGCCGCCCCTGCGCCATGGCGCGCCCGCTTCGAGATGGCGGTCAGCTTCGCGGCCACCCTCGCCGAGACGCTGACGCGGCGGGAGGTCTTCTACGCCTTCGCCTCGTTCTGCCCAGAGCAGGTCTCCCTGCCCTACGACATGGGGCCGGGGCATCTGTTCTCCGTGCTGGAGGCGCTCGCGCTGGCTCGCCCCACCGAGGAGCACCGCCCCGCAGACCTGCTGCACGCGCTCAGCTTCCGGGAGGTCACGGCCGGTGGAGCTTGCCTGATCAGTGCCGGGCCGCTGCCGCGTGCCGAGCGCGCGGCCGCCCTCGGCCCGCTGGGCCAGAATTGCGCCTGTGTTGACGTCGCGGACGCCACGTTCGATGAGATATTCAGCTATTGACGAGCGGATCGGTCCCGGCCCCGAGGCTGTGCAGGGCGGCTGGCCGCTGCTGGTCACCACGTACGTGATGATCATCAGCGCGGTGATGCTGATGGCCGTCTCGGAGCAGACCATGCTCTATGCCCTGATGGCCCTGCTGCTCTGCGGGGGGCACGCGCTGATCGTCGGCCCCGGC
Source organism: uncultured candidatus Brocadiaceae bacterium (assembly GCA_964434535.1). Classification (GTDB taxonomy): domain Bacteria; phylum Planctomycetota; class Brocadiia; order SM23-32; family SM23-32; genus SM23-32. The sequence continues at coordinate 30,552 of CAYSWA010000007.1, read as the reverse complement.
GGCAGGCCGCCCCTCTCGGCCACGGCGAGCAAGGCGCTGGCGCTGGCCGCGCTGGGCTTCGGCCTGTTCCAGGCCCAGTTCACCAGCGTGCATCTGAGTTTCGCCCTGGCGCACTTCCTGCTGGCCATCCAGTTCATCAAGCTATACAGCCCCCATAGGGCGCGCGACCAGCGCCTGATCCAGGTGGCGGCCATCTTCCAAACGATGGTGGCCGGGATCTGGGCGATGAGCGTCGTCTACCTGCCCCTGTTCATCGTGCTGGTGCTCGCGCTGATGGCCAACTCGGCCCTCCTGGCCGCCTGCGAGGGGGAGGGCAGGCCCGAGGCGCCCCCGGCGCCGGCGGGGCCGGGGCTCTGGCGGGGCCTGGCGGCCAGCCTCTGGCCGCCGGCCGGGATGGTCTTCGTGGCGATGGCCCTGGCGTTTGTGGCGCTGCCGCGCCACCGCACCTACGAGGGCAGGGCCCGCTACGCCGTGCCCATCCGGGTAACGGGATTCTCGGAGAACGTCTCGTTGCGCGAAGTCGGCCGGATGCGCACCAGCGAGGACGTGGTGCTGCGCGTCAAGTTCCTCGACAACGAAGAGCCGGGCGACCCGCCCATCATGCCGCCGCGCCTGCTGCTGCGCGGCCTCTCGCTGCCCGTCTATCGCCGGGGACAATGGTTCGAGACCAAGGCCGCCTTCCGCCACATGCGAGACGGCCAGCGCGTGGAGCGCCAGCAAGGGCAGCAGGCCGACTTCACCTCGCGCAGCGTCTACGTGCTGGAAGACGCCTTGGTGGAGCGGCGCCGGATACGCCAGCAGGTCACCGTGACGGCGCGGCCCGTCCGCACCCGCTTTGCGCTCTACCGGCCGATCGTGGTCGAAGGGGTCCCCGCCTACAGGACCATGGTCGACTTCCCGTCCCACCACATCATCGCGCCCAATCCCGCCCGGCCGGGGGAGACCTACGAGGTGGTCTCGCTGGTGCCGCTGTTCACTGACCAGCAGTTGCGCGAGGCCGGCACGCCCGAGAGCGCCGGCCAGTGGACCCCCTTCTTCTGGGACGTCCCCCCCGGCATACGCGACGTGCTGGAGGAGCGCGCCGCCGAGATCGAGCGGCTCTATCCCGAGCGCGCGCGCCGCAGCGACTACGACCGCGTCAAGGCCGTCGAGAGCTACCTGCTGGAGGGCGGGCGTTTCGAGTACACCTTCCAGCTCCCCGACTTCGGCGACATGGATCCAGTCAGCGCCTTCCTGACCGAGACCCGCAGCGGCAGTTGCGAGCAGTTCTCGACGGCGATGGCCCTGATCCTGCGCGTCTGGGGCATCCCCACACGCCTGGCGATCGGCTACAAGGGCGGCCAGTACAGCCCCGTAAGCCAGACCTTCACCATCCGCGACAGCAACGCCCACGCGTGGGTGGAGGTCTACTTCAATGAGCTGGGCTGGGTGGAGTTCGACCCCACACCGGGCATCGAGGTCGGCGGGGCCCAGGATGAAGGCATCGCCGGCGACGTGGACAGCCTGCTGGACGGCGTCAAGTACGCACTGCGCCGGCTCTATTTCTCGGCCGAGGCGGCCTGGGGCGCCAACGTCGTCGGCTACACCAAGCGCAGGCAGCGGCAACTGATCGAGGGGCTGCACGGGGCCGCCGCCAACCTGGCCGAGCAGGCGACGTCCATCTTCCGCGCGCTCTGGCCCGGCATGCCGTCCTTCGGCCTGCTCCAGGTGGGACTGCTGATCGTGCTGCTGACCTCGTTGAGCATGGGCGTCTACCTCGGCGCGCAGTGGCTCCAGGCCCGGCTGGCACCCGCCCTCAGCCGGCGCGGCGCTGACAGAACGCTGCCCTTCTACCGCCAGTTCCTCTCCTTGATGCGGCGCAAGGGGCTGCCCCGGCCCGACCACGCCACGCCCAGGGAGTTCGCTCGCTCGGTCCTGGCCCGCCTCAGCGTCGAGAGGGGCGAGGAGCGGCAGGTGGAGGCGGCCGTCGAGCTGGTCACCGAGCTCTACTACCGCGTGCGCTTCGGCGGCTACGAACTGACGCCCGAGCAGGCCCGCTCGCTCCAGCGCGCGCTCAAGCTGATCGCGAGCGCCCGGATCGCCCGGCACCAGGCACCCGCCCGGCCGGCCGGCGGCTGAAGGCTCAGGGCCCGCCCAGGCCCTCGTGGCCCTGCCCCGAGCGCCGCACCACCTGCGCCAGCCGTTCGGCTTCCACCCCCCGGCCGGCGCTGGCCACCACCTGGAAGGCCTGGGGCACGCTGTTGAGCACGTCCTCGGCCATCAACGACAGCTCCCCGCCGACCTGGGCCGAGAGGTCGCCCGCCAGCCCGTGCACGAAGACGGCCAGCACCAGCGCCTCGAACGGATCGAGCCCCTGGCAGAGCAGGCCCAGCGCGAGCCCGGTCAGCACGTCGCCCGTGCCCCCCGTGGCCATGCCCGGGTTGCCGGTCGGGTTGACGTAGACGCGCTCGCCGTCGCTCACCACGGTGCCCGCGCCCTTCAGCGCCAGCACCACGCCGTGCTGGGCCGCGAACTGTCGCGCGATCTCTTCGCGATCCGCCTGCACCTCGGCAGGGCCGACCGCGCCGAGCAGCCGGGCCATCTCACCCGGATGCGGGGTGAGTAGGCGCGGCCCGGCCGCCTGCGACAGCGGCGCCAGGTCGCCGGCCAGGGCGTTCAGCCCGTCGGCGTCGATCACAGTCGGCAGGGGCAGCGCGGCGGCGAGCCGCCGCATCGCCGCCCCAGTCGCCGGCGCGCGCCCCACCCCGGGCCCGATGGCCGCCGCGTCGAACTCCTCGCTCCACTCCAGCACCCGCTCGGCGGCCGCCTCGCCGATGACCGGCTCGCCGGGCTCGGGCAGCGCGCGGGTCATGGCGCTGGTCAGCTTCACCTCCGCGATGGCGTGCAGGCCGGCCGGCAGGGCGAGCGTGACCAGGCCCGCGCCGGACCGCTGGGCGGCGTTGGCGGCCATGCAGCCGGCGCCGGTCATGCCCGGCGAGCCGGCCACGACAAGCACCCGGCCGAAGTCCCCCTTGTGCGCGTTGCGCTCCCGCGGCGGCAGCGACGGCAGCGTGACCAGGCGCTCTGCGGCCATGAAGGTCACTCCTCCGGCGGGCCCTCGGTGATCAGGGCGTTGATCAGGGCGGCGGCGTAACCGGCCCCGAACCCGTTGTCGATGTTCACCACGACGACGCCCGCCGCGCAACTGTTGAGCATGGTCATCAGCGGCGTGACGCCCCCGAAGCTCGCCCCGTAGCCGACGCTGGTCGGCACGCCGATGACGGGCTTCGCCACCAGGCCGCCGATCACGCTGGCCAGCGCGCCTTCCATGCCGGCGACGGTGACGATGACGTTGGCCGCGTCCAGCTCGGACCGGTAGGCCAGCAGGCGATGGAGGCCGGCGACGCCGACGTCGCTGATCAGCTGCGTCCTGGCGCCGAGCATCTCGGCGGTGATGACCGCTTCCTCGGCCACGGGCAGGTCGCTCGTGCCGGCCGTCACCACCAGCACCAGGCCCCGGGCCTCGGACGCCTCGCGGCGCAGGGCAATGCAGCGGCCGGTGCGATGGTATTCAGCCTCCGGGCAGACGGCGCGCACGGCCTCGTAGTGCGCCGGCTCGGCGCGGGTGGCGAGCAGGTCGCTGCCGGCCTCCACGATGCGCTCGGCGATGGCGGCCACCTGCTCGGGGCTCTTGCCCTGGCAGAGGATCACCTCCGGCGCGCCGCAGCGCAGGGTGCGGTGGTGGTCGACCTTGGCGAAGCCGATGTCCTCGAAGGGGAGGCGGCGGATCGACTCGAGCGCCTCCTCCGGGCTCAGCTTGCCCGCGGCGACCTGCTCGAGCATGCCCCTGATCGTGTCCCGGTCCACCGCGAGCTCCCCTAAGGCCGGGCCTGGACGCTGAGCGGCGCCGTGCGGCCGCGCTCCAGCAGCCGGCAGCCGATGCCGGCGGTCATGGCCGCATTATCCGTGCACAGCTCGCGGGGCGCAAGGTGCAGGGCCAGGCCGCGCGCCTGTGCCTCGGCCCGCAGCCGTTCGCGCAGCCGCCCGTTGGCGGCCACCCCGCCCCCGACGATCACGCTGCGCGCGAAGCGGCGCTCCGCCGCGCCGAACGCCTTCGCCACCAGCACGTCGACGACGGCCTCCTGGAAGCTCGCCGCCACGTCGGCCACGAAGTGCGGATCGTAGCGTGCGCCCTGTATGTCCTCCCACGAGGCGTTCGGGCCGAGGCAGTGGTAGAGGACTGCGGTCTTGAGGCCGCTGAAGCTGAAATCGTCGCTCTCGGCCCCCATCAGGCTGCGGGGGAAGTCCACCGCGCGCCGGTCGCCCTGGCGGGCGGCGCGCTCGATCTCGGGTCCGCCGGGGTAGCCCAGGCGCAGGATGTTGGCCACCTTGTCGAACGCCTCGCCGGCCGCGTCGTCCACCGTGCCCCCGAGCGGCGCCGGCTCGATCGGGTCCTCCACCAGGAACAGGCTCGTGTGGCCGCCGCTGGCCACCAGGCCGATCGCCGGCAGCGCCGGCTCCTGCCCGGCCAGCCAGACGGCGTAGAGGTGCGCGTGCAGGTGATCGACCGCCACCAGCGGCAGCTCGAATGCCCAGCTCAGGGCCTTCGCCGCCGTCACGCCCACCAGCAGCGCCCCGATCAGCCCCGGCGTGGTCGTCACGGCGACGCCGTCCAGTTCGCCGAGCGCGACGCCGCACTCCTCAAGCGCCTGCGCGATCACCGGCAGGATGCTCTCCACGTGCGCCCGGCAGGCCACCTCGGGCACGATGCCGCCGAACCGCTCGTGCAGCTCGTGCTGGCGGGCGACGACGCTGGAGCGCACGCGCGCGCCGTCCTCGACCACGGCGGCCGCCGTCTCGTCGCATGAAGTCTCTACGCCGAGCAGCCTCAACGCTTGCCTTCCCGCGGGATCAGGCAGAGGAACGCGACCGGCACGCCCTTCTCCGCGCAGAAGCCGTGCCGCTCGCCCGGACGGATCAGCACGACGTCGCCCGCGCGGAACGGTTCGTCGCCCTCCTCGCCGCGCAGCGTTCCCTTGCCCTCCAGCACGAAGACCTCGTGCTCCCAGGGATGCTCGTGGAACGGCGTGGCGCCGCCGGGCTCCAGCTCGAAGCGGCGCATGCAGAAGTTGGGCGCGCCGTCTTCCTCGCAGATCAGCCGGCGCACGCCGGCCTTCGCGGCGCCCTCGGCCTCGACCGGCTCCAGCTCGACCTGCTCGTAGTGGACGTGTTTCACGCGTGCATCCTCCTCTATGGACAGGGAACCCAGGTTACGGCACGCGCGCCGCCGAATCAAAGCGGCGCCGCCCCAAGCCCTTCCATGGCAGCGCCGCCCCCGGTGCGTTAGCATGGGGGCCATGCCGGACGTGATCACCATCGTGGACTACCACGCGGGCAACCTGACCAGCGTGCGGCTCGCCGTCGAGAAGCTCGGCCGGGCGGCCGTGGTCAGCAGCAACCCCGACGAGGTGCAGGCGGCCGGGCGGCTGATCTTCCCCGGCGTCGGCGCCGCGGGGGCCGCCATGGCCACGCTCCGCTCGCTGGGGCTGGACGAGGCCGTCCGCCACTACGCCGCCTCCGGCCGCCCGATGCTCGGCATCTGCCTCGGCGCGCAGATCATCCTGCAGTGCAGCGAGGAGGACGAGGCCGAGTGCCTGGGCCTCGTGCGCGGCGGCGTGGAGCGGCTCGCCGTGCCCGAGGGCGCCAAGGTGCCGCACATGGGCTGGAACGAGGTGGAGCAGCACCTGCCCCACCCCCTGTGGAGGGGGGTCGGCGACGGCGCATGCTTCTACTTCGTGCACAGCTTCGCCCCCTCCCCCGCCGATCCCGAGTCCATCCTCGGCACGACCGATTACCACGGTCCGTTCGTCAGCGCGCTGGCGCAGGGCAACGTCGTCGCGACGCAGTTCCACCCCGAGCGCAGCGGCCGGGTCGGGCTGCGCCTGCTGGAGAACTTCCTGGACTGGAGCCCGTAGCATGCTGAAGAAACGCGTCATCGTCTGCCTGGACGTGCGCGACGGCAAGACGACCAAGGGCGTGCAGTTCCAGGGCAACGTGGACGTGGGCGACCCGGTCGAGATGGCCGGGCGCTACTACGAGGGCGGCGTCGACGAGCTGGTCTTCTACGACATCGGCGCCTCGCCCCGCCACAAGGACATCATGATCGACGTCGTCGAGGCCGTGGCCCGGCGCATCTCGATCCCCTTCGCCGTCGGGGGCGGCCTGCGCACCAGCGAGGACATGCGCCGCGCGCTGCTGGCCGGCGCCGACAAGGTGAGCATCGACACCGCCGCCGTGCGCAACCCCTCCCTCATCGTGGACGGCGCAGCCCGCTTCGGCAGCCAGTGCATCGTGCTCGGCGTGCAGACCCGCCGCGTGGACAGGACCGACGAGGTGCCCAGCGGCTTCGAGGTCTACGTCGAGGGCGCCCGCCTCGCCACCGGGCTCGACGCCGTCTACTGGGCCAGGGAGGCCGAGTCGTGCGGCGCGGGCGAGATCTGCGTCAACTCCATCGACGCCGACGGCACCCGCGAGGGCTACGACGTGGAGGTGACCCGCCTGATCAGCGAGGCCGTCGGCATACCCGTCATCGCCAGCGGCGGCGCGGGCGAGCCCCGGCACCTGCGCGAGGTGCTCACCCGGGGCAAGGCCGACGCCGCCCTGATCGCCTCGATGGTCCACTTCGGCACGCACACCATCGAGGGCATCAAGCGCGAGCTGGCCGAGGCCGGCGTGCCGGTGCGGCTGGAATGGTAGGGCGGCGCACGGCGTGGCGTGCTCCTCGTTGCTCGTGAGGCGCCCGGCGCGGGTTCGGGCAGATCGCGCCGTTATGCCGCCCGCTGCGTGGCCGCCAGCCCCCGGTGGACCCGCTCCTTGCGGCCCGGAAGCCCCCGCTTGCGCGGCCCGGTTGCCGGCCGTAGAATGCGCGCCGTGGGCGATCCTCCCTTCACTCTTGCACTGATTCCGTGATGACAAAACACATATTCGTGACCGGGGGCGTCTGCTCGTCGCTGGGCAAGGGGCTGAACTCCGCCAGCATCGGCCTGCTGCTGGAGAGCCGGGGGCTGAAGATACGCATCCAGAAGATCGACCCGTACGTGAACGTCGACCCCGGCACGATGAACCCCTACGAGCACGGGGAGGTCTACGTGACCGACGACGGCGCGGAGACCGACCTCGACCTGGGCCATTACACGCGCTTCACCAACGCGAAGGTCGACCGCGACTGCAACCTGACCACCGGCAGCGTCTACCAGAGCGTGCTGGAGAAGGAGCGGCGGGGCGAGTTCCTGGGCAAGACGGTGCAGATGATCCCGCACGTGACCGAGGAGATCAAGGCCGGCATCGCCCGGCTCGACGCGCCGGAGGTGGACGTGGCGATCACCGAGATCGGCGGCACGGTCGGCGACATCGAGGGGCTCGCCTTCCTGGAGGCGATACGCCAGTTCGGCCACGAACGCGGCCACCGCGACGTGCTCTACATCCACCTGACGCTGCTGGTCTACCTGCGCGCCGCCCAGGAGCTGAAGACCAAGCCGACCCAGCACAGCGTGAGCACGCTGCGCCAGATCGGCATCTTCCCCGACATCCTGATCTGCCGCAGCGAAGTGCCGATGGGCCCCGACCACCGCGAGAAGATCGCCCTGTTCTGCGACGTCGACGAGGACTGCGTCATCGAGGAGCTCGACGCGAAGCCGAACATCTACCAGATCCCCGTCATGCTGCGCGACCAGGCTCTGGACGAGCTGATCTGCCGCCGCCTCGGCCTCCAGACGCACGAGAGCGACCTGACCGAATGGCGCGAGATGCTCGCCGTGCTCGCCGAGCCGGAGCGCGAGGTCGAGGTCGCCGTAGTGGGCAAGTACATCAGCCGCCAGTCGGCCTACGAGTCGATCTACGCCGCCCTGGAGCACGGGGGCATCGCCAACCGCGCGAGGGTCCACGTGCGGCGCCTGGAGTCGGAGGAGATCGAGAAGCGCGGCGCGGCGGCGTGCCTGGAGGGCGTCAGCGGCGTGCTGGTGCCCGGCGGCTTCGGCGTGCGCGGGGTCGAGGGCAAGATCGCGGCCGCCCGCTACGCCCGCGAGCGCTCCCTGCCCTACTTCGGCATCTGCCTCGGCATGCAGTGCGCCGTGATCGAGTTCGCCCGCAACGTCGCCGGCCTGCCCGAGGCCAACAGCACCGAGGTGGACAGGGACGCTCCCCAGCCGGTCATCAGCCTGCTGGAGGAGCAGCGCCGCGTGGTGAACCTGGGCGGGACGATGCGGCTGGGCGCCCAGCCTTGCGCGATCGAGGAGGGCTCCCGCGCCTACCAAGCCTACGGCGCCGCGCCAGTCTGCGAGCGGCACCGGCACCGCTACGAGTTCAACAACCAGTATCGCGACCTGCTCGCCGAGCACGGCATGCGGGCCAGCGGCGCCTTCGCCGAGCACGACCTGGTGGAGATCATGGAGCTGACCGACCACCCGTGGTTCATCGGCGTGCAGTTCCACCCGGAGTTCAAGAGCAAGCCGACCGCCCCCCACCCCCTCTTCGCCGCCTTCATCCGCGCCGCCCTCGACCACGAGGCCGGCTCGTAGAGCCGCTACCGGGCGCGCGTGACCAGCAGCGCCAGGAAGAACGGGCCGCCGAGCATCGCCGTCAGCACCCCCACCGGCAGCTCGGAAGGGGCGAAGGCCGAACGCGCCACCGTGTCCGCCGCCGCCAGGAACGCACCGCCCCCGAAGAAGCTCAGCGGCAGAAGCAGCCGGTGGTCGGGGCCGAAGATGCCCCGCAGCGCGTGCGGCACGATCAGCCCGACGAACCCGATCGGCCCGGCCACCGAGACCACCACGGCCGTCAGCACCGAGCCCGCAACGAACGCCTCGACCTGCACCCCGGCCACGTTCACGCCCCGGCCGGCCGCCAGCTCCTCCCCCAACGCGAGCTGGTTCAGCGCGCCGGCCTCGCTCATCAGCAGCGCCCCCGCCGGCAGCAGCAGCGGCAGCACCGCCGCCACGCTGCGGAACCCGTGCACGTCGAGCCCGCCCATCAGCCAGCGGTCGACCATCACCAGCTTCGTCGGCTCGGAGACGAACCGCACGAACATGATCAGCGCCGAGCAGATCAGCCCGAGCGTCACGCCGGCCAGCAGCAGCTTCAGAGGCGAGAAGACCTCCCGCCGCCGCGCCAGCAGGTAGATGACGGTCACGTTCGCCAGAGCACCCGCCAGCGCGAAGAGCTGCACCGGCCGGAACGGCCCGAGCCCCGGCCCGGCGAGGCCGGCCGATATGGCCAGGACCGCCCCGAGCGCCCCGCCGGCCGAGACACCGAGGATGTGCGGAGTGGCGAGGGGATTGCGCAGCATCGCCTGGAAGACCGCGCCCGTCATCGCCAGCCCGCCGCCGGCCAGCAGTGCCAGCAGCACGCGCGGCAGCCGCTGCATCAGCACGATGTTGGCCTCCTGCGGGCCGCCCCCCGCGCCGGAGAGGACCGATAGGATGCGCGCCGCCGGCACGTCGGCCTGACCGTAGAAGAGGCATACCAGCCCCGCCGCTGCCCAGGCGAGCGCCGCCAGGCCGACCGTGCCCCCGAAGCGCACCGGCGTCAGGTGCTCACTCGCGCGCGGCATGGGCCCTCCTTCCGGGCACGGTGACCATCGGCGTGCCCGTGACGGGGTTGCGGCAGACGCGCACGTCGGCCCCGTAGACCTCCGCGAGCAGCTCCTGCTCCAGCACCTGGTCCGGCGTCCCGGCGCGGGCCACGGCCCCCTCGCAGAGCAGGACGAGCCGCTCGCAGAAGCGGGCCGCCGCGTTGAGGTCATGCGTGACCAGCAGCACGGCGATGCCGGTGCGCGAGAGGTCCCACAGCAGGTCGAGCACCTCGGCCTGGTGGTGCACGTCGAGGGCGGCGGCCGGCTCGTCCAGCAGCATCACCGACGGCTCCTGGGCCAGGATGCTGGCAATGAGCACCCGCTGCTTCTCGCCGCCTGAGAGCGTGGAGAACCGCCGGTCGGCGAGCCCGCCCGACCCCGTGCGCTCCAGCGCAGTGCGCACGGCGCGCACGTCGGCGGCGCCCATGAAACCGAGCCCCCGCTGGTGGGGGAAGCGGCCCATCTCGACGACCTGCCGGGCGGTGAAGCCGAAGGCCGCCCGCGTCTGCTGGGGCAGGAAGGCGAGCATCCGCGCCACCCGCCGCCGCCCCAGCTCGTGGGCCCGATGGCCCCCGATGAGCGCCTCGCCCGCGTCCGGGCGGAGCAGCCCGGCCGCCAGCCGCAGCAGCGTGCTCTTGCCCGACCCGTTCGGGCCGACCACTCCGACGACGCTGCCGGCCCCGACCTCCAGCGAGACGTCGCGCAGCCTGAAGCCGGCCTCCTCGTAGCGGAAGCGGCAGTCGCGCAGCGCCAGCAGCGGCTCGGTCATGGCCCGGCCTCCGGATGCAGCAGCTCGCCCAGGCGCTCCGCCAGCCGCACGACCCGCGGGCCGGGCACCATCGCGTAGGTGGCCTCGATGGCGTGGACGCGGCCGGCCTGCACCGCCGGCAGCGGCTGCATTGCGCCCCAGAGCGCCCGCACGCGCCGGTTCAGCTCGCGCGCGTCGCCTCCCTCGCCGTGCAGCTCGATGACGACTTTGGGCGCCCGTTCCAGGATCGCCTCCTTGCTGACGGCCGCGTAGGAGCGCTCCATGTCGCCGAAGACGTTCCGCCCGCCCGCGACGCCGACCAGGTCGTGCAGGAAGGTGCCCGGCCCGACCGCGTGGACCCCGGTCAGCGAGCCGGGCTCACGACCGCTGACCAGCAGGACGGAGGCCGGCTGCCGGCCCGCCACGCGCGCCCGCACCGCCGCCAGCCGCTCGCCCATGTGGGCGACGAGGTCGGCCGCCCGTTCCTGCGCCTCCAATAGCGCGCCGATCCGCTCGACGGCGGCGAAGATGGACGAGAGGTCGGTCAGTTCGACCGAGCCGAAGGCGAGCCCGTTCTCGCGGGCGAAGCGCTCCAGCTCCGCCGCGCGGCCCTGGGTGAGCAGCAGGTCCGGCCGCAGGGCGAGGATCAGCTCGTAGTTGGGGTTGAAGAACCCTCCGCAGGTCGGCTTCTGGAGCGCCTCGGGCGGGTACTGCGTGTACTCGCTGACGCCCACCACGCGCCCGCCGGCCCCGAGGGCGAAGGCGATCTCGGCGGTGGCGGGCGACATGCAGATGACCCGCCCGTAGCGATAGCCCCCCGAGCTCGCGCTCGGGCCCTCACCGGCGCCCGGCATCGGCAGACGCAGCAGCCACATCGACAGGCCGAGACCGACGGCGAACGCGACCGCTGCGATCAGCGCTTTGGCGGCTGCGTCGCTCACGTGCAAGCCCGTTTCGGTGGAAGCAGGGGACGGCCCTACTGCTGGAGGCCGGTGACGAGGAGCTGTCCGCCCTCCTCCCTGAACAGGAAGTAGCGTTCCATCTCGCGCCCGTCTTTCAGGACGCAGAGAACGCCGACGCGCAGGTACTCGCCGAACCACTCAGCGTCTTTCAGGCGGTAGGATTCGGCCTTGTGGAGCAGCTCGGCGGCCTTCTCTACGGCTCCCTGCGCCAGCCGCGTGGCGGTCGGGTGCAGATGGTCGGCGACGCTCTCGGGCTCTCGGGCCAGCGCGTGGATCACCTCCAGGGCGGCCCGCGCTTGTTCCGATGCGGGCCCGGCGCCCCTCTGTTCGTAGCGTCCCCCGCGCAGCAAGCCGAAGCCGGCCAGCCCCAGCGCCGCCCCGGCGAACAGCACGACGGCGACGACCTTCCTGCGGCGATAGGCCACGGCCGAGCCCTCCTGGTGACCTGTGAGTTTTGATTCTACCGGTGGCCGTCTTAGTGTGGCATGGCCATCCTGGCCATGATTCACGGGCTGGAAGCCCGTGCCACCGAACCACGGCCCATAATCTCAAGTGTCAGGGACCACCAACGCAGTTCGGGACGCTCGCTACTGCTCCGGATCGAAGTAGACGTCCGAGGTGTCGCAGATGTAGCCGAGCAGGTCATGGTCGAGCGGGAAGATGGGATCCGGACGCAGCGTGCTGACGTGCCCGTCGGCCCAGACGACGTTCAGCTTCAGCCGGTGGCGGAAGTGGGCGTAGGCGGTCTCCCATCCGGGCCAGGCGAGCGCCTGCGACGGCGGCGTCCAGAACCAGTTCTCCTCAAGCGGCCCCATCCAGTTGCGGGCGGAGTCGCCGAACAGCACCGTTCTTGTGGTCTTGCGGATTCTCCCCTCCGGCAGGCCCTTCCACCAGTACTTGTAGTCGGGGTCCCACCAGTTGCCCTCCTCGACCAGCTCCGTCAGGTAGTGGTAGTTGTAGCCGTAGCCGGTGCAGGGGCCGAGGGCGCGGGGGAAGAAGTCCGTGAAGGACGGGCACTGCCAGACATCCCGGTCGTTGCCGACGTAGGAGGAGAGGAACCCCTCCCCGAAGTCCACGTACTCGGCGGGCCCGCCGTAATGGCCGAAGAACTGGCGCCCGGTGTAGTCGCCGGCGTCGGGCAGGTGTCCGCCGTGGTCGGTGGTGTGCATCTCGGTGGCGAACCCGATCTGCCGCAGTCGGTTGCGGCAGCTCGTGGCCCTGGCCTCGAGGCGCGCCTCGTTGACGGCCGGCATGATCAGGCCGCTTAAGATGGCCAGGATCGCCATCACGACAAGCAGTTCGACGAGCGTGAAAGCCCTGCGACGCCGCATCGTCCGGCCCTCCTGCATCGTGTGCGGGCACGCCGAGACGATGCGCTCTGACCGCACCGCCGCCTCCCTCCGGGCGCCGGCGCCGTACAGCAACGCGGCCCGACGCCGCAGAGATCGGGCGCGGGCCACGGTCGACAGGCAGACTTCCGCCGTCTCGCGTGCCGCTTCGCTCAAGCCCGAAGGTCCGCAGCACTCATCGTCGGCGGGTCGGTCTTCTGGCTCCCGGTCGTCGCCGCTCGCCCCGCCTTCCCATCCCCCGGCGCGGGGGACAGTGGCCTTGCTGACGGGCTCCGGCTACCGGTTACAGCGGCGGGTCCGCAACGGATTCTCACCGTTTTCCCGTGGCCCCTTCGGGCCACCCGCCGACACCTCCCTTCTACCACGGCGGCGCCCGGCCGTCAAGGCGCGCCTTCCGTGGGCGTCCTGATGACAGCAGAACCGTTGTCGGGTAGTATGCAGGATAGAAGGCAGGCGGCCCATGGGGGCACCGGCCGCCGGATTCCGATCCACACGAGCTGAGGGGACGCGCAACGATGGCACTGCTGACCGGGGAAGCGCTGGAGAAACTCATCGACGCGCACGGGGGACTGTGCGTCTCGCTCTACATCCCCACCGAGCGGGCGGGCAGCCAGACGCGCCAGAACCCGATCCGGTTCAAAAACGCGCTCTACGCCGCCCGCGACGCCCTGGAGGGGCGGGGCATGCAGCGCCGCGAGGTGGAGCAGTTCCTCGCGCCGGCCCGGGAGCTGCTGGAGGACTCCGACTTCTGGCAGCAGCAGGCGGACGGGCTGGCGGCCTTCGTGGCGCCCGGCCTGTTCTCCAGCTACCGCCTCCCCCTGGAGGTCGAGCAGCTATCGGCGGTCGGCGAGCACTTCCACATCAAGCCGCTGCTGCCGTTCTTCAGCCGGGACGGCCGCTTCTACATCCTGGCGCTGAGCCAGAACGCCGTGCGCGTGCTGGAGGGCACGCACTGGAGCGTGCGGCACCTGGACGTGCGCGGCATGCCCGCCAGCCTCGCCGAGGCGCTCCGCTTCGACGTGCGCGAGAAGCACTTGCAGTTCCACACGGGGACCGGCCAGACCCGCGGCGGCGGCACGGGCGCCGCCATCTTCCACGGGCAGGGCGTGCCCAAGGACGACGAGCAGGACCGCATCCGCGAGTACTTCCGCCAGATCGACGCCGCCCTGCACGAAGCACTCGGCGGGCAGCAGGCGCCGCTTGTGCTCGCCGGCGCCGAGAGCATGCTGCCGATCTACCGGAAGGCGAACTCCTACCCGCACCTGGTCGAGCACGCCGTCCGCGGCAATCCCGATAGGCTCAATGAGCAGGAGCTGCACGACAGGGCCTGGCCGATCGTCGAGCCGGTCTTCATGCAGGCCCAGCGCGAGGCGGCCGGGTTCCTCGAGGCCGCGCTCGGGACGGAGCGCGCCTCCACGGAGCTGAAGCAAGCCGTCCCGGCGGCCCACCACGGGCGCGTCGACACCCTCTTCGTGGCGCTCGGGGTCCACCGCTGGGGCAGCTACGACGCGGATTCGGACGCGGTGACCGAGCACGCGGAGGGGGAGGTCGGCGACGAGGACCTGCTCGACCAGGCCGCCGCGCAGGTCCTCGTGCACAGGGGCGCGGTCTACGCCGTGGAGCAGGAAGAGATGCCCGGCGACGGCTACGATGTCGCCGCGCTCTTGCGCTACTGACCGGCGGCGTCCTGCATGGCGAGGATGCGATCCATGGCCGCGCTCAGCTTCGCCAGGGCCGCCTCGCCCAGTCCAAAGTACTCCGCCGTGCACGCCCCGTCATAGCCCGCTTCGCGGAGGGCGGTCATCACGGCGGGGTAGTCCACGTCGCCTTCGAGCAGGTCGCAGAAGCCCTCCAAGGTGCCGACGGCGCGGCGGAAGTCCTTGAAGTGCACGGCGCCGATGCGCGCGCCCAGTATCCGCACCCAGTCCTCCGCGTAGCCGGTCACGATCACGTTGCCCGCGTCGAAGTAGGCCCCCACCGCGTCGGAGCCGAACGAGTCGATGAAGTCGCGCATCTCCAGCGGCGAGAGCAGCACGCGGTTCCACACGTTCTCGATGCCCATCGCGACGCCGGTCTCCTCGGCCGTGGGGACGAGCCGGCCGACGCCCTCCCGCATGCGCTCGTAGGCCACGTCGTAAGGCACGTGGAACGCGGAGTCGGCCCCCGGAGGCGCCAGCGTCCCCGGCACGACCAGCAGCACCTCGGCGCCGAGCCACGAGGCGGCGCGGAGGCTGCGGCGGATTACCTCGGCCGCGTGGTCGCGGGCCTCGGGCTCGTCGGCCGTGAGCGGATACTTCCAGCCGAGCCCGCTGGCCACGGTCGGCGTCTGGAGGCCGCGCTCTGCGGCGAGCTGCCCGAGGGCGCGGCACTCCTCCTCGGTGCTCTGGAGGGTGACGAGGCCGGCCTCTCCGATGGCCAGCTCGACGGCGTCGAACCCGCGCTCCCGCACCTGGTCGAACATCTCCCCGGCCGGCCGCGTCTCGTTGTCCGGCAGGCACCAGATGCTCAATGACTTCAGCATGACGAGCCCCCGCGATGAAGAAAGGGCGGCGCGGAGCCAGGCGACTCCGGCCGCCCCGAGAAAGCCCGGTCCGGCTTGCCTACTCCAGCCCGAGCGCCTTCGTGCGCAGCAGCGTCATCTGCGCCTCGGCGCCGAGCCCGGCCGCGCCCAGCGCCTCGGCGGCGACCTGCCTCAGAGGCTGCGCGTCCGCGTCGAGCCCGGCCTTCAGCACGGCCACCACGTCCTCGCCGGCCGGCGCATCGCTCCGCTTCAGAACGGCCGCGAGCGCCTTGCAGGCGGCCACGCGCAGGTCCTGTGAAGCGTCGGACGCGACCAGCCCCGCCAGCGGCGCGGCGCTGCCCGGCGAGCCGAACCCGGCCAACGCCTCGGCGGCGGCGGCGGAGACTTCTTCACCGTAGCCCCTGAGCGCCTTGACCAGCGCCGGCTCGACCATGACCAGCGGGTATGCGGTGGCCAGCGGGTCGACCTCGTCGAGCGCCTCGGCGGCCTTCAGCACCAGGGCCTGCTCCTCGTCGGTGAAGGCCGAGCGGCTCCGGGCGAAGACCTGCTCCTGCAGGATCGGCGCGAGGGCCTCGGCGCGGAGCGCGTCGGGGCGGAGCACCTGCTCGATCTGGTCGAACGCGGCCATCTCCGGCGCCTCCTCGGTCGGGTCGACCACGACGTAAAGCGGCGCCGCCTTCGTGCGCGGGTCGCCCTTCAGCAGCGCGACGATGCGCGCGAACTTCTGCTCGGGCAGGTTGCCGGACAGGAAGACGATGTCGACCGACGGCTCGATCGAGAGCGTGTGCTCGATGAGCACGTCGACCACCTTTGACTCGCTGGTGGCCACGCCCGCGCCGCGCAGGACGTGGACGAGCTTGTTGCGCATCTGGAAGTTGTCCATCGCCACCAGCGCCGTCCGATCAGAGGCCGCCTTCAGCGCCGCGCCCATGACCTGCATCACTTCCTCGGCCGGCAGCCCTTCGCCGTCGGGAGCGGCGCTGACCAGGACGACCGACGCGTTGTAGCGCACGTCCTTGTCGCCCGAGCCGAGGGCGGAGACCAGGGCCTGAGCCGTCAGTTCGTCCAGGGCGCCGGGCCCCGCCGCCGCGAGCTTGGCGTCGATGGCCTTGACCAGGTAGAGGCTGGCCGACCCGTCGCCCAGCTCCAGCGTGAGCTGGAGCGCACGGCCGACCACGGGGGTGGCGAGCATGTGCAGCGCAACGGGCACCTGGACACAGAGCTCCTCAGCGCGCTGCGCGGCCTCCTGGCGGACCTGCTGCTCGATCTCGCGCCCGCCGAGGCGGACCTCGGCGGACTTGAAGAACTCGCACAGCGCCAGCTGCCGCACCAGCGAGGCCGCCAGCAGCGCCTGAAGCTCGGTCGCGCCCGGGTCGGCGGCGAGCCCGCCCAGGGCCACCTCCGTGGCCATGCGCTGGAAGTAGAGGTAGTTGGGCACCTGTTCGTAGACGATCCGGTCGGGAAGCTCCTCGCCGTCGGGGTTCCAGTCCCAGACCTCGGCGGTCAGGCCGTAGGTGTAGCCGACCTTGTCCTTGTCCTCCCGCAGGTAGGCGTCGGCCAGGGCGATGTACTGCGCCGTGGCAGAGCCGCGCTGGCCGGGGCCGCTGGCGGTGATGCTGCGCACGGCCTCCATTGCGGCCGTGCGGGCGTCCTGAAGGGCGGCTTCATCGCCGGCGAGCATCATCAGGGCGGGCACCGCCCGCTCGTCGCCTATCTGGCCGAGCACGTCGGCGATCCGCGCCTTCAGCAGGCTGTCCCCGGCGTTCTCCAGCGCCACGATCAGGGGCATGACGGCGTCGGGATGGAGATCGGCCAGCAGGCTGACGGCTCGCGCGACGACGGTCTGGCTCTCCTCGACGTCGAGCGCCAGCAGGGGCACGACATACGGCACGGCGTAGGGCCCGTGGCCGGTCAGCGCGATGCGCGCCTTGCCGTAGGTGGCCAGGTCCTGCGACTCGAAGTCCTCGATCAGCGCGGCGGGGTCCTCCAGAGTGCGCTTCCGCTGGCGGGTGGCGCGCGTCATCAGGTCGAGCACCTTCTCGGCCACCTCGCCGAGCTCCTCGGTGTCCTTCATCTCGGCGAACTGGCCGAACTCGGCCATGTCGCGCATCTTCAACGCGGTCTGCATGCCCGGGTCCATGGCCAGCACCCGGTCAAACCGCTCCCGGGCGCCGGCGAAGTCGCCCACCTTGTAGAGCGTGATGCCCTGCTTGAAGGCATTGAGGATCTCCTGCTGTTGATCGGCGCTCGCGAGCCCGACCACGCCGCCGAGGAAGATCATTGTCAGCGCCAGCGCAATCCCCAACCGCTTAGCGAATCCGCACATGAGTGACTCCTTACGGTATGGTTGGCGTCTCTGCGAGTCTCGCGGCTTCATGTCGAGCGCCGCAGCCCGCCACGCCGCTGCTCCTGCCGGGCGCTCAGTCCGGCAGGTCCTGTTCGGGCGCAACGAGCTCGTCGTACGTCTCGCGTCGGCGGATCAGGCGGCACTGCGCCCCGTCCACCATCACCTCGGCCGCGCGCGGGCGGCCGTTGTAGTTAGAGCTCATCACAAATCCGTACGCCCCGGCGTCCAAGACCGCCAGCAGGCCGCCTGCCTCCACGCGGGGCACCGGACGGCCCCGGGCCAGGAAGTCGCCCGTCTCGCAGACCGGCCCGACCACGTCGACCGGCTCGGTCTGCCGGCCCTCGAACGCCTGCCGCTCGGGCTGGATGACCGCCGGCATGCCGTCGGGGCTCTCCACGGGCCATACGCGGTGGAAGGCCCCGTAAAGCGTCGGCCGGATCAGATCGTTCATTGCCGCGTCGCAGATCAGAAACGTTTTCCCAAACTGCGATTCCTTGCGGTAAACGACCCTCGTCAGCAGTATGGCGCTGTTACCAGCTATGTACCTGCCCGGCTCAATGATGATAACCGGACAGGCCGATTTTTCAAGACCAGATCGCAACGCCTCGGCGTAGCGCTCCGGGCCCGGCACGTCCTCGCCGGTGTAGCTTATGCACCAGCCGCCGCCCAGGTTCAGCGTGTCCGGGGCGAGCCCGGCCGCCCGCAGCCGCTCCACGAGCGGCAGCAGAACCTGGAGCGCGCGCTCGTAGGGCTCCGCCGAGTAGATGGGCGAGCCGAGGTGGAAGTGCAGCCCGCGCACCTCGACGCCCGGCCACGCGGCGGCCTCGCGCGCCAGCCTCTCGGCCTGCTGCACACCTATACCAAACTTCGTACCCCCTTTGCCAGTCGTCGTCTTCTCATGCGTGCCGGGGTCCACGTCCGGGTTGATGCGCAGCGCCACCCGCGCCCGCTCGCCGCGTCGGCGGGCGGCCCGGTCGATCGCCGCCAGCTCGGGCGCCGACTCGACGTTGAACATCAGGATCCCCGCATCGAGGGCCTGCTCGATCTCCGCCTCGGTCTTGCCGGCCCCGGCGAAGACGATCTTCCGGGGGTCGGCCCCCGCGAGCAGGGCGCGGTACAGCTCCCCGCCGCTGACCACGTCGAAGCCGCTCCCCTCCCCCGCCAGCAGCCGCAGCACCGAGAGATTGGCGCAGGACTTCACGGAGAAGCAGACCAGCGGTTCCCAGGCGGCGAAGGCGTCGCGGATGCGCCGGTAGCGGCCCACCAGCGAGGCCGCGCTGTAGACGTAGCACGGCGTGCCGTGGCGCTCCGCCACCAGGCGGGCCGCCACCTCCTCGCAGTGGAGCTCCCCGTCGCGATACGTGAATGGGCTCTCAGCCGTCAAGATGGCCCCCGAAAGGTGGGCGGCGAAACGGCCCCAGGATACCGGAAAGGCGCCCGAAGTCAACCTTGCGGCGGCGGGAGAATCACCACGCAGACACGGAGACCGGCAGTGCTGACCACGACGACAGGACGGGCACAACGGCGACGGCGAACGGCGGGCGGCGATTGCACGCCCTCACTGGCCTTGCGTCCCGAGAAGTCTCAGTGCGTCTGTGAGTCTGCGCACGGCGTGGACCTCGGCCATCAGGCGCCGCGCGGCCGGGGCGTTGCCGACCGGAACGACGGCCCGCTCGAAGCCGAGCTTGCGCGCCTCCCTCAGCCGGTCCTCGATGCGGCCGACGGCGCGCACCTCCCCTCCGAGGCCGACCTCGCCTACGGCCACGCCGTCGGCGAAGAACGGGGCCTCGCGGAAGCTGGAGGCCAGCGCGAGAAGCAGCGGCAGGTCGGCCGCCGGCTCGTAGACGCGCACGCCGCCGGCCACGTTCACGAAGGCGTCGCAGCGGCCCAGCTCGAGGCCCGCCTGGCGCTCCAGCACCGAGAGCATCATGCTGAAGCGGCGGTAGTCGATCCCGCTCGCCTTCCGCTCCGGGGTGCCGTAGGCGCCGGGCCCGACCAGCGCCTGCACCTCGACCAGCAGCGCGCGGCTGCCCTCCATCGTGGCGGTGACCACGGAGCCGGCGGCGTCGGCGTCGCGCTCGGCCAGGAACAGCGCGCTGGGGTTGCTCACTTCCCGCAGGCCCTCGCTGTGCATCTCGAAGACGCCGATCTCGTTGACCGGGCCGAAGCGGTTCTTCACGGCCCGCAGCACGCGCAGCGCCGCGCCGCCGGCCGTCTCGCCCTCGAAGTAGAGCACGGTGTCCACCAGGTGCTCCAGGGCGCGCGGGCCGGCGATCAGCCCGCGCTTGGTGACGTGCCCCACAAGGAAAAGGGCGATCGCGCGCTCCTTGCACGTCTCGGTCAGCCCGGTGGCGCAGGTGCTCACCTGCCGCAGGCTGCCGGTGGCCGAGTCGAGCTCGGCGGCGTGCACGCGCTGGATCGAGTCGACCACGAGGACGCGCAGCTCGCCGGCGGCGATCAGCCCCAGGATGCTCGCCAGGTCGCTCTGGGCAGCCACGGGCAGCGCCGAGTCCTTCAAGCCCAGCCGCTCGGCCCTCAGCTTGAGCTGGCCCAGCGATTCCTCGCAGCTCACGTAGAGGCACGGCACCCCGCGCGCGGCCATCCTGCCGAGCGCCTGGAGCAGGATCGTGGACTTGCCGATGCCCGGCTCGCCCCCGAGCAGGATGCTGCTGCCGGGCAGCACGCCGCCGCCGAGCACCCGGTCCAGCTCGGGTATGTCGGAGCCGAGGCGGCTTAGCCGCCGGGCCTCGACCTGGGCCAGCGGCGTGGCGGCGACGCCCGCGCGCGCGGCGGGCTTCCCGAAGGAGCCCTTGCCCTGGGGCCGCTCGCGGACCTCCTGGAGGGTGTCCCACTCCTGGCAGTTCGGGCAGCGCCCGCTCCAGCGGGGGAAGCTCGCCTCGCACTCGCCGCAGACGTAGCTGACGCGCTCTCTGGCCACGCTCTCCGTGTCCCCCCGCCCTGGAGTCAGGTCAAAGGCTCCGCCTCGCCGAGGAACTCCTGCACCTCGTCCTCGGTGGGTATGCCGGCGCGGCCGCCGTGGGCCCGGCACTTGAGGGCGGCGACCGCCGCCGCGTAGGGCAGTATTCGGCGCAGCGGCCAGCCGCGCGCCAGGCCGAGCGCGAAGGCACCGTGGAAGACGTCGCCGCAGCCCGTCGTGTCGACGACGGACGCCCGGTAGGCGGGCTGGCTCATCTGCCCGCCCTCATAGACGGCGTGCGAGCCCTCCGCCCCGGCCGTCACGACACCCGCCACGCCCCCGTTGGCCTGCACCTCTTCGAACAGCGCACGGGCGCCCTCCTCGGCCGTCTCGGTGCCGTAGCGCCCGCGGGCGAAGGCGACCGGAACGATGACGTAGTCGCCGAGCTCCATCAGCTCCTCGACGGGGCCGCCCCCGCCCGGCTCCAGGTCCATCGTCACGGGCACGCCGCAGGCGCGGGCCAGCCGGGCGGCGTGGACGGCCCCCTCGGCGCCGAAGTTGTCGACGTGAACGACCCGCGAGGCCCGCACGACCTCCTCCGGCACGTCGGCGGCGAGCGACGGCGGGGCCTTCGCACGGGAGGCCAGGATCATGCGCGTGCCCTGCGCGGGGCAGGCGACGATGAGGGCGGTCACGACCGATGCGCCGGGCACGCGGCGGACCGTCTGCGCCTCGACCCCCTCCCGGGCGAACTCGTCCAGGCAGAACTGCGAGAAGTAGTCGTCGCCGAGCGCGCCGAGGTAGGCGCAGCGCCCGCCGAGCCGGGCCACCGCCACAAGCGCCGTGGCGGTCAGCCCGCCGCCCTGGGTGCGGATCTGGTCCACGATGATCTTGTCGTCGGCGCCGGGGTAGCGGTCGACCTCGATGACCAGGTCGAAGGCGCAGCAGCCGACGCCGATCACGTCGTATGCCTTCTCCAACCTTGATCCCCTTCCGAAGGGCGCGGCAGCGAGCGCCGTATGATAGCAGCCGGGGCATCGAATGCAACCGGGCGGCGGGGGCTCTCGGGTCTGCGGTCTCGGGCGCTTGAGCCACGCAGGCGGGCGGCGGGCGGTCCTTTAGGTGGGGCGGCGCGTCGTGTTATACTGGCACCGAGCGATGCCCCCGGCAAGCGGAGGAGCAAGGTGGCAGGACCGATCAAGGCGGTCGTCTTCGACCTGGACGATAGCCTGTATGACTGCACGGGCACGCTGATCGAGGCCTCGCGCCGCCGGGCGGCGCGGGTGCTGGCGGAGGCCGGCCTGCCCATGGGCGAGGAGGAGGCCCTGCGCCTCCAGCGCGACCTGGCCGAGGAGCACGGGCCCCACTTCCTGGTCTTCGACGAGATCGCCCGGCAGTACGGGCTCGACAACGACGCGATCGACGCCGCTTACCGCGCCTATCAGAGCGACGAGGTCGGCGAGATCAGCCTCTTCCCCGACGTGCTGCCCACGCTGGAGTTCCTGCGCAGCCAGGGGGTGCTCTGCCTGCTGCTGAGCAGCGGCCTGCACCGGCGCCAATCGACCAAGATCGAGAAGCTCGGGCTGTGCGACGCCTTCGACGAGGTCATGATCAACGACGCCGACCGCGGCGTGCTGCTCAGCGAGTGCCTGCGCTACCTGCTGGAGAAACACCGGCTGCGGGGCGGCGAGGTGCTGCTGGTGGGCGACCGCCCGAGCGAGGAGATACGCGCCGGCAACGACCTGGGCGCCCTCACGGCGCAGATGATGCACGGCCGGTTCAGCAGCTTCGAGCCGCGCGACGAGCGCGAGAGGCCCGACTACCGCATCAGCGGCGTCTTCCAGGTGCCCACGCTGCTGCGGCTGGCCAACATCAACAAGCCGCCGCAGTCCCTGCGCATCGTAGCCATGGGCGGGGGCACCGGCCTGCCCATCGTGCTGGAAGGCTGCAAGACCTACTGCGGCAACCTGACCGCCATCGTGACGGTGACCGACAGTGGCCGCTCCTCGGGGCGCCTGCGCGACGAGCTCGGCATCCTGGCCCCCGGCGACGCGCGCAACTGCCTGATCGCCCTGAGCGAGCCGGGCCAGAAGGAGCGCCTGCTCAACCAGCTCTTCCAGTACAGGTTCCGGCGCGGCAGCTTCGAGGGGATGAGCCTGGGCAACCTGGCCATCGCCGCCATGACCGACCTGGAGGGCAGCTTCGAGCGCGGCATCCGCGTCTTGAGCGACCTGCTCAGCATCCGCGGCAAGGTGCTCCCGCCCACGCTGACCAACTGCCACGTCTGCGCCGAGCTGGCCGACGGCTCAACGCGCGAGGGCGAGGTGAGCGTGCGAGGGCTCGACAAGCCGCCCATCCGGCGCGTCTACCTCAAGCCCGAGGACCCGCCCGCCTACGAGGAGGCCGTCCGCGACATCCTCAACGCCGACCTCGTCGTCATCGGGCCCGGCAGCCTCTACACCAGCGTGCTGGTCAACGTCGTCGTGCCGGGCATCCGCGAGGCGCTCACCCAGACGGACGCCCTCAAGGTCTACGTCGGCAACGTGGTCACCCAGCCGGGCCAGACCGACGGCTTCCGCGCCTCCGACCACCTGCGGGCCGTCGTGCAGCACCTGGGCGAGGGAGTGCTGGACTACGCGCTGTTCAACACCCGCCGGCCGGCCGAGGACCTCCTGGAACGCTACCGGGCCGAGGGGGCCGACTTCGTGGACATCGACGACGGGCTGGCGCGGCTCGGCGTGCAGACGGCCGGCGCGGACATGGTCGAGGACCTGGACGGCACGCGCGTGCTCTGGGA
Organism: uncultured candidatus Brocadiaceae bacterium; assembly: GCA_964434535.1. Lineage (GTDB taxonomy): Bacteria > Planctomycetota > Brocadiia > SM23-32 > SM23-32 > SM23-32. The sequence continues at coordinate 7,304 of CAYSWA010000007.1, read as the reverse complement.
GAAGCAGGACCTGCTGCGCCACCACCCGGACAAGCTGGCCGATGCCGTCTGCCGCGTCTTCGCCGGCCTCAGCCCCGTCGGGTCGTAGCGGCGCCCCGGCGCTCGCCGGTGCGGCGGATAGAGTCGACAACTGCCGTCAGCCGAGCGCCTCAGTGGGTGGCCTGCCAGAGCTGCTCGCGCATGTCGGCCGCCGCCGCGCGGACGGCGTCGCGCCAGCGCCCCTCCCCGTGTTCGATGCTATAGGGCGGGCGCTGCCAGGCGTAGATGATGCCGCGGGAGGAGTTGACCACGGCGCCCTCGCCCTGCGGGTCGAAGGCCCCGACTACGTCGTCCACGCCGCCCCCCTGCGCGCCGAAGCCCGGCACCAGCAGCGGCGCGGCGGGCATCAGCTTGCGCAGGCGCAGCAGGTCGTCGGGGAAGGTCGCGCCCACCACGGCGCCGAGCAGGCTGTAGCCCTCGCGCCCGCAGTAGTCCCGCCCCCACTCGACCACCAGCTCGGCGAGGCGCTCGTAGAGCGGTGAGCCCGCGCAGTCGGCGTCCTGAAGCTCGACCGAGGAGGGGTTGCTGGTCTTGACCAGCGCGAAGACGCCCCGGCCGTTCGCAGCGGCCGCCTCGACGAAGGGCATCACGCAGTCGGCGCCGAGGTAGGGGTTGACGGTGACGGCGTCGACCACGAAATCGGCGGCGCCTCCGCCCTGCCCCGACGGGCCGAGGTGGGCGGCTGCGTAGGCGGCGGCGGTGCTGGCGATGTCGTTGCGCTTCACGTCGCCGATCACCAGCAGGTCGCGCTCACGGGCCATGCAGATGGTGCGGGCGTACGCCTCCATGCCCGCGCAGCCGTGAAGCTCGTAGAAAGCGACCTGGCACTTGACGGCGACGGCGTGCTCGGCGACGGCGTCGATCACCTCGCGATTGAACTCGACGATCGCCGCTGCGGCGTCGGCGGGGCCATGCCCTTCCGGCTTCAGCTCGGCAGGAAGGCGGTCCACGCGCGGGTCGAGGCCGACCACCATCTGGCTCTGTTTGCGACGGACGGTATCGGCAAGCATGTCCGCGAAGTGTCGGGCCGCCACGTCGTCGCTCCCTTTAGACGGGCCCCGGGCAGGGGGCCAGGTCTGGCACGCGCACCTTCTCAGCACCCGACTATACGGAGCCTGAAGCCCCGATGCAACGGAACGGGCCCGGCCGGCCGGAGGCCGTCCGAGGCCCCTTCAGATGCCAGGCGGCCGCACACGGCACGGCCTTTGCCCCCATGAACGGGCGGTCAACTTGCGGCAGGGGTGCGTGCCAGGCTACGCGCGCGCTTCCCGCCTTCGGCACGCGACGAGGTGGCCAAGATGAAGATGGCGCTCTGCACGCTGATCGGCGTGGCGGCCCTGGCAGCGCTCGTGCTCTTCTTCGCGCCCGCCCGCAGCCGCGTCGAGGGCGTGATGTTTGAAAAAACCGGGCACGGACAGGACCGCCCCGGGCCCGAACAGGCCGGCCCACTGACGGAGGCGGCGGACAAGGCGGAAGGAGCGCTCCAGAACGCCTGGGACGGCGCCTGCGGAACCGTGCGCAAGACGCTGAAGAAGGACGCCCCGTCTCGGCCGGACAGCGGCTCGCTCGACCCCGACGGCGCGCCTCTGCACCGCTTACCGACGTGCCGGCTCGTCTGAGGCCCCGCTTGCGTGCGGCCCGACGGCCGCTCAGTCTTCCTCGCCCTCTTGCCCGCGGCTGTTCTCCTCGGAGCCGGTCCCGAGGCGGCTCTCCGCCGCCGCGAGCAGGGCGGCCACGGCCTCGTCTGCGGGATCGCGCTCGTGCAGCTCGTAGAGCACCCCGGCCGCCTGTGCGTAGCGGCCGATCCCGAAGTGGTGGAAGCCGAGCAGCAACTCCACGTCCCGGTCCGTCGCGTCCCCCTCCGCGGCCTCCCGGAGGCGGGCTGCCACGGCCTCATAGGCATCCTCGCTGCCGAACGCCGCCGCCAGCGCCGGCTCGACCGCGTCCCAGTCCTTGACGGACCGCACTGCCCTGCGCAGCATGTGCGCGGCGCCCTCGTAGCGCTCCATGCCGAGCAGCGCCAGGGCGACGGCGATCCGCGCGCGCGGAGCGTCGTTGCGTGCAAATGCCTCCTGGAAGGCGGCCAGCGCCTCGTCAAACTCGCCCGCCGCCAGCCTCGCCTCACCCAGGGCGTAGGCGGCGCCGACGCGCTCCGGCCCGCCCAGCATCGGCGAGAGGACCGACTCGTAGGCCGCCTCCGCCTCGGGCCGGGGCGGCTCCCGGTGGGCGGTCGGCGTGTCGAGGATCACGTAGTTCCGGTATGCCTGCGAGGGGCGGTACACGTAAGGCGCCACGACATAGCGCGTGGACGGTCGCGGGTAGTAGACGTGACTGCGCTGCTCGAAGCGGTGGCTGCGGTCCGGATACAAGAAGAAAGAGCTGTGGGTCCGCGGGAAGCGGAACAAGAACGAATGGGAACGGTGGCTCTTACTGCGCTCTCTGTCGAAGCGCTTGTCGCGGCGGAAACGGTCGTGCCGGTCGAAGCGGTCCCGCTCGGAGTCGCGCTCCCTGGCGCGCCCTTCCATCTCCTTCCGCACGTCACGGACCGGCCCTTCCTTGACACCCCGGATGCGCGGCACGCGCCGGGCCGCCAGGAGCCCGGAGGGCTGGTCCTCGCCGTCGCGGAAGGCGCTTGAACGTCCCGCCCCGAGCGCGGGCCACGCCAGGAAGGCCGCCAGCGCCGCCACCGCGAAGGCAACTGCCTGTTTCGATCTCATGTCTTCATTCCTCCCCCCTGAGTCCCTCTGCATGTTCACAGTGTACACCACCTGCGCGCGCCTGTCCAGCTCGCACGCGCGTCGGCTCCGCCCGAGGGGGGCACTTGACGGGGCGGTCATGCAATGCTACAGTACACGGCGAGTGCCCCTGTGCGGGGCATGCCACACGGAGACCAACCGGACCGCAGCGGCAACTGAGCCGGCGGGGTCTGGAGAACGCCTGATAGATTCGATGCAGCGCTGACCTGGCAGCCGTGGCCGCACGAAGCCGCGGCGCACATCCGTACCGTCGCTTGCCGCGACGCGCCGCCCGTGATTCCCGACCACTGACGAGCCGTCACCTGTCGCGGCAGCCGGGAGGTACGCCATGGAGTCGATTCCTTGTCACAAGTCAAGCAGAACATCCGCATAAGGTTCGCAAAGCAAGGGGACCTCAGATTCATCTCGCATCACGACCTGATGCGCCTGTTTGAGCGGGCGCTCCGGCGTGCCGACCTCCCCGTGGCCATGAGCGAGGGCTACAACCCTCGCCCCCGCATCAGCCTGCCCATGGCGCTGAGTGTGGGCCTGAGCGGGCTGAACGAAGTCGCCGACGTCGGCCTGGCGCAGTGGATGCGCCCCGACGAGGTGCGACGCCGCCTGGCCCCGCAGTTCCCCGACGGCCTGAGCATCCGGTCCGTCGAGCTCACCGCCCCCCACCCCGACCGCCAGCCCCGCGAGCTGGCCTACCGCGTGCCGCTGCTGCCCGGCCACCGCCCGGACCAGGAGCGCATAGACGCCCTTCTGGCCCGCAAGGAGGTGACGGTGGAGCGGCCCCGCAAGGACTCGGTCAAGCAGGTGGAGATCCGCCAGTTCATCGCGGCACTGCGGCTGGAGGAAGGCGCGCTGCTGATGCTGCTGCGTTACACGGACGCCGGCACGGCCCGGCCCGAGGAGGTGATGGAGGCGCTCGGCTTCCGGGAGGGTGCCGACTACGCCCTCGCCCAGATCGAACGCACCCACGTGAATCTGTCCCCCACGCGTTGACGAGCCGGGAAGGAAACCGATGGACAAAGTGATGCTGATCAACGTGGTGGAGGAGCAGGAGGTGCGCATCGCCCTCCTGGTGGACGAGAAGCTCCAGCAGCTCTATCTGGAACGCACGGCCAAGGAGCAGATCGTCGGCAACGTCTACAAGGGCATCGTGGTCAACATCGTGCCCAACATCGAGGCGGCGTTCGTGGAGTTCGGCTACCGCAAGCACGGGTTCCTCCACGTCTCCGACATCCTGCCCTCGGCCGTGGGCAAGGGCGGCGAGCGGAGCGGCAACATCCGCAGACTGCTGCGTGAGGGCGACGAGCTGCTGGTGCAGGTCACCAAGGAAGGCATCGGCGACAAGGGCCCGAGCCTGACGACCTATCTGAGCCTGCCGGGCCGCTACATCGTGCTCATGCCCGGCCTCTCGCGGCGCGGCGTCTCCCGGCGCATCAGCAACGACAAGGAGCGCAGCCGCCTGCGCAAAGTGCTCGCCAAGCTCGACATCCCGGACGAGGTCGGGGTGATCGCCCGCACCGCCGGCGAGGGGCGCAGCGAGAAGGACCTGGCCCGCGACCTGGACTACCTGCTGCGGCTCTGGCACACCATCAGCCAGCGGGCCGAGCGCTCGAAGGCCCCGGCCATGGTCTACCAGGAGAGCGACCAGGTCACCCGCGTGATCCGCGACTTCTTCACCGAGGACATCCGCCGCGTCGTCGTCGACAGCCAGGAGGTCTACCAGAAGGTAAGGGACTTCCTGCGCGTGGTCATGCCCACGCACGTGCGCAAGGTCAAGCTCCACGAGGAGCGCGACCCCATCTTCCACGCCTACGGTGTGGAAGAAGAGATCGAGAAGATGCACAGCCGCACCGTGCAACTGCCCAGCGGCGGCAGCATCGTGCTGGAGCAGACCGAAGCGCTGGTGGCCATCGACGTCAACAGCGGCCAGTACAAGGGCCGGGGCGACGCCGAGGAGACGGCCTACCGCATCAACCTGGAGGCCGCCCCCGAGATCGCCCGCCAGATCCGCCTGCGCGACCTGGGCGGCGTGGTCGCGATCGACTTCATCGACATGGAAAGCCAGGAGCACCGCACCAGGGTGGAAAAGACGCTCTGGGAGGCCCTCAAAGGCGACAAGGCCCGGCTGCGCATGCTGAAGATGAGCCCCTTCTGCATCGTGGAGATGACCCGCCAGCGCCAGCGCCAGAGCCTGCGCCAGTCCACCTACGTCGAGTGCCCCCACTGCCACGGCACGGGCCACGTGAAAAGCAACGAGACGCTCGGCCTTCAGATACTGCGCGAGATCAAGGCCGGCCTCGACTCGAAGGACCTGGATCGGGTCCAGGTGACCGTGAGCCCGGACGTCGCCAACTACCTGAACAACGAGATGCGCGGCCGGCTCCAGGAGCTGGAGCGCTCCAGCGGCAAGTCCATGGTCGTGCTCGGCGAGCCCACCGTCGGCACCGCCGAGCATCACGTGCGCTTCCTCACCACCGCCGGCCGGCAGCTGAAGCCCGCAAAGAGCTGAGTGCGCCGGCGGTTGAAAGACCGCCCTCTGCGGAGTATAATGCCACCCTTCTGGGGCACTTCCCCTTCCAGAGAACGAGTGGAATGTACGCGATCATCGACAACCACGGCAAGCAGTACAAGGTCAGCCCGGGCGACGAGCTCCAGGTCGACCTGATCGACGCCCCCGAAGGCGAGCTGGTCGAGTTCGACCGCGTGCTGCTGGTCGGGGGCGAGAACGGCCCCCGCATCGGCAGGCCCCGGGTGGAGGGAGCGCGCGTGCTCGCCGAGGTGCTGCGTCACGAGAAAGGCCCGAAGCTGACCATGATGCGCTTCCAGGCCACCAAAAACCGCCAGGCCAAAAAGGGCCATCGCCAGCCCTACACCCGCGTGCTCATCCGGGAGATTCACCCCGAGTAGGAAGGACACCACAATGGCACACAAAAAGGGACAGGGATCGTCGCGGAACGGCCGCGAAAGCAATGCCACCTACCTCGGCGTCAAGCGCTACGGGGGACAGCGCGTCAAGGCCGGCGCCATCATCGTGCGCCAGCGCGGCACGCGCTTCCGCCCCGGCCGCAACGTCGGCCTCGGCAGGGACTACACCCTCTTCGCCACCGCCGACGGCGTGGTCGACTTCGCGACCAACCGGCGCGTCAGCGTCATCCCCGACTGACGCCCGCCCCACGGCACGGCACCTTCAGCGGCTGCTCTCCCCCCGGGGAAGCAGCCGTTCCGCGTACAGCCCAAGGGGGCCACCAGATGCGCTTCGTCGATGAAGCGCTCATCCGCGTCAAGGCCGGCGACGGCTGCGACGGCTGCGCCAGCTTCCGCCGGGAGAAGTTCGTCCCCCGCGGAGGCCCCGACGGCGGCGACGGCGGCGACGGCGGCGACGTGCTCATCGCGCCCGACCCGAACCTCAGCTCCCTCGACCACCTGGTCTCCCGCGCCGAGTACCGCGCCGGCGACGGCGAACGCGGCCAGGGCAAGGAACGCACCGGCGCCGACGGCGACGACATCCTCATCCGCGTCCCCGTCGGCACCGAGGTGACCGACCTCGACACCGGCCTTCAAATCCTGGACCTGGCCGAGCCCCGCGAGCCCGTCGTGGTCGCCCGCGGCGGACGGGGCGGCCGGGGCAACGTCCACTTCAAGTCCGCCACCAACCAGGCCCCGACCCGCTTCGAGCAAGGCAAGCCCGGCCAGGCGCGCCGCCTGCGCCTGGAGCTGAAGCTCGTCGCCGAGGTCGGCCTGATCGGCCTGCCGAACGCGGGCAAGTCCACACTGCTCGCCCGCATCAGCGCCGCCCACCCGAAGGTCGCCTCCTACCCCTTCACCACCCTCCACCCCATGGTCGGCATCGTCGAGACCGACGCCTACGAGCGATTCACCGTCGCCGACCTGCCGGGGCTGATCCAGGGCGCCCACGCGGGGCGCGGGCTCGGGGACGAATTCCTGCGCCACGTCGAGCGCACGCGCCTGCTGGTCCACCTTGTCGACGCCGCGCCCGTCGACGGCAGCGACCCCGTCGCCAACTACCACGCCATCCGCCAGGAACTCCGGTTGCACAGCGCCGCCCTCGCCGCCCGTCCCGAGCTGGTCGCCGCCAACAAGATGGACCTGAAGGGCGCCGAGGCCGGTCTGGCGCGACTGCGGGACGTTATGGAGGCCGAGGTGCTGCCCATCAGCGCCCTGACCGGCCGTGGCGTGCCGGAGCTGCTCGAACGCGTCGAAGAGCTGGTCCGCGCCCTCCGCGCAGAGCCCGAAAGCCGCCCCACCCCCGAGCTGTGAGCCTCGCGGTTCCACTGCCCCCCGTGCGTCCCCGCGCGACTGTGCAGGCGCAGGACGCCGGCCGCGAGGATGGCGGCGACCCGCCTGCGCCGGTGCTCCGGCGGGCAGGTCTCCCGGCGACGTTCGTCAGGACTCAGGGCGGCTTCCACCTTCGCCGAGCAGGCTGTTGCAGTAAGGGGATTGGCTAACAGCCCGTTGAAAAAGTGCCTGTCTGTGTACTATCCTATGAGCGTTCGG
>CAYSWA010000006.1:0-114967 GCA_964434535.1 uncultured candidatus Brocadiaceae bacterium | reverse complement strand
CGCCCGGTCTCCTTCCTGCCTGTATCGCTCGACCAGGTGCTCCCGCAACGGCAACGCCTCCGAGAGCCCGCCCGAACGCTGGAAGAGCGTGGCAAGGCACCAGGTGAATCGCCGGTAACCGTCCGGCGCCTCCAGCACGGGCCGGTACGCCTCCACCTTGCGCAGCTCCGAGCCGGCCTCGACCTCCGCCCAGCGGGCCAGCACCTCCTCCTCGTCGGCCTCCCAGGCCGCCGCGAAGAACTCCAGGTCGGCCAGCAGGTCGCAGAGCCGCCGCCATTCTTCCGCCCGAGAGAGCTGCCAGGGCAGCTCGTCCACCTGTCGCGCGGCCCGCTGCTGCCGCTCGAAGTAGTCCGCCAGCGCCGCGTGCGCCGCCCTCTGCTCCGCCTCCTGCGGCAGGTAGCGCTCCTCGGCGGCGATGCGCAGGTAGTCGTGGCCGAAGGCGAGCAGGCCGGACCGGTTCACCAGGCCGTCTCCGGCAGCGAGCCGAAGCGGCGCCCAGTGCGCCGCCGGCATCGGCTCGCCCGCGGAGCCCAGGAAGTCCAGCAGCTCCGCCTCGCTCAGGCCGCGCCGGGCCGCCCAGAGCGCGCGCATGGCCTCGGCCACCAGTCCCGGACGGTCCCGCTCGTAGTCCGCCTCCCACCTCTGAAGCACCAGCCCGTAGAGGTCGTCGGGTTCCTCGGCGGCCAGGTAGTGGGCGATCCGCCCGTCCAGCTCCTCGTGCACGCCGAACTGACGCAGCTCGTCGAGCAGCACCCGCAGGTAGAGGGGATTCTCGCTCTGCGGCGCCGAGGCGATCCTCTCGACGCGCCCTGCGCTGAGTCTCTTGGTGTACTGGGCCAGGAACTCGGCAATCAGGCGGCGCCGCTCCGGCCCGGTGAGGGGTTGCACCTGGAGAGTCGGCCACCCGCGGCCCCGCACCGCCTCCAGCGCCGGGCCGGGCAGCGTCGAGACCACCAGCCGGACGTTCTCCGGCACGACGGGCGGCAGCCAGGCCAGCTCCCGCGCCCCCTCCCGGTCCTCCAGGCGGTTCAGGGCGTCCAGCACGATGACGACCCGCCCGCGGGCGTCGGCCATGTAGAGGAACTCGCCGAAGGCCGTGCGCAGCTCCCCCGCGTCGGTGGGGATGTCGGCCTCGATGGCGAAGCGCCGTTTCAGCTCCCCCATCAGCCGGCGCACCATGCGCCGCCAGTCGGCGCTGTAGGGGCTGGCGCCGATGAAGTGGAGCAGCAGGTGCTCGTCGGGGCGGTCCTCCCGCCGCCGCAGGGCCCAGTTCGAGAGCAGCGCGCTCTTGCCCGAGCCCGACTCCCCCAGCACGGCCAGCGGGGGCCCGTCGCCGGCCGCGTGGGCCTCCAGCCGCTCGAAGTACTCCTCGCGCCCGATGTAGACGCCGGCGCGGCTGAGGGCGAACTCCTCGTGCTCCCGCGCCTCCCGATCCAGCGGGTCGGGCACTTCCTCCTGCGGGTACAGCTCGTCGATGAGCCGGCGGAAGTCCTCCAGCACCAGCCGGCCGAGCTCCTCGGGGCCGGCGTAGTCCTCCCGCACGGGGAAGCCGCCGTCGCGTATCCTCCGCTTGAGCGCGGCCAGCCTGCTGCCCCGCTGCTCGGCCCGCCGCTCGGCCTCCTCCCGGCCATACCGTTCGAGCTCCTCCTGGGTCGGGACCTCCCGGAACTCCCCCGGCGGCCGGCCCTCCACGTAGGCCGGGTCGCGGAAGTAGAAGAAGGCGTGCTCGGCCATCTCGGGATCCCGCAGGACGCCGTGCAGGATCTCCAGCTCGGTGACCGAATGGTCCCGATGCTCGGCCAGCCACGGCTGCCGCTCGATCAGCTCCTCGGGGATGTCGCCTTCCGGGGGAATCCAGCCGTAGCGCTCCCCGAGCAGGCCGATGAAGTAGGGCCGGCAGCGGCGTATCTCCTCCAGACAGGTCGGCAGCACCCGGCCCTCGGCCTTCTGCTCGTCGGTGATGCCCCAGCGCAGGTCCACCTCGCCCCAGGTGACGTAGCGCTCTTCGCAGAGCTTGCGCAGTTGGGGGAAGACGCGCTTGACCAGCTCGTCGCGGTCCTCCCGCATGTCGCGGAAGGTGGAGGAGACGAAGACGCGGATGACGCGCTGCCCGCCCCATTCGCTGACACCGTCCCACATCGGCCAGACCCCGTTGAGGACATCCGTCAATCCCGGCCCTTGAGCCCTGTAGAATGGCCCATGCCCGGCGGCCATTGTGACCCATCGGACAATGGCCCGCAAGGAGGGTCAGACCAGGTCGGCACGAGGACCGGGGGCACACCGGCGGCGGTGGGTTTGGCTGCCCGACTCCGCATCGCTGCGCCTCGAGCCGGAGAATGCGCTTCGCGGCCCCAACAGCAGCCTCGACGCTGTAACCAGACCGCATCCGAAGCCAGGCCGTGCCCGGTTTCCGGCCGGGACGAAGTGCGCACAAGATCCGCTGGGAATCTGTGGAGCCCCTTTCCTTTGCCGTGGGCCGCCACCATTGCTCGGGGGCTCCTTACTGAAGCGGATCCAGACGCGCCGTGCTGAACAGGCGCGAGCGCGTCTATGCCGTCCGCGACACGGCATCAGCGAGCTGGACGGGCAGTGCCGTGACATCTGCGGCGAAGAGTTCTAACCGTGTCCCGTCCGGCCGGCCGCTGCCGGGACGACGAGGCCCCGCCGCCCCGCTGCGGCCCGCGCCCGCGCCGCTCGCGCGGTTAGAGGCTCTTGACACGGGCGCGTGGCTGTCCTATAACCGATAAGTGCACGGCTTTATGAAGAAGAGGTGTCGGCGATGGCACGCAAGGTCGTCTGCCCCAATCCGCAGTGCGAGGTCGTCTTCGAGGTCGACGATGACATGGTGGGGCAGACCACCTACTGCCCCCAGTGCGGCAGCCCCTGCGACGTGCCGGCCGAGGCGATGGCCGAGGCGCCCCCCGAGGCCGGCCAGGAGGCCGCCGAAGGGCAGCCCATCCACCATCCCGCCCGCCAGCAGTGCCCGAACTGCGGGACCGTGCTCGGCGTGCGGGCCGCCATCTGCCCCGAGTGCGGGGCCGACATCCGCACCGGGGCGGCCGCCGAGCTGGCCGAGGAGAAGCGCCGGGACCTGGTGCCCATCCTGATCGGGGCCGGAATCCTGGTCGCCCTCGTCGTGCTGGCCGGCCTCGCCTGGTTCGCCCTCAAGCTGGTGAGTGAGCGGCGCGAAGCGGAGCGGCGGCAGCGTGCCGAGCAGGTCAAGCCCCAGCAAGTGGTCACCGGCCCGAAGCTCTCGCCCGAGCAGCTCGAGGCGCAGAGGCTGAGGGTCGAGGAGAGCGCATTGGGCGAACTGCCCCGCCTCGAAGCCGCCGCCCGGCAGGCCGCCGAGGACTACAAGGCGCGCCTGAAGGAGCTGCTCGCCGAGACGCGCGCCCTGCGTGACGAACAGCGCGCCGCCCGTTGGGCCGACCTCTACCTGTTCTGCAAGGAGAACGACCTGCCGGCCGAGGCGGACCTGTGCTGGATGCAGGCGATCACGCTCGAGCCCCAGGACGCCGAGACCAACCGCAAGCTCGGCCGGACCGAGCGATACAGGGCCGTGCCCGTCACCGCCGAACAGAAGGCATTCCTGGAGGGCCTGCGCCCCAGCCTGCGCGTGGTGAACCGCGACCCCGAGCTGGGCGACCACATGCTGCGCGTCGGCGAGGACGAGCCGGTGCCGTTCCGCTGGAGCGAGGCAGCCGAATACGAGCCCGAACCGGGGCCCCTCACCATCGCCGTCGAGCCGAACGATCCGGAGGGCGTAGCTCGCCAGTTCGCCCTGGACATCCGGCCCGGCCTCGCCTACACCCTTACCGTGCGGAGCGCAGCGGCGGCGCCCACGCTGGACCAGGCGGCACTGGTCGGCCTGTTCCGCGAGATCGCGGCCAAGGGGGCCGCGGCGAAGCGCCCCGGCCGCCAGATAGTGGCCAGCCACGGCGGCATCGACGCCCGCGGGCTCCAGGAGGCCGCCCTGGCCCTGCTCGCCTCGGAAGACGGCAACACCGTGGGGCTGGCGGGCGAGCTGACCAGAGGCAACCCCTACACGCTCAGCGGCCAGCACATCCTGCACGGCGATGCGGAGAACCGCGCGCGGTTCGTGCGCGCCGTGGAGGAGGATCCCCGCCGCAACGTCTTCGCCCTGCACAGGGGCTTCTACTACACCGTGCGGGCCGACCTGGTTGATCCCCTCTGGAAAGTGGTCGGCTCAGCGGCGGGCGACTTCGGCCCGGAGTGGGCGCGCAGGCGCCTGATCACGCGCAAGGAGGAGCTGGAGTTCCAGATCGAGACGCTCCAGGCCCGCGGCCAGCTCCACATGCCCTGGGAAGCCGACGAGCGGATGCGACAGGGGATGGCCTCGCTGCACGCCGAACTCAACCGCGTGCTGCTCAACCAGGAACGCGCGGCCGCCGAGCCCCTCTACCTGGACCGCTGCCGCGCCTTCGGCATCTCCGAGCGTGAGCAGCACCTCTACCTGAACTGGCCGCGCTACCGCCATGCCCTGGCCGCGCTGATGCCCGACGTGCAGGACGTCGTGTTCAACCTGCTTGAGCAGACGGCCAGCACGAAGCCCGAGCCCACGGAGGCCCCGGCCCCCACCAGGGGGGCGCGAGGCGCAGGGCCGCCGGCCGGCTACGGCCCGCCCGCTGGCATCGGAGGCCCGCCCGCCGGCATCGGAGGCCCGCCCGCCGGCTACGGGCCGCCGGCGGGCATCCGCGGCACGCGGCCGGCCCAGGAGGCGGAACCGGAGCAGCGGGACCGCTCGCCCTTCGAACCGCCGGAGGTCACCCTCAAAGGCAGCGACCGCCGCTACATGCGCACGAAGCTGATGCCGATCATGCCCGAGGACGTGATGCTGCGAGAGGTCATCAGCACCTGGGGCGCCATGGACGCCCGCACCCGCATGGCCGCGCTGGCGGCGCTGGAGCTGGCCGCGAGCCCTCCGGCCGTCACCTTCCTCGGCGAGCGCAGCCAGGAGGCCCGCCAGAGCGAGGCCATCGCCGCGGCGCTTCTTTCGCTCGGGGCGATCGGCACGCCCGAGGCGCTCCGGTACTGCCGCAGCCCGGGCATCCTGCCCGTGCTGCGCAGCGCCGCCATGGCCGCGCTGGCCACCGCCGGCGAGGCCGAGATGCTGGAGAACATGGCCCAGCGGCTCAAGGCCGCCGAGCCCGTCGTGCGCGCCAACTTCCTGGCCTACGTCACCGAGATGGAGACGCCCGCTTCCGTGCTGGTCCTATCTGAGGCATTGAAGGTCTACACCGACCAGCCGAGCCGAACGAAGATCGCCGAGGCGCTGGCCCGGATCGGCGGCCCCACGGCCGTCGGTGAGCTGGCCCGGCTGATTGAGAGCACCGGCCAGCCCTACGCCAGCGCGCTTGCCCGGGTGCGCCGGGAGGACGCGTTCCTGCTGTTGCAGCCGGTCGGGCGCCTGGTGGTGCGCGGCCAGGGAGGCGGCGCGGGCGTGGGCTTCCTGATGCGCCAGGAGGGGCCGGCCGCCTTCGCCTACCTGAAGAAAGCCGCCGGCGAGGGCAACGAAACCGTCACCAGCGCCCTGCTGGAAAAGGGCACCGCCGAGGCCATCCAGGCGGCCTCGGCAGGCGAACCGGACGTCACCGTGGCGCTGCTGAAGGGGCTGCGGCTCAAATGGTACAGCCCCGGCGCGGCTGGCCAGCCGCGCTGGCGCGGGGGAGTCTCGGCCGAGGCGGCGCGCGGCTTCGTCCGCCGCGTCCTCGAGAAGGCCCCCGAGCCCGAGGTCAAGCTCGCGGCCGCCGCCATGCTCCGGGAGATGGGCAGCCCGCCGGCCGAGCAGAAGCTCGTGGCCCTGGCCAGGGAACCGACACAGGAGGCACAGCCCGGGCAGCGGGGCCGTCCCGGCGCTGACCGGGCCGGGGCCGCCATGGCGCAGATCGCCGCGCACAGCGGGCCACCGGCTATGGAGAGGTCCGCCTCCCAGTTCGTCCCGAAGGGCTGGCAGCCCCCCGCCGGCGATCCGCAGTTCCCCCCGGGCCTGGAGGTCAACAAGGAAGACGGCCCCCTCTACGCCATCGCCATGCTGATGGAGAAGGGCGACGCTGGCGCGTCTGCGCAGCTGCGCAAGCTGGCGCAGGACTACGGGGACACACGGCTCAAGGCCGCCGCCTACAAGGCGCTGGCCCGGATCGGCGACGAGCAGAACCTCCAGTTCCTCCGGGACAGGGCCACGGCCCGCCGGGAGGAATACAACTCCGCCGGCCACGTCCTCAACGCCCTGGAGGACCGTATCGCCGCCCTGATCGCGCTGGGCCAGGCCCGGGATGCTCGCACGCTTCCCCATCTGCTCGACATGCTCCACGAGCCGGCCCCGGCTGAGAAAGCGATCAAGCAGCCCGAGCCCGACTACACGAAGCTCAGAAGCTGGTGGGAGATGACCCTGCATAAGGCCGCCTGCGAATGCATCGCCCGGATATGCCGCGACAGGCAGCTTTTGGAGCTGACGGCCGACGCGGCCATGCAGCAGGCAACGGCCGACCGGCTCCTGGCGATCATCCAGGATCCGGGCTCGCCGGATTCCGAACTGGCCGACCTGCGCAAGGAGCTCCAGGCCGAGGCCGTCCGGGCCTATGGCCGCTGCATCAGCTCGTATGGAGAGGAGACGCTGCTTGTGCTGCGGCGCCTTCTGCTCAGCATCAGGGAACGCGGAGGCGCCGCGCAGCCACAGCATCGCGCCGCCCCCTCCCGGGGTCCGGCGGGCAGGCAGGCCGACGAAGGAGCCGACCTGCTGCGCAACGCCCTGCGGGACGCCGTCGTGCACCTGGCGGTCCGCGGCGGCAGTCCGGCCGTGCTCAAGGACCTGCCCGAGCTGCTGCCCGCCCCGGGCGGGGTGGACCCGCACTGGTCCTCGCTGATGGGGGAGATGGCTTACGCGCCCTCGCCCCGGTACTTCGTCCTGCTGATGGAACAGCGCGGGGCCCTGAGGCCCGATGCCTACCAGGCCATATACCAGAGGGCGCGCGGGCAGGTCAGCAGTTACGACCCGGACTACGGAGAGTTCGTCGTTATGCTCCTGCGCCAGGTCCTCACGGCCCAACAGGAGGACCCGGCCGCTCCCCGGGCACGCGCCCGCCCGGCCGTTGCCGGCGGACCGCCGGCCGGCACCGGCAGACCGCCGGCCGGCACCGGCAGACCGCCGGCCGGCATCGGCGGACCGCCGGCCGGCATCGGCAGACCGCCGGCCGGCACCAGCGGACCGCCGGCCTTCGTGGAGGCATACCGTGGGCCGATGACCGCGAGGGGCGGTGCCGAACAGGAGGGCACGCAGCCGACGGCCGACTACGACCGGCGCGGACCCCACCGCACGGTGGACTGGTCCTACTCGCTGAAGCAGGTCACGGACCGGATCGCCAGGACCAAACAGCACTGGGCCCGCGTTCAGGATGTCTTCGAGGGCAACGCCACCGCCATCGCCATGTCGCTGACGGGCGGGCTGATGGCCCGCTCGGAGGTCGGTCCCGCGCTCGGCGTGCTCTGCGTGGAGCGCGTGCCCTCGGCCGGCCCCAACGTGATCGCAGGCCTCGGCCAGGTGCTGACCGCCACCGCCAGGGCTGAGACGGCGGCGCAGGGCGCCAGCCCCTCGCGGCGGCGCCGCGCGGACGACTCCCCGCCGGTGGAGACGCGCCGAACGGCCGCCATCGCCCTGCGCCGGCTCGGAGGCGAGCCGGCCGCCGAAGCCCTGCTCAGCGGGCTGGTCGGGCCGCCCGACCCGGCGTCGGAGCCGGCCCCCCAGCGCCAGGCCCCGCCGGCCGGCCCGCCTCCCGGCGCTGGCGCGGCCATCCCCCGCATCGCCGGCGTGACGCCTGCGGCCTCGGCCGGCCGCGCGCCGCCGGGCCAGGCCGCCCTGGCAGGCCTGATCGCCCGGGCGCTCGGAACCATGGCCCGCAAGGACATGCTCAACTACGCCCTGGCCGCGGGCGACCGCCCCTACTACCGTCAGAACAGGACCGCGATCCAGGAAGCCGCCCTGACGGGGATGGCCTACCTGCCCGAAGAGGACGAGCCCCTCACGATGCTGAAGGGCCTGCTGACCAAGGCCACCACCACGGCCCTGCGCAGGGCCGTGGCCGAGGCGCTGGAGACGCGCCTCGAACTGAACGCCGCAAAGAGCTGAGCGTGCGGGAAGAGCCGGACCGCGAACTCAGGCAGGCCATGAAGGCCACCGGCCCCGAGGGCCTCTGGCCCAGAGGGCCATGCCACACTCCCAGAATCAAGTGTCACGAAGCACTGGGCAAGGTCATGCAGGCGGTCGTGTCCGAGCACGGCGACGTGGTCGACGGCCGCACGGTCAACCAGATCGCCCGCGAAGTGCTCGGCCGCTCCGAGTAGCCCCCGCGCCCGCCCTTGGGCTCCGGCCCGCTGCCGCTGTATAATCCGCCGCCGGGCGCAGCAAGGGGCCTTCGCCTCCCGCCCCCCGGCGGCCGGCCGTCGAGCCTGCAACCTTCGTGCGGACAGCGACGCCTTGAGCGAACAGGACTTCCGCCAGCTCGTCGAGGAGCACTACGACCGGCTGTTCCGGGCCGCGCGGTTCATGTGCGGCGAGCCGGCGGCCGCCGAGGACCTGGTGCAGGAGACCTTCCTGGCGGCGGGGCGGTCGCTGGGGCGCTTCGAAGGCCGCTCCTCGCCCTACACGTGGCTCTACGGCATCCTGCTGAACAAGTTCCGCCGCTACCTGCGGCGCAAGGGCCGGCGGGCCGTCTCGCTGGAGTCCCTCGCCGCCGAGCGCGACTCGGCCCGGCCGGAGGAGCTGCTGAAGTCGGAGCACCCCGGCCCCCACGAAGCCGCCGTGCGGGACGAGACGGCCGACCTGGTGCGCCGGGCCGTCGACGAGCTCTCCGCCGAGCACCGGGCGGTCATCTTGCTGCGCTTCGTCGAGGACATGCCCTACGGCGAGATCGCCCGCGTGCTCGACTGCCCCGTCGGCACGGTAAAGTCGCGCATCCACTACGCACTGCGCAAGATGGGCCGCGAGCTGGCCGAGCCGGAGGAGCAGACCTGATCGTGGGGTTCCGGGCCGCGCATTGAACCATGGGCGGCCCCCGGGCACTAAGGCTCTGGAGGAAGGGACAAGTGGACTGCTCCGAAGCCAAAGACAGGTTGCTGGACGCCGCCGACGAGGCGCTGGGACGCCAGGAAGCGGCCCGCCTGGAGGAGCACCTGGACGGCTGCCCGGCCTGCCGGGCGGAGCTCTCTGAGCTGCGGACCGGAGCGAACGCCTTGCGGCGCGCCGCGCCCGAGCTGGCGCCGAAGCGCCGCTACCTGACCGTCGAACGGTACGCGTCGCTGCTGGCCGCCCGAGGCCGGCCGGCGCGGATCTTCCGCCTGGCCACCTACCCGCAGTTCGTCGCCCTGGCGGCGGCCGCCGCCATCCTTATCTCGGCGGCGACGATCGCCTGGCACGTCCAGTTCGCCGCGGCGCCTCAGGCGCCGGCGGCGCCGCTGGCGCCGGCGGTGCCGCTGGCCGAGGGGCCGCACCCTCAGGGCTACGTGCCCGTCGTGCTGGCGACGCATGGCCAGGGCGAGCCGGTCAACGTCGTGCGCGGCATAGCGCTGGGGGGCATCGCGTGGCCCCCGCGCGAGCAGCCGGCCGCGCCGACGCTGGTGCGCACCGACACGCGCGGCGTGACCGTCCCGGTCGACCACGCCTTCTACGACCCCGACACCTCCTCCCACTGGTGGTAGAGATGGGGAAGCGCCTGTTCAGGGGGGCGGCCCTGGCGGCCGCCCTCTGCCTTCTGGCCGCCGCCGAGCCCGTCGGCGCAGACCAGCCCGAGCACCCCGGCCCCGTCTCTGGCGCCGGTGACGCCGTGGTGCGCGTCAGCGTCACCTTCCGGCCCCGCAACGGCCCGTTCCGCCTCGACGCCCGCCAGGCGCAGTTCGCCAACGTCGGCTTCGTGGCGGGCCCCCACGGCGAGGTGGTCACGTGCCTGCTCGGGCTGGCCGGCTGCGAACGCGTCTATGTCGCCTTCCCCGACGGCCGACGCATCGAGGCGCAGATCAGCGCCCTCGACCAGGCGAGCGGGCTCGCGCTGCTCAGCACCGGCGTGGAGGGCGTCCGCCCGCTACAGACGGCCGCCCAGGACCCACCGAGCGGAAGCCCCGCGCTGCTGGCCACCCCCTACGAGGGCGGCGCGGGCGTGGCGACCACGCTGGAGCCGACCGTGCTGAACGCCTACGAGGGCACGGTCCGCCTGGGCGGCGTCGAATGGACCGGCCTGATGGCCGCACCGCTGCACCTGGAGCCCGGATGCGCCGGCGCGCCGCTGCTAAGCGAGCAGGGCCGCCTGGTCGGGGTCGTGATCGGCGCTGAGGCGTCGCCGGATGGCCGCGCCGCCCGGCCGCGCGCTCTTGTCCTGCCGGCCGAACGGCTCAAGCCCGCGCTGGAGCGACTGCTGCGGGGGGAGTCCCGCCGGCTCGGCTGGCTCGGCCTCGCCCTCGCCCGCGAGCCGGCCGACGGGCGCGGGCTCGCCGTCCAGGCCGTGCTGGAGGATTCGCCCGCCATGGCCGCCGGCATCCTGGCCGGCGATGTGCTGCTTACCGTGGACGGCCAATCGCTCGCCGGGCCGGCCGTGCTGGCCCGCCGCGTGGTCGAGGCCGGCCCCGGCCGCACCGTGCAGATCGCCCTGCGGCGCGGCGGCGAGGAGCTGACGCTGCCCGTCGGAGTCGAGCCCCGCCCGCTGCTGATCTGCGCCGGCCGCCGCTGGCCCGGCGACAACGTCGTGCGGCCCTACTGGCGCCCGAGTGGCGCTCCGCCCGCCGGCGAACCCGAGCCCCTCGCCCCCCTGCGCGAGGAGAACGCGCGCCTCCGCCGCCGCCTGCGCGAGCTGGAAGATCGCCTCCAGGCGCTCAAGGCGCCCCAGGACTGACCCCGCCCAGAGCCTCGCCAGCGCGGCCATGCGAGGGGCTCCTCTCAAGAGTCCCGAACGGCGCCGCTCGTCCCGTCGGGGTAGACGGCCGGCGGCTCCCGCATTGCGCCGCACCGGGGGCCGTCAGTATGATACCGGATAACCGCTCCCGGGGAGGCGTAGAATGCAGTGCCCGGCCTGCGAGGAGGCACAGATGCTCGTCCTCGAGTTCGAGCTGGTGGAGGTGGACTACTGCCCGCGCTGCGGCGGGGTCTGGCTCGACTCGGGGGAGCTGGAGCTGGTCGGCGAGAAGGCCGGCGCGCTCCGGGGCGAGCTGCTCGGCGCCCTGGAGGCCGAGGAGGGCAGCCCCCCGGCCGGCGGCCGGCGCCGCTGCCCCGTCTGCGGCAAGGGTCTACGAGAGGTGGAGGCGGACGCGGAGCCGCCCATCGTGGTGGACCGCTGCCCCCGCCGGCACGGCCTCTGGTTCGACCGGGGCGAGCTCGGCGCCGTCGTGCGCGCGGCCGGGGCGCAGGAGGACAACGTGCTGGCCCGCTTCTTCGCCGAGCTGGGCGGCGGCCAGGCAACTGATCGGGAAGGAGACACGCGATGACTCTGAGCGCCGGACTGATCGCGCTGCTGGTGATCGGCGGGCTGGTCGTGCTGGTGATCCTCTACGTGATTGCCACCTATAACGGCCTGATCCGCCTGCGCAACCAGGTGGAGAACGCCTGGGCGCAGATCGACGTGCAACTGAAGCGGCGGCACGACCTGATCCCGAACCTGGTCGAGACCGCCCGCGGCTACATGCAGCACGAGCGCCAGACGCTGGAGGCGGTGACCGAGGCGCGCAGCCGCGCCGTGCAGGCCAGCGGCCCCGGCGAGGCGTCGGGCGCCGAGCAGGGCCTCACCGGCGCCCTGGGCCAGTTCTTCGTCGTGGTCGAGCGCTACCCCGACCTGAAGGCGAACCAGAACTTCCTGGCCCTCCAGGAAGAGCTGGCCTCCACAGAGAACAAGATCGGCTTCGCCCGCCAGTTCTACAACGACCAGACCATGAACTACAACATCCGCATCCAGAGCTTCCCCGCCAACATCGTGGCCGGCATGTTCCGCTTCACCGAGAGGGACCTCTTCGAGCTGGAGGCGCCCGAGGAGCGCGCCGTGCCCGAGGTCAAGTTCTGAAGGCGGCGCGCCGCAAGCCCCCTCCCCTCCAACCGCCTTGATGCCGCATGTGGGAAGCGATCCGGGCCAACAGGCGGCGCTCGGTCTTGCTGATCCTGACGATGGCCGCCCTGCTGGTCGGCCTCGGCTACGCGATCGGGATGGCCCTGGCGCCGCACTTCGCCTACCTCGGCGTCGGCGTCGCCGCCGTGGTCTGGGCCTTCCTCTGGATCGCCGCCGTCAGCGCCGGCGACGGCCTGATGCTCGGCAGCGTCCATGCCCGCCGCATCCAGCACGACGACTACCCCGTGCTGTTCAACGTCGTCGAGGAGATGACCATCGCCTCGGGCCTGCCGAAGATGCCGCGCGTCTACATCATCGACTCCGACGCGCCGAACGCCTTCGCCGTCGGCAAGGAGGACAGGGCCGTCGTGGCGGTCACCTCCGGGCTGCTGATGCGGCTGACGCGGGACGAGCTCCAGGGCGTGGTCGCCCATGAGATCGGCCACATCAAGAACCATGACACCCGCTTCATGGTGCTGGCCGGCGTGATGATGGGCGCGATCATCCTGGTGGCCGACGTCTTCGTGCGGGGCGTCTTCCACGGGGCCGGCACGCGGCGCGGCGGCCGGCGGGGCAGGGGCGGCGGCCAGGCGGCCGTCCTCCTGGTGGCGCTGGCGTTCGCCATTCTGGCGCCGATCATCGCGCGCCTGCTCTACTTCGCCTGCTCGCGCCGGCGGGAGTACCTGGCCGACGCCAGCGCCGCGCGCTTCACCCGCTACCCCGAGGGGCTCGCCTCGGCGCTTCAGAAGATCGCCGCCGCCGCCGGCCGCATGGAGAAGGTCAGCCGCACCGTCGCCCCGATGTTCACCGTCAACCCGCTGAAGGCGAGCGGCGCCTCGGGCCTCTTCAGCACCCACCCGCCGACGGCGGAGCGGGTGCGCGTGTTGCGCGCGATGGGCGGGGCGGCCTTCGCGGATTACGAGGCCGCTTTCCGCCGCACCGTCGGCGAGCGCGTGATCGGCGAGCGGACGCTCGCCGGGGCCGAGGCGGTGGGCCTGCGCGAGCCCTCCGCCGAGCCGCAGAAGGAGGACCTGGCCCGCGCCCGCGAAGCGGTGGACATCCTGCACCGGATCAACGGCCTCCTGTTCCTGGCCTGCGCCTGCGGGCTGAAGATCAAGGTCCCGCCGCAGTTCGAGGCCGACACGATCCGCTGCCCCCGCTGCAGCCGCGAGCTCGCCGTGCCCGTGGCCGCCATGGCCGCGGCCACGGCCGGCGCGGGAGAGGCACCGCCCGGCGAGTATCGGCCGGCCGACGTGGAGGACATGCCCCAGGCATCCGCTTTCTCCTACCGCTATCGGCCGGGCGAGTGGCAGTCGTTCCGCTGCCCGTGCGGCTGGACGGTCAACCTGAGCCCGAGCTTCAGCGGCGACCACACCGATTGCCCCGGCTGCGGCCGGCGGATCGCCATCCGGCGCGCCTGAACGCCCCTCCGCGTTGCCGGCTCCCGACGGCTCTGGTAGGATGAAGGGCGGCCAGAAGGGGGACAGGAGGGGCGGCCATGGACGTGGGCATCGTGGGGCTGTCGCAGTCGGGGAAGACGACGCTGTTCAACGCGCTGACCGGCGCCCACGGCGACACGGGCGGCTACCACGCCGGCGAGCACGTGGCGCGCGGGGTGGTGCGCGTGCCCGACGGGCGGCTCGACGCGCTCGCCGAGGTGCTCGCCCCGAAGGAGGTGATCCCCGCCACCCTCCAGCTCGAGGACATCAGCGGCGTCTTCGCGCACCTGGCCGGCGGCGAGCACAGCGGGCGGGCCATCGCGGAGCTGCGCGACAGCGACGCGGTGCTGATGGTCCTGCGGGCCTTCGAGTCGCCCTTCGTGCCCGAGGTCTTCGGCGAGGTCGACCCCGCGCATGAGTACCACGTCATGACCGAGGAACTGCTGCTGGCCGACCTGGAGGTCATCGAGCACCGGCTGGAGGCGATCGAGCACGACCTGCGCCGGGGGCGGGCCGAACGGGACGAGCGGGAGCGCGAGCAGGGCGTCCTCGTGCGCTGCAAGGAAGCGATCGAGGAGGAGCGGCGCCTGGAGGTGATCGGCCTTTCCGAGTCGGAGGAGAAGCTGCTGCGCAGCTACGCCTTCCTCACGCTGAAGCCGCGCATCTGCGCCCTGAACATCGGCGAGGACGAGATCGGCGAGCCGCCTCTGCCGGCGCCGCTGGCCTCGCTCGACCCGCCCCCCGTGCCGATCTGCGCCGAGCTCGAGATGGAGCTGATGGAGCTGGCGCCCGACGAACGGGAGGCCTTCCTGGAGGCGGCCGGCCTGGAGGAGATGGCCGCCGGGCGGCTGATCCGCACCTGTTGCCGGGCGCTGGGGCTGCGCACCTTCTTCACGTGCGTCTCGGACAAGCTCCAGGCGTGGACGGTCCGCGCGGGGGCGAGCGCCCGCGAGGCGGCCGGGCGGATCCACTCGGACATGGAGCGCGGCTTCATCCGCGCCGAGGTGGTCGGCTGCGGAGACCTGCTCGGCTGCGGCTCGCTGAAAGAGGCGAAGTCCGCCGGCCGGGTGCGCATGGAGGGGCGGGACTACGAGGTGCAGGACGGCGACGTCATCACCTTCCACTTCAGCCGGTGAGCGTGCCGGTTAGACATTTCCTGTGAAGGAACCCGAGAACCTGCGGCAGTGCTTGATGCACACTGGGCGGTTCGCTACAATGCGGCAGCATAGTAAGGGGTAGGGTGCGGCGGTTTTCAGCAACACGCCGTCCGAGCAGTCGTGTCATCGCACGCGCTACTTCGCCGTCAGAGGCCGAAAGGGCAAGAAAGGGGTGGCTGGCCATGAAAGAGGGGCCGCGGGTCTACTGTGCGGGTCCGTTGTTCAGCGACAAGCAGAAGGAAGAGATGCAGCAGCTGGCCGACGCGCTCCATGGAGCGGGCTTTGGAACGTTTCTCCCACAGCGTGATGGATTGGAGTTCACGAACTGCGTCGACGTGCTGGCCGCAATGGGCATCTCGCGCGCCGCCGCTTCGCGGATGACCTCTAAAGCTATCTTCGCGCTCGATGTCTACCAGTTGCTGAGCCGGTGTGGCGCCGTCGTGGTCAACCTCAACGGCAGAGTGCCCGACGAAGGCGCCGTGGCCGAGGCCGCTATGGCGTGGGCATACGGCAAGGCCGTGGTGGGCTATAAGACAGACACCTATAGCGTCTTCGGGGGCGAGCAGAATCCGCTGGTCGTCGGTCTTTTCGGCTTCGAGCTGGCAGATGGACCCGAGCGGGCGGCGGAGTGGCTGAAGTCGCGAGTCGACGCGGGCAAGATAGGTCCACGTCAGCAGTTTGAGCGCGAGGAGGAGATCTCCGAGTCGCTCAAGCTAGGGGCTGAGATCTGGAATACACTTTCGCAGTCCAGGAGAATGGAGGATGTTGCGGCCGTGATCTCCGCCAGGGCAAACACCGCTACGTCCGCTACGGATCGTTGAGCGTGCCCAAGCCAATCGACAATGATCTCCCCCGCGTCCGCGCCGAAGAAGGTGAGCGTGCTCTCGCTGAGTGCGCCAGTCGCTCGGGCGACCGCCAGCGTGCGGCAAGGCGCCAGTACCAACAGGAGCCAGATCCGTACCGAACGGAGTTCGAACGAGACTACACGCGCATCCTCCACTCCCGCGCCTTCCGTCGCCTTAGGCATAAGACGCAGGTCTTCGTCCTTCCACAGAACGACCACATCTGCACGCGCCTGGAACACTCACTGCACGTTGCCTCCGTAGCGCGGACCGTTGCGCGGGCGCTCAACCTCAACCTGGACTTAGTCGCGGCGATCGCGCTGGGCCACGACCTTGGACACGCCCCGTTCGGTCATCACGGGGAAGAGCGGCTTCAGGAGATCGCCAAGGAGCACCGCCTGACCTACGACCACGAGCCGCAAAGCCTTCGGGTAGTCGACTTGATCGAGTCGCCGTACAAGCCGAAGCATCCTGGTCTCAACCTCACATTCGCGGTCAGGGATGGCATTCTCATGCATTGTGGCGAAGACTACGACCGGGCGCGCTTGGAGCCCGACTGGGATCGGCATGACCTTACTGAAGGCCTTCGGCCAGAACATGGAATGCCCGCTACGCTGGAGGGATGCGTTGTGCGGGCGGCAGACCGCGTAGCGTACCTGGGTCGCGACTTTGAGGACGCCGTCGACGCCAAGATAGTGAACAGGCGGGATCTGCCCGCGGGAGTCCGCAACACTCTCGGCAGCACGAACCGCGAGTTCATAGCTAACCTCGTTCACGACATCGTTCAACACAGTCGGGGGCAAGGCTTTATCGCAATCAACGGGGAAGTACGTAAGGCGCTGCGGGAATTCCAGGAATTCAGCGTTGAGCGTATCTACAGGCACCCGAAAGTCACGGCCTGCTTCGCTCAGATCAAGCTGGCCATCGGCAGCATGTTTGATCTGCTCGTTGAGAAGCTTGGTGCTGACGAGGTGCCCCCCAAGGCCGATCTTGACGACGAAGCCTGCCATGCCATTACGTTCCTGGCAGAGTTCCGGGATGAAGACTTGCCGGAAACCTACGACGCCAGTAACGAACAACTTGTATTGGACTACATCGGTGGGATGACAGATCAGTTCTTCACTCGGTGCTACACAGAGCTCTTCCTGCCCCACGGCAGCGCTTGACCCAGCAGGCCATCCCGCAAGGCGGCCAGGCTTCGGACGATATTCTCGAGCAGCGGCGGGCCGGCTCAGTCGGCGGGGGAGGTGCCGGTGAGGCGGCGGCAGGCCTCCAGGTACTTCTCGGCGGTGCGCTCGACCACCTCGCGGGGCAGCTCGGGCGAGGGCGGCTCGTGGTCCCAGCCCGAATCGTCGAGCCAGTCGCGCACGTACTGCTTGTCGTAGCTGAACTGCGGCCCGCCGGGGCGGTAGGTGTCGGCCGGCCAGAAGCGCGAGGAGTCGGGCGTGAGCACCTCGTCCACCAGGGTCAGCTCCCCGGCGCAGCGGCCCCACTCGAACTTGGTGTCGCTGATGATGATGCCCCGCTCGGCGGCATAGTCGGCCGCGCGGCGGTAGAGCTCGATCGAGAGGTCGCGCAGGCGACGGGCCGGCTCGGCGCCGACCATCTGCTCCACCTCGCCCATCGCGAGCGGCAGGTCGTGGCCCTCCTCGGCCTTGGTGGTGGGGGTGAAGATCGGCTCGGGCAGCCTGCCGCTCTCGACCAGGCCCTCGGGCAGCTCGACGCCGCAGACCCGGCCCGTGTCGCGATAGGACCGCCATCCCGAGCCGGAGAGGTAGCCGCGCACGACGCACTCGACGGGGATCACGTCGGCGCGGCGCACCAGCATCGTGCGCCCCTCCAGCAGCTCGCGGTGCGGCTCGACCTCGGGGCCCATCTCGGCGACGCGGGTCGTGATCAGGTGGTTGGGCACCTCCTCGCCGAGGAAGTCGAGCCAGAACTCGGTCAGGTGGGTCAGCACCTTGCCCTTGCCCGGGATGGCGGTGGCGAGCACCACGTCGAAGCAGCTTATGCGGTCGGTGGTCACCACGAGCAGGCGCGAGTCGAGCGCGTAGATGTCGCGCACTTTTCCCCGGTTGAAAAGCTCCAGCCCCTTCAGGTCCGTCTCCACGAGCGGCGGCGGCATCTCCATTTCAGCCTTCTCCTTCCCCCTGTTCCTGTTCCTCTTCCTGTTGCTCTTGCTCTTCCTCAGCGACGAGGGCGACACTGCTGACGCGGTCGCCCTCTTCGGTCTTGATCAGACGGACGCCCTGTGTGTTGCGGCCGATCGAGCCGATCGAGCCGACGGGGATGCAGACGATCATGCCCTGCTCGGTGATCAGGAAGAGCTGGTGGCCCTCGGCGACCTCGCGCATGGCGACCACCCGGCCGTTGCGCTCGATGGTCTGGATGTCGATCACGCCGAGCCCGCCCCGGCGGTGGACGGGGTAGTGCTCGAAGGCCGTGCGCTTGCCGTAGCCGTTCTCGCAGACGGTGAGCAGCTCGGTCTCGGGGCGGACGACGGCCATGTCGACGACGCGGTCGTCGTCGCGCAGGCGGATGCCGCGCACGCCGGCGGCGGTGCGGCCCATGGGGCGCACGTCCTGCTCGTCGAACCGGACGGCGCGTCCGTCGCGCGTGCCGAGCACCACGTCCTGCTCGCCGGTGGTGCGCCGCACGCCGATGAGCCGGTCGTCCTCGGCCAGGTCGATGGCGATGATGCCGCCGGAGCCGCGCTTGCCGAAGGCGTCGAGGGCGGTCTTCTTCAGTGTGCCGCCGGCGGTGGCCATCAGCAGGTAGTGCTCCTGGTCGAACTCGCGCACGGGCACCATGCCGGTGACCACCTCGCCCTCGCGCAGGTCGAGCAGGTTCACCAGGGCGCGCCCGCGGGCGGTGCGCTGCATCTCGGGGATCATGTAGACCTTCAGCCAGTAGACCAGCCCGAGGTTGGTGAAGAACATGATGTAGTCGTGCGTGGAGGAGGCGAAGATGTCGGCGATGAAGTCCTCCTCGGGCAGGTCGGCGCCGATGACGCCCTTTCCGCCGCGGCCCTGCTCGCGGAAGGCCTCCGGCTTGGTGCGCTTGACGTAGCCGCGATAGCTGACGGTGACGACCACGTCCTCCTCGGGCACCAGGTCCTCGCGCTCCAGGATCTCGACCGGTCCGCCGATCTCGGTGCGCCGCTCGTCGCCGTACTTCTCCTTCACCTCGCGCAGGTCCTCGCGGATCATGGCGTCGACGCGGGCCGGCTCGGCCAGGATGGCCTTGTACTCGGCGATCCGGGCGAGCAGCTCCTCGTGCTCCTGCTCGATCTTGATCTGCTCCAGGCCCACCAGGCTGCGCAGCCGCATGGCGACGATGGCGTCGACCTGGCGCTCGGAGAGCTCGAAGCGCTCCATGAGCCGCCCGCGCGCCTCGGCCACCTCCTGGCTGGAGCGGATGATCCGGATCACCTCGTCGATGTTGATGATGGCGACCTTGAGACCTTGCAGCACGTGGGCGCGGTCCTCAGCCCGCTCCAGCAGGTGGCGGGTGCGCCGCCGGATCACCTCGCGGCGGTGGTCGATGTAGTGCTGGATGATCGAGCGAACGTCGAGCGTCTCCGGGCGCCCGTCCACGACCGCGATCAGGATGATGCTCACCGAGCCCTGCAGCGGCGTGTGGCGGAAGAGCTGGTTGAGCACGATGTCCTGGTCGGCCTCGCGCTTCAGTTCGATGACGATGCGCGTGCCTTCGCTGTCGCTCTCGTTGCGGATGTCGTGCACGTCCTGGATGCGGCCGGCCTGGACGGCGTCGGCGATCTTCTCCACGATGGCGTCGCGGTCCATCTTCGGCGGCGGCTCGCTCACCACGATGGCTCGCCGCCCGCCGCGCAACTCCTCGAAGTGGGTGCGCGCCCGCAGCGTCACGATGCCCCGGCCCGTCGTATAGCCCTCGTAGACGCCCTCCTGGCCGCAGATGATGCCCCCGGTGGGGAAGTCGGGCCCGGGCATGATGTCCAGCAGGTCGCGGATGCTGATCGCCGGATCGTCGAGCACGGCGATGGTCGCATCGCAGAGCTCGCGCAGGTTGTGCGGGGGCACGCTGGTGGCCATGCCCACGGCGATGCCCGCCGCGCCGTTGGCCAGCAGGGCGGGGAAGCGCGCGGGCAGCACCACCGGCTCGCGGCGGGTGTTGTCATAGTTGTCGACGAAGGCGACGGTGTCCTGCTCCAGGTCCTGGAGCATCTCCATGCCCATGTAGCTGAGGCGGGCCTCGGTGTAGCGCTGGGCCGCCGGCGGGTCGCCGTCCATCGAGCCGAAGTTGCCCTGGCTGTCGACCAGGGGGTAGCGCATGGTGAAGGGCTGGGCCATGCGCACCAGCGTGTCATAGATGGCCTGCTCGCCGTGCGGGTGGTAGTTGCCGTGCACGTCGCCGACGATCTTGCCGCACTTGCGCGTCTTGGAGCGGGGCCCCAGGTTCAGCTCGTTCATCCCGAGCAGGATGCGGCGCTGCACGGGCTTCAAGCCGTCCCGCACGTCGGGCAGCGCCCGGCTGATGATCACGCTCATGGCGAACGTCAGGTAGGCGTCCTTCATCTCCTCTTCGATGAGGAGCTCTTCGGCTTCCTGGACTTCGTGGGCCATCTCGGCGTTCGTCTCTTCCGGTCAGTGTTGCGGGGTCAGCAGGCCGCGCCTCGCCGCGCAGCAGAGCACCCAGCGCCTGTAGTTCTCGCTCTCCAGCTTGCCCGTCACTTTGGTGACGCCCACGCGCCGGCCCTCGGCCGCCGCGCTGAAGCTGGCCGGGAAGAAGGCGCGCCCGCCCTGCCCCATCACGTCGCGCAGCACCAGGACGAAGTTCTGCCCGGCCGTCGGCCGCACCCGCTCGCCCAGGTAAGGGTAGCGCACCTGTCGCTCGCCGAAGGCCAGCTCGTAGACGCCACCCCTGCGGCCGCAGAAGAAGAGCATTACGCGCATCTCCGGCTCATCGCGCCGGCCGTAAGTCATGCGCCGGCGCCGCCGGATCACGCCGAAGCCGATCCCCGGCGCGACGGCCGGCATCATCGCCTCCTCGCCGTAGCTCTGCGGCTCCCTGCCGGCCGCCGGCGGGCTCTGCACGCAGGCTCCGGCCGCCAGCAGGCGCCACGGCAGCGGGCGGATCGCGCCCTCCGCGTCCACCTGCACGTGCAGGGCCTCCTGGTCGGCGTCGTAGATGCGCGTCAGGTTCAGCGCCTGCGGCCGGGGCACCCAGGCCGCCGGCACCATGAAGGCCTCGACGCCCCGTTCGGCCAGCGCTTCGATCAGGCGCTCGCCGGCCTCGACCGTCAGGCCCTCCATCAGCAGGCCCTTGCTGCGCACCACGCGCTGCCGTCCGCCGGTGACGGGGATCCCGGCGAACTCGGCGATCAGCTCGCCGAGGGCCATCGGGTTCAGCTTCCGCTCCGTGGCGACGCAGACGACGACGGGCCCGGACACGTCGGCCGGCAGCTGCTGCACCTCGGCCGCGGTGGCCGGCTCCTCCTGCTGCTGCTCGTAGCGGACTTCCCCGTCAGGGGCCTCGCCCTCCTCGGCCTCCGCCAGGGCGGGCACGAGCACCTCGGCGCGGCAGACGGGGCAGGGCTCCTGCCGCCCGGCCCGGATCCGGGGCACGCTGAAGGTGGCCCCGCAGCGCGGGCACTCGGCCGGGATGTCGAACTGGACCACGGATGACTCCCGCCGGCCCCCGGCGCCGCTACACGTCCAGGTTCTTCACCTCCAGGGCGTGCCGCTCGATGAACTCGCGGCGCTGCTTGACGTCCTTGCCGGCCAGGATGCTGAAGTAGTTGTCGGCCCGGATCGCGTCGCCGATGGTCACCTGGGCGGCGCGGCGCGTCTCGGGGGAGAGGGTCGTCTCGGCCAGCTCGGCGGCGTCCATCTCGCCCAGGCCCTTGTAGCGCTGGATGTCGAGCCCCTTGCGGCCCAGCTCGCGCAGCGTGGGGATGACCTCCAGCAGCGAGTCGGCGGGGGCCTCGGCCCCGTCGGCCACCACGGCGAAGCGCCCCTCGCCCTGCTCGCGGGCGTAGAGGCTGGCGATGGGGATGCCGAGCCCCTCGATGCGGCCCACCAGCTCCTCGATGCGAGCGGCGGCGTCGAAGCGGCAGGGCCGCAGGCTGCGGCGCGGGTCCTCGGGCTCGGGCGCCAGGCCGTCGTCGGACTCGACCAGCCGCAGGTCGCTGCCCTGGCCCTCGAGCTGCCGGCGCAGGCCCATCACGAACGCGTCGTAGTCGTCCTCGGTGTAGAACAGGTGTTCGTGGCGCTCGCGCTCGGCGTCGACGTAGACGGCCCGGTAGAGGGGGAACTTGCCGCCCTCCTTCGGCGAGCGCGATTCCAGGTAGCGGCGGAAGCTCATCCCCTGTGCCTCGACCCGGTCGATCTGGCCGTCCAGCTCGCCGAGCAGCCCCACCAGCTCCGCGAAGGGCTGGTCGGCCAGCTCGGCCTCCTCGCCGTTGAGCTTGACCCGCAGGGCAGCGTCCATGGCGCCGAGTTCGAGCAGCTTGGCCTGGAGCTCGCGGTCGTCGTGCACGTACTGCTTTTTGCCCCGCCGGGTGACGGCGTAGAGCGGCGGGCGGGCGATAAAGAGGCGCCCCCCCTTGATGATCTCCGGCATCTGGCGGAAGAAGAAGGTCAGCAGGAGCGTGCGGATGTGGGCGCCGTCGATGTCGGCGTCGGTCATGATGAAGACCTTGCCGTAGCGCAGCTTCTCCAGGTCGAACTCCTCCTGCCCGATGCCGGTGCCGAGGGCCAGGATGAGCGAGCGTATCTCCTTGTTGCTGAGCATCTTGTCGACGCGGGCCTTCTCCACGTTCAGGATCACGCCCCTCAGGGGCAGGATGGCCTGGAACGCGCGGTCGCGTCCCATGCTGGCGGTGCCGCCGGCGCTCTGGCCCTCGACGATGAACAGCTCGGTGCTGGCCACGTCGCGGCTGGAGCAGTCGCGCAGCTTGCCCGGCAGGCCCGAGGTGACCAGGGCGCCCTTGCGGCGGGTCAGCTCGCGGGCCTTGCGCGCCGCCTCGCGCGCCTGGGCCGCCTCAACGGCCTTGGCCATGATCGCGCGGGCCGAGTCGGGGTTCTCCTCGCAGTAGACGCTGAGCGCCTCGTTGACCACCTGCTCGACGAGTCCGCCGACCTCGCGGTTGCCGAGCTTCATCTTGGTCTGCCCTTCGAACTGCGGCTCGGGCAGCTTGATGCTGATCACGGCGGTCAGCCCCTCGCGGTAGTCCTGGCCGCCGGGGGCCACGTCTTTGAGCAGTCCCTCGTCGCGCCCGTAGGCATTGAAGGTGCGGGTCAGGGCGCTGCGAAGCCCGCTCAGGTGCGTGCCGCCCTCGACGGTGTTGATGTTGTTGGCGAAGGAGAAGACGTTCTCCAGGTAGCTGGCGTTGTACTGGAGGGCGATCTCGCAGATGACGTCCCCGACCTCCTGGGCGATGTAGATCACGTCCTCGTGGAGCGGTTCCTTGCCCTGGTTGAGGTGCTCGACGAACTCCCGGATGCCGCCCTCGTAGAGGAAGGTCTCCTCGCGGTCCTCGGCCTGGTCGGAGATGCTGATCTCGGCGCCGCCGTTCAGGAAGGCGAGCTCGCGCAGGCGGCGGGCGATGATGTCCCAGCGGAACTTCATCGTCTCGAAGATCTGCGGGTCGGGCTTGAAGCGGATGCGCGTGCCGTGGCGGTCGGTGCGGCCGCGGATCTCGACCGGCGTCTGCGGCTCGCCCCGCTCGTAACGCTGGTAGTGCACCTTGCCCGAGAGCCAGACCTCGGCCTCGAGCCACTCGCTGAGGGCGTTGACGCACGAGACGCCGACCCCGTGCAGGCCGGCCGAGACCTTGTAGCTCTTCTTGTCGAACTTGGCGCCGGCGTTGAGCATGGTCATGACGACTTCAAGGGCCGGCTTGCCCACCTCGGGGTGCACGTCCACCGGGATGCCCCCGCCGTTGTCGGTCACCGAGACGCTCCCGTCGGCGTGGAGGCGCACGTGGATGCGGGTGCAGCGGCCGACCAGCACCTCATCGATCGCGTTCGCCACCACCTCCTCGACCAGGTGGTGGAGCCCGCGCTCCGAGGTGTCGCCGATGTACATGGCCGGGCGCAGACGGACGTGCTCGATGCCGCCGAGCACACGGATGTCCTCGGCCTCGTAGGCCGACCCGTTCTCGTCGTTACTCGCCATATGCTCCTTCGCTCACGGCGCACCGTTGCCCAGGCAGAGCCGCAGCGAGGCCACGTCGCGCCCCCCCTCGGTGCTCTGGATCCCGGCCAACAGTTGCTCCTTCATGAAGCCGTTCAGTTCGTGCAGCAGGACCGACGAGCCGACCTCCACCACGAGCTCGCCGCCGCGGAAGGCGCGGATCCGTGTCCGCGCCGCGATGCTCTCCCCTACCAGATCGGCCCAGGCGTCGACCAGCGCGCCGTACTTGCCCTTCTCATGGAACTTCTTGCGGCGCAGCAGCGCCCGAGCAATCTCCCCTATCGGCCGTGCCTCTCGCTGCCAGCCGCTGCGCGCTCCCACGTTCACGCCTCCGCCTCGTCGCGGATGACGGGGCTCACCACGTAGGTGTAGTCGAGCCCGACCTTCATCACGCACGGCGAGCGGCGGTCGGTGAATCGCAGCTTCACGCCTTCGCGCTCGACGATGCCGAGAACGTCCTCCAGGTATTCGGGGTTGAAGGCGATCTGTGCTTCTTCGCCGTCGTAGTCGATCGCCATGCGCACCTCGGCGTGGCCTACGTCGGGCGACTCGGCGGTGATCGAGAGCGCCGAGCCGGCAAACCGGAAATCGACCACCTTCGTCTGCTCGGTCGTCAGGAAGCTCGCCCGCCGCACGGCGCTGAGCAGCTCCCGAGTGGGCAGGTCCACCTTGACCTTGCTCTCGGTCGGGATGACCTCCTGGTAGTTGGGGAACTGCCCTTCGACGAGCTGGCAGATGATCCGGCCGGCGTCGTTCTGCGCCAGGAGCTGCGTCTCGGTCGCCTTGAACTTCACCGGCTCCTTGCCGTAGTCCGCCAGGCGGGCGAGCTGCTCGACGCCACGGGTCATCACGATGAACTCCGCCTCCACCCCATCGGGGTTGCTCACCTTCTTCTTGACGTGGGCCAGACGCGCGCCGTCCGCGGCGACCATCTCAATGGTGTTCTCCCTGCCGATGACGAACAGGACGCCGTTCAGGGCGTAGCGCCCCTTCTCGTCGGCCGTGGCGAACGCGGTGCGCCGGACCATGTAGCCGAGCACGTCCGGGTCGATCTCCACCAGGCCGTCGGCCGGCAGCTCGAGGATGGAAGGGAAGTCGGCCGGGTCCTCGCCCAGGATGCGGAACGTGCTGTCCTCGCCCTCGATCAGCAGCGCACCGTCGTCTTCCCGGATGCTGATCCGCTCGTCCGGCGTGGCCCCGAGCACCGGCGAGATGCGCGCGTGCGGCACCAGGGCCACCCCTTCCTGCTCCACCTCTACGTCGTCGATCTTCAACACGAGCCCCACCTCCAGGTCCGTGGCCGACAGCAGGACGGCATCGCCGACGGCTTCCAGCCTGACGTTGCGGTACACCGGCTGCTGGATGCTGGAGCTGACGACTCCCCCGACGCGCTGGAAGCCGTGGTACAACGCCTCCCGGCTGGCTACGAGCTTCATCGAACTCTCTCCCCTAAGCCCCTGCGACCACGCGGCAACGGGTGTTGGTGTTGCTTACATTGATCTTGTACAAACAGAACTTAGTACCACTAAGCCCGTCCAAACCGTCGAGAAGTCGGCGGACACGCCGTAAGCCCTTGGCGTCAAACGCTATAGAGAACCCGGCGGATACAGTTAGCATGTTGATAACCTGTCGAAAACACCCGACGGAACCGTCGTCTGCAAGCATCATCAGCAGTCTCCGTTGCCGAGTGTCGAAAGTGTGGGCAAAATAGCCAGGGACTGCACGTGATATCGACTGGTTTTCGACAGCTTCTCGTCCGGTTCTTTGAGGGATAACGACAGCCTGGGATACGGGCACCCGGCAGGCGTGCCGCGCCTGCTCGCCTCCTGGCCATTATACCATTTCTCTCGCGGCCGGGTCAAAGGGCGAACGGGCGAGAGAGCCCCGAAAAGGCCGCCCAGAGCCAGAAACTCAGTAAAGCGGCATTCCCGGTCTCATTTCTCGATCGCGGCGGCTCCGGCGCCTGCATCGGGCAAGGGGGGAAACCGGCCCGATCACGCGGCACATGCTTAGTTCAGGCGGCCGCAGAGCCGGCATCCGCAAGGGGAATCCCGGACTTCCGGTTCGGTGGCACGGGCTTCCAGCCCGTGAATCATGGCCAGGATGGCCATGCCACACTCCCAGAATCAAGTGTCACGAAGCACTGGGGCTGCGGCGAGGCCGGGAAGGAGAGGGCTGCGTGCCAGAATGGGGCGCAGGCGCGGACGATGGGCCTTGCCGGGTTGTGAGTCTACTTGCAGGACGGCCGCGCCAGAGGGGGCGTCTCATCGAAGGCGTAGAACGCGAGGCCCGTGCAAATCTTCGGGTAGAAGAAGGTGGATTTGGGGGGCATGCGCTCGCCGGCCCGGGCCACGGCCTCGATCGCTGCCGGGGGCGTGGGGGGCAGGAAGAAAGCGGCCTCACAGGAGCCGCTCTCGACCCGCCAGAAGGCCTTCTGCACCTCCTGGCAGAACAGCAGGCGGGGGTGGGCGGCGTCGGCCTCGGCCGGGATGTCGAAGAACGGCTCAAGGATGGCGTGGTGGAGCTGGATGACGGGGAGCCGGGCGGCGAGCGGGCCCTCCTTGCGCGGGGCGAGCATGACGAATCGGCCGCGGCCCAGGTAGCAGCCGATTCCCTCCCCTTCGATGCCCTTCCAGGCATCGGCGAGCCCGTCCGGGTGCATGATCTTCATCTCGGTCAGCTCGAAGGTCGCGGCGATCCCCGCCAGGAAGCCGGCCCGGTCGAACTGGTCTGGCGCGCGCACCAGGCGGTGGGTGGGCAGGATGTGGAGGCCGGGGTTCCGCACCGAGACGCAGAAGACCATGATCAGGTCCTCGGGCGCGCTGCCGGGGGGCGCATCGGCGCGGCGATGGCTTTCTCGGTAGCGCAGGGCGGTCTCGTAGCGGTGGTGTCCGTCGGCGATGAAGAGGACCTGCTCGCGCAGCATCGCGGCCAGCCGGCCGATCCGCTCGGCATCTACGGCGCGCCATACCCGGTAGGCCACGTCGTCGGCGTCACGGAACTCGTAGGCGGGCAGGCCATCGGGCATCTCCTGGAGGGCCCGGTCGGCCCGGCCCTCGGGGTCGGAGAAGACGCCGAAGACGGGGCTCAAGTCTGCCTGGCAGGCCTCCATCAGGCGGAGCCTGTCGGCCTTCGGCCCCTCCATGGTGCGCTCGTGGGGCAGCACGCGACGTGAGGAGAACTCCTCCAGTAGCATCGTGCAGATCAGCCCTCGCCGGCGCAGCTTCCGCCCGTCCAGCTCGAACTCCTGCTCGCAGACGTAGACCGCCGGGTCCGGCTCCCGCATCAGCACGCCCTCGCGGCGCCAGTCCCTGAAGAACTGCGCGGCCTCCCGGTAGTCCGCCTCGGTGCGCCCTTCGTCCTTCGGCTTGCCGAGCGTAACGCGGATCACGTTGTGGGGGTCACGGCGGCGCAGCTCCTCGGCCTCGGCGGGCTCGATCACGTCGAACGGGGGCGCGATGACCCGCGAGATAAAGGAGATGCGCTCCGGGTTGTAGCGCAGGGCTTTGAAGGGGGCGATCTGGATCAACGGCTGCTCCTGTGTCATGGACGCTCGCCAGGGAGGGCGACGAGGAGGACAATCATAGGTCAGGCGGCGGGGGCGCGCAAATGACCGCCGCCGCGGAGCTCTCAATCGCCCCCGTCCGGGCTGATGCCCGCGCGGGCGAAGCCCTTCATCAGCTCCAGGTTGGCGTAGGCGGGGAACCGGGCGCGCCCCTGATATCGGAAGCTGTCCACCAGGCGGCCCAGCTCGGCCCGGCCCAGCGCCGCCACGTCGTCCGCCGCCAGGTCGGGCCGCAGGTGCTGGCGGGCCACCTGCCGGAAGAGGGGCACGTGGAGGCGGATCAGCCGGCTGCGGATCGCCTCGGCGCGGGCTTTCAGCTCGTCCAGCCGCCCCAGCAGGGCGGATGGGACGTAGCGGCTCGGGTCGAGTTCCCGGCGCAGCTCGGCCGCCCGGAAGCGCAGGTAGTTGTAGGCGCGGAACAGGATCCGCTCTTCGACCGCGCTCAAGGGGGACTCGCGCCAGGGCCCTTTGGCGCCGGCGGCCGCCTCGATGGCCGTGTCCAGCCGGGCCATCGCGGCCCGGAACTCCTCGCCGAGTATCCGCTCGTCGGCCCGGGGCGCGGAGAAACCCTCGTCCTCCACGAACGAGACCGGCTCGCAGAGGGCCTCCGCCGCCCGCTCGCGGTTGACGACCCGGTAGATGGTCGAGCGCGAGCGGCCGTAGCGCCCGGCGAGCGCATCCACGTGGACGCCCTGGCTGTACTGCACGTAGATCCGGCGGCGCGCGTCGGCCGAGAGGCGGCGCGGGGCAGGGCCGAGGACCGGCTCCTCCCGCTCATGGCTGAGCAGTGCCCGGCGCACGGTCTCCGTCGCGCGGCCGACCTCGTCGGCGACCCGCTCGGCGGCGGCCGTCGGACTCAGGCCCTCCTGCTCGACGAGCCGTCGTGCCCGCGCGATGATCCGATCTCCCTCCTCGGCGGATAGCCGGGAGAACCGCTCCGCCCTCGCCACCATCGGGCCGGTGCGCTCCTCGAAACGCTCGAGCGCCGAGCGGCGGACGCCCAGGAAGGCCCGCCCGTCGGGCGAGAGGTAATAGGCGCCGACCAGGCCCCGCCGGCGCCACCGCCGGACGGTGCGCACCGAGACGTTGAAGCGCCCGGCCACCTCCTCGACGGGATGGACCGGCTCGCCGGCCTCCTCGGCCGGGCGGGGCACGGTGCGCGAGAGCATCTCGAGCGCCCGCGCCAGGTCCGCCAGCAGCTCGCGGCCCGGATAGGTCTCCTCGAACCGGTCCTCGGGCCGGAACCCGGTGATGCGGAAGTAGAGGAACTCGTAAGGGTAGACCCGGTCCGGCTCCAGCCCGGCCAGCAGGCCCTCCAGACGGTCGGCCTGGACGCGGCGGACCTCCGGCGGGCCGACCATGAGCTGGTGGACCAGCTCGCGGATCCTCTTGGAGCGGAACTCGGCCATCGACTCTATCCCGCCTGGCGGGCCCGGACCTCGGCGGGCGGCCAGGCCCCGACGGCCTCCGGCGGCAGGTCCTTGAAGCGGCTGTAGCGCACAACGAGCCGACGCGCTTCGTCCAACTGCCCCTGGCCGGCATCGCCGATCACGCAGGCGAGCGGACCGGGCTGCTCCCCCAGCTCCAGGATGAGGGCCTCCTCCGGTGCGTCGCCGAGCAGTTGGGCGTTGTCCTCCTCGTTGCGCCCGACCAGGACGAAGGAGCGGTCTGCGAGCGGGAAGAACCGCCCGCTGCGCGCCGTGCGGGCGTTCTCGACCGTGAGCAGGCCCATCTCCCGCAGCGCAAGGACGCGCTCGGCGAACTGCGGGTCGGTCAGCTTGCAGCCGCCGGCCGGGCTGGGGTAGCCCTCGATGCCCCACTCGGCGGCGAGGGCCATCTGGCGCTTGCGGGAGCGGCCGTGGATGTCGAGCAGGTGCTCGCGCTCGATCAGGCCCTTCCGTTCGGGGATGGTCGGCGGGAGCAGCTTCCCCGAGAGCGGCCGGACCACGCGGCCCCCGACGCCGGCGCCCTTCTCCATGCGGGCGAAGGCCGCCTTGTGCTGGGACATCGGGCGCTGGCCGAGCACCTCGCCGGTGGCGATGAACTGCGCCCCGCGCCGCTGCGCCTCGCGCCAGGCGCGGCCGTACATCATCTGCTTGCAGTCCAGGCACGGGTTCGCGTTCTTGCCGTGTCCGTACTCGGGGTCGTTGACCAGGGCGACCATCTGCTCGGAGACGTCGGCCCGCACGGTCTCGCACGGCGGGTCGTAGCCGGGGTTCTGGCGCGGCGGGAAGAAGACGCTGTGGTGGCGCAGGAGGATTACCTCAACGCCGGCCCGCAGGAGCGCCTCGGCGGCGAGCCGGCTGTCGAGCCCGCCGGAATAGAGCGCTACGGCTTTCGGGCGTTCAGCGGCCATGGGAGATCGGCTCTTCGAGGGAAGGCGAACACTCCTCCAGGATAGCAGAACGCCGCCGATGGCTCAAAAGCGGCGCCTTGCCCTTGCAGGTGCGCCGGCTCCGCCATAAACTCCCTGCCGTTTGCCGCAAGCGCAGGAGCAGGCAGTGATCTGGGGACTGACCGGCGGGGGCTGGATGAGCGGGCTGGTGGCGGACGCCGCCGACCCGTGCCGCGCGCAACTGGAGCTCCTGCTCCAGCACGGCCTGGGGGCGACGTCCTGGTCGGCCCGGGCGTTGATGGAGATGGGGCCGGGCCGCCGCGAGGAGCTGGCCGCGCTACTGGAGGACCTGGAGCTCCACGTGGTGCTCGGCGTCGGCTTCGACTACCTCTCGGAAGAGGCCGACGAGATCGCGCGCGGCACCGACGCCGTGCTGGAGGCCCTGGAGGCGCTGGCCGGGCCGATGCGCGCGCCGATCTGCTCGACCGGCCTCGGCCGGCGGGTCCACCGCTACAGCCGGGACGTGCCGCTCCAGGAGCAGCTCGACCGCTTCAGCAGGGTCCTCGCCCCGCTGGCCGCCGCCGCGCACCGCGCCGGCTGCCCGCTCGCCGTCCACAAGGTGGGCCACTACGGGGCGGACCTGGCGGAGCTCTGCCGCCGCACGCCGCACCTGGGCATCGAGCTCGACACGGGCAACGCCTTCCTGATCGGCGAGCCGCCCCTGGAGGCGGCGAAGGCCGCCGCCCCCTACACGATCGGCACGCACTTCAAGGACCACTACGTGTGGCCGAGCTTCGACCCGCTCGGCATGAGGGTGCGCGGCGCCGTGCCGGGCGAGGGCGACGCCGAGCTGCGGGGTATCTACGACGTGCTGATGCGCAGCGCCCCGCATCCGGAGAAGCTGGTCATGCTGATGGAGATCGACCCCGTGGAGGGGCTGGACCAGCGCACGGCCCTGGAGCGGGCCGTCGAGTTCGTGCGCGGCCTCGAGCCGCGCCTGACCTGGACGATATAGGAGAAGCCATGACGCCGGAGGTCTTCCGCCGCTACGAGGGCAACCCGATCATCACGCCCGACGCCGTGCCCGGCGCCGGCGCCATCTACAACAGCGCCGTGGTGCGCTTCGACGACGGATACGCCGGCGTGTTCCGCGTCGACGACGCGGAGCTGATGCAGTGGCTCCACGTGGGCCGCAGCGACGACGGCCTCCACTGGGAGCTGGAGCCCGAGCCGCTCCCGCTCGACTTCGGCGAGGTCCGGATCGAGATGCGCCCCGGCGGCTACGACCCCCGCGTGACCGAGATCGACGGGACCTACTACGTCGTCTGGTGCGCCCCCTATCACGGACCGACGCTCGCCCTGGCCGAGACGAAGGACTTCCGCTCCTTCCGCTTCATCTGCAATCCCGTCGCGCCCTGCAACCGCAACGGCGTCCTGTTCCCCCGCCGGATCAACGGCAAGTACCACCTGCTGCACCGCCCCAGCGACCTGGGCCACACGCCGTTCGGCGACATCTACGTCTGCCAGAGCGAGGACCTGGTGCACTGGGGGCGCCACCGCTTCGTGATGGGCCCCACCGAGCGCTGGCAGGCGACCAAGATCGGCCCCGGCCCCGTCCCCATCGAGACCGACGAGGGCTGGCTGATGATCTACCACGGCGTCATCACCAAGTGCAACGGGTTCATCTACAGCGTGGGCGCGGCGCTCTTGGACCTGGAGCAGCCCTGGAAGGTCCGCTACCGCACCCGTGCCCGCCTGATGGGCCCGCGGGCCGACTACGAGCGGGTCGGCGACGTGCCGAACGTCGTCTTCCCCTGCGCGGCGACCGTGGACGAAGGGACCGGCGAGCTGGCGCTCTACTACGGCGGGGCCGACACCGTCGTCTGCGTCGCCCACGCGGGCCTGGACGAGATCGTCAAGTTCACCATGCGCAACTCCTGCTGAGGCAGAGCGAGAGCCGCTTTGCCGTAGGGACCGCAGAAGAAAGACGAAGCAATGTGCAGCGGCGAGAAGCTGAAAGGCTGCGTGGTGGGATGCCGCGCCGGGCGGGGACACGCCCTGGCGATGGCCGAGTCGGACGAGTTCGCAGTCGCCGCCGTCTGTGACCTGGACGAGGGGCTCGCCGCGAAGGTCGCCGAAGAGGTCGGCGGGGCGGCCCTCTACACCGACTACGGACAGATGCTCGAACGTGAGAAGCCGGACGTCGTCGCCGTGGCGACGCCGAACGACAGCCACGCCCGGCTCACCGTCGCCGCCGCCGAGGCCGGGGTGGGCGGCGTCTGCTGCGAGAAGCCGATGGCCACCTCCATGGCCGAGGGGCGGGCGATGCTCGATGCCTGCGGCGAGCACGGCGTGCGCCTGATCGTCGCCCACCAGCGCCGCATGGGCCGGCCGCTGCTCGGGATGCGGCGCCTGATCGAGGACGGCGCGATCGGCGAGCCTTACCTGATCCGCGGCAGTTGCGCCGGCGACGTGCTCAGCGACGGCACGCACCTGGTCGACTCGATACGCTGGCTGGCGGGCGATGCGGAGGCGGCCTGGGTGCTGGGGCAGGTCTTCCGCCTGCCGCCCCCGCCGGACCAGGAGCAGGCCGCCGGCTACCACACCTGCGGCGGCTACCGCTACGGTCACCCGGTCGAGAGCGGCGGGATGGCCCTCATCGAGTTCGCCGGCGGGCTGCGGGCGGAGCTCTTCACCGGGCAGGCGCAGTTCCCCGGCCGTTACTACCAGGACTACGAGGTCTTCGGCTCGGAAGGCCGGCTCTGGCGGCAGGGCGACCGCGCCGAGCCGCCCGTGCTCATCCAGGACGCGCAGGGCGGCGGCTGGCGGGCGGCGCCGGTGCAGGGCGACGCCGCGCCGAACGAGCCGCGCGTGGCCATGTACCGCCAGTTCGCCCGCACCATCTGCGAGGGCGCCGGGCACCCGCTCTCGGGCGAGTCCGGCCTGGCCGACCTGGAGCTTGTCATGGGCGTCTACGAGTCGGCCCGCACCAGCCGCCGCATCGCCCTGCCGCTGGAGCAGGAGGAGTTCCCCCTGCGGCTCATGATCGAGGAGGGCCGGCTCTGAGTGGCCGGGGGGGGGCGGGTCGAGGCGCACCTATCGGGGAGGTCGGGCCAGATGGGCGAAGCGGTTGTCACGCGCGGCGACGTGTCCGAGGGGCTCCGCGCGCTCGGCATCGCGGCGGGGGACCTCCTCCTGGTGCACAGCTCGCTGAGCCGCTTCGGGCGCGTGGAGGGCGGCGCGGAGGCCATCATCGACGGCCTGCTCGACGCGGTCGGCCCCCGGGGCACCGTCCTGGTGCCGACCCACACCTGGGACCGGGTCAACGCGCGCAATCCCGTCTTCGACGTGCGCCGCACGCCCGGCTGCGTCGGCCTGATCCCCGAGACCTTCCGCGGGCGGGACTCCGCCCTGCGCGGGCTCCACCCGACGCACTCCTGCGCGGCGATCGGGCCGCTGGAGGTCGAGATGCTCGCGGGTCACGAGACGCAGGTCACCCCCTGCGGAAGCCGCTCCCCCTACCAGCGGCTGATCGAGCGCCGGGGCAGGATCGTCTTGCTCGGCGTCACGCTGCTGGTCAACACCAGCTTCCACGCCCTGGAGGAGATGGCCGCCGTCCCCTACCTGTTCGACCGCTTCGAGATGCTCTACGCCCTCGACTACGAGGGGCGGCGCATCGCCGTCCCTTCGCGCCGCCACGCGGACGGGCTGCTCCGTGCCTTCGAGGCGATGGAGCCGGTCCTGGCGCGCGAGGGCGCCCTCGCGCGCGGCCGGATCGGCGAGGCGACCGTGCGCGTCATCGACGCCGCCGCCATGGAGCGGACCGTCATGCCCTTGCTGGCGGAGGATCCGTTCGTGCTGCTGGCGCCGGAGGCCGCCCGCCGCGAGCGGGCCCGCTACGAGCGCTGGCGCGCGGGTTCCTGAGCGGCGCGCCGCGCCCTGCCCTTGGTGCACACGGCCAGACAGGCGGGGGCGGGCGAGGGCGCGCCGTCGCCGCGGCGTTCCCCGCCCGCGTGTCCCGCTGGGAGGGTCATTGCGTTGTCGGCGGCAGGGGGGCCATGCGGACGGCCAGTTCGTGGTCCGTGCGCCCCTCGCCGAAGGCGGACGTGAACCGGACGGCCTGGAAGAGCGAGAGCAGCTTGCCGAGCGCCACCAGCTCGCTGCGCGCCTGCTCGGGCGTCTTGCCCTCCTTGCGGACGGCGTGGCGCACCAGCAGCTCCCGGTTCTCCTCGAGCAGCCCGGCGGCGCGGCCCACGTCGAGCCGGACGTCCTCGTAGACGGTGCCCTCCAGCCCGGCGGGCCGCCGGGGAGCGGGGGCAGCGGCGGCACGGACCATGCCCTGCGCGGCCTCCTTCGTGCTGGCCAGCACCAGGTCATCGCCGACCATGCCGAAGGTCGGGCTGAGCTGCTTCGCCCAGGGGCCGGGCCCCTGGAAGCGGACCGTCGTGAGCCGCGAACCGCCGTGCTCCTCGCGCCGGAGCGAGACTTCGCGCTGGCCTTCGGCGCGGGCGGCGATCACGGCGGCGCCGACGATGCTCTCCAGCGCGGTGGGGATGTGCGTCCCTTCCGTCAGCCGCACGGCCACGGTCAGGCCGGGCAGATTGCCGGCTGCGCCGGGCGTCACGAACAGGGCGCTCTGGCCCTCCAGCTCGCCGAAGAGCTGCTCCTTCGTGTAGACGCCGCCGACCATGGCGACCAGGGCGTCCATGGCGGCCTCGACCCTGGCCCCGGCGTTCGGGTCGGCGCTCTGGGCCATGCCGAGGAAGGCGTCGTAGACGGCCCCGGCATTGAGGTTCCGCGCGCCGGCCAGAACGGCGTCCGGCGGCGCCAGGTCCAGGATGTCGAGCTTCGCGCCTACCTCCGGCAGCGCGGGCTCGAGCATCGCGGGCACGGCATCCTCCTCGTAGACGACGGTCAGGTGCGCGCGCGGGCCGTCCTCCTCGCGCAGCGAGGCGACGACGTAGCGCGTCGCCTCGAGCGCCTCGGCCAGCCAGAGCTTGCCCAGCTCGCGCCGCCTCGGCGCCGTGGCGGCCTGCTGGCGCAGGGCCTGCGCCAGCGGCCGCAGGGCGGTGGTGTTGACGTAGGCCGTGGCGATCGCCCCGGCAGGGGCGACCTTCTGCGCTTCCTGGTAGAGCTCGGAGGCGGCGAGCGCCGGGGCGCCCTGGACGGCGTCGATGACGCGCTCGACGGCCGCCCGGTTCTTGCTGATGGCGAGCGCCTTGCCGCTCACGGCGCGGTAGCGGGTGCCGTCGGTCCGGTCGTCGGCGTGGATGGCCACTCCCTTGTAGTCGCTGCTGGTGGTGCCGAGCAGCTCGCCGGAGCCGCGGTCCATCTCGATGAACTGCTCGACGGCGCGCTGGAGGGCCCCGGCGCCGGCGGCCTCGGCCACGAAGACGCCGAGGTCGTTCGGCAGCCCGACCAGCGCGACCTCGTTGCCGAGCACGTCCAGGAAGAGCCGCTCCAGCTCGACGCCGTCCTGCTGCTCGGCGGCATCGAGGGCGGCCTCGGCCTCGTTGATCCGCGCGGCGACCATCGGCATGAAGGTCGGGTCCTTCAGCCGGGCCAGCAGGGCGCCGTCCTTGAACGCGGCGTAGCGGCCCTCCAGGTCGGTGACCTTGAGCACGGCGATGGCGTCCCGGGGGATGTAGTGCTCGACGGCGGCGTCGGCGGCGGCGGCCGCGACGCAGAGGACGAGCAGGCCGGCGGCGAGCAGCAATCGGTTGATCCGGGCGAGTCTCATGGCGCATTCTCCTCGGGTTTCGGGGCGGGGCCGGTTTCGGCCGGCCAGAGTCGGTTCAGCGCGTCCAGGTCGGGCACGGGCACGCGCCTCTCGGCCAGTTGCTTCAGCGGGGCCGCCGTGGCGGTGGCGGCGGCCGAGCCGACCACGCGGGCGCCCCCGGCGGCGGCGTTCAGCTCGCTGCGCAGCGCGTCGCCGCACTCGGCCAGGGCCAGCAGGACGGGCTTCGACGGACGCGGCTCGGGCGTCGGCTCCACCATGACCACGGCGAGGGCCGTCACGGCGGCGGCGGCCGCGGCCGGTATCAGCCACGCGGGCAGGCGGCGGGGGCGGCGCGCGCGGTTCAGCCGCGCCAGGAAGGCATCGGGCTCGACCCGCTCGGCCTTGCGGTCGAGGACGCGGCGCACCAGGTCAAGCACCTCGTCGCGTTCGTCGCTGCCTCTCATCGCAGCCCTCCCGGCAGCGCGGCGCCGAGGCCCTCGCGCAGGCGGCGGCGGCCCCTGTGCACCAGGACGCCGGCGTTCTGCGCGGTGACGTTGAGCGCCTCGGCGATCTCGCGCAGCGTGTTGCCCATGGCCTTCAGCTCGACGGCCGCGCGCTGCATCGGCGGCAGGGCGGCCAGCTCGGCCTCGACGGCCCGCAGCAGCTCGCGGTTCTCGGCGG
Organism: uncultured candidatus Brocadiaceae bacterium; assembly: GCA_964434535.1. GTDB lineage: Bacteria > Planctomycetota > Brocadiia > SM23-32 > SM23-32 > SM23-32. The sequence continues at coordinate 78,956 of CAYSWA010000006.1, read as the reverse complement.
CCCGGACGGGGTCGGCGGGCGCATCGGCCGTCGGCGCCTCAGGCAGCGCCGTTCCTTCGCCGGGCCCCTCGTCGAGGCTGCGCAGCTCGACGGCGCGCTGGCGGGCGTTGATGCATGCATTGGTGACGGACCTGAACAAGAGCCTCTCTCCGTCGCGCAGAAGGTCGTATTCGGGATGGCCGAGGAGCCGCAGCAGCACGTCCTGCACGACGTCCTCGGCGCGCTCGGGTCTGCCCAGCAGGGTCGTGGCGTAGGCGATCGCCCGGGGGGCGACGCGCCGGACCCACTCGTCCAGCTTCCTTCGCGATGGCGTCAAGGTCGACTCCGCGCGGATTCGCTCGTTGCGCCACTATCATGAACCCGAAACCGCCCTCGATTTTACACCCATTGCCGAGCCGCCCGACAGGGGGCGCGCGGGGAGCCGCTCCCGTTCCGGTGCGTCTACGACGGGCCCTGCGGCCCCGGCGGGTTACAGTCCCGGGTTTCGGCTCCGGCGGCGGCGTTCATTGAGGGGGTGGCCCGAATCTGCTACCATCACCCTCTTCCGCACGGGGCCAACCGCAGCAAAGGGGAAGAGGGGTCATGAACGCACAGCAGATCAAGCCCGACGTCCACTGGGTCGGCGCGGTCGACTGGGACCTGCGCAACTTCCACGGCTACAAGACCCAGCGCGGCTCCAGCTACAACGCCTACCTGATCGTCGACGAGAAGGTCACCCTCGTCGACACCGTCAAGCACTACCTGTTCGAGGAGATGCTGGCGCGGATCGACGAGGTCATCGACCCCGGGCGCATCGAGGTCATCGTCTCCAACCACGTCGAGATGGACCACTCGGGCAGCCTGCCGATGCTGCTGGAGCTCTGCCCGGGCGCGACCGTGGTCACCTCCGAGAACGGGGAGGCGGGGCTGCGCGCGCACTTCGGCGCCGAGGGCTGGGACCTGCGCCCGGTGACCACCGGCGAGGAGATCTCCATCGGACGCCGCACGCTCCACTTCGTGACCTGCCCCATGGTGCACTGGCCCGACTCGATGGTCACCTACGTGCCGCAGGAGACGCTGCTTCTGTCCAACGACGGCTTCGGCCAGCACATCGCCGGCGCCGAGCGGTTCGTCGACGAGCTCGGGCTCGACATCGTGATGGAGGAGGCGGCGAAGTACTACGCCAACATCGTGCTGCCCTTCGGGCCGCAGGTGCAGAAGGCGCTGGCGGCGCTGGAGGGGGTCGAGATCGACATGATCGCCCCCGCCCACGGGCTGATCTGGCGCTCGTACCTGGAGGAGATCCTCGCCGCCTACGCGCGCTGGGCCGCCAACGAGACCGTCCCGAAGGCGCTGGTGATCTACGACACGATGTGGGGCTCCACCGAGCAGCTCGCCTACGCCCTGGCCGAGGGGCTCGAGTCGGAAGGCGTCCCGCTGATCATGGGCAACCTGGAGACCACGCATGTCTCCGACCTGATGACCCACCTGCTGGAGGCGCGGGGCATCCTGGTCGGCTCGCCCACGCTCAACAGCGGCGTCTTCCCCACCGTGGCCGGCGCCATGACCTACGTGACGGGCCTGCGCCCGCGCGGGCGGCTCGGGCTCGCCTTCGGCTCCTACGGCTGGGGCAAGCAGGGCGTGAACGGCGTGGCCGAGTTCATGGAGGGGCTCGGCTGGGGGCAGCCGGTCGAGCCGCTGGCCGTGCAGTGGGTGCCCGGCGAGGACGAGCTGCTGGCCGCGCAGCAGGCCGGCGCCCGGTTCGCCCGCGCCGTCAAGGGTGAGCCCGGCGATGGGGATGGATCATGACCACGCGCGGACGCGCCGCACTCCTGCTGGGGCTCCTGGCCGGGCTCGCCGCCGGCTGCGCCCGGCTCGAGACGGCCGAGGCCCTGCTGGCGCTGATGCGCCCCCACCTGGAGTAGGCGCCTACCGCGCCTGCCACGCGCCGTAGCGAGCGGTAGCCCGAGAAGCCGGAGATGTCGATGTAGACCCTGGTGAACGGGCGGCCTATGATGGCCGCGTCTCCCTGAGCCCGGGCGAGGACCCCACCATGAGCGAAGCCGAAGCGCCCGCCTGGCAGCCCGACATGCTCGAGCGCTACCCCATGGACTCCAACGCCATGGTCAGCGACCTCGACGCCGAGCGGCGGGAGCTGCTGCTGACCTATGTGGAGGAGACGACGCTGAGCGAGGAGCTGCGCGCGATGCTCGCCGAGGTCGTGCGCCGCCACCCCCGCCACCTGCGGGTGAAGGAGACCTTCGAGACGCTCGAGGCCTACCGGCGGATCGGGCAGGACGTCTACGAGCGCTGGCGGGACGGCCGCGTCGAGCGCGTCTACGAGCTCTGCGCGGGGCACGGGCTGCTGGGGCTGCTGTTCGGCTACCGGTTCCCGAAGCTCTCGATCCTGTGCGTCGACGCCGAGCGGCGGCCGGCGTTCGCCCACTACAAGGCCGTGGCGCAGGACCTGGGCATCGAGCTGGGCAACGTCCGCTACCTCGAGGCGGGCCTGGAAGAGGTGGAGGTCGAGCCGAGAAGCTACGTCGTCTGCATCCACGCCTGCAACGAGGCGACGCGGGTGGCCCTGGAGAAGGCGCGGGCGGCGGGGGCGTGCTGGGCGGCGATGCCCTGCTGCATCCGGGACGGCATCTACTTCCGGCGCATCAAGCACGTCGGCGACGCGACGCGGTATGCGGCGGCGGCCGGTTACATCGCGGGCATGTTCGGCGCGCGGAAGCTGACGGCCATCGACCCGCGCATCACCAACCGCCACCTGATCCTCCTCGGCCCGAAAAATGGGGACAGCTCCCATTTATAGGGCGAAGCGGACGTCGACGGCCATGACGCCTTCGCCCTCGGCGTAGACGCGCACCGGGTTCAGGTCGCATTCGGTCAGCTCGGGGTTCTCCAGGGCGAGCTGCGAGATGCGCGTGATGCACTCGGCCAGGGCCTCCACGTCGGCCGGCGGCTCGCCCCGCAATGCGCCGAGGATGCGCGCGGCACGGATCCCGCCGATCATCTCCCGCGCGTCATCGAGCGTCAGCGGCGCCACGCGGAACGTCACGTCCTTGAGCACCTCCACGTAGATGCCCCCGAGCCCGAACATCACCACCGGGCCGAACTGCGGGTCGCGGCTGACCCCGATGATCACCTCCCGGCCCTTCGGCGCCATCTGCTGCACCAGCACGCCGTCCAGTTGCGCGTCCTCCTTGTAGGCGCGGGCGGCGGCCGTCACGCGCTCGAACGCTTCCCGCACGGCCTCGGCGTCCGCCAGGCCCACCTTCACCCCGCCCGCGTCGGACTTGTGCAGGATGTCGTCGGAGGAGATCTTCACCACCACGGGATAGCCGATCTCTTCGGCGGCGGCGACGGCGGCCTCTGCCTCTTCGGCAAAGACGCTCTGTGGCAGAGGGATGCCGGCGGCGGCGGCGATCTGGCGGGCCTCGCGCTCGGCCAGCGCGCTGCGGCCCCGGCTCATGGCGGCCCCGACGGCGGCCCGGATGCCCTCGACGTTGAAGGCATACGTCGGCGGGTCGGCCGGCTCGCAGCGGCGCCAGCGGCTGTAGGCGAGCAGGGCGTCCATGGCGGCGACGGCGCTGTCGGGCTGCTCGAAGTTCGGCACGCGCCGGCGGTCCAGGATGTTCCACGCTTCCTGCACCGAGGCGCTGCCCATGAAGGAGGTCAGGATCGGCTTGGCGGTGGCGGCGGCGAGGTCGGCGACGGCCTCGGCGGTCCTCTCCACCTCGGTCGAGCTCTGGGGGGTGAGGATGGTGAGCACGGAGGCGACGGCCCCGTCGCCGACGGCGGCCCGGAGGGCGAGGCGGTAGCGGTCGGCGCCGGCGTCGCCGAGCACGTCGACGGGGTTGTGGACGTTCGCCTGCGGGGGCAGGTTCTCGGCGAGCGAGCGCTCGGTCTCCTCGGCGAGCCGGGCCATCTCCAGGGCCGAGTCCTCGATGGCGTCGGTGGCGATGATGCCGGGCCCGCCGGCGTTGGTCACGACGGCCACCCCCGGGCCGGCGGGCAGCTTGCGGCAGGCGAAGGCGCGGGCGTAGTCGAAGAACCGGGCTATCGAGTCGGCCCGGAACACGCCGCACTGGCGGAAGGCCGCCTCGTAGGCCGAGTCCGACCCGGCCAGGCTGCCGGTGTGGCTGGAGGCGGCGCGAGCGCCGGCGCGGGTGCGGCCGGACTTGAAGATGACCACCGGTTTTTTGCGCGTCACCCGCGCGGCCACCTCCATGAACTTCGGGCCGTCGTCGATGCTCTCCACGTAGGCCAGGATGACGTCGGTCGCGTCGTCCTCGCCGAGCGCCTCGATCAGGTCCGTCTCGTCCACGTCGGCCTTGTTGCCGAAGCTGATGAAGCGGGACAGGCCGATGTCCTCGCCGACGGCCACGTCGAGGATGGCCGTGCCGAGCGCGCCGGACTGGCTGAAGAAGGCGATGTTGCCCGGGCGGGGCATGGCGGCGCCGAAGGAGGCGTTCAGGCCCGTGACGGGGCTGATGACGCCGAGGCAGTTGGGGCCGATGCAGCGGATGCCCTCGCGGCGGCACAGCTCGGCGAGCCGGGCCTCCAGCGCCGCCCCCTCCTTGCCCGATTCCTTGAAGCCGGCCGAGATCACGATCAGCGCGCCGACGCCCTTCGCCGCGCACTGCTCGACCGCCTCCGGCACGAAGCGCGCCGGGATCACGATCACGGCGAGGCCGACCTCGCCTTCGATCCGCTCGACCGAGGGGTAGCAGGGCAGCCCGAGTATCTCGTCCGCCTTCGGATTGACGGGGTAGAGGGGCCCGCGGTAGCCGCCGGCCAGCAGGTTCCGCACCACGTCGTGACCCACCTTGCCGGGCGAGCGGCTGGCGCCGATGACGGCGACCGACGTCGGCTCGAAGAAGGGCTGAAGCATGGGACGGGCTCCCAAGCGGCCGGCGAGCAGGCCAAGGGCAGGCGCGGATGCGCCGCGAACGCCGTAGTGTAGCACGGCCCGGTCGGGCGGGCAACCCGATTGCGGATTGCGGATTGCGGAATGAACGGCAAAGGCGCGGGCGGGCAACCGCGGATGAACGCAGAAGGGGGCCGACAACCGACAACCGACGACCGACAACAGGCACCTCCGCCCGCCGCCGCGCCGCACGAGCAACGGACAACGAGCAACGAGCAACGAGGACGCCCGTCGGCCGCAGCGCGTGGCTTTGAGCCGACGGGGCGGGGCAGGTAGAATCCGCGTGGTGCCCTCAGACCTTCCGCGCGCTGCTCGGAGCCCGCGCATGGACAGCCGTCGCGAACCGGAGTCGCCGCCCGAGGCGCCCCAGGGCCCCCTGGTGGGCCGGGTGCTCGCCCGCCCCGAGGGCAAGGTGCTGGTGGCCGGCATCGTCGTGTTGCTCGGCTATTTCGTCCTCGTCGGCCTCGCCTACCTCCGCTCGGCGGGCTTCGGACGCAACGTGCTCTCGATGACCTTCCATCACATCCTCGGCGGCCGGGCGGCCGGCATGAGCGCCGGCTACGCCTTCGGGTTCGGGGCGCCGCTGGTGATCGGGGCGAACATGGCCATCGAGACGTTCATGGTGCGGCTGTTCTACCCGCTCTTCGTGCTCTCCTATCACCACCTGATCGTGATCCCGCCGCTGGAGGACACCATGCGGCGCGCCCGCCGGGCGGCCCAGGCGCACGAGCGCACGGTGATGAAGTTCGGCGTGCCGGGGCTGCTGCTGTTCGTGTGGTTCCCGTTCTGGATGACGGGCCCGCTGGTCGGCTCGGTGATCGGGTTTCTGATCGGCCTGCGCACGTGGGTGAACCTGGCGGTGGTGCTGGCGGGCACGTACCTGGCCATCTTCTGCTGGGGCGTGGTCTTCCGTCACCTGCACGAGCGGCTCGCCGCCCTCGGGCCGTACGTGCCGTTCGCGTTCGTGGCCCTGATCCTGCTTCTGGCCGTCGCCATCCACATCCGCTACTACGTCGTCAGCCGGGGAAACGGGGGGGACCGAGCAAGAGAGGGACGGCGGTTAGCGGTTGTCGGTTGACGGCACGGCCTCTCGCCGTCTCCCGGACAACTGAACAACCGACAACTGCCGCCCTCCGCGCGAGACGAGCCGGGGCGTCGCCCGGGCGGCTGTTGCGGCCTCGGCGGGGGCGGCCTATAATCGCCGGTTCGCCTGCCTCGCCGTGGGCGCCGGGGGCCGCGCCCCGAGATTCCAGACAACTACCCGGAGAAGCTGTGATGGAGTGCGCCACGCTCGGCAAGACGGGACTCAAAGTGTCGCGACTCGGCTTCGGCTGCATGCGCCTGCCCATGACCTCGGCCCGGCAGGTCGATCGCGAGAAGGCGATCCCCCTGCTGCGACGCGCCGTCGAGCTGGGGATCAACTACTTCGACACCGCCGTCATGTACTGCGGCGGCGAGAGCCAGCGCGTCCTTGGCGAGGCGATGGAGGGCCTGCGCGACCAGGTGGTCCTCTCCACCAAGAACCATCACTACGACAAGGGCGAGACTGGCCAGTGGTGGCGCTACCTGGAGCAGTCGCTGGAGCTGCTGCGCACCGACTGCATCGACATCTACAACGTGCACGGGCTGAACTACGAGAACTTCGAGAAGTGCTTCGCCGGCGACGACGGCCTCTACCGGGAGCTGCTCAAGGCGAAGGAGCAGGGCCTGATCGCGCACATCTGCCACAGCTTCCACGGCTCCGCCGAGAGCCTGAAGAAGATGGCCGAGACGGGGCTCTTCGAGTCGGTCACCTGCCAGTACAACCTGCTGGACCGCCACCTGGAGGAGGCGATCGCCCACGCCGCCCAGCAGGGCATGGGCGTGGTCATCATGGGGCCGGTCGGCGGCGGGCGGCTCGGCTATCCCAGCGAGAAGGCCGAGGAGCTGGTCGGCGAGGTCAAGAGCACGCCCGAGCTGGCGCTGCGCTTCGTGCTCTCCAACCCGAACGTCACCCTCGCCCTGTCCGGCATGTCGACGATGGAGATGCTGGAGGAGAACGTGGCGACCGCCTCGGCCTCCGGCGCCCTCAGCGAGGCCGACCACCGCCGCATCGAGGAGGCGATCCAGGAGCGCAAGGAGCTGATGGGCCTCTACTGCACCGGTTGCGGCTACTGCATGCCCTGCCCGGAGGGGGTGGACATCCCGAAGAACTTCGAGATACTGAACCTGGAGCGCGTCTTCGGGCTGACCGAGCACGCGAAGAGCCGCTACGCCGCCCTCGCCGGCAAGGCCGCCCTCTGCCGGCTCTGCGGCAAGTGCCTCGAGCCCTGCCCGCAGGACCTGGACATACCCGCCCGGCTCGCCGAGGCCGTCGCCGTGCTCGACGAGCGCGCCGGCCAGGTCACCGGCTGGAGCGAGCTGCGCGGCGCCAGCCTCGACGAAGACGGCCTGCTCAACATCGACCTGCGCTACCACGTGAAGAACTTCACCGACGCCGAGCAGCGCGTCAGCGTCGAGTGCCGGCCGCACGGGGAGGACCAGGTCGTCCCCGCCGAGTTCACCTTCGAGGCGCTCCGCCCCTACGGGCGCCGGCAGCAGGAGCTGGAGGTGCTGGTGCGGCCGCCGCTGGAGGCGCTGAGCCTGGACGCGCTGCTCACCGTGGACGGCGCCGGCGCCCTGGAGCACCTGCACCACATCGTGACCACCGCGCCGCGCGTCGAGGGCTACGAGCCGGGCGCGAAGCAAGGCCGCCCCGGCGGCACCCACGTGCCCTCGCCCCTGCACCCCGCCCACCACGGCGAGAAGCCCGTGCGCGGGCACAGCTTCGACTTCAGCGTCGCCCACGACGAGGAGAACCTCTACGTCTACGCCGACGTGGAGGAGAACCTGCGCCGCCCCGCCACCGAGGAGATGGACCCGAACGCGAAGGCCGACGGCCTGACCATCTACCTGGACGGGCGGGCGCCTCAGCGCATCGGGCGGGGCGAATACCAGGACGGCGTCATGCACGTCACCGTCTGCCCCTCGGGGCGGGAAGGCGCCGCGCCGCGCGTGCGGACCTCCAACGAGTCCGAAGTCCGGGTCGAGCTCGGCCCCACGGCGGTCGGCTACCGGGTTGACTGCGCCGTCCCGTGGGCGGTATTCTCCCAGGTCGAAGCCGCGCCCGCCGTGATCGGCTTCGACCTGGCCCTCAACAGCTACGACGAGGAAGGCAACGAGGAGCTGAGCCTGAGCTGGACGGGGCGCGCCGGGCAGCGCAAGGACCCGGCGGCGTTCGGCAAGCTGCTGCTGATCTGAGTGCCCGGCCCACGCCCGCCCCGTGCCGGCCGGCCGCCGTCCTCACCGGCGCAGAGGGAGACCCGATTTGCCCACGCTCGCGCTCTTACCGCCCACGGCCGCCATGCTGCTCTTCCTCTTCGTGCTCGGCTGCGTGGTCGGCAGCTTCCTCAACGTCTGCATCTACCGCCTGCCCCGGGGCGACACCGTCGGCGACCCGCCGCGCTCCTTCTGCCCCCATTGCGGGCGGATGCTGGAGTGGCAGGACAACGTCCCCCTGCTCAGCTTCGTGCTGCTGCGGGGGCGCTGCCGGGACTGCGGGGCGCCGATCTCCTGGCGCTACCCGGCCGTCGAGCTCCTCACGGGGCTCGTCTTCCCCCTCGTCTACTACCGGCAGGGACTCCACGCCGGGGCCGGCGTCGGCGAGGTCATCATCATGCTGCTGGCGATCTCGCTCTTGATCGTGGCGGCGGCGGTGGACGTGGAATACCTGATCATCCCGGACGAGGTCAGCGTCTTCGGCGTCCTGGGCGGGCTGCTGGCGGGGCTGATGCTGCCCCAGCTCCACGTGGGCCCGGCCGCCTACCAGACCTTCGGGGGCCTGAGCGGCCATCCGCACGTGGACGGGCTGATCGCGGCGGCGATCGGAGCGCTGAGCGGCGGGCTCGTCGTGGTGCTCACCGCCATCGTCGGCTACGTCATGTTCCAGCGCGAGGCGATGGGGCTCGGCGACGCGAAGCTGATGGCCATGGTCGGGGCGTTCTTCGGCTGGAAGGTCGCCGTGATCGGATTCCTGCTCGCCCCGTTCGTGGGCCTGCTCTACGGGGGGCCGCTGCTTCTGATGCGGGACGAGCACGTGATGCCCTACGGGCCGTTCCTGGCGCTCACCTCGGGGGTGGCGATCATCTTCCGCGACGTGCTGACCCAGTTCATCGAGCCGGCCGAGTACCTGGTCGAGCGGCTGCTGGCCTGAGGGGGCCTCCGCCGTGGCCTTGCCGCTTCGCGCCGCCCGGCGTAGAATCGTAAGCCTGCTGGTCCCTGACACTTGAGATTATGGGCCGTGGTTCGGTGGCACGGGCTTCCCACCGGGCCGTGCCACACTTAAGACGGCCACCGGCAGAATCAAAAGTCACAGGCCACTACCCACGCCGACGAGGGGGGTAACGCCCGTGCCGGCCGTCCAGCTCAAGCCCGGCGTCCACTGGGTGGGCGTCAACGACCACACCACGCGCCTGTTCGAGGGCCTGTGGCCCATCGAGCAGGAAGGCATCTGCTACAACAGCTACATCATCCGGGACGAGCAGACGGCGCTGATCGACCTGGTCAAGCTGCCCCAGGCCGAGGACTTCCTTTCCAACCTCGCCCCCCTGGCCGACCTGGCCGAGGTCGACTACGTCATCGTCAATCACCTGGAGCCCGACCACTCCGGGCTGCTGCTGGAGGCGCGCCGCCATAACCCCGGCCTGACCATCGTCGGCTCCGAGCGCATGGCCGAGATGCTCGGCTCCTTCCTCGGCATCACCCGGAACGTCCGCGCCGTCCAGGACGGGGAGACGCTCTCGCTCGGCGAGACGACGCTGCGCTTCCTCATGACGCCCTTCGTGCACTGGCCCGAGACGATGATGACCTACGACGAGGGCCGGCGCATCCTGTTCTCGGGCGACGCCTTCGGCGGCTACGGCCACCTGAAGGGGGCGCTCTTCGACGACGAGGCGCCGGACCTGGACTTCTACGAGCAGGAGGCGCTGCGCTACTTCGCGAACGTGATCGCGAAGTTCCATCGCTCCGTGCTGAAGGCCCTCGACCGGCTGGAGGGGCTGGAGATCGACATCCTGGCCTCGACCCACGCCCTCTGCTGGCGGGGCGAGCCGCGCCGCATGATCGAGCTCTACCGGAAGTGGTCCCGCTACGGCTCCGAGGCCGGCGAGCCGGCGGCGACGATGGTCTACGGGACCATGTACGGCTACACCGAGGGGATGGCCGACGCCGTCGCGCAGGGGGTGGCCTCCGAGGGGGTGGCGCTGGAGGTCTTCAACGCGGGCAAGACGCACGTCAGCTACATCCTGCCGGCGCTCTGGAGGCGGGCGGGGCTGATCGTCGGCGCCCCCACCTACGAGGGCGGGCTCTTCCCGCCGGTGCGCCAGGCGCTCGAGATGGCGGCCGAGAAGGCCGTGGCGGGCAAGAAGGCAGCGTTCTTCGGCAGCTTCGGCTGGGCCGGCGGCGCCGAGCGCTACGCGCGCGAGCTGCTGGAGCCGCTCGACTCGGCGCTGATCGAGAGCCTCACCTTCTGCGGCCGCCCCACGCCGCAGAAGCTCGCCGAGGGGCGCGAGTTCGGCGCCCGCTTCGCCCGCGCCCTCAAGGGCGGGTAGGACCGGGGGATTGCGCAGTGGACGGCTCCGTGCGCGGCAGCGGCCCGGCTTGACAGGCGGCCCGCCGGGGCGTACATTCGCGCCTGGGCCGCGCGCCGACGGGGCTGCGCAAGGCAGCAGCCGCCGCCCGGCGGGTGGCCGGGGGGGCGATCGGCTGTCCGGGGGCGGACGGCGCGCCGTCATCGACATGCGAGACGAGGGGCGGTGGTCCGACATGGGCCAGGGGGAACGGGACGAGGACGTGCGCGTGCTGATCGTCGACGATCACACGGTGATGAGGAAGGGTCTGACCTCGCTGCTCGATGACGAGGAGGGCATCCGGGTCGTCGGCACTGCCGCCAGCGGCGAAGAGGGCATCGAGCGCGCCCGCCAGCTGAGGCCGGACGTGATCCTGATGGACGTCTCGATGCCCGGCATGAGCGGCGCCGAGGCGACGCGCGCGATCAAGGACGAGCTGCCCCAGACGCGCGTAATCGGGCTTTCCATGCACGACCTGGACGGGACGCGCGAGCACATGCTCGCCTGCGGGGCCGAGGTCTACCTGACCAAGGACGGCCCGCTGGCGGACCTGCTCGCCGCGATCCGGGGCACGGGTCCCGACGGCGCCATGCGCCGGTAGGGGCGGGGAGCGCCGGGCTTAGAATCTATCTCAGAACTCGACGCCGAGCTTGATGTTCCTCTCCGGGGCGGCCAGGATTTCCATGTACGCCTCGGCCGCCTCCTCGAAGGGCACGACGGGCTCGACGACCTCCTCGCCGCGCAGCTTCCCCGCGCAGATCATCCGCCAGCAGGTGGCGTAGATGCGCGGCTCGTCCCAGCGCGGGTGCTCGCGGTTCGGCTCGGAGCAGGCGCGGCTGAAGACGATGTTCGGGATGTTCAGGTGCGCCTCCGCCCCCAGGTCCAGCCCCGCCGGGTAGGGGGGCGGGTAGGCGCCGGCGACGACGCTGCCGCCGTAGGCGACGCCGCGGAGGGCGTGCTGGAGGGCGCGCACGTTGCCGCTGTATTCGATGCAGACGTCGGCGCCGCGCTTCGCGGTGGCGAGCCGGATCTCCTTGCCCGCGTCGCAGGCGGTCGGATCGAGCACGAGGTCGGCCCCGAGCGCTTCGGCGGCGGCGCGCCGGTTGACGAGCGGCTCGACGGCGATGACCGGATGGGCGCCCGAGAGCCGGGCGAGCTGGACGGCCATCAGCCCGATCGCGCCCATGCCGAAGACGGCCACGGCGTCGCCGACCCGCACCTGCCCGTCCCGCACGGCCGCCATGGCGAAGCCCGCCGGGTCGAGGCAGACGGCCGAGTGCCAGCTCACCCCGTCCGGCACCTTCCAGCACGAGGTGGCGGGGACGGTCTGGACCTCGCGGAAGCCGCCGTAGCTGAGCACCCGGTCGCCGGGCTCGAGCGATCCGACCTCGGAGCCGACCTCCGTCACCCGGCCGACGAACATGTTGCCGACGGTGAACTGCCAGAAGCCGCCCCCCTGGCCCTGGCGCTCCAGGTGGATGCCGAGCTCGCGGTCATAGGGCCCCCGCTCGGCGGCGTCGCCCTTGAAGAGGGCCATCTCGGTGCCGTGCTTGGCGGCGGCGAACTCGCTGCGCGCCCGCACCTGCCCCTCCTCCAGGGCGGGCAGGTCATACTCGACGAACTCCAGCTCCTGCGGCCTGACGGCTTTCAGCTCCCTCGGCATCTCTCGTGCCTCTCCCTTCCTTAGCGGGTTGCCGGTCAATCGTAGAAGAAACGCTCCAGTTGGCGCAGGAAGGCGAGCCCTTCGGCCAGGCTCTTGTCGGTGTCCTCGGCCAGCGTGCGCCAGATGCAGGTGGCGCCGGCCATGGCGGGGGAGACGTCGACGAAGGACTCCATGCCCACGCAGCCGGCGTAGTCGCCGTCGACGAGCGCCCCCACGATGCCGTCCCAGTCGACCAGGCCGGTGCCGACGGTGCCGCGATGGCTCTCGCTCATGTGGAAGTGGCACAGTTGGGGGACGGCCTCGAACGTGGGATCATAGAAGTCGCCCTCCTCGATGTTCATGTGGTAGGCGTCGAGGTGGACCTTCAGGTTCGGCTCGCCGACCATCTCGATCAGGCGCAGGGCCTGCTCGCAGGTGTTGACCAGGAACGTCTCGTAGCGGTTCACCGGCTCGATGCCCACGGTCACGCCGAACTGCTGCGCGCACTGGGCGGCCTCCCTGAGCGCGGCGGCGGCGCGCTCCCAGTACTGCTGGCCGGGCATCCCGCTGATGCGGCGCCCGAGCGCGGAGTAGGTAACGCCGGTGAAGATGGGGGCGCCGATCTGGGCCGTCGCCCGCACGCAGCCGAGCAGGTACTCGATGCCGGCGCGCCGGCCCGCCTCGTCCTCGGCGGTGGGGTCGTGGGCCTCGTCGCAGGCCGTGGAGGTGAGGGCGCCGATGCCGACGGCGTCCAGCCGCTCGCGGATCGCCGCGGGATCGACCTTCTCCAGCTCCATCAGGGGTATCTCGATCAGGTCGAAGCCGAGCTCGCCGGCGCGGTCGATGCAGTCGAGCGACTCGTTGCTCCAGCTCGGGGTCCAGGCGTAGGCGTGGACCGAGTACTTGAGCTTGCCCATCGGCCCCTCTCCTTGCCAGAGATGCGCCGCACCCGCGCGGCGGCGACCGAAGTGCGGGGATTATACCCGCCCCCGCTCGAGCGCGCCAGCCTCCTCGCCGGCAAGCTGTCCGGCTGACAGGCCGTCAACTCGTCGCCGTGGTCGGGGCAGATGGGGCTGGCGAGCTTCAAGGCCGCCGCGCTGCTCCAGGTCTCCGACGTGATCCCGACGCGGAAGTCGCTCTTCTGCGGGCGCACCGACGAGGAGATGGCCGAGCGGCAGCGCATTAAGGCGGAGGTCGTGCCGAGGATCCTCCTCGATACCCTCGCCGCGGCCGGCTGAACGCGCCTATTGCGCCGCCGCCATCTGCCAGACGGGCCGCTCCGAGGACGGCGAGCGCACCAGCGGCTGAGGCGGGCCCGGGGATGCGCGGCGGGGCCGAAACGTGTATGATGGTGGGCGATGTCCACTCAGGGGGGTCGTGCCTCATGCATTCGGCGCAGCACACACATGGGCGCAGGCGCAGGTTCCGCATGGTCATTCCTGTGTACCCCGCCTTCAACGTCTACTCGGCCGTCGCGCGCAAGATGACGGCCCTCGGGCCGGTCTGCGTGGCCACCGCCCTCAACGACGTGGCGGGCTGGGACGTGGAGGTGGTCGACGAGAACAACTACCGCGGCCGCGCCCCGCGTGACGGGGACGGGCTGCCCGACCACGAGGCCCTCCAGCGGATGCGGCCGGCCGACGCCGTCGGCCTCTACGGCGGCCTGACCAGCACCATCCCCCGCCTGCTGGAGGTGGCCTCCTTCTACCGGGGCCTCGGCGTGCCCACCATCGCCGGCGGCCAGCACTTCGTGGACGAGACCATCGAGGAGGCCCTGGACGGCGGGGTCGACTTCATCGTGGCCGGCGAGGGCGAGGAGGCCATCAAGGAACTGCTCGCCGTTTTCGACGGCGCCGGCGGCGTGGAGGACGTGCGGGGCGTCGCCTACCGCCGCGCCGACGGCACGATCCGCCGCTGCGGGCCCCGCCACGTCGCCGCGCTGGACGCGCTGCCGGCGCCCGACTTCTCGCTGGTGCGCAACGCGCGGATCAGCATCTACCCGGTCGGGCGCGTGCGCGGCTGCGGGATGAACTGCGAGTTCTGCACCGTCAAGGGCCGGCCCCGCTACGCCTCCGCCGAGCACCTGATGGAGCAGTTCGCCTCCCTCTACGAGAAGCACGGGGCCCGCCGGTTCTTCATCGTGGACGACCTGTTCGGCCAGGACCGCGCCGAGACGCTGCGGCTCTGCCGGATGCTGCGCGACTACCAGGACCGCGTCGGCGCCCGCTTCGGCATCACCGCCCAGATCCGGCTCGACAAGGCCGGCGACGCCGAGCTGCTCGGCGCCATGCGCGAGGCGCGCGTCAACACCGTGGCCATCGGCTTCGAGTCGCCGATCGCCGAGGAGCTGGAGGCGATGAACAAGCGCCTGCGGCCCGAGCAGATGGTGGAGATGACGCGCCGCTACCACCGCGCCGGCTTCTCGGTGCACGGCATGTTCATCTTCGGCTATCCCATGCGGCCCGACGCGCAGTTCACCATGAGCGCCCGCGAGCGGGTCAGGCGCTTCCGGCGGTTCATCCGCAAGGCGCGCGTCGACACGCTCCAGGTGCTGCTGCCCGTGCCGCTGCCGGGTACCGAGCTGAGGCAGCGGCTGGTGGAGCAGAACCGGGTCTACCCCATCCGCCACGTCGGCTGGGAGTACTACGACGGCAACTTCCCGATCTTCGAGCCGGACGACCCGATGACGGCCGAGCAGATGCAAGCCGCCGTGCAGCGCATCATGCGACGCTTCTACCGGTTCAGCCGCTTCCTGGCGGTCGGGCTCAATGTCCTGTTCCTGCCCGTCGTCCTGCTGCACCTGCACGATCTGCGCTCGGCCTGGCGGGGCTGGTCGCGCCGATGGTTCAACAGCCTGATGGGCGTGGCCGGCTGGCGCATCATCCAGAAGTGGACCGAGCAGTTCAAGAAGGGCGCCTTCCTGCGCAAGCTGGCCGAGGCGAAGCAGGCGCTCAGGCTCGCCCGCGAGCCGGGCTCGTCCCGCTCGCCGGCCGACGGGTAGGGCGCCCGGCCGCGCTCAGGCGTGGCTTCGGCCCGGAGGACAACGCGCGCGAATGGGCAACGTCTACCTGGCGCTCGGGCTCACCCTCTTCGCCGGGATGGCCACCGGCATCGGCAGCGCCATCGCCTTCTTCGCCAGGCGCACCAACTACCGCTTCCTCTCCGTGGCCACGGGCTTCTCGGCCGGCGTGATGATCTACGTCTCGTTCGTCGAGATTTTCTTCAAGGGCGTCGACGCCCTGACCGCCGCCTACGGCAACTACTGGGGCCACTGGGTCAACGTCGGCGCCTTCTTCGCCGGCATCGCCCTGATCGCGCTGATCGATGCCGCCATCCCCTCCGCCGAGAACCCCCACGAGACCCACGCCCGCCAGGAAAGCGCTCCCCTGCGCGATCCCGACGCGCCCACGCCGCTGCCGCATGTGGGCCAGGGCGCGACGGCCGACGGCCAGCGCCACGACCACGCCCTGCACCAGAAGAGCCTCCTGCGCATGGGCCTTTTCACCGCGCTGGCCATCGGCATC
Organism: uncultured candidatus Brocadiaceae bacterium; assembly: GCA_964434535.1. Lineage (GTDB taxonomy): Bacteria > Planctomycetota > Brocadiia > SM23-32 > SM23-32 > SM23-32. The sequence continues at coordinate 63,230 of CAYSWA010000006.1, read as the reverse complement.
CACAACTTCCCGGAGGGGCTCGCCACCTTCCTGGCCGCCCTGGAGGACCCCGGCCTCGGCGTGGCGATCGCCGTGGCCATCGCCCTGCATAACATCCCCGAGGGCATCAGCGTCTCCGTGCCGATCTACTACGCCACGGGGAAGCGCCGGCGGGCGTTCATCTACTCGGCCTTGAGCGGCCTGTCCGAGCCGGTCGGGGCCGCCATCGGCTACGTGGCCCTGCGCTTCCTGGTCGGCGGGCCGTCGGGCGCGATCCCGCCGCAGGTGATGGGCGCGCTCTTCGCCGCAGTGGCGGGGATCATGGTCTACATCAGCCTGGACGAGCTGCTGCCCACGAGCCGGGCCTACGGTAAGGGGCACGACAGCCTGATCGGCCTGCTGGCCGGCATGGCCGTGATGGCCCTGAGCCTGCTGCTGATGAAGTGACGGTGCCGCGGGCCGGCCCTGCCTCCCCCGCGCCGCACGGCTTGACAGCCCGCAGGCGGCCGCTTATCGTGGCCGGCCGGGGGGCACACGATCCGCGAAGGGAGATGACGATGCGCGAGGGAATCAACCTGCTGATGACGCGCCGCAGCGTCCGCGCCTACACCGAGGAGCCGGTCAGCGAGCGGGACGTCGAGACGATCCTCCGGGCCGCCATGGCCGCCCCGTCGGCCGGCAACGAGCAGCCGTGGCACTTCGTGGTCGTGCGCGACCGCGAGACGATGCGCCAGATCACCAGGGTGCACCCCTACGCGGGGATGCTGGAGGAGGCGGCGCTCTGCATCGCCGTGACGGCCGAGCTGGCGCTGGAGAAGTACAAGGACATGTGGGTCCAGGACTGCTCGGCGGCGACGCAGAACATCCTGCTGGCGGCGCACGCGCTGGGGCTGGGGGCGGTCTGGCTCGGCGTGCACCCGGTCGCCGAGCGCGAGGCGGGCCTCAAGCGCATCCTCGCCCTGCCGGAGGGGGTGGAGTGCCTGGCGCTGGTCTCGATCGGCCGCCCGGCCGAGCAGCCCGAGCCGGCCGACCGCTACGAGCCCCACCGCGTCCACCAGGAGAAGTGGTAGGCCCTCACTCGTCCTCGGCCGTGACGGGCCGCGTCGCCGTCCTGCTTGACAGCGGGCCGCAGTCTTCATAGCATAGCGTGCGCCTGCGAGTATCGGGACGGTTTTCGGGCGGTCGACTTCCTGCGGAGGGAGAGGTGTGATGCGTAGAGCGGCATTCGCCGGCGTGCTTTTGTGTATGGTTGTGTTCGCCTCGGGGTGCGCGGGCTGGCGGTCCACGATCGATCCGCATTCGGAGCGCTACGAGGAGGTCGTCTCCTCGTGCGACCGGCCACCCGAGAAGAGCCTGCTGCTGAGCATCAGCGCGCGCCACCTGGCCAACGACCAGGGCGGGGCCGGGACGGACCGGACGGAGACCTACGAGAAGGTCGCATGCGATGTGTTCCAGGATAGCGGCCTCTTCAGCGAGGTGGGCACGGACGTGCCGGACCCGGACCTGGAGCTGGTCCTGAACATCGAAGAGGAGGAGCACTTCAACCAGGTTCTGACATTCGTCTGCGGGTTCACGTTGTTCATCGTGCCCGCCGTCGACCGTGTCTCGCTCGATTGCGAGGGCGCCGTGCACAGCGCCTCGGGCAGGGAGCTGGCAAGGGTGGAGGCGTACGAGGAGTTCAAGGTCCTGATCGGCTGGATCGCCCTGCCGGCGATACCGACCACCTTCATCGCAGCGGGCCGCGCTCAGCGGGACATCTTCGAGAGCGTGATCGTGCAGATGGTCGAGAACCCGCGCCTGTGGCGCTGAGGTGCGGTTGACCCAGCTTCCGTGGACAACGACCCCAGGGAGGTGGCGAAGTGCCGAAGCGAACGTGCGCATTGATGACGCTGCCGCTGCTGATGCTGGCCGCCGGCTGCACCTTGCACGTCAAGCCGGACGTATCGGGGCCCTACAAGCGCTATCCGCGCACCACGCGAATGGATCGCCATTGCGTGATCGTGGTCGACGCCCGGGAGCAGCAGAGCGTCTATCCGATGATGGGCGAATACGTCGTCCCCGTGCGCAGCGCCGTCGAGAGGGCCGCGCGCAACGGCCTGCGCCAGCTCTTCCGGTCCACCTCTGTCGCGAGCGGGGACCGGGCGCCCGCGGCCTCGGCCGGCGACGTGCTGGTGCACCTGACGGTCCAGGAGCTGGACTACCGCCCTGCCCCCACGGCGTTCCACAACGAGGAGGCCACCATCGTGATCCGGGCCGCCATCCAGAGCGGCGGCGGCCGGACCATCACACAGACCGTCACGGGGCGTCGCAGCCAGCTCAGGCAGGACCATAGCGCCATGAACATGAGGTTCCTGAACCAGCTGTTCGGGGCCGCCATCGTCGACGCCATGGACGAGCTGAACGCCTTCATCCACGAGCGCCGCCACCAGCTTACCGGCGGGCGCTGAGGCGCCGGGCCGAGCCGGCCGGCCTCGCGCCGAGGGCGCGGGGAACGGCGACCGTCGCCTGGGCTTTGGGAGGACGCATGAAGGTCCTGCCTCCCTGGCGGTTCGGAGACAACCTGTGGCTGCTGTGGTCAGCTTTGATCGCGCTCGCCGCCGGCCTCCTCCTGGCGCTGCTGTTGTGAGGAAGCGGGGGCGGAAGGGCGCGTGCGGGCCGCGTCGCCGTTTTCGGTTCGTTTCGTAATGGGGCTCCTGGAGCCCGTTGAAGGGCGCCGCGGGCCCCCGGGCCTCTGCATGTTATCCGAACGGGGGGCGCCCGGCGTCCCATTCGGGTGCATTTGGGCGGGGAGCTGCTGCCGGCCGAGAGCCGGGGGCGCCCGGCGGCCCTTCATAGGTCTCATAGGACCTATACGACTTATCGCGCCCGCGTGGGGGGCTCCATTCGGGGACGCGCGCGCCCCCCCACGCCCAAAACCTCCTTGACGGGCCCCGCCCGTCACGTTAAGCTGAACGTCGTTCAGTAAGTGACCGGACTTCATTTCCGGTGCCAGGGGCGAGCGCGTGACCACCCGGCAGAGACGGCTGCGCGAGAAGCGCCGGCGGCGGGAGGACATCCTCGGCGCCGCCCGGCGCCTGTTCTGGAAGCGCGGCTACCTCGGCACGACGATGCCCGGGATCGCCGATGCCTGCGAGCTGGCGCCCGGCACCCTCTACCTCTACTTCCCCAGCAAGGGCGCCCTGTACGCCGAGCTGCTCCTGGAGGGCTACGACCGGCTGATGGCCCGCCTGGAGGACGTGCTGGACGAGGCCGCCCCGGCCAGGGCGCAGGCCGAGGCGCTGATCGATGCCTTCCTGGCCTTCGCCCGCGACCAGGCGGAGTACTTCGAGGTCATCTTCTTCGTCCTCCAGCGCGAGGCCGGGGGGCCGCGCGGCGGGGCGCTGGAGCCGGAGCAGGTCGAGCGGCTCCGGCTCAAAGAGGACGCCTGCAAGGCGCTGGTGGCCGGGGTGCTGGAGCGGGCCGGCTACGCCCGGTCGGCCGGGCGGCAGGAGGCGACGGTGGACGCGATCTGGAGCATGCTGGCCGGGGTGACCTTCTACTTCGGCAAGCGCGAGGCGGAGACTTTCGACGCCGTGGCCGCCGAGGCGAAGGCGCTTCTGCTGGACGCGGTCTTCGACGGACGATAGGGCGGGGGTGGCGCGGTGAGCCGGCTTGAGGGCATCACACGTTGCACGCACGGGGCGTTCGGGTATAATGGCCGGTTCCCGCCCCGGGGGCGACGGCGGCTCTGCGCGCAGCGGCGCGAAGGCCGGTTGTGTTCGTTCCGCAGGTGACCCAGGAATCGCAGAGACATGTTCTACCTGGACCCGACGTTCATCCTGATCATCCCGCCGATGCTGCTGGCGCTGTATGCGCGGCACAAGGTGCAGTCGACCTTCGAGCGCTACTCGCGGGTGCGGGCCTTGTCGGGCGCGACCGGCGCCGAGGCGGCCCGGGGCATCCTGCGCAGCGGCGGCGTGGGCGAGCTGCGCATCGAGCCGACCGAGGGGAACCTGACCGACCACTACGACCCCCGCCGGAACGTGCTGCGCCTGAGCAGGCCGGTCTACGGCTCCAGCAGCCTCGCCGCGCTCGGGGTGGCGGCCCACGAGGCGGGCCACGCCCTCCAGGACGCCCGGGGCTACGTGCCGCTGAAGCTGCGGCAGGGCATCTGGCCCGTGGCGGCCTTCGGCAGCAACCTGGGGCCGATCCTGGCGGTGGTGGGCATCCTGCTGCTCGCCTTCACCGGCGCCGGCTGGGCGATGCTGATCGCGAAGGCGGGGATCATCATCTTCGCCGCCGCCACGTTCTTCACCGTGCTGACGCTGCCGGTGGAGCTGAACGCGAGCCGCCGGGCGCTGGCCGCGCTGGAGGACGGGGGCTACATCACCGCCTCTGAGCGGCCGCACGCGAAGGCGGTGCTCGACGCGGCGGCGCTGACCTACCTGGCGGCGGCGTTCATGGCCGTGATGATGCTGCTGCGGTTCATCCTGCTGCTGGCGATGGTATCCCGGCGCGACTGACCGGGCGGAGAGCAAGCGATGGGCAAGACGATCACCGAGAAGATCCTGGCGGCGCACTGCGACCGTGAGGCCGTCTCGCCCGGCGACTACATCATGCCGCGCGTGGACCTGTGCCTGGGCAATGACATCACCGCGCCGATCGCGATCGAGCAGTTCGAGGCGGCCGGGTTTGAAGAGGTCTTCGATCGGGGCCGCATCGCCCTGGTGCCGGACCACTTCACGCCGAACAAGGACATCAAGTCGGCCACCATGTCGAAGGTGCTCCGCGAGTTCGCCCGCCGCCACGAGATCGAGCACTACTGGGAGGTCGGCCGGGTCGGGATCGAGCACGCGCTCCTGCCGGAGCAGGGGCTGGTCGGCCCGGGCGACCTGGTGGTCGGGGCGGACTCGCACACCTGCACCTACGGGGCGCTCGGGGCTTTCTCCACCGGCGTGGGCAGCACCGACCTGGCGGCCTGCTTCGCCACGGGCAAGGTCTGGCTGCGCGTGCCGGAGTCGATGAAGTTCGCCTTCACCGGCGAGCTGCCCCGCTGGGTGGGGGGCAAGGACCTGATCCTGCACACCATCGGGCGGATCGGCGTGGACGGGGCGCTCTACCGGGCCATGGAGTTCTGCGGGCCGGTCATCGAGGCGCTCTCGATGGACGGGCGGCTGACGATGTGCAACATGGCGATCGAGGCCGGCGCGATGAGCGGCATCGTGGCGCCGGACGAGGAGACGGCCCGCTACTGCGAGGGGCGGCTCAGGCACGCCCCGCAGGCGCACGCCAGCGACGCCGAGGCGCGGTACGTGGAGAGCTACGAGTGGGACGTGACGGGGATGAGCCCGCAGGTGGCCGCGCCGTTCCTGCCCTCGAACGTGCGGCCGGTCGAGGAGTTCGCCGAGGTCGAGCTCGACCAGGTGGTCGTCGGCGCCTGCACCAACGGGCGCATCAGCGACCTGCGGGAGGCGGCCCGGGTGCTGCGGGGCAGGGCCGTGGCGCCCTCGGTGCGGATGATCGTGATCCCGGCCACGCCCGCGATCTACCGCCAGGCGGTGGATGAGGGCCTGGTGGACGTGTTCCTGGAGGCCGAGGCGGTGGTCTCGCCGCCGACCTGCGGGCCCTGCCTGGGCGGGCACATGGGCGTGCTCGCCGCCGGCGAGGTGGCCCTGGCCACGACGAACCGGAACTTCCGCACGCGCATGGGCCACGCCGAGAGCCTGGTCTACCTGTGCAGCCCGGCGGTGGCCGCCGCCGGCGCCGTCACCGGCCGCATCACCCACCCGAGGGAGGTGGCCGACGGGCAGACGGACTGACGGGCCAAGGGGGAGAGCAAGGACCATGGGAAGCTACGTGGGGCTGGACGTCGGCTCGATCAGCGCCGACCTGGTGGTCATGAGCGACGGGGGCGAGGTGCGGGAGGCGCGCTACGTGCGCATCTTCGGCCGGCCGCTGGAGGTGGCGCTGGAGCAGCTCGAAGAGGTCCTGGCCGCATACGACGACATAGACGGCCTCTGCGTGACGGGCAGCGGCGCCCGCATCGTGGCCGACCTGCTCGGGGTGCCGTTCGTCAACGAGATCGTGGCGCAGGCGCGGGCGGCGGCCCTGCTGGCGCCGCAGGCGCGCACCGTCATCGAGATGGGCGGCACGGAGTCGAAGCTGATCCGCCTCGGCCGCGACCCCGACGGCAAGGTCAAGGTCGAGGACTTCTCGATGAACGCCATGTGCGCGGCCGGCACCGGCTCGTTCCTCGACCAGCAGGCGTCGCGCCTGAAGGTCAGCATCGAGGAGTTCAGCCGCCTGGCCCTCAAAAGCGAGAGCCCGCCCCGCGTGGCCGGGCGCTGCTCGGTCTTCGCCAAAAGCGACATGATCCACCTCCAGCAGCAGGGCACGCCGGACTACGACATCATCGCCGGGCTCTGCTTCGCCGTGGCGCGCAACTTCCGCAGCAGCGTCGGCATGGGCAAGGAGATGCCCCGGCCCATCGCCTTCCAGGGCGGGGTGGCGGCGAACGTGGGCATGGTGCGGGCCTTCCGCGAGGTGCTCGCCCTGGAGGAGGACGAGCTGGTCATCCCCGGGCACGCGGGCTGCACCGGCGCGATCGGCGCCGTCCTCCAGGCCGCCGGCGAGGGGCGCGAGTGCCGCCTGGAGGGGCTCGACCCGCTGCGCGACTACGTGGCCCGCCCCCACGCCGAGGCCGAGCGACTGCCCCGCCTCGTCGGCGACGGCTACACCACCGAGACCGAGCCCGTGCCCCTGCGCGAGGGCGAGGGGAAGCTCGACGCCTACGTGGGCGTCGACGTCGGCTCGATCAGCACCAACGTGGTCGTTACCGACTCCGAGCACCGGGTGATCGCCCGCCGCTATCTGATGACCGAGGGGCGCCCGATCGAGGCGGTCAAAAAGGGCCTCTACGAGGTCGGGCGCGAGGTCGGCGGCCGCGTCGTCGTGCGCGGCTGCGCCACCACGGGCAGCGGGCGCTACCTGACGGGCGAGTTCATCGGCGCCGACGTGGTCAAAAACGAGATCACCACCCACGCCCGCGCCGCCGTCGAGGCCGACCCCGACGTGGACACCATCTTCGAGATCGGCGGCCAGGACGCCAAGTACATGTCCCTGGAAGGCGGCGCCGTCGTCGACTTCACCATGAACAAGGTCTGCGCGGCGGGCACCGGCTCGTTCCTTGAGGAGCAGGCCGAGCGGCTCGGCCTGAAGATCGAGGAGGAGTTCGGCACCGAGGCGCTCTCCAGCGACTCGCCCTGCCAGCTCGGCGAGCGCTGCACCGTGTTCATGGAGAGCGACCTGAACTTCCACCAGCAGCGCGGCGTGCCCCGCGACGACCTGGTCGGCGGCCTCTCCTACTCGATCGTCTATAACTACCTGAACCGCGTGGTGGAGGACCGCAAGGTCGGCGGGCGGATCTTCTTCCAGGGCGGCGTCGCCTTCAACCAGGGCGTCAAGGCCGCCTTCGAGGCCGTCACCGGCCAGAAGGTGATCGTGCCGCCGCACCACGACATCATGGGCGCGATCGGCGCGGCCATCATCGCCCAGGAGCACGCCCCCGAGCGCTCCACCTTCCGCGGCTTCGACCTGCGCGAGGTGCGCTACGAGCTGAAGACCTTCGAGTGCAAGGCGTGCTCGAACCGCTGCGAGATCCACCAGGTCACCATCGAGGGCCAGAAGCCCCTGCACTACGGCAGCCGCTGCGGGCGCTTCGACGAGGACAAAAAGCATAAGAAGGGCGAGCACCTGCCGCGCCTCTTCGCCGAGCGGCAGGAGGCCCTGCTCGGCACCTACGCGAAGGAGGAGCCCGAGTGGCCGATCGGCGTGCGCGTCGGCGTGCCGCGCGCGATGACCTTCTTCGAGCTCTACCCGCTGTGGAAGGCGTTCCTGACCGAGATCGGCTGCGAGGTGGTCCTCAGCGACCCGACCAACAAGGAGATCATCCGCACCGGCGCCGACGCCATGACCACCGAGACGTGCTTCCCCATCGCCGTCGCGCACGGCCACGTGCTGAACCTGCTGGAGCGGGGCGTGGACTACGTGTTCGTGCCGAGCGTGATCGACCTGGAGTGCGAGTCGGCGGACGTGGTGAACTCCTACGCCTGCCCGCTGGCGCAGAGCCTGCCCTACCTGCTGCGGGCGGCGGTGCACTTCCCGCCGCACGGCCCCGAGCTGCTGGCGCCGATCTTCCACTTCGGGCGCGGGCGGGGAGCGGTCAACGAGCGGCTGCGCCGCCTGGCCGGCCGCTTCGACGTGCCGCCGGCGCGCATCGAGGCGGCGATCCGGACCGCCTGGAAGGCCCAGGACCGCTTCCGCCGCGCCATCCGCGAGCGCGGCCGGCAGGTGCTGGACGAACTGGAGCAGGGCCAGCCCGCCGTGGTGGTGATGAGCCGGCCCTACAACGGCTGCGACGACGGGGCGAACCTGGACGTCCCCAACAAGCTGCGCGACCTCGGCGTGCTCGCCATCCCGCTCGACTTCCTGCCGCTGGACATGGAGGCGCTCGGCCGCGAGTTCCCGCACATGTACTGGAAGTACGGCCAGCGCATCCTGGCCGGCGCCCGCTTCGTGGCCGGCCATCCGGGCCTGCACGCCGTCTACGTGACCAACTTCCGCTGCGGGCCGGACTCCTTCATCAGCAAGTTCTTCGGCCGCGTGCTCGGCGAGCCCTACCTGACCATCGAGATCGACCAGCACAGCTCCGCCGTCGGCGCGATCACGCGCTGCGAGGCGTTCCTGGACAGCTTTGCCAGCATCCGCGCCTCCGAGCGGAAGGCGGCGCGGGGCGAGGACCTGTTCTTCGACATCCGCGACAGCGACCGCCCGCTCAAGGTCTACCTGCCGCACATGGACGACCACAGCGTGGTGTTCGCCGGCGCGCTGCGCCACCTGGGCGTCGACGCCGAGGCGCTGCCGATGTCCGACCGCCAGAGCGTGGAGCTGGGGCGCAAGTTCACCACGGGCAAGGAGTGCTACCCCTGCATCCTGACCACGGGCGACATCGTCAAGAAAGTGCGCTCGCCGGACTTCGACCCCGAGCGGGCCGCCTTCTTCATGCCCCAGGCCGACGGGCCCTGCCGCTTCGGCCAGTACCATAAGTTCCACCGCATGGTGCTCGACGACCTGGGCCTGAAGGACGTGCCCGTGCTCGTGATGGACCAGACCCGCGACTTCGCCAGCCACGTCGAGCAGTTCGGCCCCGCCTTCTACCGCAACGTCTGGGACCTCTCGATCATCGTCGACTTCATGCAGAAGGCCGTCCGCGAGATCCGGCCCTACGAGGTGAACGAGGGCGAGACCGACCGCGTCTACGAGGAGTGTCTGGCGGAGCTGGCCGAGGCCGGCGAGCGGGGCGACGACCTGCTGGAGCAGGCCGCCCGCATCCGTCGGCGGCTGGAGGTCGTGCCGGTCGACCGCTCCGAGCCCCGCCCCGTCATCGGCGTCGTCGGCGAGATCTACGTGCGCAGCCACGAGTTCGCCAACGGCTTCCTGGTGCGCAAGCTGGAGCGGCTCGGGGCGCAGGTCTCCCTGCCCCCGTTCCAGGAATGGCTCAACTACATCGCCTACGAGCGGCGCGAGCTGCACTGGCAGAACGGGTCGGCCTGGGGCTTCATCCGCGAGTGGCTCGCCGAGCTGCTCGCCCGCTGGGACGAGGGCCGCGTGGCCAGGGCCTTCCGCGGCGCGGTGACGCACATGCCCCGCGAGGCGCCGATCAGCGACGTGCTCCGGCTGGGCAGCGCCTACCTGGACCCCACCGTCAAGGGCGAGGCGGTCCTCAGCATGGGCCGGGCGGTCGAGTACGTGCACCACGGGGCGAACGGCATCGTCAACGTCGTGCCCTTCGGCTGCATGCCGGGGGCGATCGTGGACGGCCTGCTGGAGAAGTTCCGCCGCGACCACGGGGGGCTGCCCGTGCTGAAGCTCGCCTTCGACGGCACCGAGCGCACGGGCGAGGACACGCTGCTGGACGCCTTCGTCCACCAGGCGCGCCAGCACATGGAGAGCGGCCGGGCCGATCAGGTGGCGGCTGCGCACGAGGACTCGTAGCCGAGGAAGGAGTCTACGCGATGGAGGGCCGATGCTGGCGGTTCGGCGACGACGTCAACACCGACGAGGTCATCCCCGCCCGCTACCTGAACGTGACCGACGAGGAAGAGCTCGCCTCCCACTGCATGGAGGGCATCGACCCGGGGTTCGCCGGCCTGGTCGAGTCCGGCGACATCATCGTGGGCGGGCGCAACTTCGGCTGCGGCTCCTCCCGCGAGCACGCCCCGCTGGCCATCAAGGCCTCAGGCGTCGCCTGCGTGGTGGCCGGCTCGTTCGCGCGCATCTTCTTCCGCAACGCCGTCAACATCGGCCTGCCCATCGCCGAGTGCCCCGAGGGCGCCGCCGAGGCCGAGACCGGCGACCTGCTCGCGGTGGACCTTCAGTGCGGCACACTCACCAACCGCACCAAGGGCACCGAGCACGTCTTCAAGCCCTTCTCCCCCGAGATCCAGGCCATCATCGACGCCGGGGGCCTGATCGCCCACACCAGAGGCGCCCTCTCCGCCTGAGCCCGCCCCGAGGACGCGCAGAGCGGCCGAGCCCGGCCGGCTGTAGCCCTGCGGTGTCAACCTCGATCGTCCCCGTCCCCGTCCTCGTCCCTCGCCGTCCGTCGTGCTCGTCGTGTCGTCGTGGTCGGGGCCGTGCCGTTGCCCGCCTTGCAAACCCCGGCCCCTTGCGGAATAATGTACCCGTCACCCGCAGCGAGGGAGTGCTCATGGACTTCTACGACGTCGTGAGGCAGCGCCGCAGCGTGCGGGCCTACCGCGAAGAGCCCGTCGAGCAGGACAAGCTCGACCGCGTGCTGGAGGCGGCCCGCCGGGCGCCGAGCGCGGCGAACCGCCAGCCGGTGAAGCTCTACGTGATCCGCGATCCGGGGCTGCGCCGGCGGATGTTGGAAGCCTATGGCCAGGAATGGTTTGTGAACGCGCCCGTCGTCATCTGCGCCTGCGCGATCCCCGGCGAGGCATGGCAGCGCGGCGACGGCAAGAACTACGCCGACATCGACCTGGCCATCGCCATGGACCACCTGGTGCTCGCCGCCGCCGCGGAGGGGCTCGGCACCTGCTGGATCGGCGCCTTCAAGCCCGACGCGCTGCGCGAGGCGCTGGAGCTGCCCCGGGCGGAGGAGCCGGTCGCCCTGACGCCGCTCGGCTACACCGCCCACGAACCGAAGGCGACACCCCGCAAACCCATCGACGAGCTGGTCGAATACCGATGACGAAGTACAAACCGCTCAACCTGCTCAACACCAAGGGCTTCTGGCCCGAGAAGGCGGCCATCGTGGACGCCATCAAAGAGGTGCTCACGATCGGCAAGTGCCGCCGTCCGCCGCCGATCAGCGACTACGGACGCTACCGCGACCAGCGCTGGAGGGACGGCGACTACGAGCTGGTCCCCTACCGCAGCGTCGACTGGTACGTCTACGACGCCATGGACGAGCGCCGCATGCAGGTCGACGCCGAGCATATCCTCCACTCCCTGGCCACCGAGCCCTGGCGCGACAAGGAGGCCCTCGGCGACCACTACGACCTGTTCATCATGGACGAGGACATGTTCGACCCCGACGGCCCGCCGGCCGGCTCGGGGGCGGACTACGTGGTGGGGCGAGCCGAGCGCCTCACCGCCGCCGTGATCAGCACCTCGCGCATCGAGCACATCTGGGGCATGCCCTACAGCTACCTGAAGACCGAGGTGATGCGCCAGCTCTGCTTCATGTTCGGCGTGCCCGACGTGCGCCGCGACGACGTGACGGCCGAGGGCGACCGCATCTACTGCAAGAACCCCTGCATCCTGCGCCCGGCCCACGTCGCCCCGGACGACTGGGAGGGCCTCACCCGGGACCGGCTCAAGCTCGGGCCGCTGTGCGAGCACTGCACGCGCGACCTGCGCGCGTTCTTCGACGAGCTCGCCGTCGAGCAGAGCTGACCCCCCGAAAATGGGGACAGTTCCCATTTTAAGCCACAAAGCCGATCCGGGCGCGTGGGGCAGACGGCGCGCAGCACGGTCTTTGCCTGGATGGCAAATCGTGCAGTAAATGGGAACTGTCCCCATTTTCGAGGAGGGGGGCTGTCATGCGGGTTTCTCCCGACGCGGTGCTGTTCGGCCTGCGCCTGCTGGGGGAGGGCGCCCTCGACCCGGCCGAGCTGGCCGCCGAGCTGCGGGCCGTCGCCGCCGGGGACGTGCCGGACCAGCTCGTGGCGCTGGAGGAGCGCCTGCTCGCGCGGCACCGGGGGCTGGAGGAGGCCGTCTCACGCGCCGCCGCCGAGCCGCACTTCGTGCCGCTGGACTGCCCCGGCTGCCGGGCGCGGTTCCGCGTCTGGCAGCCGGAGCTGGGCGCCGAATCCTACTGCCCGCTCTGCGGGGAGGCGATCGTGGCCGGCCGGCGCCTTCTGTTCCTGGCCGGCCACGCCCCCTGCGAGCTGCGCGCCGCCGAGGCCGAGACGGCCTACGTGGCCGCCCCGCCGCGCCGCTTCGCGCACTTCGAGCTGATCCGACTCGCGGGCCGGGGCGGGGCGGGCAAGGTCTACGAGGCGCGCAACACCCGCACCGGCCGCACCGTGGCGCTGAAGCTGCTCGAGTTCCGCCCCGTGGAGTCGGCGGCGGCGGCGATGAGGCGGCTGCGCCGCGAGGCGAAGGCGGCCTCGTCGGTCGGTGGCGAGCACGTCGTGCCGGTCCACGACCTCGGCGTCGCCGAGGGGCTCTCCTACGTGGAGATGGAGTTCGTCGAGGGCACGTCCCTGCGCGAGCACGTGCGGCGCGAGGGGGCGCTGGCGCCGCAGCAGGCCGTGCGGCTCTGCCGCGAGACGCTGGCCGGGCTGGAGCAGGTGCACGCGGCCGGCATCGTGCACCGCGACGTCAAGCCGGCCAACATCCTGATCGACGCCCGAGGGCGGGCGCGACTGACCGACTTCGGCCTCTCCCGTTTCCTGGAGGAGACGACCACGCTGAGCGGCAGCGAGAAGCTCGTCGGCTCGCCCCACTTCATGGCGCCCGAGCAGTGGCGCGGCGGCCCCCTCAGCGCGCCCACCGACCTCTACGCGATGGGCATGGTCCTCTACCACGCGCTCACCGGCCGGCTGCCCTACGAGGAGGCGAACCTGGTGGCGCTGATGTACCGGCACCTGCACGAGCCGCTGCTGCCGCCGGGCGAGCCGCAGCCCTTCGCCGAGCACCTGGCCGACGTCATCCGCCGCGCCACGGCGAAGGCGCCGGATGAGCGGTTCCCCACCGCCGCCGCCTTCGCCGCCGCCCTCCTCGGAAAATAGGGACAGTTCCCATTTACTGCATGATTTTCCATCCAAGCAGAGACCGTGCTGCGTGCCGCTTGCCCGCTGCGCCTGGATCGGGTTTGTGGTTGAAAATGGGAACTGTCCCTATTTTTCGAGGAGGAGGGTGACGGGGCCGTCGTTGACCAGCGAGACCTGCATCGCCGCCCCGAACCGGCCGGTCTGCACCTGGAGGCCCTGCTCCCCCAGCCGCCCGGCGACCAGCTCGTAGAGCCGCTCGGCTTCCTCGGGCGGGGCCGCCTCTGTGAACGAGGGCCGCCGCCCCTTGCGGCAGTCTCCGTAGAGCGTGAACTGCGAGACCAGCAGCACCCCGCCGCCCACGTCGAGGGCGGACAGGTTCATCTTGCCCTCGGCGTCGTCGAAGATGCGCAGGCCCGCGATCTTGCCGGCCATCCAGTCGGCCTGCGCCTCGCCGTCGCCCCGCCTCACTGCCAGCAGCACCGTCAGGCCCCGGCCGATGGCGGCGAGCCGCCGGCCCCCGATGCTGACGGCGGCCTGCGAGACCCTCTGGACGACGGCGCGCACGGCGCTTGCCTCCCTGAACGGGTTGCGGCTACTTACCACGAAGTTCACGAAGGGGGGCACGAAGGTCACGAAGAACGGCAGAAAGATACTCTGACGGCCCCCCCCGCCGCCGCCGCGTCACTCTCCCTCGCCCGACATCTCGATGAGTCGGCGGTGCATGGACGGCAGGCTCTCGCGGTGGTCGGCGCGGAAGTTGAAGCCCTCGCCGCCTTTCGAGACCGGCCGCCTCACCACGTTCTTGCACGGGCGGAAGTAGTAGTCGGTCACGTCCTCGCGCAGGTCGAACGACGCCGTGTAGAGCGGGGCCACGTCGAAGCCGAGGTTGCGGCTGATGCTGAGCGCCTTCAGGAAGACCTCGGGCATGATGACGGCCGAGCCGAAGTTCAGCAGCACGCCCCCGCCCCCGAGCTTCGATACGCTGTCGACGTAGACCTTGAAGTCATAATGCGTCGCGGCGCCGGTCGCCGCGCCGTCGAAGGTCGGGTGCTGGTGGATGATGTCGGTGCCGATCGCCACGTGCACCGTCGCCGGCACGCCGGCCTCGAAGGCGCCGCACAGCACGCTGTGGTCGCGGTGGGGGAGGCGCTCCTCGCTGATGCGGCGGCCCAGCGCGCGCCCGAAGCCCTCGGTGCTGGCGTTGACCGTCTCGTTGATGAACCGGCCGGTCTCCTCGGCCATGCCGAACGAGCCGTCTTCGATGCTGTGGGCCACGTCCTCGCTGGTCTCGCCGATCAGGGCGATCTCGAAGTCGTGGATGGCGCAGGCGCCGTTCATGGCCAGGTGGCCGACGAAGCCGCGCTCCATCAGGTCGCGCAGCACGAGGCCGAGGCCGCACTTGATCACGTGCGCGCCCATCTGCAAGAGCACCATGCCCCCGGCGGCCGACGCCTCGCGGGCGCGGCGGCAGAGGCGCTCGAAGTCCTCGCCCCCGCAGGTGGCTTCGGTCTCGTCGGGCCGGGCGAAGTCGGCCAGCGAGACCAGGTTGCGCCGCTCGGCCAGCGGGTAGGTCTTGACCTTGCTCAAGTCCAGCATGGGACGGGCTTCCGCTTGCGTCGCATCATCGTGGCCTTACAATGGAAGCTGATTATACGGACCTTCCGCGCGCCGACGCAAGGCGTCCCCCGCGCGCGCCTCGAGCCGCGCCGCCCGATGAGCAAGAACCCGCGAGTCCTGATCGTCGACGACAAGGAGAGCATGCTCAAGATGCTCTCCCAGATGCTGGGGGAGGACTACGAGGTCGAGACCTGCCGCTCGGGGCGCGAGGGCCTCGAGCGCCTCCGCCGCCGCCCCGCCGACCTGGTGCTGACCGACATCCGGATGCCGGACATGGACGGCATGGAGGTGCTGCGCCAGGTCAAGGCCGAGCAGGGCGAGGCGGAAGTGATCCTGATGACCGCCTACGCGACCGTCTCGCAGGCCGTGGAGGCCGTCAAGGCCGGCGCCTATAACTACCTGACCAAGCCGTTCGAGCCCGACGAGCTGAAGATCATCCTCGAGAAGGCCCTCGAGCGCAAGCAGCTCCGCGAGGAGGCCCGCATCCTCAAGGAGCAGGTCGACCGCAAGTACGGCTTCGCCAACATCGTCGGCGACAGCGAGCCGATCCGCCAGGCCTTCGCGCTGGCCCGCAAGGCGGCCGAGAGCGACAGCACCGTGCTGCTGACCGGCGAGAGCGGCACGGGCAAGGAGCTGTTCGCCCGTGCCATCCACCACGCCAGCGCCCGGCGGGCCCGCCGCTTCGTGGCCATCAACTGCGGCGCCATGCCGAAGGAGCTGATCGAGAGCGAGCTGTTCGGCCACGTGCGCGGCGCCTTCAGCGGCGCCGCCAGGGACAAGCGCGGCCTGTTCATGGAGGCCAACGGCGGCACCCTGTTCCTGGACGAGATCACCGAGCTCGACCCCGACCTCCAGGTCAAGATCAACCGCGCCCTCCAGGAGGGCGAGATCCGGCGCGTCGGCGACACCGTCGACATCCCCGTCGACGTGCGCATCATCGCCTCCTCCAACCGCGACATCCGCGAGGCGATGGAAGGCGGCCACATCCGCGAGGACCTCTACTACCGCCTCAACGTCTTCCCCCTCCACCTGCCCCCGCTGCGCGAGCGGCCCTCCGACGTCCCCGCCCTGGTCGAGCACTTCCTGCGCCAGTTCGCCGGCGAGCAGGCCGGCTCCTACGAGATCGAGCCGGCCGCCATGGAACTGCTGATGAGCTACCACTGGCCCGGCAACGTGCGCGAGCTCCAGAACGCCGTCGAGCGCGCCGTCATCCTCTCGGAGGACCGGCGCATCACGCGCTCGCTCTTCCCCACGCTGGAGACCGAAGAGGCGGCCTATCCGCCCGAGGTGGCGGCGATGGCCTCGCTGCCCTACCGGGAGGCGATGGACAGGATGAGCGCGGCCTGCCAGCGCCAGTACCTGGTGGAGGTCCTGCGGCGGGCCGGGGGCAACGTGACCCGCGCCGCCGAGCAGGCCGGCATCGAGCGCGAGAGCTTCCATCGCCTGATGCGCAAGCTCGAGATCGACCCCGACCAGGTCCGCCGCGAGCTCGGCGAGGGGTAGCGGCAGTTGTCGGTTGCTCGTTGCTGGTTGTTCGTCGCTCGTGAGGCAACGGGCGCCTGGAGGGCCACGGTCCCTCCAACGGCCCTGCGGGTCCTGCGCGAGACCTACGCCGGCGGCGAGCGAGAGCGAGAGGGATGAATATGGAATACGTCACGCTCGGGCGCACGGGCGAGCGCGTGAGCCGGCTCGGCTTCGGCGGGGCGCCGGCCGGGCTCAAGGGCTACCTCGACGACTACGACCCCGCCCGCCCCACTGACCGCGAAGGCGTCCTGCGCGCCCTGCGCCGCGCGGTCGAGCTGGGCGTGACCTACTTCGACACCGCTCCGGGCTACGGCGGGGGCGCCGGCGAAGGTATCTTCGGCGAGGCGCTCGAAGGGGAAGGCGTCTTCCTCGCCACCAAGTACGGCCTCTGGCAGGGGGAGGAGCTGCGCGCGAGCGTCGAGGCGAGCCTCCAGCGCCTGCGTCGCGACCGCCTCGACCTGCTCCAGCTCCACGGAGGCTCCTGGAGCCCTGCAGAGGCCGCCCGCATCCTCGCGCCCGGCGGCCCGGCCGACCGCATGGACGCCCTGCGCGAGGAGGGCCTCGTGCGCTACGTCGGCTTCACCAGCGAGGACAACAACGACGGCCTCTACACGCTGATCCGCTCCGGGCGGTTCGACGTGATGCAGCTCTGCTACAACCTGCTCCATCAGCACCCGTATGAGCCGTCGCGGCCGTTCGGCAGCCTGCTGGTCGCCGAGGAGGCGGGGCTCGGCATCGCCGCGATGCGGGTGACCACTTCCGGGCTCTTCTCGCGCTGGATGCGGCGCGTGCGACCCGGCGACGAGTTCGACTACTATCCCGCGCTGATCCAGTTCGTCCTCTCCAACCCGCTGGTCGACGTGGCGCTGGTGGGCATGCGCACGCCGGAGGAGGTGGAGCAGAACGTGGCGACGGCGGCGGACGCTTCCGGTCGCCTCGATCTGGACGAGCTCTCCGAGCGCTACATGTGAGCGCGCGCCGGCGCGCGAGTGCAGAATGGACGGCCAGGCCTGACCACGACGGCACGACGAGCACCACGAACGGCGCGAGGCCGGTTCCTAACGGCCTGACCGCCTGAACCCCTGAGCGGCTACGCTGTCGCCGTCTCCACGATGCGGCGGTACTCGCCGTAGCGGCGCTCGCAGGCGGTCGTGTCCTGCGGTTCGTAGCGTACCAGCTCGACGGAGCGGCGGACCGTCTCCCGCACGTCCTGCGCGTCCTCGAGGCAGCCGGCGGCGAGCGCCTGCACCAGCAGGTTGCCCGTGACGGTCGCCTCGGCCGGGCCGGCCACGACGGGCATGCCGGTCGCGTCGGCCGTCATCCGGCACAGCAGGGCGTTGTGCATGCCCCCGCCGACCATGTGGAGCGCCCCGAAGCGGCGCCCGAGGATGCCGGCGAGCCGGTCGGCGTTCTGGCGGTAGCAGAGGGCCAGGCTCTCGATGATGCAGCGGCAGGTGGCGGCCACGTCCGCCGGGGGGGGCTGGTCGGTGCGCTCGCAGAACTCGGCGACGGCGGCCGTCATGTCGCCGGGCGCCAGGAAGGCGGCGTCGTCGGGGAAGATGAGCGGCCCGCCGGGCGGGGCCTTCTCGGCCAGGGCGGCCAGCTCGGGGTAGGTGTAGCTGCGCCCCTGCGCCTCCCAGGCCGCGCGCGCCTGCTGCAGGATCCAGAGCCCCATGATGTTGCGGCAGAGGAACAGGCTGCCGAGCGTCATCTCGTTGCAGAGGCCCGCCTCGAACGCCTCCTCGGTGGTGACCACCTGCTCGGTGAGCGCTCCGAGGATGGACCAGGTGCCGCAGCTCAGGAAGAGCCAGTCCTCGCCGCGCGCCGGCACGGCGGCCACGGCCGAGGCGGTGTCGTGCGTGCAGGGGGCGATGACGGGCGCGGCGGCGAGGCCACTCTGGCGCCTGACCGGCTCGAGCAGCTCGCCCAGCACGGTGCCGGGCTCGATGATCTCGGGCATGATCTCCAGCGGCAGGTCGAACGCCTCGAAGATATCCCCGTGCCATTCGCCCCGGCGCGGGTCGTAGAGCTGGGTGGTGATGGCGTTGGTCCGCTCGCAGGCGCGCCGCCCGCTCAGGAAGTAGCCGAGCAGGTCGGGCATCATCAGCCAGCCGCGCGCGGCCCTCAGGATCGGGCTCTCGGCGCTGCGCAGCGCCACCATCTGGCAGAGGGTGTAGATGGGCAGCAGGCTGATGCCGGTCCTGGCGTGGAGTTCGGGCTCGGGGATGGTGTGGGTGATCAGCTCGGGGATGCCGTCGGTGCGGTGGTCGCGGTAGTGGACGGGGTTCTGGAGCAGGCTGCCGTCGGCGGCGAGCAGGGCGAAGTCGACGCCCCAGGTGTCGATGCCGATCCCGGCGACGGCGTCGCCGTGGCGGGCGACGTATTGGCGGGCGCCCTTCAGGACGTTGTCGAAGATGCCCAGCACGTTCCAGTGGAGCGTGCCGGTGACCTCGACGGGCTGGTTGGGGAAGCGGTGGATCACATCGAGGGCGAGGCGGCCTTCATCGAGGGTGCCGACGACGGCGCGTCCGCTCTCGGCGCCGAGGTCGAAGGCCAGGAAGCGCCTCTCGGCCATGGGTGGTCCTCCACGCGGGGGGTGTCGGGTGGCGACTGATCCGTGGAGGCAGTGTAAGCCGCGCACGCCGCCTGTCAACGGGAAGGGGGGGCCCGCCGGCTCACGCCTCGGCCCAGCCGAGCCAGCGAAGCGGGCGGCATAATCGTCCGGCGCCACACGGAAGGCATCCTGCGCGGAGGCCGGCGGCCCGCGCCTTCCCCGGCGCCGGCCCGGCTCACCAGCAACGGCCTGTTCCGCCGAAGCAGCCCTGGCTGCGGAGGCTGGCATGAACGGGCAGCGGGCAACGGACGACGAGCAACGGGCCGCCCCGAGGCGCACGCCCGTGCAGGGCCGGATTGATTGCGTTATAATCGCCGCCCGTGCCGCGGGGCCGGCGCGCCGAAGAACGAGGGAGGGAGCCGATGGGCGACATCTACGAGCCGCTGATGCTGTTCACCGGCCGGGCCAGCTACTACCTGGCTACGAAGATCCGCGACGCCCTCTCGGGCGGGCCGGACGTGGGCGAGGTGCCGTTGTGCGAGCCGGACGTCGTCCGGTTCGCCAACGAGAACCTGAAGGTCAAGATCAACGAGAGCGTGCGGGGGGCGGACGTCTTCGTGGTCCAGGCCGCCGCCAACGCCCGCCACGCCGCGGCGGGGGTCAACCCGGAGAAGGTGCCGCCCGAGGAGGCGGCCAAGCTCTGCCTCTCGGAGAACCTGATGGAGCTGCTGATCACCATCGACGCCCTGCGCGGCGCCTCGGCCGGGCGCATCACGGTGGTGGCCCCCTACTTCCCCTACGTGCGCAGCGACAAGAAGGACGAGCCCCGCATCTCGATCACCGCCCGCCTGATGGGACAGCTCTTCGGCGAGGCCGGCGCCGACCGCGTGCTCACCGTCAACCTGCACGCGATGCAGATCATGGGCTTCATGGCCATGGCCTGCGACCAGCTCGACGCCAACCCGCTGATCGCCGAGTACTTCCGGCGCAACTACGACGTGGGGCGCATCGGGGTGCTCGCCACCGACGCCGGCGGCGTCAAGATCGGCACCGTCTACGCGGAGCGGCTCAACGTGCCCCTGGCCGTCTGCGACAAGCGGCGCTGGGCCGACAACGAGGACCCCGAGATCCGCGCCGTGATCGGCATCGAGGAGATACGCGGCCGCCAGATCGCCATCTTCGACGACGAGATCCTGACCGGCGGCACGATGACCCGCGCCATCGGCGCGCTGAAGGAGCGGTTCGGCCTGCCCGTCTCCTACGTCTCCTGCGTCCATCCGGTCTTCGCCGATAACGCCGTGGACCGGATCCTGGGGGCGGGGGTGAGCCGGATCGTCACCACCGACACGCTCCCGCCGCCGGCGGCGAACCACCGGGTGCACGTGGTGAGCGTGGCCCGCCTGCTCGCCGCCGCCATCCACAACATCCACACGAACATGTCGGTGACCCGTATCTTTCGCGAGCAGGACGCCGTGCTCGAAGTCCAGGCCGAGGGAAGTTGAACGCGATGGCCGAGAGCCCGTCCACCGAACGCCTGATCGCCCGCGCGCTCGCCGACCACCTGCCCCTGAGCGAGGGCAAGCTGGCCGAGCTGCTCCAGAGCCCCCCCTCGCCCGAGATGGGCGACTACGGGCTGCCCTGCTTCGCGTTGAGCAAGTACGTGCGGCGCAACCCGATGGAGATCGCGGAGGAGCTGGCGCGCGAGGTGGCCCTGCCGGCCGGCGTGCGCGAGGCCCGCGCCGAGGGGGCCTACCTGAACTTCTTCGTCGAGCGCGCGCCGATGATCGAGCAAGTCCTGCGCCGCATCCACCGCGAGGGCGGCGCCTACGGCTCTGACCAGACCGGGGCCGGCCAGAGCGTCGTGCTCGACTACGGCAGCCCCAACATCGCCAAGCACCTCGGCGTGCACCACCTGCCCTCGGCGGTGATCGGGCGCGCGCTCTACCGCCTGCACGAGAAGCTCGGCTACCGCTGCGTCGGCATCAACTTCCTGGGCGATTGGGGCACCTCGTTCGGGCGGCTGATCGCCGCCATCGAGCGATACGACGTGGCCGAGCCCGAGCGGCTCACCGTCGCCGACCTCCAGCAGCTCTACGTGCGCTACAGCGGGGAGGCCGACGGCCGCCCGGAGCTCCAGCAGGCCGCCCGCGACGCCTTCCGACGCCTGGAGGAGGGCGACGCCGAGGCCCGGCGCATCTGGAGCGCATGCAAGGAGGCGAGCCTGCGCGAGTTCGAGCGCGTCTACCGGCGGCTCGGCGTCGAGTTCGACCTGGTCAGCTCCGAGAGCGCCTACAACGAGGAGGTCGAGCCGACCCTGCGGCGCCTCCAGCAGCAGGGCGTGGCCCAGCAGAGCCAGGGCGCGCTGATCGTGCCGCTCTACGAGGAGGGCCTGCCGCCCTGCCTGGTGCGCAAGAGCGACGGGGCGAGCCTGTATGCCGCGCGCGACATCCCCGCCGCCCTCCGGCGCTGGGAGAAGTACCACTTCGCCCGCATGCTCTACGTGGTCGGCAACGAGCAGTCGCTCCACTTCCGCCAGCTCAAGGCCGTGCTGAAGCGGATGGGCCAGCAGTGGGCCGAGCGGATCGTGCACGTGAACTTCGGCCTGATCAAGATCAAGGACCCCGAGACCGGCCAGGCCCGCGTCAGCCGCACACGGCGGGGCGAGGTCCTGCTGCTGGAGGAGCTGCTCGACCAGGCCGAGAGCCGCGCCCGCCAGAAGATCCGGGACAACGCCGAACGGTTCGAAGAGACGGCCGACCTGGAGGAGCTCGCCGCCGACGTGGGCATCGGCGCCGTCGTGTTCCGCGAGCTCTCCACCCGCCGCACGCGGGACGTGGTCTTCGACTGGGACCGGATACTCGACTTCGAGGGCGACACCGGGCCCTACGTGCAGTACGCGCACGCGCGCCTGTGCAGCATCCTGCGCAAGGCGGGGCAGGCGGTGAGCGACGAGGTGGACTTCGCCCGCCTGGCCATGCCCGAGGAGTGGACGCTGGTGCGGCACCTGGACCGCTTCCCGCAGGCCGTGAGGCGGGCGGCGGAGGAATACGAGCCCTCGGCCGTGGCGGCGCACCTGCTTGAACTCTGCGCCGACTTCAGCTCATACTACAGCGCCGGCATGCGGGAGCCGGGGCTGCGCGTGCTCTGCGAGGAGCCGACGACCCGCGCCGCCCGCCTGCTGCTGGTCGACGCGACGCGGCACGTGATCCGCAGCGGGCTGGAGCTGCTCGGCATCGCGGCGCCCGAGCGCATGTGAGCCCGCAGGGGGGCTCCGGCGGGACCCGCGCGGGGGGTGGCTATGCCCGACCTGAAGGCGGTCTTCTTCGACGTGAACGACACGCTGTGGGACCGCAACGCCTGCGCCTGCCACGTGATGGAGATCGTCCTGCCGAAATACACGCCGCCCCTGCCCGAGGAGGAGGAGACGGCGCAGATCATCCGCCGCTACAACGCGGTCTTCTTCGAGCTGCTGCGGCCGGGGCACCTGCGCGAGGGGCGCAGCGTCTCCCGCCGGCGCCGCTTCGAGGCGCTGCTGGAGAGCTACGACGTGCGCAAGCGCGGCCTGGCCCACGAGATGAGCCACACCTACGACTCGGTGCGGCGCTTCGCCATGCGGCAGTTTTTGCGGCGCGACGCCCACGAGGTGCTCACCGCCCTGGGGCGGGGCGGGCTCCAGCGGGGCGCCGTCATGAACGGCGTGCCGGCCGTGCAGCGGCACCTGATCCAGACGCTCGGCCTGGAGGCGCACCTGGAGCACGTCGTGCTCGGCCAGATCGAAGGCTACAGCAAGCCCGACGTGCGGCTTTTCCGCCGGGCGCTGGAGATGGCCGGCGTCGAGCCGGATGAAGCGATGCACGTGGGCGACGGCCCGCTGACCGACGTGCTCGGCGCCGCCCGGGCGGGGCTGATCACGGTCTGGCTCAACACGGGCCGCCGGCGGCTGCCCCGTCGCTCGCCGGCGCCCGACTTTACCATCACCGCCCTGGTCGAGCTGCTCGACCTCCTCTGAAAATGGGGGCAGTTCCCATTTTCTGCCACAATGACCTGCCTACCAAGAACGTAAGGTTTTGGTAGGCTGTGGGTTATATATATCGTAATCGGTGCACTAAATGGGAACTGTCCCCATTTAGTCCTCACTTGCCGAGCTCGGCGCGGAAGTATTCCATCGCCTTCGCGAGCCCCTCGCGCCGCGGGGTCTTCGGCTCCCAGCCCAGCACGCGCCTGGCCTTGCTGATGTCGGGCTGGCGCACTTTGGGGTCGTCCTCGGGCAGCGGCTCGAAGACGATCCGGCTCCCGGAGCCGGTCAGCTCGATGATCTCCTCGGCGAGCTCCAGGATCGTCATCTCCTCGGGGTTGCCCAGGTTGACCGGCTCGTGCTCGTCGCTGCGGAGCAGGCGGTCGATGCCGTCGACCAGGTCGTCGACGTGGCAGAAGCTGCGGGTCTGCGAGCCGTCGCCGAAGACGGTGATCTCCTCGCCGGTGAGCGCCTGGCGGAAGAAGGTGGGCAGGGCGCGCCCGTCGTGCAGCCGCATGCGGGGGCCGTAGGTGTTGAAGATGCGCACGATGCGGGTGTCGACGCCGTGGGTGCGGTGGTAGGCCATGGTGAGGGCCTCGGCGAAGCGCTTGGCCTCGTCGTAGACGCCGCGCGGGCCGACGGGGTTGACGTTGCCCCAGTAGTCCTCCGGCTGGGGGTGGATCAGGGGGTCGCCGTAGACCTCGCTGGTGGAGGCGAGCAGGAAGCGGGCGCCCTTCTCCTTGGCCAGGCCGAGCGCCTTGTGCGTGCCGAGGGCGCCGACTTTCAGGGTCTGGATCGGGTATTCGAGGTAGTCGACGGGGCTGGCGGGGCTGGCGAAATGGAGCACGTTGTCCACCGCGCCGCCGACGTGGATGTAGCCGGTCACGTCGTAGTCGATGAAGCGGAAGCCGTCTCGCCCCAGCAGGTGCTCGACGTTGGCGGCGGAGCCGGTGAGCATGTTGTCCAGGCAGATCACCTCGTGGCCCGCCTCGACGAAGTGCTCGCAGAGGTGCGAGCCGATGAAGCCGGCGCCGCCGGTGATGACGGTCCTGTGTCTGGTCTCTGGCACGTTCCGGGTTCCTTCCGCCCAAGAGGCATGCCTGTGCGCCGCGCCCCCTCGCGCGCGGGCGTATCGTAGCGCAGCGGCGACGGGCCGGCAAGCTCCGGCCGGGGGCTCACTCGGACGGGTCTTCCAGGAAGCTGACGATCGCGGGCGCGGCCTCCTGCCGGTCGTAGTCGTGGAGGACGTGATGGTCGGAGCGCTCGAAAAGGACCCGCCGCCTCGGCCAGGGCGGCGGGCCGGCGCCCTCGCCCTGCAAGTCCTTCCAGAGCCGCTCCAGCGAAGCCGGCGAGCAGACCTGGTCGCCGGTCGAGCAGATCAGCAGCGTCGGCGTGGCCAGTTCCCCCGGCTGCACCCGGTCCAGGGCGCGCCGCCTCAGGGCGAAGAGCGCGCCGAGGGCGTCGGTGGCGAGCGCCTCGTAGGTCAGTATCCGGGCGCGCGCTGCGGGGCGGTTCACGCGCACCAGCGCCCTGTCGCGCGGCAGGTAGCGCACCAGCGGGCCGATGATCGCCGCCCACCGCCGGGGCGGCAGCACGTAGTACCACTTGCGCCGCACCTCGACGAACGGGGCGATCAGCACCAGCCGGGCCGGTGGCCGCTCCGAGGCCAGGATCATGGCGACGGTCCCGCCCATGCTGAAGCCGACCAGCGCCACCTCATCGTAGCGTGCCCGCAGGTCATCGTAGTGCGTGCGCGCGGCGCCGATCAGCTCCTCGGCCCTCAGGCCCTCCAGCGCGGAAGGGCGCGTGCCGTGGCCCGGGTGGCGGGGGGCGTGCACGTCCCAGCCGGCGCGGTCGAGCGCGGCCGGCAGCTCGGCGAAGTCGGCCGGCGTGCCGAGCCATCCGTGCAGCAGCAGGCAGGCGCGGGGCCGCCCCCGCTCGATGTGCACCGCCTCGGCCCCGCGCATCACGCCCGTCGCCGGGTCGCGCGGCACCTCGCGCAGCCCGCGTTCGACGGCGCGGCGGCCCTCCCTATCCGCGCAGACCAGCGCAAGGGAGGCGAGCAGCGCCCCCCTGAGCACCCACGCGATGATCCGTCGTCCCCTGCCCATGCGTGCCTCCATGCGTGCGGCGCCAGTCTACGGATGAGCCGGCGCGGCTTCAAGCCCGGCCCCTCGGGCGTTGCCGGTCCGCCGCCCGCGTGGTAAGGTCCGCACGCCGGCGGGGGGGCACCGGCGCACAAGGGGGGAGAGCGAAGATGGGATGCTGCCTGTTCATTGTCGCGCTGATCGCGCCGCGCCTCGCCATGGTCATCATCCTGCTGCTGACCGATTGGTTCGGCGTCGCCTTCGACGGGGTGCTCTGGCCGCTGCTCGGCTTCCTGTTCATGCCTTACACCACGCTGGCCTACATGGCGGCGGTGGTCAACGCGGGGGCCGTCCAGGGGGGATGGCTGGTGCTGCTGGTGGTGGCCGTGGTGGTGGACGTGGGCCACTGGGGCGGTGGGGGCTACCACGCGCGGGCGCGGCGGGTCGGGCCCTGAAGGCGCCGGTCAGCCCAGCCCGTCCTGGACCAGGCGCTCGGCCGCCTCCTTCGAGGGGATGAAGAAGGCGGCGGCCATGTACGCGCCCCGCGCGGCGACGGCGCAGAAATCCGCCTCGCCGGCGCGGAAGACGCGCACCGGCGCCTCCTGCACCATCTCGTCGCCCCATTCGGCGCGGACCTCGGCCAGCCGCTCGGCGGTGGCCGCGGCGCTCGCCCCGTCGCGGTAGCGGATCAGCACCAGCCCCGGCGGCTTGCGCCGCGCGCCCCAGCCGGCGCCGGCCGGCGCGGGGGCGCCCTCCAGGTCGTACTGCCCGTAGGCGCCGACGGCGCCCCTGCCGAAGCCCCACGTCCCCTCGGGGATGAACTCATCGGCCAGGTAGACGTCGTAAAGCGGCATCTCGTCCCGCATGAAGAGGACGGTCTGGGCCCTGAGCCCCCCGCGCGGGAGGCGGCGGCAGATGGCGGGCCGGGGGGCCGGCGGCTCGTCCAGGGCTTCCAGCGCCGTGCGGGCCAGCGCCTGCGAGTCCTGCGGCGCCACCTCGGCCAGCGGCATCAGGGCGATGGTGAACCGCCCCCGCCGCGCCCAGAGCGACGCCCCCTGCATGGCGCCCTCGTCGCCGAGGTCGGCCGACTTCCCGCGCCGGTCCTTGGCGAAGGCTCCGAAGGCGTCCTCGGGCGTCTGGAACTGCCACAGGTCGGCCTTGAGCTGGGCCTCGCCGTCGGTGTAGGTGGCGGCGCTCACCCGGAGGAAGCCGAAGGTCAGGTAGGGATCGGCGCCGCCGTTGATGTACTGGAACAGCTCGTCCGGGCCCTCGTAGGTGGTCTTGGGGCCGGCGAGGCGGAGCGCGCCCGAGCGCGCGGGCAGGGCGGCCTCGGTCGGGGGAGGCTCGGCCGGGACGGCCCGGGCCGGCGGCAGCTCGCGGAAGCCGCCGCTGAGGCGCACCGCCGCCTTGCCCTGCACCGGGCAGACCGACTCGCAGTAGCCGCAGCCCACGCAGGCCTCGGCGCGCACGTAGGGCAGGCGCAGCTCCTGGGCTTCGATCTCGACGCGCCGGAAGTGGATCGCCTTGCCCGGCGCGGGGCAGACCTCCTCGCAGACGCCGCAGTTGTGCTCGTCGGCGACGAAGCCCGGCTCGCCCCGCCGCTCGTAGCCCCGCCAGGGGATGCAGCGCGTGGTGTCGAAGAACGCCAGCCCCATCGCCGTGGCGTGCTTCTGCTCGAGCGTGAAGGGCGGGATGGCGCCGGAGGGGCAGGCCTGGCCGCAGCGGACGCAGTTGTACTCGCAGTAGCCGGGCCGGGGGGCGAGCCGCGGGGTCCAGAGCGATTCGATCCCCGCCCCGAGGCCGGCCGGGTGGATGACCTGCGTCGGACAGGCGCGCATGCACTGCCCGCAACGCAGGCACTTGCTCAGGAACTCGTCCACGTCCCGCCCGGCGAGCGGCGGGCGGATCAGGGGGTCGACCTTCGCCTGCGCCCACGAGTAGGTCGTGCGCAGCACCGGGTGGGCGAGGAGCCCGACGGCCGCCCCGGCCATCACGCCGCGCCGGGTCAGGTCCACCTCGCGGCGCTGCTCGGCCGGGGCGCGGCGGAAGAAGCGGATGGCGTCGGTCGGGCAGACCGGCTGGCACTGAAGGCAGAGGATGCACTCGCCGGTGAGCGTGCGCCTGCCGTCCGGCGAGATGCAGCTCATCGGGCAGGCGCCCACGCAGCGCCCGCACTCGATGCAGGCGTCGCTGACCGAGCGTTTCGTGACGGCCGGCTTCGCCGCCAGGGCGTAGACGGCGCCGAGCGGGCAGACGTAGCGGCACCAGAACCGCCGCCGCACCAGCCCGAGCGCCAGGATGCCGAGCAGCGCCAGCAGCGTCACCACCTGGAGCCGGAAGATCGGCTCGGCCCCGACCCCGAGCGCCGAGCGGGCCACGGCACGGGCCCCGCCCCAGCCGAGCGCCCCGAACAGGGCCGAGAGCCCGCGCCAGAGGTAGGCGTGGACGGCGACGGTGAAGCTGCGCACGGCGATGCTGAGCGGGTCGAACAGCCCGTAGAAGGAGAGCCCGACGAACGCGCCGGCGAAGGCCGCCGTCAGCAGGTAGTACTTCAGGCGCCGCGCGCGGACGTGCTCGAACTCGGCGTCCCCCTTCGGCTGCGGGCCCCGGCGGACGCCGGTGATGCGCTCGGAGAGATCGATCGTCGCCCCGAGCGGGCAGAGCCACCCGCAGAAGAAGCGCCCCAGCAGCAGCGCGCCGGCCAGCAAGACGGCCGCCGGCCAGAAGGCGGCGATCAGGCCCCAGGCACAGGCCATCGCCCCCGCGCCGGCGTAGGGGCTGAGGCGCATCAGCCCGAAGCCGCCGCCCCGCCGGTGGGCGAGCAGCGAGGGCATGGCGGCCACGAAGGCGAGGAAGAGCACGAACGCCGCCGCCTGCACGATGCGCCGGGCGCGGCGCGGCCAGAGCGGGCGCTGCTTGGCCATCCTGCCCCGTCTGCGTCGGGTTGCGGGCGGCCGGCGCCCTCGGCCGGCCTGCCGGCGAATCTACCCGCGCGCCCCCGTCGCGTCAAACTCCGGCGCGACCTTCAGCCGATCATCTCCAGGGCCGAGCGCGCCGCCCGCTCAGAGGCGCCCGGCTCGGCGAAGCCCTCCAGGGCCCGGCGCATCGCGGCGCGGCACTCCTCGTAGGCGTCGGCGTCCTCCATCAGCCCGAGCGCGGACCGGGCCACCCAGGCCGGCTCGGGCGCGGTCATGCCCTTCTCCGGGCAGACGATCCGGCCGGCCAGCAGGTTGATCAGCCCGAAGTAGGGCACGTCGCAGAGGCCGTAGGCCAGGAAGCCGACCAGCGGCGAGACGCGGTAGAAGATGACCATCGGCGTGCCCTGCGCGGCGATCTCGAGCGTGATCGTGCCGGACTTGGTCAGGCAGAGCCGGGCGGCCCGCGCCAGCTCGACCGGGCGCGCATCCTCCACCAGCTCCATGCCGGGCGGCCCGTCGCCGAGCAGCTCTGCCGCCGCCTCGCGCACCTTTGGGCCGGCCAACACGGCGAACGCCGCATCGGGCACCCGCCGGGCCAGGCGGCGGCAGGCGGCGGTGATGACGGGCATGGTGGCCCGCACCTCCTGGCGCCGGCTGCCGGGGAAGACGGCGATCAGGTTCGCCCCGAACCGCTCGCGCAGGGCCTCCACCACCTGGGGCGACGGCGGGTGCCGCTCCAGCTCGTCGAAGAGGGGGTGGCCGACGTACTCGGCCTCGACCCCGTACCGGCGGTAGAGCCCCCGCTCGAACGGATAGATGAACCCGACGCGGTCGGTCCACTTGCGCAGCTTCTTCGCCCGGTAGCGCCCGTGCGCCCAGACCTGCGGCGGGATGTAGTAAAAGACGGGCACCCCGCGCGCGGCGGCCGCCCGGCAGAGGTAGAGGTTGAAGCCGCCGAAGTCGACCGGCACGACGAGCTCGGGCCGGCGCTCATCCAGCGCCCGCCGGCAGAGCGCCAGGCGGCGGCCGAACCGGCCCATGCGCAGCACGTTGTGCAGCCACATGGCGCTGTCGGGCTCGCCCGCGTCGCCGAGCGGCTCCATGCCCTCCCGAGCCATCCGCTCCATGCCGAGGCCGATGAACTCGGCTTGCGGCGCGAGGGCGCGGATCGCGCGCATCAGGTTGGCGGCGTGGAGGTCGCCCGAGTCGTCGCCCGCGCTCAGCATGATGCGCGTCGCGCCCATAGGGGGTCCCTTACTCGGCCTCCTCGATCACGTCCAGATAGGCCCGCACGGTCTCCTCCAGGCCCATCCAGAGCGCGTCGGCGATGAAGGCGTGCCCGATCGAGACCTCGAGCACGCCGGGCACCTGCCGCAGGAACGGGCCGAGGTTCTCCAGGTTCAGGTCGTGCCCGGCGTTGACGCCGAGCCCGGCCTGCTGCGCCGCCTCGGCGGCCAGCGCGTAGCGCCCGATCAGCTCGTCGGGATCTCCCTCCCGGAAGGCGGTCGCGTAGGGCTCGGTGTAGAGTTCCACGCGGTCGGCCCCGAGCCGGGCGGCGTGGCCGATCTGCTCCGGGTCGGGGTCCATGAACAGGCTGACGCGCACGCCGAGCCCGCGCAACTCCTCGATGGCGGGCCGGAGCCGGTCGGCGGCGTGGGGCAGCTTCCAGCCGTGGTCGGAGGTGATGGCGTTCGGCTCGTCGGGCACGAGCGTGGCCTGCGAGGGGAGCACGTCGCGCACGATCCCGAGGTAGCGCGGGAAGGGGTTCCCCTCGATGTTGAACTCGACGCTGGTGACGACCTCGGCCAGCTCGTAGACGTCCGTGGCGCGGATGTGGCGCTCGTCGGGGCGGGGGTGGACGGTGATGCCGTCGGCCCCGGCCTCGATGCAGGTGCGGGCGGCCTCGACGACGTCGGGTATGCCGACCGGGCGCTGGTTCCTGAGCAGGGCGACCTTGTTGAGGTTCACGCTGAGCCGGGTCATCTCTGCCTCCCGCCGGGGCGTTGGGGGCTCCATCCTACCGCATGGGGCGCCACGAGGGAAAGCGGCGGGCGCCGACGTACCACGCAGACACGAAGGGCACGGAGAACGGCAAAGCTTCAGGATGGACGGTCTTCAGCGCCGCGATTCTGCTGGCCGGCGGGATGGCACGACCGTCCGCCGCCTCACCCATACATGGGCCAGAGCCATCTCCACCAACGACGCGACGGGATACGGGAACGTCCACCAGGTCGACGTGCCGGACTTCGACGCCCTGCCGCCGCTGGCGTGAGCGCCGAAGGGCCGCCGCCGAAAAAGGGGATCGGAACGCTGTCAGGTTATTGACATTGGGTAGAGCATAATGCGGTATAATAGCGTTGCGCCGCACGAGCATCGCGTGGGTGCGGCGCTTTCCTTCACGCCGTGGAGGAGTCCGGCGATGGCGAAGAAGAAGGGCAAGGGCAAGGCCGCCCCCAAGAAGTAAGGGGCGGGCGTGCCTGCCGGAGTCGTGAGCCGTGGGACGCAAGGGGTCGGGCCGGATCGCATCATGTGCGACAGGCGCCCGACCTTCGCACTTTAAGGAGCTATTGCAGAACCCTGACCTACTGCGGCCGGCTGCGAAGCCGGATGGCGGCGTCGTTGACGCAGAACGTCCTCAGGCGTGGCCTCTGGCCACGCCTGCGGGCGTTCTGTGCCAGCCTCCTTGCCCTGCGACTTCTCGCTCGGCCTCGCTACGGACATGGTTCTGCAATAGCTCCTAAGCTGTAGCTTGCAAGTTCTCGGGGCTGTTTCCGGTGTTGTTAGGCTGCTGTGGACCGGGGGTTGGCTCCGCCCGCTGGAAAGGAAAGAGCGCTCTTATGAACGCCGCGCAGATCGTCGATTTGTGGACCGGCCTGGTCGCTGAGTTCCGGCCTTCCTTCACCGCGCTGCGTAACGTCGAAGGCCGGGGGCAGGTCTTCTTGCCGAAGTCGGCGTCGGTGTGCGGCCGGCCGTCGGGCGGAAGCTCCTCCCGGTTGCCCTTGCCCCGGGGCCGCGCGTGGCTGCGATCGATCCTTTCCTGGTGGCGCATCAGCTTGCGCCGGAGCCGCGTATAGTTATGCGGCCCCGGAACGCCGAACGCCAGTAAGGGGGGGGCCGTCGTCGGCCCCATAGAGCGGCGTGTGCGATTGGAGCTTACTGGGGACGGATGCAAAGGCCGGTCTTCCGTCTGGGGATAGTTCGGGCAGCAGAAGGAGCTGGCCAGGTACGCGTGCGAATAGGAATAACCGGAAGTCGCGTTCAGGACTCATGCCCTGAACGGCGTCGAGGACGATCTCGCCCACCTTGTGGAGGTTTGCCGGGAAAAGCTCAGGCACTGATATCTCAACCATCCAGAGTCGCGCGGGCAGGTAAGGCTTCAGAGCATCACACAGCGCCTCGTCCTCGGCTCGGCCGTCCCAGTCTCTCAGTCCTTTCCAGTGACGGACGTACTCATCCGCTGTCACAGAGATCGCGCGAAGAACGATCTCTTGCCCCTGGACGTATGCCACCAGACGACGTAGCCAAGGAAGGGAGGACCCCGCAAGTTCCGGAAGTACTGAATACAGGTAGTCTACTGCTACGGCCTCAGCCAGGGTGCCGCTGTAGGCACACTTGCTGGGGAACAGCTCAGCCACGTAGTCGGCTTGCCCTGGGGGGATGTAGAGCCTGGGGACGCAGAAGTTCGATGCAAAGTTGTCATCGTGCCCAATGAAGCTGCTAACCCAGGACTCGCTGGGCAGATATCGTGTGTTCTCGCCAATGTGGAAGTAGGCTGTCTCGGCGCGCGGCACCCACGCGTCTTGGTTAAAGGTGTGCCCGAACAACGGGATGATATGGCGCACCTCCTCCGTCAAGCCTTCACCACTGAGCCGGAACCCAAGCAGTGCGCCACCGCCTGATTCGATGCCCGCGTACACCAGCTTCTGATAGGGAGGCAGTTGCTCGCGCTCTTCGGGCGTCCTGCTTCGGTAGTCGATGTCGAGGAACCCGACCCCGCTGGCCGAAAGCACATGCCCGATCTCGGGGACCGACAGGCCTCGCCAGGGCTCGAAGCCAGGCGCACCTTGGGCAGCCCACTGGTTGATTTGGCCATAAGACAAATCCTGGCCAGGATTGCGTGTCGCCAGGAGGGACCGCAGTGCAACCTGAGCGCACGCCTTATTGAGGCCGTTCTGCTGGCAGTAGAGAACCCCCGGAACCGTGAAGTCACTGTCGCCAACGCGAACGGAGAAGTCGGCTGCTCCCGGTACGCAGTTATGTTTGTGAGGGTACTTGACGATGGCCGACTCGAAAACGTACCACGAACCGTCGTGCTGAGGCGGAACAGAATCCCGCTTGAGAATCGCGAACCCCAGCAGGGACTCTGGATCAGCCTCGGAGACATCGTCGACGCTGGTCAGTGGCGTCTTCCAGAAGCTCAGTCGCTTCAGGCCCGTCAGTCTGAAACCGGGGAACAGTGCCGACAGCTCGCCGTTGTCTTCTTCCAACACGCCTGTTGCCGGGATGTCCTCGACGACCAATGTCCGGCAGCCGTAGCTGCGTGCCTGCGAGAAGATGCGGCGAATGGATGGCATCCCGCCGAACGCACTGTCGACGAAGTCGAAACTGGAGAACGGCGCATCGGTGCAGACGGGAGGGCTGATGCTGGAAGCAGACGCGAGGCGGTGCCGATTCACGGAACCCCCCACCCCCGTGTCAAGCTTCCCCCGGCGATTGGGAGGGACCGGGGCCGAAACGCAACGTGCTGCTGGCTGTCTGCCTGTGGGCGTTCTCCACGTTCCTGATGAAGCGAGGCACGTCATCGCACGCACGCATCTTGACACGAATGTCACGTTGCGCTGTGGCAAACCGACGTACTACTTCTTTAGCCATCTTCGACGGCTTCGGCGCGCGAGAAGAAGGCTCCATGGCAGACCTCCTCAAAGGTCACGGGCCTCAGAGTAGGCGATCAGTATACGGGAACGTGCTGGCAGATGCAAGATCGTAAGTGTTTACCGTCTTTTCCTACGCTACCAGCATGGTGTACCCCCCGGAGTCTGTCAAGGAGAATCCAGCCGTTTTTTGGCTCCCCAGGTTTCCCGACGCATCCCTGGTGCGTGGATCACCGCGCGAGAGGCCCGGCGGTGGCCGAAGGGCGGTCCGGAAGGCCATGTCTGCCGACAGGGGCAGGCGCAGATAGGTGGGCCCGCTTGCGCTGCACGGGCCGCTGCCGCAGCGCCTCTACGAGGCCGTGGAGGAAGCAGCGGGTCGGGGCGGGAGGTGAGGGCGGTCGGCTCAGCGCTGCATCCCACGCTGGCCGCCGGCTCGGGTCGGGATCTCGCCTCTGAACAGCTCCTGCCTGGCGCGCGATTCGATCTGGGGCCTGACGAAGGCAAGGAGCACCACCAGGCCGATAGCAGCCGCCAGCACCTGCGAGCCGACCACAAAGGCGCCGATCCAGCTAAACGTCTTGCCGTCGCGGCACGTGTAGTAGAAAAACCAGGCCGCTCCGATCAGGAACACGGTGCCGATCAGTGCCAGGTAGAAGGAACCACTGCTGCTGCCGACCTGCGCGAGCACGCGGGCCTCGGCGGGGGTCCCCTCGGCCTTGCCGACCAGGCTGCTCATCGTCTGAATGATGCCGCCGAGCCATATCAGCGCCACCAGGCCCCACATGCCCGAGGCGAAGACGGCCGGCACAAGGCTCTTGCGGCCCAGGAACGAGAGCGCCAGCATCGCCAGGCACGCACTGGAGACGGCCAGGAAGGCCATCCTGTGGGCCGGCAGGAACTCGGCGCCGAAGCGCGTCGGCTTGACCCAGGGCATGCAGGCGGATGCGATGAGCAACACCAGCCCGACCGCCACGCCCGCCACGGCGAGCAGCGCCACCATCTCGCCGTACTCGAACTCGCGCGCTTTGCCCAGCCAGCCCTCGCCGGCGGACATCGCCAGCATCCGGGCCCGCTCGGGGTCAGTGATGGGGAACAGGTTCTCGCAGGCGGGGCACTGGCCCTCACGCCCGATGTTCTCGTCGGAGCTCTCGAGCTTCTTCTGGCAATAGGGGCATACCAGCAACAGCCTGGCCATCGTCCCGTCTCCGCTTGGCAGGTCCGGATCCGTACACCCTGCTCGTTCCCTACCCGTATAGCCGACCACGCGACCCTAAGTCAAGAACCAGAGCGGCGGCTGGAGGGTCCGCTCGGCCCCTGGCCGACAGGCAAACGGGGTTGACGCCGCGCGCGCAACGGCGTAGAATCCAAAGGCGTGGCGGCTGCGGCGGGGGCAGTCACGGGGACTTGCTCCGAAGTCCGCCTGCCTTTCGGGGGAAGGAGCGGGACGATGCGTAAGCTGTCCGTAGCGCTGTCTCTGGTGGCGTTGGCGCCGATGGTCGGGTGCGTGCTGCCCATTATCCCGGGGCCGTCCTGGGGACCGGCACCGGCCGGGGGCTGGCTATTCAGTGAGGTGACTTATCCGCACGCCCGGACGGCGGTGGTCAACGAGGGGGTGGGGCCGAAGCGCGGCGAGGCCATGGCCAAGACTATTCTCGGGCTCGTGTCGGTCGGCGACGCGGGGATCGAAGCGGCCATGGAAGACGGGGGCATCAACCGCGTCTACACGGTCGACCATAAGCTGTTCAGCATCCTGGGCGTCTACGCCGAGTGGACGACGATCGTCACCGGCGACTGAGCGTCGCTCAGGACTGCACGCCAAGGCGCCCGTGGCCCGGCGTTGCGGCCCGGCCACGGGCGCTCGGCTTGGGCGCGTGAGCCGAGCTACTCGCCGTAGACCCGGATGATCTCCTCGGTGTAGACGCCGAGCACGTGCGTCTGCTCGCGGTCGATGTGGTGGATGCGCGTGATGTCGCCGTCCTTCATGGCGGCACTGATCGAAGCATCCCCCCGGGCCACGAAGGCGATCCCCAGCCAGCGGGCTTCGCCCACCTTGCTGAAGCCCACGGAGGTGTCGACCACCTGCACGGGCTCCTTTGCAATGACCACGCCCGCCCACGCCGGCCCGTGCTTCGGCCAGTGACAGCCCAGCAGGGCCGTCAACCCCACCGTCCATGCGGCCAGCAGTGCCACCCTGCGTGCCATCTGAGTCCCTCCACGCTGGTGTAGAGCTCCGGACGGGGCCGGCCTCCTCCCGCAGAGCCCGGCCAGCGAACTCCAGCATACGCGCGCCCGTCCTCCGGGTCAACCCTTTCAGCAGCTTGTTCTCTGCCCCCTCAGGGCCGGACCGGGCGCCCCGTGCGCGCGGATTCGTAGACGGCGAGGACGATATCCACGGCGTGGCGGGCGTCCTCGCCGGTGATGAAGGGCTCGCGCCCGTCGCGCACGGCCCCGATGAAGTCGGCCACCTGGCGCACGTGCGAGTTGCCGTAGTAGTCCTTGGCCGGCGGCCGGCCTTCCTCGTCTTGCTCGTCCTTGCACTCGGCGAGCATCTGGCGCAGCCGCTCCGCGCGGTCCTGCCCGTCCGTCTCCAGCAGCACCAGCTCGTTGGGCCACCCGGTGCGCAGCCGGCAGGAGCCGTGCGTGGCGAACAGATGCACGCCGGCCTCGAAGGACATGTGGCTTGCGCTGGTCGCCTCGATGGTGCCGACGGCGCCGCTGGCGAACTGGACGGCGGCGCCGGCCGTGTCCTCGGCCTCGATCAGGCCGCCCAGGTTCGCCCAGTGGCCGCGTACCGACCGGACGGGGCCGGCGAGCCACTGCATCACGTCGATGCTGTGGATGGCCTGGTTGATCAGGACGGCGCCGCCCTCGCCCCGCCAGGTGCCGCGCCACTCGGCGCTGCCGTAGTAGCCGGCGTCTTTGTGGCAGCGGATCGAGGCGCCCGCGTTGAGAACGCGCCCGAAGAGGCCCTCGTCGACCGCGCGCTTGATGGTAGCCGTGGTCGGGTCGAAGCGATGCTGGAAGACGCCGGCCAGGATGCGCCCCTCCCGTCGCGCCGTCTCGATCATCTCGTCCATCTGCTCGCGGTTGACGGCCAGGGGCTTCTCGCAGAGCACGTGCACTGCCCGCCGCATGCACTCGGCGGCGATCTCGGCGTGGTTGAAATGGGGCGTGCAGACGCTGACGGCGTCGAGCGCCTCGGCATCGAGCATGTCGCGGTAGTCGGCGTAGGGCGTCGCCTCGAACAGTTCGCCGCAGCGTCGGGCGCGCTGCGGGATCACGTCGCAGACGGCGACCAGCCGGGCGTCGGCGCACTTCTGCGCCGCCTCCGCGTGCACGGGGCCGATCACGCCGCAGCCGATCACTGCGAACCGCACCTTGCCGCCTTCCACGAGCCGCCTCCTCCGAGCGCAAGGGGCGCGATTGTAGTGCCCCGGCCGGCAGGGGTCAAAGGCCGCCCCTTTTTCGCCGCCCGACGGGGCAGCCGTTGACAGCCCGGCGCGCGGGGGCTATCGTGCCGCTCCGCCATCGGGGGCAGGAGGACACCCTTTGAAGGAGTGAACCGGCCGAGCGGGGCCTTCTCGCTGGACGCGGGCCCGGCCGGGCGGCATACTGGGCGCTTTCGCCATGAGCAGACCCGCGCCCCAGCCGCGCCGCAAGTACGACCTCACGTCCGGTTCCCTGCGCTGGAACCTGTTCCGGCTCGCCGCGCCCGCCGCCGCCGGGGCGGTGCTGCACTCGATCTACAACCTGGTGGACGCCTTCTGGCTCGGCAAGGTGGGCAAGATCGCCCTGAACGCCCCCGGGCTGTCCGGGCCGCTGTTCTTCGTGGTATTCGCCATCGGATGGGGCTTCGGCACCGGGGGCACCGCCCTGGTGGCCCAGTATACGGGGGCCGGGCGCGAGCGCGAGGCCGACCGGGCCGCCGCCCAGACCATCCTGCTGCTCTGCGTGCTGATCAGCGCCATGGTCCTGCCCGTCTTCGCCCTGGCGCCCCGTATCCTGCGGCTGATGCAGGCCCCGGCCGAGGCGGTGGCGCCGGCCACGGTCTACCTGCGCGTCTTCCTGCTCGGCCTGCCGTTCATCGCCTTCACGATGGCCTACGGGTCGGTGCTGCGCGCCGTGGGCGACACGATCACGGTGGTGGTCATCACGGGCGCCGCGAACGTGGTGAACCTGGCGCTCGACCCCTTGCTGATCTTCGGCGTGGGCCCCTTTCCGGAACTGGGGGTGATGGGGGCGGCAGTGGCCAGCGTCATCGCGCAGTCGTTCGGGGCCGCCGCCTGCCTGGCCTGTCTTCTGCGGGGCAGGGGCGGGGTGCGCGTGGCCCCGGCGGACTTCCGGCCCGACCGGGGGCTGCTGTGGCGCGTGGTGCGCATCGGCACGCCGGCGGCCGTGGGCATGAGCGCCAACTCGTTCGGCTTCGTCGTCTTCCAGTCCCTGGTCATCAACCCCTTCGGCGCCACTGTCGTGGGGGCCTTCACCATCGGGTTCCGGGTGCTGCACTTCGTCAACGCGCCGATGCACGCCATGGCGAGCGCGGCGGCGCCGATCGTGGGCCAGGCGCTGGGCGCGGGCGAGGTGAAGCTGGCCCGCCGGGCGGTGCGCCTGAGTGCCTCGGTCTTCGCCCGCATGATGTTCGTGCCCATCGCGCTGCTGATGTGGAAGGGCCGGCTGGTGGCGCGGCTGTTCATCGACGATCCGGGCGTGATCCGCGAGGCGGGGCGGTTCTTCGCGGTGGTGCCGGCCTCGGTCTATTTCTTCGGCGTGCTGATGATGCTCATGTCGGCCTTCTACGGCTCGGGCCACACGCGCCCGGCGATGATCGTGGCGATCATCCGCGTCTGGGTGGTGCGGATACCGGTCGCTTACCTGCTTGCCGTCGCTGTCGGGCTCGGCAGCCTGGGGGCTTACCTGGGCATGGTCGCGGGCAACATCGCCTCCGCATCGGTCGCGCTGGCGCTTTTCCTCGGCGGGGGATGGGAACACGCCGTGATCGACGACGGGGCCCCGCACCAGGGGCAGGGGGAGCCGGACGAAGGCGGCGGATGAGGAACGCTCAGCCGCTGGCCCGCCCGAAGAACAGCGGCCCCCCGGGACGGGCCAGGTCGGCCGCGCGCATATCGCCCATGATCTCATCGACCAGCTCGGCGATTACGGGCTCGTCCTGGACCTCGGTGAGGGCGCTGACGATGAACTTGCGGATGAACTGGTCCTGGTCGGGCACGTCCAGATTGTACTCGTCGCGGTGGACGATGTAGTCGACTCCGATCCGCCCCAGCAGCCGGGCGGCGGCGCGCATGGCGCGGTCGTTCGCCTCGCGCATGATCCGCTGGTGCTCCTCGCGGGTGAGGCGCTCGGTCTCGACGGCCATGAAGGGGTTGATGGTGGTGCGGGTGGCGAAGTAGGACAGGAAGCGCACGCAGAACTTGTTGTGCCTCAGCAGCCAGGCCCCCTCGGCCACCTCCTGGCGCACCTGGGGGAACCGGTGGGCCAGCAAGCTGCAGTACTGGTAGATGTGCGGGTGGTCGAGGAAGACGCCCTCCTCGACGATCTTCTCCGCCATCCGGCGGCTGGCCCGGGCAACGTAGATCAGGCCCTGCCGGAACTGTTGCTCCGCGCGCTCGGCCTCGGCCGCGCAGAGGGCGGCGCCCTCCGCCGAGAGCTCGGCGGGCCGGCCCTCCAGCATCACCTGGAACTTCGCGGCGGCCTCCCTGCGGACCGGGTCGGGGTCGGCCTGCCATTCGATGGCGAGGTTCTCCAGGGCCTTGGCCTCTTCGCGGACGAAGACCCTCTTGTCATACATCTTCTGGAGCGCCGCGATGCGCCGCTTCTCGGGCCCCTTCGGCTGGCCGGAATGGCCTTCGGCCACCCAGGCCAGCACGTCGGTGATGCGCTCCTCCACGTAGGTCATGCCCGTGTCGGCGTCGCGTTCGGCGATCAGCTCCTCCAGGGTGGCCTGCTCCTGCGCAGAGAGGGTGAAGTCGGGATCGATCTGGCCGGCCTCGCTCATGTGGGCGCCGATCTTGTCGATCAGCTCCCGCCGGGCCGACATGCGGCC
Organism: uncultured candidatus Brocadiaceae bacterium; assembly: GCA_964434535.1. Classification (GTDB taxonomy): domain Bacteria; phylum Planctomycetota; class Brocadiia; order SM23-32; family SM23-32; genus SM23-32. The sequence goes on along the minus strand of CAYSWA010000006.1, from coordinate 24,324 downwards.
CCAGTCCACGGCCCTGCGCAGCGCCATGGCCCGGCCCATCCGCTCGTCCCGCTCCTCGTCCTGGAGGATGGCCTGGTTCAGGAACAGGAACGACTCCAGGGGGTAGCGCCGGAGCATCTTGAGCGCCTCGCGGCCCTGCGGCGTCTCCGGGGCGAGGGGCTCGGCGCCGAGCCGGCCCTTGAGGGTGGCCGTGGCGGCCCTGAGCCTGCGCTGTGTCGTGAGGGACCGAGAGATGTGGATGACGCTGTAGATGCAGAAAACGGTGAAGACGACGTAGAACAGGATGGTGAACCAGCGGGGAAGCAGCGGCCCGGTGGCGGCCTCCCGCGACGCGGGGGCTTGCTGCTCTTGCTCGACGGCGCTCGGCTCGCTCATGGTGCAGGCCCGCTGAGGTCAGAAGGGCACCATCGTGATGGCCTTGTTGATGAGCATGATGGCCACGGCGCCCATGCCCACCAGCCCGATGCCGGCGCCGTAGCCGGCGGCCAGCACCGGTGTGAAGTTGCTCCAGCGTTCTCGACCGAAGACCTTCTGCATGTAGAAGCGCCCCACCAGGGCGGCGCAGAACATGGGGAAGGCCCAGGCGGGGTCGCCCACCAGCCCGGTGATGGTGCCGTAGAGGAACAGGGTGGGCGCGCCGATCAGGCGCAAGATGGTATAGGCCACCAGCCCGTAGCTGGTCCCCGCGCCCACGAAGCGCCAGTTGATGGCCTTCAGGAAGAAGGCGTTGCCGGTGGTGGTGGCCGTCATCCAGAAGGCGCGCATGGTGGCGTCGCGCGGCCAGAAGCGCATCGCGTGGGGGTAGTCCTCGGGGATGTCGCTGATCCTGTAGAGGAACGACCAGAAGAACAGCCCCGCCCCCACGGCGATCGGCGCCATGACGAGCTGGGCCTTGAAGATGCTGGTGAACTTCGTGCCGGTCAGCTCGATCTCCCGGAAGTGGCGCGCGGCCCAGCCGGCGTCGTGCATCGGCACCGGCGCATACCATATGTCCACCCCCTTGTAGCCGCTCAGCACGAAGGCGGCCTCCCGCGCGTAGGGGATGCCGATGGTGTGCCCGGTCAGCCCGTGCAGGCGGGCGCTGACGTAGGACATCAGGGGCGTGTAGCCGAACCCGAACAGCAGCAGTATCCAGATGGGGAACTTCGGCACCAGCCAGTGGCAGAGCATCACCACCCAGAGCGTGCCGACCAGGTAGAACAGCAGCGCCACCCCCATGGGGACGTCGCCCCGCCCCTTCGGGGGGGCCAGCGTGCTGACCGCCGTTCGGGTCCGCTCGCGGTGCGCCTTGATGGCCTGGCTGATGGCGGTGTAGATGCCGAGGGCGGCGACGGCGAGGGCCGTGCCGATGCCGAAGCTGAGCCAGAAGTCGAACTGGTTGGCCAGGCCGGTCTCGATGTAGTCCATGCCCGGCTCCCACATGCGCAGGATGCCGCGCCGGTAGAGGATGGGGTTGAGCACCAGCCGCCCGATCACCCCGCCCACGAACTGCCCCATCACCATCCAGAACGGCAGCACGAAGCCCCAGAAGATCAGCCCCAGGTCCGTGCCGATGGCCAGCGGCACGGCGCGGAACCACGAGACATCCTGCAGCTTCTTGGTGAAGTCGTAGAAGGGCACCGGCAGCAGGTAGAGCGGCTTGCGCAGGAAGACCCCGGAGAGCGTGGGGATGGCCACGTAGATGAGGCCGAAGACGATGCCGATGCTGCTGCCGACCGAGAAGCAGCGCCAGCGCCAGGTCTCCTCGTCGCTCTCGGCCAGGGCGGTGACGCCCTTGGCGTTGATCGGCGCCAGCGGGAAGGGCAGCCGCTCCACGTCGCTGGTCAGGCGGAACATCACGTAGCCGAGGCTGAAGAAGCTGAGCCGCCCCCAGATGATGAACAGCCCCATCAGCGCGAGCTGGGGCCACCAGTCCGGATGCAGCAGCGAGCGCTCGACATACGCCATGCTGCCCGGCGGGGGGGCCTTCCAGAAGGGGATCTGGGTGGCGATCTCGAACTGCACGGCCGCGTCGCTGCGCACGAAGTAGGTCATGCCCACGAACGTGTCCATCCACCAGACGGGCACGGCCGTGGTCAGCACGCCCCAGGTGACGCTGAAGATGACGAACATCTCCTGGCGCGTCAGCGTGGTGCGGCAGCGCTTGGCGATCTCCAAAAAGATGATCAGGGTGACCCAGACGGCCGGCGTGCCGAGCTGCTGGCCCAGCATCAGCCACATGAACATGGAGCCGGGCATGATGACGAAGGCCACGAACAGCCCGGCCAGGAACGCCTTGATGCCCCACCCGTCGGCGAACTCGGTCGGCTGTTCCTGCTCCTCGCGTATGCGCAGGTAGTCTTCGCCGCCTCTGGCCATCTCTCACCTTGTCCTGTCGGTTACGGCCCTCTGGGCCGGCGCGCCCGGCCCTCAGCCGGCGGCGCCGACCGGCTCGCCCAGAAGCTCCCGGCCCTCCGCTGTGAGCCGCTCCTTGGCCTGCGGGGTGACCAGGCGCCAGATCAAGAGCTGCTTGCGCAGGTCCTTCAGGAAGCCCATGTTCATCCGGTGCCAGGTCTGGAACTCGCCGCTCTTGCGGGTGATGGTGAAGAACAGGTACGTGATGTTGCCCTCGTCGGGGTCGGGTATGGCTTCGATCTTTACCGATTGGCTCACGCCCATGTCCAGCGGGGAGACCCAGACCGCGGCCTCCAGGCAGAGGCGCTCGACGCCCTCCACCTCGCCGCGGTAGAAGCGCAGGTTGTCGGCCGTGAAGTTGCCCACCGCGTCCTCGTCGTTGCTCTCGAAGTACTCGCGCAGGTAGGACATGACGCCGAGCGCTTCCTTGGAGCTGACCGTGAAGGGGAACCAGATCTCCCACACGTCGCTGGTCGGCTTGGGGATCATCATGCGGCGCGTCTCGTCCGGCACGCTCAGCTTGCCGGCCATCCGGGCCGGGTAGGCCGTGGAGGCGAGCACCACCACCACCACCAGCACCGCCGACCAGACGGCGCTGACGCTGGAGTAGTTCAGCGAGATGCCCTCCATCAGCGCCGGCATCTGGATCAGCACGCGGCTGAGCACCTGGCCCAGCAGGTAGCCGAGCATCGCGCCCATTACGGCGAAGACGCTGCTTTCGGCGAAGAAAAGCGCCCCGATGTGCATCGGGGCCAACCCGACCGAGGCGTAGGTCTTGATCTCGTTGATGCGCTCGTAGACGGCGCCGAGCATGGTGTTGAACACGATCAGGGCGGCGATCATGATCGGCACGATCAGCCCCCTGACCCCGCCCATGCTGAGGCGGCTGCGCGTGGCGACGCGGTGCACGGTGACCGGCCCGCCGGGCACGTCGGGGTAGCCGGCGTAGAGGGCCAGGTTCACGCGCGTCAGCAGCGTCTGGAGCGTCTGGCGGAACGGGCGCAGGGCCTGCTGCGCCCCGCTGGTGCGCCCGGGGCCGGCGGCGATCGAGCGCACGGTGGCGCCGAGCTTCAGGTTCAGCTCGTTCGGGATCACCAGCACCCGGTCCGGTTCCATGTGGATGTACTGCTCTTCCTCCTCTTTTTGGGCGGACTTGCGGTGGACGAAGGTCTCCACGTCCATCTCGCCGGTGGCGCTCAGGGCCAGCCCGCCGCCGCCCGCCTGCCCGCCGGCTCCGCCTTCGCGGTGCTGCTGGGCCACGAAGTCGACGGGGGTGACCTCCTCGCCGTCCAGGTCTTCGAAGCGGAACATCTCGTCGCTGTTGAAGGTGCCCACCACGCGAAGCTGCCGGCCGAGGGCCACGACGTGGGCCTTGCCGATGTCGCTGTCCTCCAGGCGCAGCCCTTCCTTCATGCGGGTGGGCAGGATGCACACGAAGGGCCAGTCGGCCATGGAGCGGTCAAACCAGGCGTGCTCCAGGTAGCGCGGCTCGTCGATGCGGGAGAAGTAGTTCTCCTCGGGGCTGAGGCCGAGGATGGCGTTGGCGACGGCCTCGCCCTCCTCGCCGACGCGCCGCACCTCGATGGTCAGCTCCTCGGTCGGCTTGCGGTTCACGAACCAGCTTCGGGGGGCGGTGCGCATGCCGCGCACCTTGAAGAAGTTCTCCATGTCATAGGTGACGAACTCGGAGAGCGGCCCCCAGCTCAGCCCGCGCAGCAGCACGCCCTCATACGGGGCGATGCGCGGCGAGGCATGCTCCAGCATGCGCGCGGGCATCGTCTCGAAGCTGGTGAAGGAGAGGATGGTGAAGGTCAGCAGGATCAGAGTGACGGCGGTCAGGGCGGTGCGCACCTTGCGCTTGCGCATGTTGGAGATGCCGAGCACGAAGGCGGCCATGGTGGCGCTGGCGCGGGCCACGTCGGCGCGGTGGATCATGTCCACCTTCTGGCGGATCTGCTCCATCACCAGGTTGAACTTGGCCATCAGGTACCAGATGGTCCCCAGGGCGGCGACCAGCATGAAGAAGCCGTTCAGGATGATCACCGGGGTCTGCGAGAGCTGGAAGGCCGGGTGCACCAGCCGCAGCACCAGGTAGGCGAGGGCGAACAGGACGGCGATCGCGGCCAGCTTGTGGCGGATCTCCACGTAGTTCAGCAGCAGCCGTTCGGCGAAGATCACGAACGGCAGCAGGAGGGCGAAGTAGAAGATGACGCCCTGGACCACGTCGGTGGAGGTGTCGCGCACGTCGGGGTAGACGCGGTTCTCCAGCCCCCAGGCCATGCGCGTCTTGTCGTAGAAGCTGTCGTACTGCCGTGCCGCCAGGGCGACCTTCGCCTCTTGCAGCCGCCGCCCGGCGGCCTCGAACAGGTCCCAGACGTTGCGCTTGTAGATGCCGCTGCGGCTGAGGCGCTCCAGGCGATGGCCGTCGAGCATGTGCATGTCCTCGGCGACCTGGAGGCCGGCGCGGTAGATGAAGTTCTCGGCGTCTTCGGCCAGGTAGCCGATGCCGGTCTTCTCCCGCCGGCCGCCCTCCTGCTCGTCGGGCTTCTCGGCGAAGTTCAGCAGCAGCCCCTCGTAGCCGACGGCGGTGGCGGCCAGCAGGAACTTCAGGTTCCGCTCGCGCTCGGTGAAGAAGACCGCGCAGGGCGCCGAGGCGTCGCCCACGAACTGCACCAGGTACTGGAACTCGCTGTTGGAGTCGCCGCGCCGCACCGTGCTGCGCATCAGGGGGGCCAGCGAGAGCGGGTCGGTCAGGTCGAAGACCACGCTGCAGACGGCGCGGAAGAAGTTGCTGCGCACGTCCGTCTCCCGCTCCGTCCAGTCGACCGACCGGGCCCGGTCGGTCGCCTTGACCAGCTCGGTCGTGGCCACCTTGGTGACCACGCCGCTGGTGGGCGATAGCATGAAAGCGTCGACGCGGAACTGCCGGTCCTTGACCAGCCCGAAGACCTCGAAGTGCCCCTGAACGTTGCTCAGCTTGTAGTCGGTCGTCTGCACGCCCATCATGCTCTTGGCCTTGGCGGCCACGTAGTCGGCCAGCATGTTGCAGCCCGCCACGGCGTTGGGCACGGGCACCTTCGGCATGTAGGCCAGCAGGCTCAGCTCGATGGTGAAGCCGAAGATGCTCGCCGCGCGGCGGTTCTTCCACAGCTCCTTGCGCTGGATGGGCAGCACCGGGGCGTCGGCGGTCTGCTTGACCAGGTAGGCGCAGGCGACGGCCTGGCGGCGCACGTTCTCCAGGAACGGCCCCATCCGCTCGAAGGTGTCCAGCGGCGTGTTGACGCTGTTGCGCGGGTCGCCGGTGGTGGCCAGGGTGATGGCCGGGTAGCCGGCCAGGGAGATGACCTCGGCGTCGAAAGCCACCAGGTCGGGCACCAGCGAGCGCCAGTCCCGCCCCTGCTGGGGGACGATGCCGCTCTGGTAGGTGAGCGTCTCGGCCGGCCCGCCCCGGCCGATGATCGGCTCGACCCAGTCGACGAGCATGCCGGAGTATTCGCTGTAGGCCCGCTGGAGCTCCACCTCCTTGTTGTTCCACGACTCCTCGGAGAGCTGGTCGTAGAAGTGGCCCTTGTAGAAGGAGCCGAGGCTGTTGTGCCGGCTGGACAGATCGAGCCCGATGAAGAAGTAAGGCTCGCCCGTGCCCTCGCCGGCCGCGTTGTCGGCGTCGTGGCGCAGGGGGTAGATCTCCTGAAACGCGTAGTCGCGCACCCCCGAGAGCGCCTGGTAGTGGCCGGGGGAGGCGATGAACTTCACCTTGCGCCGGGGCGGGTGCTTGACCAGAAGCTCCGCCACCTCCAGCAGCGTCGCCACCCCGCAGGAGCTCTCTGCGCCCGGACAGAGCGCCGGCACCACGGAGGCGCCGTCGTAGTAGGCGTGCACCACCAGCGTCTGCTCGCTCAGCAGCGGGTCGGTGCCGGGCATCTCGGCGCTGACCCGGAAGACGTTCACCTCCTCCCAGCGCATCTGGGCCCGCACGTTCGCCCGCACCGGCTCGGGCTCGCCGCCCAGCTCGCCCAGGGCTTCCATGGCCGACTCGACGGTGAAGTCGCGCGCGTCCCCGCCGCTCACCGCGGCGGCGAGCGCCGCAAGCTGCTGGCGCTGCACGTAGTAGCGGGGCACCGGCAAGGGCAGGTCCAGGTACTTCTGCTCGGCGTCGTTGCGGAAGGCGTCGGTCGGCTCCACGAAGACGATGGCGGAGGCGCCGAGCTTCGCGGCATTGAGCCATCGCGTCACCGAGTTGAAATCCATCAGCACGATGCTGCCCGGCAGCTCCTTGCCGTTGAAGTCCTCCAGGCGGCCCTCCCCGGCCCAGACCAGCCTGCCGGTGATGCCGTCCTCGTCGGTCGTCGGCGTGCGCACGTAGTTGGGCATCATGCAGTAGAGGGGCACCTGCCGTCCGCCGATGGTCAGCGTGGCGCCGTGCTCGGGCCTTTGGCGCTGGTCGGGAGGCAGCTTCCGGCCCCAGCGCTCGTCGTGCGGCGCGATCGGCACCACCACCTGCAGGGGGGACTCCTGCACGTTGGCCAGGCCCAGCTCCTTGAAGCGACGGGCGATGTAGCGGCGGGCCTCTTCGCATCCGGGGTAGCCGGTGAAGCGGCTCCGGTAGGAGGAGAGGGCCTCCACGTGCTCGGCCGGGTTCACCCGGCGCAGGTCCCGCTCCAGGCCCTCACCGACGGCGCCGGCCCGCGCGCCCAGCGCCGGCGTCGCGATCAGGTACAGCAGTAACGAAAGCCACGCGCCCGTGGCCAGAGCATGGTTGCGCGCCATCTTCCCGCTTCTCATCATGGGGCATGCCGACCTTCTCCGACATTATAGAGTCGGCCCCGCCGCTGTCAAAGTAAACGGGCGCTGACAGGGCGGCGCGCCCCATGGTAGAATGCCCTCCCTCAGCCCCCCGAGGCGAGCAGACCCCATGCAAGACGCCATCGCCAAGGCCGCCGCGCTGGTGGAGGCCCTGCCCTACATCCAGGGCTTTGCCGGCAAACCCGTCGTCATCAAGTTCGGCGGCAACGCGATGCAGAGCGAGGCCGTCCTGGACGGCGTGCTCAGGGACGCCGTCTTCCTGGCCGCCGTGCGCATCCGCCCCATCATCGTGCACGGCGGCGGCCCGCAGATCTCCGCGGCGATGTCGCGCGCCGGCCTCGCCCCGCGCTTCATCCACGGCCATCGCCACACCGACGCCGAGACCCTCCGGGTGGTCGTGCAGGTCCTGACCGAGGAGATCAACCGCGATATCGTGCGCCGCATCGAGGCCCAGGGCGGACGGGCCGCCTCCACCTTCCACGACGGACGCTCCCCGCTGCGCGCCGCGCGCAAGACCATCACCGCGCCCGGCCCCGACGGGGGGAGCCAGAGGCTCGACCTCGGCTTCGTGGGCGAGGTCACCTCCGTCGACGCCGACGCCATGCTCGCCGCCGCCCGCGAGGGCACCATCCTCGCCGTCCCCCCCGTCGGGCAGGACGAGGACGGCCAGCTCTACAACGTCAACGCCGACACGGCCGCCGCCGCCGTCGCGGGAGCCCTCGGCGCGGAGAAGATCGTCTTCCTCAGCAACGTCCACGGCATCATGGGGCGAGCCGACGACCCCGGCTCCCTGCTCTGCACCGTCAACGAGCGCGAGGTCGAGGAGCTGATCGCCCGCGGCGTCATCACCGGCGGCATGCTGCCCAAGGTCTCGGCCTGCATCGCCGCCCTCGACGCCGGCGTGCCCAAGGCGCACATCATCGACGGGCGGCTGCCCCACTCGCTGCTGCTGGAGATATTCACCGACGAGGGCGTCGGCACGCAGATACTCAGCGAGCCCGACCTGCCCCCGACCTGAGCGCGCCATGGCGATGCTGCACTTCCAGCGGCCCGCCCTCCTGGCGGCCCTGGCCGTCCTGCCCGCCTTCGCGCTGCTGTGGTGGCGCGCCTGCCGCATCGCCCGCCGGGCCGCCTCCCCGCCGGGCCCTGCCAACGCAGCGCGGGGGGCGCTGCGCCTCCTCGCGCTCGCAGCGCTCCTCGCCGCCGCCGCCGGGCCGGTGGCGCTCCGCGCGGACGAGGTCGGCCCCGGGCGGGCGCCGGTCGTCTTCGTGCTCGACGTCTCGGCCAGCATGGCCGCCTGCGACGTCGCCGGCTTCACGGACCGGCTCGGGGCCGCCCGCCAGGCCGTCCGACGGCTCGCCGACCTGCTGCCGGAGGGCCGGTTGGCCCTTGTGGCGAACGCCACGGAGGCGGCCGTCGTCTGCCCGCCCACGGCGGACCGGGGCGCCTTCCTCTCCCTGCTGGAACGCGCGCAGACCCGCTGGATGGGCGAGGCCGGCTCGCTGCTCGGGCCGGGCCTCAGAGAAGCCCACCAGCTGCTCCGGCGCGAGGGCGGCGCAGGGGTCGTGGTGCTGGTCAGCGACGGGGAGGGCCACGGGGAGCCGCCCCTCGCGCTGGCGCGCCGGATCGGGTCCGACGGCGGCCTGCTCCACACCGTGACGGTCGGCTTGGAAACGGGCGCGCCCATCGTGACGCCGAGCGGCAAGAGGGTGGTTACTTCGGCCCGGCCGCAGGCCATGGCCGCGCTCGCGCGGGCGGGCGGCGGGCGGGCGTGGAGCGTCGGGCCGCAGGCAGCACGTCTGCCGGGTGAACCCGACCGGCTGGCGCCGCCCCGGCTGCGGCGCACGGCCGCAGTGCGTGCCGGCAACGGGGCGCACCTCGGGCCGTGGCTCTGCGCGCTGGCGGCGCTTCTGCTCGCCGTCTCGGCCCTGCTGCGCCGTTGAGGGGCCTGCGGCCTACTCGGACGGCCGGGCCAGCAGCTCGCCGGCGCTCTTGACGAGCATCGCCCCCAGGTCGCGCAGCTCCTGCGCCTCCTTCTCGCCGGGGGCGCCCTTGACCATCACCGTCTCGCCGACCTGCGGGCCGATGTGGCGGAAAAGCTCCTCCAGCGGCCCCCTGGCCACGCCGCCCCCGCCGTGGGTCAGGAACAGGGCGACGGGGATGCCGGCGATCTGCTCGTTGCCGCCCCGGCGGGCGATGAGCCAGTCGTCGATGAAGACCTTCAGCCCACCCGCCACGTAGCTGAAGTAGTCGGGGCTGCCGACGGCGAGCCCCGCGCACTCGGCCAGGATGGCCGGGTCGAGCCGCCCCTGGTCGGTGTTGTGCTCCTCCACATCGAAGCCCCCCGCCTCGACGGCCTCGATGACGTGCCGGGCGGCGGCCTCGGTGTTGCCGGCAGACTGCGAATGGTAGACGACGGCGATCTTCCTCTGGCGCATGTTGCCCTCCTGCGGATGGGTTGGCGCGGGGCTCACCACTGCGGCAGCTCGCCCGCCTCATCGGGCCGGAACTGCTCGTAGAGCCGCCGGAAGCGACTGCCGTAGATCCTATCAAACAGGTCAAGGCGCTCGGGGAAATGCTGCTCGGCGTAGTCGCGCAGGTTCCGTATCCGGATGGCCAGGTCGATGGCCGGGTAGTCGCTGGCGACGATCAGCGAGCAGATGCCCTCCGCGCGCCGCTGCATGCGGGCGTATGCCTCGCGCTCTGTGGCGGCGGCCCCGTCCATGGCGTGCCCCCTGTCTCTGCGGTCTTGCCCTCCCCTCGATTCTACGCCGCCTGCGGCCGCGCGGCAATGGCGCCCCCGCGCCGGACCGTGCGCCGATCGGGATCGCAACTGAACGTTTGCAGTGGCGTGGCCCTTTGCGGTATGATACATTTGTATGCGCGGCGGGGGAGGCCCGCCCGCCGGGGACATCGAGCAGAACGCACCCCTAACCGAGCGAGGAAGGCCGATGGCCAAAGGACTGACGAAGAGGCAGCGGGAGATCTTCGAGTTCATCTGCGAGACGATGCGCGAGGAGACCCGGCCGCCGACGGTGCGCGAGATCGCCCAGCACTTCGGGTTCCGCAGCCCCAAGGCGGCGACCGACCACCTGGACGCGCTGGAGCGGAAGGGCTACATCCGCCGGCGCAACCGCAAGGCGCGCAACATCGAGATCCGCGAGGAGCTATCCCCCCAGGGCATCCCCCTGGTGGGGCGCATCGCCGCCGGCTCGCCCGTGCTCGCGGTGGAGAACCTGGAGACATCGCTCTCGCCGGCCACGCTGTTCGACGCCGACGAGCGGACCTTCGCCCTCGAGGTCGAGGGCGAGAGCATGAGCGGCGTCGGCATCCTGCCCGGCGACTACGTGATCGTGGACGGCAACGCCGAGGTGCGCAACGGCGCCATCGCGGCCGTGCGCATCGGCGACGAGGCCACCGTCAAGCGCCTCTACCTCTCCAAGCGCCAGGCGCGCCTGAAGTCCGAGAACCCGCAGTACGAGGACATCGTCGTCGACCCCGACTCCGAGGAGTTCGACGTCTTCGGCCCCGTCGTCGGCGTCATGCGCCGGCTCTGACGCGCCGGCGCCCGGCCTGACGAGAGCGGCCCTCCGCGCTGCCCGCGCGGGGGCCGTTTCCCTGTACGCGCCCCTCCCCGCGGAACATTCCCGCCCGGCGCCTGTTATATATGGTGGAAGGGACGGGGAAGATCCCGCAGGCACGGGAGCCGCCACGGTGGCCGAGCTGAGCGACGATGAGCTGCTGCTCATGTTCCGCGAGGGCGACGCCGATGCCTTCGACGTGCTCTTCGACCGCTACCATGCCCGCCTCTACCACTTCGCGCGCGTCATGCTCGACGGCCGCCCGGGCGCCGACGACGTGATGCAGGAGGCCTTCATGGCCGTGGCGCGCGCCGCCGATTCCTACCGACCCCGCGGGCGCTTCCGCGCATGGCTGATGCGCATCGCGCGCAATCTCTGCCTGAACCGGCTCCAGGCCGAACGCGCCCGCCGGCGCCTCGGCGGCGGCCTGGAGCTGGTCGAGCCCGCCGCCGATGAACCGACCGTCCCCGAGCGGCTCGCCCGCGACGAGCACCTGGCGCGCGTCCGCCGCCTGATCGGCGAGCTGCCCGAGCGCCAGCGCGAAGCCATCGCCCTCTACGCCTACGAGCAGATGACCTATCGCGAGATCGCCGAGGTGCTCGAAGTGCCGATCAACACCGTCAAGACGCTGATCCACCGGGGGCGGGCCGAGCTGACCCGCCGCCTGAGAGCCGAGGAGGAACGCAACGATGCCGTGTGAACACACCTGCGAAGAGCTGGCCGCGCTGGCGGCCGGCGATCTTCCGCCTGCGCGCGCCGAGGAGCTCTCCGAGCACGCCGCCGGCTGCCCCGACTGCCGGCGCCGCATCGAGGCGCTGGAGCGGACCGACGCCGCCCTCGCCGCGCTCCGCCCGGCCGCGCCGCCTGCGGCAGCAGTGCTCGCCGCGCGGCGGGCACTGGCGCGCGAGGTCCGCGGCGCCGGGCCGGAGGTGATGACGCTGGAGGAGGTGGCCCGCTTCCTGCGGGTCTCGCCCGGCGAGCTGAGCGACCTGGTCGGCGAGCTGCCCGCCTTCGAGATAGCCGGCCGCCTGCGCGTGCGCCGCAGCCGGCTCGTCGCATGGATCGAGGAGCGGGAGAAGCAGTTCGCCCGCGGCCGACTGGAGAGCGAGGTCGCCCACATCCTGGCCGGCGCCGTCTGAGAGGAGGAACGCGATGAACGCGACACACGAGCAGCACCTGGCCTTCTGGCGGAAACTGAGCGAGCAGATCTCCGACGGGGTGTCGCTCGGCCGGGCGCTCACGGCCGCCGGCGAGGCCGCCCCGGGCAACCCCCTGTGCGAAGTGACTGAGGAGATGATCAGGGACCTGGAGGCGGGCGAGTCCTTCGGCCAGGCGATGGCGAAGCGGCGCGGGCTCTTCTCGCGGGCCCAGGTGGCCCTGGTGCGCGCCGGCGAGGTCGGCGGCGTGATGGACGTGATCGTCGAACGCATCGTCGAGGGCATCGAGGACGGGAGCCTGCCCCTGCCCGGCGTCGAGCGCGAGGCCCACGAGCTGGAGCGCTACTTCCGGTGCTTCGGGCGCCTGATCGGCTCGGGCGTGCCCATCCTGGAGGCCCTCGAGATCGTCGGGGACGAGGTCGCCGGCCCGGAACTGGCGGCGGCGACCGACGCCATCCGCCGGTCAGTGCTGGAGGGCCGCAGCATCGCCCAGAGCATGGGCGAATCCCCTGACGTCTTCCCGTCCGAAATCATCCAGGCCATGGACATCGGCGAGGAGACGGGCAACGTCGACCGCAAGGCGTTCGAGATCGCCGACGCCCTGGCCGGGCGCGACCTTTCGCTGCTCGGCGAGGCTCGCATGGACGAGCTGCCCCCCGTGCGCCGGTTCACCAACGTGCTGCTGCTCGGAGCGATCGGCGCGGGCGCCAGCGACATCCACCTCGAGCCGACCGAGGACGGGGCGGGGCGCTTCCGGCTCCGCATCGACGGCGTGCTGCATGACTTCGAGTGGCCGGACGAGATGGACCACCCGGGCGAGGCCCCCTACGGCGAGGTCGTGAACCGCCTGAAGCTGATGGCCGGCGTGGACCTGACCGAGCGTCGCCTGCCCCAGGACGGACGGATCCAGCTCGACGTGAGCGGGCGGCGGATCGACCTGCGGGCGAACTTCCTGCCCGCCATGCACGGCGAACGCGTGGCGATGCGCATCTTCGACCGCGAGGCCATGCAGGTGACCTTCGACCTGGACGTCGTCGTGCGGGACGAAGGGCAGCGCGAGCTGATCCGGGACCTCTGCCACCGGCCCCACGGCCTGGTCCTCTGCGCCGGCCCGACCGGCAGCGGCAAGACGACCGTCCTCTACGCCATGCTCCAGGAGTTCAACCTGGACGCCTGCTCGGCGATCACCATCGAGGACCCGGTCGAGTACACCTTCGAGAAGCTCGTCCAGGTCAACGTGGACCCGCGCATCGGTCGCACCTTCGCGGTCGCCGCGCGGAGCGTCTTCCGCCAGGACCCCGACGTCGTGCTCATCGGCGAGATCCGCAACGAGGAGGTGGCGATGCTCGCCGCGCAGTTCGCCCTGACCGGGCACGTCTGCCTCAGCAGCCTCCATGTCGAGACGGCGCCGGTGGCCCTGCGGCGGCTGGTGGACATGGGGGTGCCGGACTTCGTGGTCAACTCGGCGGTCATCGGCGTCGTCTGCCCGCGCCTGGTCCGCGTGCTCTGCGAGGAGTGCAAGGCGCCCCAGGCGCCCGCGCTGCACTCGCTGCCGCCGGAGGCGAGGTCAGCGGTGGAGGAAGCCGGGGAGGGCGAGTTCCATGAGCCGATCGGCTGCGCCAAGTGCAACGGGACGGGCTACAGGGGGCGGATGGCGCTCTTCGAGGTGCTGATCCCCGACGACGGGGTCAAGGAGGTCCTCGCGGCGGGCGGGGACGAAGCGGCGCTGCGCGAGGCGGCATTGCGCGAGGGGATGAAGCCGCTGCTCCGGGCTGGTCTGGAGGCGGCGGCGCGAGGGCTGACCTCGGTCCGCGAGGTCCTCCGCGTCGTTTAATGGGGACAGTTCCCATTTTTTTGCGCGCGAGGCCAGCAAGGAACATAAGTGCGCCGGCTCCAGGGAGTTACAGCATCAAGCGGAGGAACGCCACGGGAAATGGGAACTGTCCCCATTTTCCAGGAGGACTTTGCCGGTGCGGCCGGAGAGGAAGGTCTCGAAGGCCTCCTGCGCCTCGCCCAGCGGGAAGCGGTGCGTGATCATCTTCTCCAGCTCCGGCCTGCGCCGCAGCAGGTTGAAGATCGGCGCGTAGTGCGTCCAGTTCATGAACCACGTGCCGACCATGCTGAGCCCCTTGCGGATGAAGTCGTCGCTCGGCCCGATCTCGACCGCGCCGTGGTTCTCCCCCACCACGCCGACCCGCCCGAGCCGCGCCACTGCATCCAGGCAGACGCGCAGCCCCGCCGCCGTGCCGCTGCACTCGACCGCGCAGCTCGGCCCCACCCCGCCGGTCAGCCCCCGCGCCCACTCGACCGGGTCGCCCTCGGCGGGGTCGAAGACGGCCTCCGCCCCGAGCTGCATCGCCAGCCCCCGGCGGAACTCCTCCGGCTCGATCCCCAGCACGCGCGCCCCGCGGAAGGCGGCGACGGCCGCCGTGCCGAGGCCGACCGGCCCGAGCCCCGTCACCAGCACCGCGTCGAACGCCGTCACCACCATCCTGTGCAGCGCCTCGAAACCGGGACATAGCGCGCAGCCGGCGAGCGAGCCGAGCTCGAAGGGGATGTCGTCCGGCAGGATCGGCAGTATGCTCTCCTGCTTCTTGACGTATTCGCTGAAGTGCGACTCGGACGGCGGCGCGTGCAGGCAGTAGATCCAGTGCCCCTCGCGGCAGTGGGTGCACTCGCCGCAGGCCGCCTGCGGGGCGATGACCACGCGGTCGCCCGGCTTCAGGCGCCCGCCGGGCGCGGCGTCCTCGACCACTCCGGTGCCCTCGTGGCCGGCCCAGCGGTGCTCGCCCTCGGTCAGGAAGGCGCCCTTGTCGCTGCCGCAGATGGGCAGGGCCACCGTCCTGACGACCACCCAGCCGGGCTCCGCCTCGGGCCGGGCAACCTCTTCGATGCGCGCCTTCCCGCCGCCCAGCACCAGTTGCCTCATCTCGTCCGTTCCTCCGGTTGTTCGTTCGCTCTACGGCGGCCGGCCCCATGCTTACGACAACGCGGCCCTTGTGGCAAGCGAGCGGGACTTGACCGCGAGGGGCGGCGGGAGTAACTTGGCGGCCAGGGAACGGGACGTGCGCGCCGTCGGCCCGAGCCGCGCCGGGCCGCTCAAAACACAGCTTGCCGGCACCGACCGCACCGTGCCGGGCGATCTGAGGCGACAGCCATGGCTCAGGGCCTTGTCATCGGCTACGGCAATCCTATGCGCCGTGACGACGGCCTCGGCTGGCGGGCCGTCGAGGCGCTGTCCCGCGAGCTGCCGGCCGACCTGGTGGAGTGCATCAGCGTCCAGCAGCTCACCCCCGAGCTGGCCGAGCGGCTCAGCGCGCTGAGGGCCGTGATCTTCGTGGACGCGCGCGCCGAGGGCGAGCCCGGCTCGCTGGAGTGCCGGCGCGTGCGGCCCCGCCCGCACGAATCCCCCCTGCTTCACGAGCTCGACCCACCCGGGCTGCTTGCCATCGCCAAGGCCCTCTACGGGGCGAACCCCAAGGCGGCGGTCGTCTCGGTGGCCGGCGAGTCCTTCGAGCACGGCAGCGGGCTCAGCCCCGCGGTGGAAGCGACGCTGCCGGACGTTGTCGCCGCCGTTCGCAGGCTACTCGGCGGATAGCAGCCCGCGCAGGTAGGCGAAGCAGCGCGGCGCCACCTCCAGGTAATCCACGTCGTAGAGGTCCAGCGCCAGCGCCCCGTCGTAGCCCGCCCCGGCGAGTGCCTCCAGGTAGGCCGCCACGTCGAGGTCGCCTTCCCACGGCGGCAGGTGCTTGTGCACGCCGCGCGCCATGCCCTCCACGTGGCAGTGGAGGAGCAGCTCGCCGAGCCGCCTCACCGTCTCCAGCGGCTCAGCCTCCTGGAGGAAGGCGTGGCCCAGGTCCAGGTTCGCCCCGAGGGCCGGGCTGTCGACCTCCTCGCAGAGCCGCATCAGCGCGTCGGCGTCGGCGATCAGGAAGCCCGGCTCATACTCGCAGGCCAGCCGCACGCCGCAGTCGGCCGCCGCCTCGCCGAGCCGCCGCGTCCGCTCGACCATCGGTTCCCACAGGTCGGTGTCGGTCCCGTAGGCGCCGGAGATGATGAAGAGGTCAGTCCCGTAGCGCGGGGTCAGGCGGATCAGGTCGGCCATGGCGGCGAAGGCATCGTCGTCGTCCACGAAATCGCAGTGCCAGCCGGCGGCCGAGGCGCGCAGCTCGGCCTCGTCGAGCCCGTCCTTGATGCGGGCTGCCTCGGGCGCGTCCATCTCCGCGGCCGACATGGCCGGGTGCTCGTGGCAGAGCTCGACGGCGTCGGCCCCGGCCGCCTTCAGCTCGCGGAATCCGTCCGACAGGCTCAGCTCGTCCAGCACCTGGTTGCGTCCGGCAAGGTACACGGCCGCTCCTCCGGTATCGATCGCGTGGCCCCGCGCTCAGTATCGCCCGGCGCGGCCCGGCGCGCAACTCCGCGCGGATGCTTGATCGCGACGGCCCCTGCCATTACCGTCTATGCGGGCCGGGAACGAGGGAGCAGGCCGTGATGCGGACCAGACGGATTGGCGGCGCGCTGCTGGCGTTGATCGTGCTCGGGGCGTGCGGCTGCGGCCCGCGGGCGGCGCGAACGCCCGAAGAGCTGGCCGAGGCGCTGCGCCGCGAGGGCGTCGCCTACGAGGTCGCCGAGACGGCCGCCCTCCCGAAGGTCGACGCGCGGGGCCTGCGGCTGCGCGGCGAGCGCCTGTCGGTCGAGCTCTACCGCATCGACGACGAGGAGCACCGGAAGCTGGCCGGCGCCGCTGCCGCGCTCGCCGCCCGCGGCCAGGAGCAGGCCGGCGAGCCCCGGCCGCTCCGGCCGGTGGTGCGCGGGCCCTTCCTGGTGATCGTGCGCGAAGAGCCCACGCCCGGCCAGGTCGAGGCGGCCCTCGCTCGCGTCTTCCGGGATTGAGGGCGAGGGGGCGGCGTTGCTGCTCGCCGCGATCCTGGGCACGGGCCGTCTCTGTGCCTTCCCGGCATAGTCGACTGCGCCAGGCGCTTGACTCACAAGCGCTATTTGGTACAATGGCCAATGATGGAGGGAGCGGTCATGGCCATGAGCAATCAGAAGCAGCAGGTGTTCGAGGAGCGGGCGCGGGTGATGAAGGCCCTGGCGCACCCGAGCCGCCTGATGATGGTGGACGAGCTGTCGCGCGGCGAGCGGTGCGTCTGCGAGCTGACGGAGATGGTCGGCGTCGACATCTCCACCGTCTCCAAGCACCTCTCGGTCCTGAAGGATGCCGGCATCGTGGACTACCGCAGCGACGGCGTCCAGCACCTCTACCGCCTGAAAGCCCCGTGCGTGCTGAACGTCTTCGGCTGTGTTGAGGCCGTCCGAGAGGATCCGGCGCGGGGCGAAACAGGGCAACCTGCGCCGGCCGCAGGAAAAGGATGAACCTCCCCACGCTTTTTTTCACTAATGCTTGGCCGGAAGGCCAAGTAAAGCCGGGCACTCGCCGCTGTTGAGATCGAAGGGCCGCCCATGAGCCGGAAGGGTGAGTGGAAGAAGCTGGCGCTGATCCTGGCCGTCTTCCTGGCCTGCTTCTACCTGCCGGTCGGGACGGCGCGCTTCGACAGCGCCGTCATGGAGTCGCTGCACCTGGTGAAGTGGTACGCGCAGGAGCACGTGCTCTTGTGCCTGGTGCCGGCCTTCTTCATCGCCGGGGCCATCGCCGTCTTCGTCAGCCAGGCGTCGGTGATGAAGTACCTCGGCGCCCGGGCGAACAAGGCGCTGGCCTACGGCGTCGCGTCGGTGTCGGGGACGATCCTGGCCGTCTGCTCCTGCACGGTGCTGCCGCTGTTCAGCGGCATCCACCGCATGGGCGCCGGGCTGGGGCCGGCGACGGCGTTCCTCTACAGCGGACCGGCCATCAACGTGCTCGCCATCGTGCTGACGGCGCGCGTGCTGGGGCTGGAGCTGGGCGTGGCGCGGGCCGTCGGCGCCATCGTCTTCAGCATCGTCATCGGCCTGCTCATGCACCTGATCTTCCTGAAGGAAGAGGTCGCGAAGGCGAACGCCCAGGCGACGATGCCGGAGCCGGAGGTGAGCCGTCCGCTCTGGCAGAACGTGCTCTACTTCGCCTCGATGGTCGGCATCCTGGTCTTCGCCAACTGGGGCAAGCCGGCCGAAGCGACGGGCTTCTGGCACGCCGTCTACTGCGCCAAATGGGTCATCACGAGCGGCTTCGCCGTCGCGTTCGCCGTGATCCTGCTGCTCTGGTTCGGGCTGAAGCCCTGGAAGCTCGCCGCCGCCGCCGTGCCGACGGCGCTCGTGGCGCTGCTCTTCCCCCACGAGCCGATGATCGCCTTCGCCGTGGCCGTGGCGGGTCTGGTCGCCGTCACGGGCACGAGTAAGGGGGAGACGCGGGACTGGCTCGACCAGACGTGGGGATTCGCGAAACAGATTCTGCCGCTGCTCTTCATCGGCGTGCTGGTGGCCGGCGCGCTGCTGGGCCGCCCTGGCCACGAGGGCCTGATCCCCTCCGGCTGGGTGGAAGGCGCGGTGGGCGGAAACTCGCTCTGGTCGAATTTCTTCGCCTCGGTCGCGGGCGCGTTCATGTACTTCGCCACGCTGACGGAAGTGCCCATCCTCCAGGGCCTGCTCGGCGCAGGCATGGGCAAGGGGCCCGCGCTGGCGCTGCTGCTGGCCGGGCCGGCGCTGAGCCTGCCCAACATGCTGGTGATCCGCAGCGTGATCGGCACGAAGAAGACGGTCGTCTATGTCTCGCTGGTAGTCGTCATGGCCACGATCAGCGGAATGATCTACGGCTCGATCTGGGGTTGAAGGAGGAATCATGTTCAGAAAAGCTCTCGTGGCCACGGACCTATCGCCTGCTTCCCTGGCCGTAGTCGATTGTGCGGGAGGGCTCCGAGCCCTCGGAACTCGCGAGTGCGTGTTGGTGCACTGCTTTGACATTCGCCAGGTGGTCCCCTTCCCCCAGCATATTAAGGAGTATATCGAAGGAACGCTCGGCGAGCACAAGCAGCGCCTCGAAGCGCAGGGGTTTACCGCGACTGTGAAGGCGGTGCCAGGATTGCCGCAGGTTGAGGTCCCTCGCGTTGCGGAAAAGGAAGGCTGCTCCCTGATCGTTGTCGGGTCCCACGGACACAACCTTGGCAGCGAGATACTTCTCGGCGGCGTCGCCTGCGCTGTGATCCATCATGCAGCAAGACCCGTTATGGTTTTGCGTCTTACCACCGCCGATGATGGACAGCCAATGTGCGCGGCCGGCAAGTGCGATTTTCTCGACCACGTGCTGTACCCCACGGACTTTTCCGACAACGCCGAGCACGCATTCACCTATGTGCAAGCTGTGGTCAAGAGCGGCGCCCGGCGGGTGACCCTGCTGCATGTCCAGGACAAGACACGACTCGGGAAGCACCTGGAACACCGGCTGGAGGAGTTCAACGAGATCGACCGGGGACGCCTTGAGAGATTGAAGGACCAGCTTGAGGAAAACGGCGCCACGGATGTGCGCATCGAGCTTCCATATGGGGCGCCGACCGCCGAGATATTGGGCCGCGCGCGGGAAGGGCGGGCCAGCCTGGTGGTCATGGGCAGCCAAGGCCGTGGTCTCATCGGCGACCTCTTCGTTGGCAGTGTCAGCCATAACGTGGCCCGCCATGCCGAAGCGCCGGTGTTGCTTATCCCCATGCCGGCGAAGGGTAACGAAGGTTCCTGAGCGCTGGACCAGTACACGATTGAGGAGGAGAGTTATGGCCTGGTTGACCGGCTGTCCGAGAGAGAAAGTCGAGTGGTACCCGACGGTGGACCCTGAAAAGTGCGTGAAGTGCGGGATGTGCATGAACTGCGGGAAAGAGGTCTTCGAGTGGACTGAAGACGGGCCGAAAGTCGTGCGTCCTTACGACTGTGTCGTGGGTTGCTCGACATGCGCCAACCTGTGTGCGGGAAAGGCCATTTCCTTTCCTGACATCGAGGGCCTCCGCGAGCTCTACCGGAGAGAGAAGATTTGGGCCAAGGTCAAGAAGCAGTTGAAGGAAGAAGGCAGACTGGCGTGAAGGCAACACGGACATTGCCGCTTATACTGCTGTCGCTGACCGGCTGTGCCCTGACGCATCCGACCGACCCTTATGCGCCGATTCGCGGCGGACGTGCGCCGCGACCGTCGCTGTCTGCCGACCTGGTCCGAAGGCAGGACCGGCCATTGACCCTGTCGCAGTGCGTCGAGTTGGCACTTGCCAACAACCCGCAGATCGGGCAGCGGTTCTGGGACGCCGAAGGCGCGGCGGCGCAGCGGGACGTGGCCGCCGCCCAGCGCTGGCCGTCCCTGAGCACGGTGGGCGGCTACCGGCATCACCTCGATGATCAGCGGCTTGTGCCGGCACGGGAGCCCGGCGAGGTGGGCGCGTGGAGTTCGGACATCTTCTCGGCCGATCTCGTCGTCAGCATGCCGCTCTTTACAGGCGGGCGAATCATCAACGAGATTCGCGCCTCCGAATTGCTGCGCCGGGCGGCCGAAAACCGGCTGGCTCGCACACGCACCGAGTTGGTCTTCAACGTATCGAGCGCGTTCTATTCGATCCTCGGGCAGCGTCGTGTGATCGAATCGCTTGAGTTCTCGCGTAAGGCGCTGGAGGAGCACCGCAAGCGGGTGCAGGACCTCATGGGCGTGCAGAAGGCCGCCAGGGTGGACCTCCTGCGAACGGAGGTGCGCCTTGCCGACATCGAGCAGAGACTGGTCCGGGTCAGGAACACGCTCGCCATTCAGCGCCAAGTGCTCGCCAATCTCATGGGCGTTCCCGACGGCAGCGCCCCCGAGGTCAAGGGCAACCTGGCCTTGAGCGCCTTTCAACCCGTGGAGAAGGCGGTGGAACTGGCCTACGCGCAACGCGACGACCATCTTGCCGCGCAAGCGGAGGTCGAGGGCCAGGCCAGACGCGTTGACGTAGCGCGGGCCGGCCACTGGGCCACACTATCCGCCGTAGGGTCCTACGGAGGCCGGTGGGCGGCGGGCGACCTCAATCGGCAGCCCGGCGCAAGCGCGTCGGAGGACGTGGGCAGCGTGGGGCTGTCGCTCAGCCTTCCGCTGTTCGAGGGCGGCCGCATCAGCGCCAACATTCGACGCGAACGGGCGAGGCTGGCGTCGGCCCAGGAAGGCTTGCGCGATCTGGAGTTGAAGATTCGCCTCGACGTGCAGACGGCGATCCTGAACCTGACGTCCAGCCTGGAACGGGTCCGCGCGACCGAGAAGGCGATTGAGCAGGGACGCGAGTCGCTGCGCATCGAGCGCGAGAAGTACGACCTCGGCAAAGGCTCGATTACCGATGTTCTCGACGCGCAGTCGGCGCTTCTGGACGCGGAGACGAATCACGCCCAGGCCCTCGCCGAATACAACATATCCGTGGCGCAATACCGCCTGGCGGTTGGAGAGGAACAATGAAGAAGACGATTGTGTTCATCATGGTTGCGCTCACAGGGGCCTATTGGCTGGCTGGGTGTGACGGCAAGGGGGCTGAGGAGCTTGCGGACCTCAAGGTTCCTGTTCGGCCGGGGACAGGTCCGGCGCCCGGGGGAGCGCGGTGGAGCGCGGCAAAGAAGCCGCCGCTTGTCCAGGTGGCCGAGGCGCGCCGGCAGACGATCTCGCGCACGATCGAGGTGACCGGCGACGTGGTCGCCACAGACCGCATCACCGTCCGGGCGACGGTGGACGGGCCGGTCGGCTTCTGTCCCTGGCGCGAGGGGGACAGGGTGAAAAGGGGCGAGAAGCTCATTGAAATCGAGCGCCCCTTCTACCGCGAGGACGTCCGCGCCGCCGAAGCAGCGCTTGCCGTAGCCCGGGCCAAGCTGGCGGACCTGAAGGCCGGCGCGCGTCCGGAGGAGATCGCCCAGGCGGCCGAGGCGGTGAAGCAGCTCGAAGAGTGCGCCGGTTTCACCGAAAGCGACATGAAGCGCATCGAGCAGATGGTCACCAGCGGCTCGCTGCCGGGCGAGGCCATGGAGAAGGCCCGCGTTGCATACGTCACGTGCAAAACCCAACTCGTCGCCGCCCAGGAGAAGCTCCAGATGCTCAAAGCCGGGCCGACGGCGACCGAGGTAGCCGTTCAAGAAGCGCTGGTCCATGAGGCGGACGCCCGAATGGAGAAGGCCAGAGCCACGCTCCACGAATGTGTGCTTCACGCCCCCTTCGACGGCGTCGTCACGCGGGTTCATGTTCGCCCCGGCGATCTCGCCACGGCGAAAGCCCCGCTGCTGGACTTGATGGAAGGGGATTCACTGGTTGTCCGTTTCGGCGTGGCCGAGGCTTCAGCGCTGGCCGTCAACGAGGATGACAAGGCTATAGTGCTGTTCGATGCGCTGCCGGGGAGAAGATTCGAGGCAACTATCGTGCGGGTCTACCCGGAGTTGGACCCGGCTACTCGGACGCGAATAGTGGAGGCAAAGCCGGCTGCGGACACGCCCATGGTTCCCGGCATGTTCGCGCGCGTTGTTCTGCACACCGACGTGGTCGCCGACGCGGTGACCGTGCCGGACGGCGCCGTGCTGACGAATCCCAAGGGTGAGAGCCTGGTTTTCGTCGTGGCCGAAGGAAAGGCCCGGTTGCGCAAGGTGAAGACCGGGATCGAGACCGAGCGGCTCGTGCAGATCGTCGCAGGGGTGGAAGCCGGAGAGCTCGTGGCCGTTGCCGGCCACGAAGGGCTGAAGGACGGCGCTCCCGTCTCCCTGCCCACGGCCGGGGCCGGTTCCACGGAACCCGGCAAGAGGTAAACGGGAATGCGCATCACCAGCACAGCACTCAAGCGCCCCGTGGCCGCGACGGTCCTTGCCATTGCCGTTTTCGCGACCGGACTGTTCAGCCTGAAGCAGCTCGATGTGGACTATCTGCCCGAGATCATCTACCCGATGATCAAGGTTCACATCTGGTGGCGGGGCGCCACGCCGGAAGAGATCGAGACCAACATCGCCGAGCCGGTCGAACGCGTGCTGGCCACGGTGGACAACCTGGACTACCTGGAATCGAGCAGCATCGAGGGCATGTACACCCTGCTGGTCAACTTCCAGTACGGCGTGAACGTCGAGGAGGCTTACCAGGACGTGATCACAGCCATGGGGCGCGTGGCGCGCAGGTTGCCGCCGGACATGGACCCGCCGGTCATCATCAAGGCCGACCCCTCGCAGTTGCCGGTGATGCAGGTGACGATCTCGTCCGAACAGCGGGACCTGGTCTGGCTGCGCGAGTGGGCGGAGAACTGGCTGGCGGATCGTCTGACGGCCGTCCCGGGCACGGCGGGAGTGGAGGTCGTCGGAGGCCTTGAACGGGAGATCCGTATCCACCTCGACCCGCAGAGGCTGGCCGCATACGGACTCTCGCCGGCCGGAATCGCCAGGATGCTCTACGAAGAGAACCGGGAGATGTTCGCCGGGCGAGTGACCGTTGAGACACGCGAAATCATAGCCCGTACGATGGGCGAGTTCGAGAGCCTCGATGAGATACGAAACGTGGTCCTGGCGCGCGGAACGAACGGAGAGAACGTTTATGTGAAAGATGTTGCCTCCGTTGAAGATTCACATGAAGACATGCGCGTCAACACGCGCTTCAACGGCAAGCCGTGCGTCAAGCTCAACGTGCTCAAGCAGGCGGAGGCCAACACCGTAACGGTGGCGCAGGCGGTCAAGGCCCGCCTGGAGGAGCTTGGGCGTGACATCCCGGATGACATCGAGTTCGGCTACGTGGAGAACCAGGGCGACTACGTTCTGGGCGCCATCCGAAGTGTCCAGGGCTCCGCGATCCTGGCTGCTGTCCTGGTCATCGTGGTCGTCTACCTGTTTCTCGGCCGCTGGCGGCAGGTTCTGGTCATGGTTGTGGCTCTGCCGATTACGCTGCTGGCCAACTTCTTCGTGATGAAGGTTGCCGACTTCTCGATCAACCTCTTCTCTCTGGGCGGGCTGGTGGTGGCGCTGGGCGTCATCCTGGACAACTCGATCGTGGTGATGGAGAACATCACGCGCCTGAAGGCCGAAGGGATCAGCGACTACGCGCTGAAGGGCACAGAAGAGGTCGGCTCGGCCATCGTCGCGGCCACTCTGAGCTTCCTGGCCATCTTCCTGCCGTTCCTTTTCGTGCCCGGGCTGGCGGCCCTGCTTTTCAAGGAACTCGTCATGGTCGTGGCGGGCATCGTCGTGATCTCGCTCCTGGTCGCGACCACTTTGACACCGCTGCTGACCGACCGGCTCGTTCGGGGCGAGCGGGGCGGCCGGCCTTCCTGGATCGCGCGGGCCTTCGATGCCGTCATCGGCGGCATGGGCAGGGCTTATTCGAGCGCGCTGGGCCTTTGCCTGAAGGCACGCTGGCCGACCATCGCGCTGACCGTAGCGCTCTTTGCCGGCAGCCTCGTGCTGGCCGCCCGCGTCGGCTCGGAGTTTCTGCCGAAGGTGGACGACGGGCGGGT
>CAYSWA010000005.1:20784-144595 GCA_964434535.1 uncultured candidatus Brocadiaceae bacterium | reverse complement strand
ATGCAGAATGATGAATGCAGGATGCTGAAAGTGGGGTCGGGAGTTTCCGATCATTAGGGGTATGAGACCCCGTGGAAGCGCAAGGGAGTTGCAAGCGCGGCGATACCGTACGGTCCGCCTGCTGGAGCAAGGACACTCCCAGGCGGAGGTGGACGCGGGCGCCGTCACCGGCCAGCTGCCCGACGAGTACATGCGCGACATCGACATCGTCCGGTACGACCGCGCCGGCCAGGAAACACGACGCTGGACATTGCACGGCGCGTGGATTAAAGTGCTCGAATACGACGAGCTGGAAGGCGAGAAGTCGGAGAACAGCATTGAGAAGCTGACCATTTGCTATCAGTGGTGGAGCGCGTAGGTGATCTGAGAGCACATCGCGCACGTTGAAGGTCCGCGTGTGATGGACGCGCGGGGGCCCGCCACCGCGAAGTGGCGGATGGGCCTGCACAATCCTGGAGGTGAGACGATGAGGGACATCAACGACGTGGAGCAACGGCTCTGCAACTACATTCGGAATAGCTCAGAAGCTCGGGCCGTTTTGTGCCGTCTGCACGATATGGATATCGAGGGCATCGACATGCAGATGGCGTTGATGGAGGTCCTCGAGCTCAAGACCCCGGTTGACCTCTTGGAAAGGGAACTCTCTGCGGTGGAGATGGTCGAGCGACTTCGAGACTTCAACTTCGGCAAGTACCATCCCGAACTGCTGGCTGAAATTCATCTGGACGAATCGGTGATCCCCGAAACTGTTCCCCGACTCCTTACAGAGGTAACAATCAAGAACCGGGGGGAAATCTGGCGAATCCACAAGAACGACCCCGATCCCTTTCCGTCGAATCCGCACGCAGAGAACTACGCAAGTGGGCTGAAGCTTGATCTCAGCACCGGCATGCTCTTCCGCAAGCGCGCGCAACTCGGAAGCATCAGCGAGAAGCACCTGAGACTGATTCGACATAAGGCAAAGAGGAAAGGCGTAGAGCTTCCCCCCCATCAGAAGTGTAGGTGCGCCAAGGAGTGAAACGTAGTTGGAGGAATAGCATGTCTGACGCCGACCTGCAGGGGATGCAAGGATGAGTACCACGAGAAACTTGCTCCGAGGCCACAGCGGCTGGATCGAAGGCTTCGTTCGAGACTTCGGTTTCTACCTCGAGTCTCTGGATCGCGCCTTCTCTTTGCAGGGCAGGATCGGGCTAGACGAACCCGCCCTGAGCGCACTGCCAGCAGAGGATCAGAACAGCTTCAAGACGTACTTGTTCTTGACGGAGTCCGTGAACACGACCACGCTGGGCGCGCTTTGCCTCTTCGCGGGCAATCTGTACTGTGACACCTTTGCGTTGCTCAGAATGGTTTATGAAGCAGCAGCTCTCATGCACTATGGGAATCAGTCCTCATCGAGCCGAGAGGAGGTCTATCGTGTCCTCTTCAAATCCGGCAAGAACGAGGACGAGCACCACAAAGGCGAATGGAACCTAATCCGGAAAGCGACAAGTCAGTGGGAATCAGAAAAGCCGGGGCTGGTTCCAGTCAGGCGGTATATCAACAACTACGGGGCACACATCTCAAGGGCGAAAATCGTGCTTGGGAATGTCACCGCCCTCGGCAATCAGTCGGCTTCTGCAGTGTTCGCGGACAACTCGCGACGGCCAGAGTTCGTCATGGGACTGGACATGCTTCACGCGCTATTCATGAGGGTCTTGGAGGAGTACGACAAACAGGCCAGGCAACACGCCGGAGCTTCACCTTCAGTAGCTCGGGAAATAGCAGCGCATAGCAGCCGATTCCTCGCTGAGGTTCGGCCGATGTTGCAGGCAAGGGCCGGACTGCCGGGCGATCTGCCGTAGGCCTTCCTTGAAGCAAGCGACGCAGTGGCATTGACGACTCAAGTTCGGTGAGACACGTCAGCGGACGTTGAAGGGTCAAGCCCGTTGAGACGAGGCCCGCCTATTGGCGGGGCATCCTCTCGTTTCGGCGGGCTTTTTGTTTGCGCGGAAAGGAGACGCGGAGATGCACACGTTCACGTTGCCGGGGTCGGGCAAGGCCGTCCGCTTCGGCTATCTCGACGGGCACAAGGAGAAGCGCCTCGCGGCGCTGAGGCAGCCCTCGCTCACGGCGGCCATGATGATCCGCATCCAGAGCATCGACGGCCAGCCGCCGTTGAAGAAGCACCTCAACGAGATGTCCATGTGCGACCGGTCGGCCCTGGGCGAGGAAGGCAAGATCGTAAGGGTTTACCCGCGCGCAGGGTAGATGGTGGGCCCAGGAGGATTCGAACCTCCAACCGGCGGATTATGAGTCCGCTGCTCTAACCGTTGAGCTATGGGCCCCGCCTCATCCGAACTATAGCCCGAGCCTCACGCGCCGTCAAGCTGAGCCTCGCGCCCACCATGCCGCTTGACAGCGCCGCGCGCCGCTGTCAGCATGGCCCCGTCCACGCCCCCGTCCGGAGAGACCGATGAACTTCGTGCTCGTCGTCTGCGATACGCTCCGCCGCGACCACCTCGGCTGCTACGGCAACGAGTGGATCAGCACGCCCCACGTGGACCGCTTCGCCGCAGAGTCCCTCACCTTCCTGAACGCCTACTCTGCCAGCTTCCCCACCGTGCCGCACCGCCGCGACGTGCTGACCGGCCGCTACACCGCCGCCTACACCCCCTGGGCACCGCTCTCGGCCGACGAGGTCGTCCTGCCCCACGTGCTCGGCCAGGCCGGCTACGCCAGCATGATGGTCTGCGACTGCCCGCACATCCTGGAGAACGGCTACCACTACGACCGGGGCTTCGACGGGTTCGAGTGGATACGCGGGCAGGAGTCCGACCGCTGGCGCACCGCCCCCGAGCCGCCCCGGCCGCCCTGCGACCCGGCCAAGCTGCGCGACCGCGGCCGCCTGCCCCACCGTCGCGCCGTGGCCGCCCGGCGGGGCGAGGAGGAGACCTTCGTCGCCCGCACCATGACCGCCGCCTGCCGCTGGCTGGAGGACAACTACCGGCGCGAGCCGTTCTTCCTCTACGTGGACAGCTTCGACCCGCACGAGCCGTGGGACGCGCCGGCGTGGTATGCGGAGATGTACGACCCCGGCTACGAGGGCGAGGTGGTCGACTACCCGCTCTATGCCCGCGCCGACTTCCTCAGCGAAGCCGAGCTGAGGCACGTGCGCGCCCTCTACGCGGCCGAGGTCACGCTCGTGGACCGCTGGGTGGGGCGGCTGATCGAGAAGATCGCCGACATGGGCCTGCTCGGCGACACGATGGTGATGCTGACTACCGACCACGGCTTCCTCCACGGCGAGCACGGCATCATGGGCAAGAGCCTGATCGACGAGCGCCGCATCGACTACGTGCCGCTCTACGAGGAGATCAACCACATCCCGCTCATCGTCCACTTCCCCGGCGCGGGGGCGGGCGAGCGGGCGGCGCTCGTGCAGCCGATGGACTTCATGCCGACCCTGCTCGACCTGGCCGGCGCCGAGCGGCCGGAGCGGGTGCAGGGGCGCTCGCTGGCCGAGGTGCTCGCCGGCGAGGACGCCCATCGCGATTTCGCTGTCAGCAGCCCCTACGTCGGCGGCGGACCCGTGCCGGCGACCGTCACGTGTGGGCGCTGGTCGGCCGTCTTCTGGTCCGCGCCCCGCAAGGAGGGGCCGGTCGTGGACAAGGCCGTGGACGGCTACGAGAAGGAGCAGGCGGCCGTGGCCCGCGACGACATGCTCTTCGACCTGGCGGCCGACCCGGCCCAGGAGCGGGACATCTGCGCCGACCGCCCGGAGGCGATGGCCGAGCTGCGGGAGAGGCTGCTCGCCTTCTGGCGCGAAGTCGGCCTGGACGAGGCCGCCCTCGCCCGCTGGCAGGCGCCGTAGTGGCCTGCCTCAACCGACCGGCAGGCCGACGAAGAGGCGGCTGTCCGGGTCACTCAGCGGGTCGGCTTCGCCCGACGCCGTACTGTCCGTGCTTGTTACGCCGCGCCGTCGTGCGGGCGCGATGCGTCCAGGCGCAGCAGAAGGCCGGCGGCGAGCAGGGCGACCCCGCCGGCGAGGAAGGCGGCGGGCAGGCCGGCGCGGTCGGCCAGGAGGCCGAAAAGCGGCGCCAGGACGGCGGCGATCACGGCGCGCAGCTGGCTGTAGACCGACAGGACCGTCGCCCGCTGCTGCGCCACGGTCCGGTCGGAGAGGTAGCCGGTGAGGATCGGCATGCGCAGGTTCTCCACCGTGTAGAATAGCACGAGCATGAGCACGGCCCCGCCGAGGCCCGCGTAGCGGAGCGCAGGCGTGGGGGCGGCCTCGCCGAGCCTCAACAACAGCCCGGCCGCGCAGAAGAGCCCCGCAAGCGCCCAGAACAGCAGGTTCAGCGCGCCGGACATGTTGCCTACGCTCTGCGCCAGCCGTCCGGCGCGGCGGGAGGAGAAATACTCGTTCAGGTGCACGACCACGTAGATGGCGGCGACGACGACGGCCGTGCGCTGCGTCTCGCCATCGGCGAAGGCGAGCACGGGGGTGGCGGCGGCGATGGCGGCGGCCGACTGCTTCAGGATCGGCTGGAGGTAGTCCTTGGCCACTTTGAAGAAGGAGTTGCCGGTGGAGGCGTTCAGCAGCGTGCGGAGCAGCTCGCGGGTGCGCCAGATGCCTCTGAAGCTCTCGGCCGTGTGCCGGCCCACCGCCCGCAGCGAGAGGCGCCCGACCACCCTTCCGTCGAGCGCCCGGGGATAGGTGAGCATCAGCAGCAGCCCCAGCACGTAGGGCGCCATCGAGGCGAGGAAGACCACCTGGTAGCTGCGGGCGGTGAAGACGATGACGCCGGCGATGACCACCGAGACGGCCGAGCCGAGCCGCGAGACGGCGCGCGTGGTGCCGTAGTAGTGCACCCGCAGGTCGCTCAGGCCCTCCAGGTCCAGGTGCTGCATGATCATGGACTTGTGCGTGCCGGAGCGCAGGGCCTCCCCCGCGCCGAACAGCACCATGGCGCCGGCGAAGGCCCAGAAGGTGTGCGTGAACGAGAAGACGGCGAAGGCCACCAGGTAGCTGGCGAAGGCCATGACCATGGCGCGGCGCCGGCCCGTGACGTCGGCGATGATCCCGGTCGGGATCTCCAGCAGGTAGACCGAGACCTCGCGCACGGCGACGAGCGCGCCGAACTCGGCGTAGCCGAGCCCCTTCTCCACGGTGAAGAACAGCAAGAGGAAGGGCTCGAAGAAGCGCAGGTTCTTCAAGAACCCGTAGGCGGAGAACCGGAAGAGCATCAGGCGCTGTCGGGGGGTCAGGTCCAGGGGTCTTGCCCTCCGTCTCCGAGCCCTGCCTTGTACCCGACGGGCTGCGCGGGCGCAACGCCGGGAACAGCGCGCCCTCCGCGCGAGGGCAAGGCCGCCAGGGCTCCTTGCTTGACACCCCGCCGGGGCTCTGGCAGAATGGCCGCGTCGGGGGGCCGTGGG
Organism: uncultured candidatus Brocadiaceae bacterium; assembly: GCA_964434535.1. Taxonomy (GTDB): domain Bacteria; phylum Planctomycetota; class Brocadiia; order SM23-32; family SM23-32; genus SM23-32. Next base: position 139,180 of record CAYSWA010000005.1, on the reverse strand, counting down.
CGGCTGAGGCGCGCCCGCGGACGTTTCTGCGTGCAATCCGCTTTCAGGAGCCGGCCATGGCAGTCACGCATCTGGATGGCGAGTACGATCTGGTCCTCTACGGGCTCGGCGTAATGGGAGAGAACTTCATCCGTAACTTCGCCAGCAAGGGCTACCGCGTCATCGGCGTCAACCGCACCGTCGCCCGCACAGAGCAGTTCGCCGCCGAAGCGGCCGAGGAGGAGATCGCCGACCGCGTCGGCACGGCCGAGACGCTGGTGGAGGCGTGCAAGCACCTGCGCACCCCCGGCGGCGCCGTGCTCGCCATGATCAAGGCCAACGACCCGGTCAGCGAGCCCTGGGGCCCGATCGACGACCTGTTCTTCAAAGGCTCGATCGCCCGCTACGAGGACGAGCAGAAGGACGTGCCGGCCCTGGTCGACCTGGTGCCGCCGGGCACGGTGGTCATCGACGCCGCCAACTCCCATCCCCGCAGCACGCAGCGGCGCTGCGTGGAGTTCGCCGAGCGGGGCATCCCCTTCATCGGCACCGGCGTGAGCGGCGGGGCCGAGGGCGCGCTGAAGGGCCCGAGCATCATGCCCGGCGGCTCCGAGGAGGCATACGCCCGGGTGGGCAAGATGCTCGAGGCGGTCGCCGCCCAGGCCGAGGGGCCCTGCTGCGCCTACATGGGCAACAACGAGGCCGGCCACTTCGTCAAGAACGTCCACAACGGCATCGAATACGGCATCATGCAGGCGATCGCGGAGGTCTACTTCGGCCTGCGCAACGTGCTGGGGCTCTCGTACGAGGAGCTGCACGAGATCTTCGCGGAGATGAACGCCGGCCCCCACGGCGGCTACCTGATGGAGATCTCCACCGACCTGCTCGCCGCCACCGACCGGGAGACCGGCAAGCCCGTGCTCGAGGTGATCCTGGACCGGGCCGGGCAGAAGGGCACCGGCAAGTGGACCAGCCAGATGGCCTTCGACCTCGGCGTGCCGGTGCCGACGATCAGCGCGGCCCTCCAGGCGCGCATCATCAGCGCCTTCAAGCCGCAGCGCGTCGCCGCCGCCGAGCAGGTCGAGGGCTTCGCCCTCGCCCCGTTCGACCCCTCCGAGCGGGACACGCTGATCCGCGCGGCCGAGGACGGCCTCTACGGCGCCATGATCGCCGCCTACGACCAGGGCTTCTGGATGCTGCGCGAGGCGAGCAAGGCCGACCCCGAGGAGAACAACGGGCTCTACGACTTCGAGCTGGACATGGCCGAGATCGCGCGCATCTGGAAGGGCGGCTGCATCATCCGCTCCAACCTGCTCGACCCGATCCGCGAGGCGTTCCAGGGCAACGCCGAGCTGGCGAGCCTGACGCTGGCGCCGTACTTCCACAAGGCGACCAGTTGCGACCGCTTCCAGAAGAGCTGGCGCTTCTGGGTCACGACGATGGCGGGGCAGGGCATGGCGATCGACGCCCTCGCCGCCTCGCTGACCTACTTCGACACGCTGCGCACGGCGCGGCTGCCGGCGAACATGATCCAGGGCCAGCGCGACACCTTCGGCGAGCACGGCTTCGAGCGCGTCGACAAGAGCGGCAAGGGCTTCCACCTGGACCTGGCGCAGTAGGGGGCGATCTCCTCTTGCTCTGGCGCTTGCTCGTGCTCGGCGTAAGCCGTCTTCGTGGCCTTCGTGTTCTTCGTGGTTCGACTTGAGGTGAAGTTGGGAATGACCTTCCAGGGCATAATGACCGTCGACGAAATCGCCGAGGACCCGCGCCGGCAACTGCGCAACTGGCAGCGGGAGCACGACTATGCCGTCTGCATCGACACCGACGGCTGCGTGCTGGACAACATGTGGGCCAAGCAGGTCGTCGTCTTCCATCCCCACTACATGGACTTCAACGCCCTGCGCGGCGCCGAGATGCTCTTGCGCCTCCACGCCGAGCACCACAACCTCTGGGCCACCACGCGGGGCTGCGACCGCTACATCGCCGTCCAGCTCACCCTCCGCTCGCTGAAGGACGACCCCCAGGCGGCCGAATGCCTGCCGGCCGAGCACGTGGACGACCTGCTCGCATCGCTCTCGGGCTACGTCGATTGGGTCAACGAGGACCCCGCGCGCGGATTCGGCATCCCGTCGCTCGGCCAGTACCACGTGGAGCACGGGCTCGACTATAACGTCACGCGGCTGCTCGGCTGGAGCGAGGCGGTGGACCGCACCTTCCAGTTCGTCACGCTCGGGATGCAGCCCTTCCCCGGCGTGCGCGAGACGCTCCAGCGCCTGGCCGAGAAGGCGGACATGCTCGTGGTCTCCGGCACGCCCTACGGCGACCTGGCCCAGTGGTGGACGCGCGCCGACCTGGCCCCGTACGTGCACTCCATCGCCGGCAAGGAGATGGGCAAGAAGACCGAGCACATCCGCCTGCTGAAGGAGGCCGGCGGCTACGAGGACGACAAGGTCATCATGATCGGCGACGGCGGCGGCGACCTGAAGGCGGCCCGGGCCAACAACGCCCTGTTCTACCCCACGCCGGCCGGCAAGGAGCTGGGGGCATGGCAGCGCGCCCCCGAGGCGTTCGAGGCGTTCTTCCGGGGCACGTACCGCGGCGCGCTGGAGGACGAACTGGTCGCCGAGTTCGAGGGCGTCCTGCTCGACGAGGGGCCGTGGGAGCGGCCGGACTACGACGCGCGCGAGGAATACCGCAAACTCCAACAGAAACGTGTCGAGACCTACAAGGTACTGCATCCCGGCGGCAAGCTGTTCACCCTCGACGACTGGCCCAACCACAACGACACCACGAGCACAACGGACGGCGACGGCAACGGCGCAGACTGGCGGACGGCAGATGAGTGCCACTGAACACGAGTAGCTTGTGACTCTTGATTTTGCCGGTGGCCGTCTTGGTGTGGCATGGCCATCCTGGCCATGATTCACGGGCTGGAAGCCCGTGCCACCGAAGCGCGGTCCATAATCTCAAGTGTCAGGGACCACTCGTTCGCATGGTTCTGTAAGCCGTTGACCTGAAGCCTGCCGTCGCCGTCCGTAGTGCTCGTGGTGTCGTCGTGGTCAGAGGGAGGAGTGGGAATGGCGGTGAACGCAGTGGTGGCGCAGTCGGGCGGGCCGACCGCCGTGATCAACAGCTCCGTGCGCGGCGTGCTGGAGGCGCTCGGCGCCTCCGGCGAGGTCCGCGCGGTCTACGGCGCCCGCAGGGGAATCCTCGGAGTGCTCCGCAACGAGCTGATCGACCTCACCGCCCAGGAGCCCGAGCAGGTCGCCCGGCTCGGCGGCACGCCCTCGGCCGGCGCGCTCGGCAGTTGCCGCTACAAGCTCGCCGGCAAGCAAGGGGCATACGACGAGGACTACGAGCGCATCATCGAGGTCTTCAAGGCCCACGACGTCGGCATGTTCTTCTACATCGGCGGCAACGACTCGATGGACACGGCCGACCGCGTCGCCGAGCTCGCCGCCGAGTCGGGCCTCGACCTCCGCGCCGTCGGCATCGCCAAGACCGTCGACAACGACGTCGGCGGCCCGCTCCGGGACGACGGCACCTTCGCCCTCTGCGACCACAACCCCGGCTACGGCAGCGTCGCCCGCTACTGGGCGCTGAACGTGCTGGAGGCCAACGAGGAGAACAAGGCGAGCCACACCAGCGACCCCGTCCTCATCATGCAGGCCATGGGGCGCAAGATCGGCTTCATCACGGCCTCCGCCCGGCTCGGCGACCCCGACCGCGGGATGCCGCTCCTTATCGTGATGCCCGAGGCCCTCTCCCAAGATGACTCCGCGGCCAACCTGGAGCTGATCACCGGTCGGGTCAATGACCTGCTCGGGCAGGAAGGGCGCTGCATGGTGGTGCTGACCGAGGGCGCGAACCTGGGGGACGTCGGCGTCTTGCGCGACGCCTTCGGCCACGCCCAGTTCAGTGCCTCCCGCACGAGCGCCGCCCACCTGCTGATGAACCACCTGAACGGCGTGGACCGGGCCGACGGGCGGGGCAGGGCGCGGAGCCGGCTCTGCGTGCCGGGCATCGCGCGGGTCGACGTGCCGGGCACCATCCAGCGGCGCGACATCCTGCGCGCCTCCTCGGTCGACCTGGCCGAGGCGCGGGCCCTCGGCGCGCACGCGGCCGCGCTCGCGCTGAGGGGAGAGAGCGGGCGGATGGCGACGATCCTCCGCGTGCCGGGCGAGGACTACGCCGTCGAGTACGGCGACGTGCCGCTCGGCGAGGTGGCGAACGCCGAGCGCACCTTCCCCGAGCAGTGGATCGCCGAGGGCCGCACGGACGTGACCGACGGCTTCGTCGAGTGGGCCATGCCCCTGATCGGCGAGCGGCTGCCGCGCTTCGCCCGCCTGGAGCCGAAGCTCGCCCCCGAGGCCGGCCTCGGCGACTACGAGCCGCAGGCGCTGCGTTAGCGCCCGTTGCTCGTTGCTCGTTGCTCGTGAGGCGGCCGGCCGGCGCGGACGCTGCGTCCGGCTTCATCGGGCGACGCCGTTGACGAGCAACGAACAACCCGCAACGAGCAACGAGTCTCTCCGCGCCTTGCCCCCTCGGCGGCTTTGCGGTATATCGTTCCCTCCTGGGCCGCTGCCACAGCACCCGAGCGAGGCTGCCGATGGAATGCGATTGGAAGGAGAACTGGCCGGAGGCCAGGCGCCACTTCGTCGAGTGGTGGCGCCGCGAGGGCCTGCTCGTCGGGAGCGGGAGCTTCGCCACGCGCAACGAGCCGCGCGTCGAGGCCCCCGACCCCGGCGCCGCGCGCGACCTGGAGCAGCTCTACACCGACGTGGAATGGCGCACCGCCCGCGACCACCGCCGCATGGCCTGCGGCCTGTTTCCCCTCGACGCGCTGCCCTGCACCGACTGGGGCCTCGGGCCCGGCACGCTCGCCTGCTACCTGGGCAGCGAGCCGCAGTTCACCCCGGAGACGGTCTGGTACCACCCCACCATGGCCGACGCCGGCGACCCGGAGGGCGCCCCGCCCCTGCGCTTCGACCTGGAGAACCGCTGGTGGAAGCTGACCGAGCGGATGCTCACCCGCCAGGCCGAGCTCGCCGGCGGGCGCTACATGGTCGGCTGCCCCGACCTGATCGAGAACGTGGACATCCTGGCCTCGCTGCGCACCACCGAGCAGATGCTGATCGACTTCGTGATCCGGCCGGGGTGGGTCGAGCAGAAGGTCGCCGAGATCAACCGGGCCTGGATCGAGGCTTACGAGCGCATCTACGAGATCATCGCCCTGGAGGACGGCAGCAGCGCCTTCTGGGCCTTCGGCGTCTGGGCGCCGGGCAAGGCGGCGAAGCTCCAGTGCGACGCGAACGCCATGTTCAGCCCCGCCATGTTCGAGCGCTTCGTGGTGCCCGCGCTGACCGAGCAGTGCGAGTTCCTCGACCGGAGCCTCTTCCACCTGGACGGGCACCAGTGCATCCCGCACCTGGAGCTGCTGCTCGGCATCGAGGCGCTCGACGCGGTGGAGTGGACGCCCGACCCGCAGGTGCCCTCGGGCGGCGACCCGTGCTGGTACGACATGTACCGCCGCATCCGCGAGGCGGGCAAGTGCGTCCAGGCCATCGGCGTGCGGCACGAGGAGATCGTCCCGCTCATCGACGCCGTCGGACCGGAGGGGCTCTACATCATGACCGACCTCGGCGACGAGCGGAAGGCCGAGAAGGTGGCCCGCCTGATCGAGCCCTACCGCTGAGGGCGCCCGCCCGGCAGGGCGAAGGCGAGCAGGCCGGCCAGGGGGTAGAGGACGGCCGAGAGCAGGAAGACGCTGCGGTAGCCGGCGGCGAGGGCGATTACCACGGTCAGCGGCGGCGCGGCCACCGAGGCGAACCCGTTCGCCCCCCACGCCCACGGCAGCAGCGGCGGGGCGCCGCGCTCCACCAGCGCCAGCCCGTTCGGGAAGGGCCATCCCATCAGGAACGCCAGCGGCGCGACCAGCGCCACCGAGGCCGCGAGCCGCCCCCCGAGCGGGAGCCGGATCAGCGCCCCGAACGCCGCGTCGAGCCCCGCCGCGTAGAGCAGCGCGATCGCTGCGACGCCGAGGGTCGCCAGGCCGATGCCGCGCCGGCGGTCGGCACCGACCAGGCGGCGGCTGGCGGCGCTGCCGAGCCCGCTGAAGGCGAGGAAGGCGCAGATGACGAACGCCGCGGCATAGATCGGGTCGCCCAGGAAGTGGGCGAACTTCAGCAGGCAGGCCATCTCGATCATCATGTAGGCGAGCCCGAGCAGCACGAAGTAGCCCGCCGTGGCGGCGCGGCCCCGCGCCACGCCGGCCCGCAGCCGCACCAGGGGCAGCAGGATGAGCGCCGCCCCGACCACTACGGCCTCCCCGAGCGCCAGGATCAGCACGACGTAGCCGAGCTCGGCCCGCCGGAGCCACTGCTCCCCGTAGGCCTCCAGCAACCCGGGCAGCGAGCGCCAGCGGAAGAAGCTGTAGAAGTAGGGGCGGTCGTCGGTGGGCGGGCGCACGTCGTAGGCCCAGGCATCGAAGAACTCCTCGCGGCGCGGCGAGAGGACCTGGAGGGCGGCGTGGCGCAGCCAGGAGTATGGCTCGCCCGGCGGGCCGTCGGCCTGGTGGGTCTGTTCGGCCGCCATCAGGGCGGGGCAGGGCGCCCACGGAACGTCCAGCAACAGCGCCTCGACCGCCTCGGCGAGCCGCGCGCAGCGCTCGGGCCCGAGGGGGGCGCGGAAGGCCATGGTCGTGGCGGCCAGGTAGTTGCGCACCTGCGCGAGCTGCGCCCCCGGCTCGGCGACGCCCCGCAGGGCGAGCGCCGCCCGCGCGGTGGCCAGCAGCTTTACGTTGTCCCGCGGCGGCGCCTGCGTGCCGCGCGTCATCGCCACGACGCCCCGATCGGTGAGCCGCTCCAGGCAGAGCGCCAGGCCCTGCTCGGTCAGCAGGAAGTCCTCATGCAGGGCCCGCCGGCCGCCGGCCTCGGCGGCCATGCCCTCGGTGGTGACGATCTGGATCAGGTCGAACCGCGCGCCGGCCCGCTCCAGGTAGACGCGGGGATCGCTGACGACGAGCGTGAGGTCGGGCCCGGCGAGCACGTCGCCCCCGCGCGCCGCGAGTTCCTCCCGCACGAGCTCGGCCATCTGCGGATTGCCCTGCACGACGGTGACGTGCTCGGCGCCCATGCGCCGCGCCAGCCAGACGTTCACCCCGCCCGCCTCGCCGAGCAGCAGCACGCGCGGGCGCTCGATCAGGCGATAGGGGACCGACATCGGCGTGTGATCCAGGATCGGCGCCTCGTCGGCGGAGCCGATGGCGAAGACCGTCGCCGCCGGCTCACCGTCGGCCAGCACGGCCGTCTGCGGCGGGGGAGGGGTCCTGGCGGTGAGGCCGGCGAACATCGTCTGGTGCAGCCGGGGCGATGCGTAGGCGTCCAGTCGCGCGCGGGGGCCGTGGCGCGTGGTCAGGTGCCGGGCGCCGCCCTCGGCCTCCCAGCGGCGGAGCATCGAGAGCGCCTTGTAGGGATCGACGGCCAGTTCGATCGGCCGATAGAGGCAGCTTGCCCCGAGGAGCACGGCCGCCGCCGCGACCGTCGCCACCCGACCGCGCTTCCCGCGCGGCGCGCCGGCCCACGCCCACAAGAGCGCGGCGGCGAGCCCGAGCCCCGTCACCACGTAGAGCAGAGCCTCTGCCGGCATCAGGAACAGCAGCCCCACGGCGAGCGCGCCGCCGGCGCCGCTGCCGACCAGGTTCGCCCCGTAGACCAGGTGCAGCCGGGCGGGGAAGCGCATCAGCGCCAGCCCGAGCACGGTGGCGCCGAGCAGGAACGGGACGAGCCAGATCAGGTGGTAGGCGAGCATCAGCCCCGCGTGGCGCCCGCTGTAGAGGACGTAGCGCGCGTCGAGCGGGAGCGCCTCGGCGGCGCGGAAGGCGAGCGTGACCGACGCCGCGAAGGCCACGGTGAGCAGCGTGGCCGAGGGCGCGAACCTGCGCCGCAGCCACTGCCCGGCGAAGGTCAGCACCGTGCCGCTCGCGCCGAAGCCGAGCAGGGCGGTGCTGATGACCAGGTAGGCGAAGTGGTGCCAGCGGGCGATGGCCAGGCAGCGCATCAGGGCCAGCTCGAGGGCGATGATCGAGGCGGCGAGCATCAGCACCGCCCCGGCGGCCCGCTGGGCATCCCCGCCCTGGCCGTTCACGGCTCGTCCTGCATCATCCGGCCGGTCATCGGCACGAAGACCACCGGCAGCAGACTGCGCGAGGTCATGCGGCCCTCCTCGTCCCGGTGGACGAGGGTGAGACGCTGCGACTGGAAGACGTCGCCGACGGGGATCGCCATCCGCCCGCCGCGGGCGAGCTGGTCGAGCAGCGGAGGAGGCACGTGCCCGGCGGCGGCGGTGACGATGATCGCGTCGAAGGGCGCCTGCTCGGGCCAGCCGTAGTAGCCGTCGGCGTGGCGCACCTGGATCGTCTCGTAGCCGAGCGACTCGAGCCGCTCGGCGGCCTGCTCGGTGAGCGGCCCGATGATCTCGACGGTGTAGACGTGCGGCGTCAGCTCGGAGAGGACGGCGGCCTGGTAGCCGCTGCCGGCGCCGATCTCCAGCACCTTCTCGCCCGGCTCCAGCCCGAGCAGCTCGGTCATGAAGGCTACCACGTAGGGCTGGGAGATGGTCTGGCCGTAGCCGATCGGCAGGGGCCGGTCGGCGTAGGCGGGCTTGCGCTGGTCGCCGGGCACGAAGAGGTGGCGGGGCACGTGGCGCATGGCCTCCAGGACGGCCTCGTCCTTCACGCCGCGCCGCTCGATCTGGCTCTCCACCATCCGGAGCCGCTCGTCGCGTCGCTCCTCGAAGCGGGGGCGCTGCCACTGCGGCGGCTCGGGCTGCTCCGGCTCGGCTTCGGGCGGGGCTTCGCCGCCGGATTCCTCGGTCTCTTCCGCCGCGGTTGCCACAGCGCGGCGGGCCGGCGGCAGGCCGGGCGCCGTCGCCGCGCGCCAGACGACGACTACGAAGGCGGCCACCAGCACGCTGATGATGAACGCGCTCAGCGCGCCCAGCGCCCACTCGATAGCGTTGCGTTCCATAGCCACCCCCACAGCGATGCTAACAGAGGCCCGGCGGACGGTCAACCAGGCTCCGCCTCGCCGCGCAGGCGCAGCAAGAGCAGCGTGCCCCCCGCCACGCCCACCGGCATGCACGCCGCGCCGAGCACCGGCACCATCGAGCCCAGCAGCAGCGGCAGCCCGAGCCCGAGCATCTCCCAGGTGTGACGCCGCGCGAACCGCGCCCTCGCCCGCAGCCCCATGCGCCGCCTGCCCATCGGGTAGTCCAGGAACTCGAAGGCGAGCATGCGCCCGCTGCCGAGGATCATGCGCAGCCCGTCCAGGACGGCCCCGAGCCCGCGACCGAACCGCGTCAGGAAGAACCGGTCCCGCCCATCTGCCTGCATCCGTCTCATCCGATGTGTGAAGGACGCGCGCCGGGGCACTATACTATGGCGCTGAGAGGCGCGGGCGCAACACGGCGCCGATGAGCACGAAAGGCAGCGGCGTGAGCAGCGAGACCCGGCAGGCGAGGAGGCGATGGATGGCCCGCGCGGCGGCGGCGGTCTGGGCCGCCCTGCTCGCCGCCTGGAGCCTGATGCCGCGTCCGCCCGGCTCGCACGTGCTGGTCCGGTTCAGCGGCGGCAGCCTGCTGGCGCACGTCTTCGTCTACGGCGTGCTCTGCCTGCTGCTCCTGGCGGGCGCGGCGGGGCGGCGCCGCGTGCTGGTCGCGGCCGGCGCCACGTTGCTCTACGGCCTGCTGATCGAATCCCTCCAGCCGCTGACCGGCCGCTCGTTCGAGTGGGGCGACTTGATCGCGAACGTGGCCGGCGTCCTGCTCGCCGGCGCCTGGCTCGCTTACTGCGCCAGCCGCAGCAGGCCCCAGCGGTAGCGTCGGAAGGCGATCTGCGGCGTGAGCTCGCTCAGCTCGAAGGCGCGCGCACGGTGCCGTCGCTCACCTGGAACCACCGCTCCTCGGTGGAGCACTCGAACGGCCCGGGGCCCGTGCCCGCGGCCGCCGCGCGTTTTCTCGCTGGGATTCGACTTGACAAGGCCATACAGGACGGATATAATCCTATAAGACTGATAAGGCCCTATAGGCATGGCGATCATCAACCGGGACACCGATTACGCGCTGCGGGCGCTGCGATCGCTGGCCCTGGCCGGGGAGGTGGCGCCGGTCAGCGCGCTGGCCGAGGGCGAAGAAGTGCCGGAGCTGTTCCTGCGCAAGATCATGCAGCGCCTCCACGCGGCCGGCATCGTCGAGAGCCGGCAGGGGCCCGCCGGGGGCTACAAGCTGGCCCGGCCGGCCGAGCGGATCAGCTTCCTGGACGTGGTGGAGGCGATGCAGGGGCCGCTGGTCGTCAACGAGTGCTTCGGAGAGCCGGGCGTCTGCCGGGCCGCGCCGCACTGCCCGCTGCGGCGCCGGCTGGCCGTCCTTCAGCGGGAGCTGACCGGCAAGCTGGCCGAGATGAGCCTGGCGGAAGTCGTGCGCGACAGCCGCAAACCGGAAGGGGCGAAGCGATGAGTGGGGCAGCGGAGGCGGAGCGAGAAGGGCAGGCGCCGGCCGGCCGCACGTGGCGCGCCGAGGACGACGCCCGGCTGGCGCGGATGCGGGAGGTGCTGACCGAGCGGATGCGGCGCACCTTCGGCGCGGACCGCCACAAGGTCGAGCACGCCCTGGACGTGCTCCGCGTGGCCGAGCGGATCGGCACCGAGACAGGGGCCGACCCACAGGTGCTGGTGCCGGCGGCGATCTTGCACGACATCGGCCGGGCGATCCCGTCGGCCGATCCCGACTCCGCCCACGGGCAGGGGGGACGCCGCCTGGCGCGCGACCTGCTGGCCGACCTCGACCTGCCGCCGGAGGCGCGGGATGAGGCCCTGGCGCTGATCGAGCACCACCACGAGCGCGAGGCGATGGACACGCCGAACGGCGCGCCGCTCTTCGACGCCGACCTGATCGTGAACCTGGGCGAGGCGGGCGCGCCCGACCGACGGCAGAGGCTGGCCCGCGAAGCACTGACCGAACCGGCGCGACGCATCGGCGCCGAGATGCTCTGAGCACAGCACAGACCGAGAGACATGACCACACGCAAGATCGTGCAGATTGACGAAGAGAACTGCGACGGCTGCGGCCAGTGCGTGCCGGCCTGCGCCGAGGGCGCGCTGCGCATCGTCGGCGGCAAGGCGCGGCTGGTCGGCGAGCGCTACTGCGACGGCCTCGGCGCTTGCCTGGGCGAATGCCCGCAGGACGCGATCACGATCGTGGAGCGCGAGGCCGAGGAGTTCGACGGGGAGGCCGTCGCCGCGCTCCTGGAGGGGGAGCCCGAGCACGAGGCCGCCCACGCGGGCTGCCCGGCCGCCGCCATGTTCGGCTTCGCCGAGCAGACGCAGGAAGCGAAAGGGGGCCCGTCGCGCGCCACAGGCCCGTCCGCGTTGCGCCAATGGCCGGTGCAGCTCGGACTGGTGCCGGCGGGCGCCCCGTTCCTGGACGGGGCCGACCTGCTGCTGGCGGCCGACTGCGTCGGCTTCGCCATGCCCGACTTCCACGCCCGGCTGCTCGCCGGCCGGCGGCTGCTGGTCGCCTGCCCGAAGCTGGACGACGCCGCGGGCCATGCCCGCAAACTGACCGAGATCCTGCGGGCGAGCGGCGTCCGTTCGCTGGCCGTCGCGCACATGGAGGTGCCCTGCTGCTTCGGCCTGACGGCGCTGGCGCGGAGGGCGGTCGAGCGGAGCGGCAGGGACATGGCCATCGAGGAAGTGACCATCGACGTGCGCGGCCGGATCAAAGACGAAGCGGCTACTGGTCCCTGACACTTGAGATTATGGGGCGCGGTTCGGTGGCACGGGCTTCCCGCCGGGCCTCTGGCCCGGAGGGCCATGCCACACTCCCAGAATCAAGTGTCACGAAGCACTACGTTGGGGGGATCGAGGTGAATGTGCATTTGACAGAAGACGTGCCCGTGGGTCAACTGGCCGTTGAGCAGCCCGGTGCGCGGGACGCGCCGGCCGAAGGGGGCGAGGGGCGCGACTGGTCGGAGGCGAGCCCGACCGAGCTGGCCGACCACATCGAACGCCGGCACCACGCGTTCATGCGCCGGCATTTGGTGCTGCTCGGGGAGCTGATCCCGAAGGTGCGCGCGGCGCACGCCGAGGCGCACGGGGAGATGCTGGGGGAGGTCGAGCGCGTCTTCGGCGAGCTGCGCGCCGAGATCGAGATGCACCTGATGAAGGAGGAGCAGGTCCTGTTCCCCTACGTGCGCCGGCTCCAGGCCTACCGCGAGGGCCGCGGCCCGCGACCGCATATCCACTGCATCACGGTGCAGAACCCCGTGCGGCAGATGCGCATCGAGCACGACGACGCCGGGCAGGCCCTGGAGCGGTTCCGCGAGCTGACCGACGACTACAGCCTGCCGCAGGACGCCTGCCCGAGCTTCGCTGCGCTCTACGAGGCGCTCCGGGCTCTGGAGGGCGACCTGCACGAGCACATCCACCTGGAGAACAATATCCTCTTCCCCCGCGCCGTCGCGCTGGAGGAGGAGGCGCCGGTCTGAACGGCCGGCGCAGTGCCCCGCACGAGGGCCGGAGCATGGGCGAATACGAAGAGATAGGCCCCGAGGAGTGGAGCCTGGAGGACTGGGAGCGGGCGCTGACCATCCGGGTCGGCGCGGCCTATGCCTGCCGCGAGTGCGAGAACCTGGTGATGGTCACGCGCGGCGGCGTCGGCGTGATGCAGCTCACCTGCTGCGGCCGGCCGATGGCCAAGGTCGGGCCGAGCCGCCTCGCCACCACGGAGGACGGCTGATGGACGCCGGCGGCGCAAAGGGAACGCTCTACCGATGCCCGGTCTGCGGGGCCGAGGCGACGGTGCTGGCGGAGCGGATCGGCGAGTTCCGGCCACGCTGCTGCAACCGGGAGATGGCCCCGCTTGGGGAGCGGGTGGCCTTCTACTACTGCCCGGTCTGCGGGGCCGAGATCGCCGTGATCAAGCAAGGCGAGGGGCGGTTCGAGCCCTGGTGCTGCAACCGCCCCATGGTGCGCGAGCGGGCCGAGGCGGCCTGAGGACCGAACCGAAGGGAACTCAACCGATAGGAGGGTCGCAGAAGGATGAACATGTTCTGCTATCAGTGCGAGCAGACGGCGAAGGGAAGCGGCTGCACCGCCCACGGCGTCTGCGGGAAGGACCCCGAGACGGCCGCGCTCCAGGACCTGCTGGTCTACGGCGTCAAGGCCGTCTCGATGTACGCCGACCGCGCACGACAGCTCGGCGCCACCGACGACGAGATCAACGTCTTCACCGCCGAGGCGCTCTTCGCGACGCTGACCAACACCAACTTCGACCCGGGCGACCTGGCGGAGATGATCCACCGCGCGGCCGAGCTGCGCGACCGGGCGAAGGAGATGTGCGAGCGGGCCTGCGAGGAGGCGGGCCGGCAGCCCCATGAGCTGACCGAGGCCGCCCAGTGGACGCCCGCCGGCGACATGGACGAGCTGATCCGCCAGGGCGAGGACGTCACCATCCAGAACCGCATCGAGGAGCTCGGCGAGACGGTGACGGGGCTCCAGGAGCTGATCACCTACGGCGCCAAGGGCGCCTGCGCCTACCTGGACCACGCCCAGCGGCTCGGCGGCGAGGACGACGAGGCGTACGGCATGCTCCACTCGCTGCTGAACTACCTGGCCACGCGCCCGACCGATGCCGACGAGCTCTTCGGCAAGGCCCTGGAGGCCGGCGAGCTGAACCTGAAGGCCATGGAGCTGCTCGATGCGGCCAACACCGGCGCCTACGGCCACCCCGAGCCGACGGAGGTGCGCGTCACCCCGGTGGCGGGCAAGTGCATCGTGGTCTCCGGCCACGACCTGCGCGACCTGGCCGACCTGCTCCAGCAGACCCGGGGCAAGGGCATCAACGTCTACACCCACGGCGAGATGCTCCCCTGCCACGGCTATCCCGAGCTGAACAAGCACGACCACCTCGTCGGCAACTACGGCGGCGCGTGGCAGGACCAGCGCCAGGAGTTCGACGAGTTCCCCGGCGCCATCCTGATGACCACCAACTGCCTCCAGAAGCCGAAGGACAGCTACGCCGACCGCATCTTCACCAGCGGGGTCACGGGCTGGCCCGACATCCCGCACATCGACGGGCGCGACTTCACGCCCGTCATCGAGGCCGCGCTCGCGGCGGAAGGCTTCGCCGAGGACGCCCCGCAGAAGAAGATCCTGGTCGGCTTCGGGCACAACGCCGTGATGGGCGTCGCCGACCAGGTGGTCCAGGCGGTCAAGGACGGCGCGGTGAGGCACTTCTTCCTGATCGGCGGATGCGACGGCGCCAAGCCCGGCCGCAACTACTACACCGAGCTGGCCCAGGCCGTCCCGGACGACTGCGTTATCCTCACCCTCGCCTGCGGCAAGTACCGGTTCAACAAGCTGGAGTTCGGCGAGATCGGCGGCATCCCCCGCCTGCTCGACGTGGGGCAGTGCAACGACTCCTACTCCGCCATCCAGATCGCGCTGGCGCTCGCCGACGTGTTCGAGGCCGAGGTCAACGAGCTGCCGCTATCGCTGATTCTGTCCTGGTACGAGCAGAAGGCGGTGGCGATCCTGCTGACGCTTTTCCACCTCGGCATCCGGGACATCCGGCTCGGGCCGACTCTGCCGGCCTTCGTCAGCCCGGCGGCGCTGAAGGTGCTGGCGGAGAAGTTCAACGTCATGCCGATCTCGACGCCGCAGGAGGACCTGGCGGCCGTGCTCGGCTGAGGCGAGCGGCCGGCTACGGCATCGAGCGGGCGAGCAGGGCTCGTGCGTCGGCGATGAAGCCGCGCAGCCAGTCCAATACCTCGCCGGTCCCCTCGCGGGGGTCGCAGCGGTCGACCTCCGCCGGCCTGACCAAGGCTTGCAGGCACGGCGGCACGTCCTGCGCCCCGGGCAGGCCGCCCTCGGGCAGCGGCAGGGGGACGAAGCGGCTCAGGTTGTAGAGGAAGCTGAGCCGCCGGTAGCCGGCCGGCGCCTCCTCCCGCGTGCCGTCCCAGAGCAGGCGGCTTACGGGATGGTCGGCGGCCGGCCCCTCGCGCAGGCTCAGCCGCACGGTGTAGAGGGTGCACTGGCGGCTCATCTGGAGCGGTGGCTCCAGGCCGGCGTCGGGGCGGACGTGGTGCATCACCAGGTTCACCTCGCGCGCCAGGCCGTCCAGCGCCTCCCACGCCTCGCGCAGGAAGGCGTGGAGCGCCGCGGCCAGCTCGGCCTCGGCGGCGAGCCGCTCGATGCGCTCACGTTCGCGCCCGGCCGCCTCCAGCCGCCGGTCGGTGAACTCGCAGAGCAGCCCGAGCAGCTCCGCCTCGTCCGCCGGCAGCGCCCGCCGCGCCTCCTCCGGGTAGTCCGGCTCCCCGCTCATCCTCACGCCCCCCACGCCGGGCCCTCGTGGCGGTTGATGATCTTCACGGTCGGCTGGCCCGTCTCGGCCTCGATGAACTTCGCCAGCAGGGCGACCCGGTTCTCGGCGCTGAGCGCGTCCCAGTAGAGCTCGGCCAGCGCGTTGATGCCGTCGCGCGTCTCGACCAGGTAGGGCTCGCCCTCGAAGGGGGGGAGGGGATCGCCGTCGTCGGCGTAAGTGTGGATGCAGTGCCCGTAGCCGGGCAGGGCGGCCTCGTAGGCGAAGAACTGCCGCGTGCAGTGCTCGGGGCTGCCGCCGACGGACTTCAGGACCGCCAGCCGGTAGGCGCAGCCCCCGTCGTCGAGGTCCACCAGGGCGGCGATGCGCGGGGTGTAGTGGGGGGCGTCGGGCTCGAAGGCGCGCGTCTCGAGCGCCTGCGCGAAGGTGGCGCCGCAGTCGAGCGCCTCGTAGATCGTGTCGGTCTGGTTGCCGTTGGAGACGATGTGCTGGGCCGCGCCCCGGCTGCGTGCGCAGTTGTAGATGATCAGCGCCGGGTCCTCGACCCTCGATTTGTCGTGGGGCGCGGTGCGCACCAGCTCGTTGTCGCCGACCAGCACGCGGTTGCGGCTGTTCGGGCTGCGCCCCATGATCCAGTAGACCTGCACGTAGCAGCGGGCGTCGGGGGTGAGGCCGACGACGATCCCGCGCCCGGGGTAGGGGTTCGCGCGGAGTGCCGCCATGTTGTCGCGGGCGATGGCTTCCAGGTCCATGGCCGCCTCCTTCGGCATGGGCGCCGGCGATTATAGCGCCCGGCGACGGAGCGGCGAAAGGGGCGCCGGGCGCTGTCTCGGGTCTCGCGTCTTGGGTCTCGGGTTACGGGCCGAGCCCGTGCCACGCTCCGCGCGGCAGGCGGCTGACGCACAGGCGACGCCCGTGGCCGTCACTCCGCCGGGCGGACGGCGAGGAAGACCATCTGCTCGGCCGAGGCGGCGTCCGCACCCTCGAAGCCGAAGCCCGGGTAGGCGGCCACCTCGGCGAAGCCCGCCCGCTCCAGGTAGGCCGTCATCTCGCCGACGGTCATCACGCGGAGCCGCTCGTGCGCCCGCGCCTGCCACGTCCGCCCGCCCTCGCGCGCCCGCACGCTGCTGCGGATGTGGAAGACCGAGGCGAAGTCGTCGTAGTCGCGCCTGTCCTCGTAGTCAACCTGGAGCGCTTCGCCCTCGTAGCGCGTCCTGTGCGTCTCGCCGAACATCTGCCACTGGCCGAGGAAGTTGTCGTTCTCCAGCGCGAGCAGCCCGCCGGGCCGCAGCGCGCGGCGGAGGCGCTTGAGCGCGGCCACGATCCGCTCCGTCTCGAGCAGGTAGCAGATGACCGAGCCGGTGCAGAGCAGGGCGTCGCAGGCCCCGGCCAGGTCGAGGGACTCCAGGTCGCCCTCGCGCAGCTCGGCGTCGAGGCCCCGGCGCTTCAGCTTGCGGCGGCATTCCTCCAGCATGGCCGGGCTGCTGTCGAGTCCGCTAAGCGCGTAGCCGGCGCGCGCCAGGCCGATCAGGTACGGCCCGGTGCCGCAGCCCGCGTCGAGCACCTGCCGCACCGGCCGGCGGGCCGCCTCGCGGAAGGCCCGCTCCAGGAAGGCGACCTCCGCCTCGTCGGCCTCAACGTCTTCCTGACCGTAGACGATCAGGTCGTAGACGCGGGCGATCTCGGGGCCGTAGGGCGGGGCGTCTCTCACGGGCCGGTCACTCCTCGCTGATCGGGCCGACGATCTCGCGGAACCGCTCGCCGAGCAGGCCCTCGATGGCCGGGGTGACCTTCCAGAACGCCTTCAGGTCGCGATACTCGCGCACGAACGCCCGGTCGCCCGTGCGCAGCCCGGCCTCGGCGCGGATCATCAGGTTCTTGGCCGTCGCCTCGGGGTCGACGAACTCGATCACATCGGCGCGGTAGCCCATGATGCGCAGGGCGAGCGCGCGGAAGGCGTCGGTCAGGATGTCCGCCAGCCGCTCGCGCAGGATGCCGTGCCGCGTGACGGGGCGCAAGAGCGGGGCCTTGAGCCGGTGGTGCAGCTCGTGCTGGCAGCAGGGCGCCGCCAGGATCACCCGCGCGCCCCAGGCCACGCCCCGCGCGATCGCCTCGTCGGTCGCCGTGTCGCAGGCGTGCAGGCTCAGCACCACGTCGGGCGGCCGCTCGGGGCGGTAGTCGCGGATGGCCGAGACGCGAAACTCCAGCTCCGTCCACCCGAGCGAACCGGCCAGCTCCCGCACCTGCTGGACCAGCTCGGCGTTCGTGTCGACGCCCGTCAGCTCCGTCTCGATGCCTTGCACGCGGTTCAGGTAGTGGTAGGCGGCGAAGCTGAGGTATGCCTTCCCGCAGCCGCAGTCGACGATGCGCAGCGGCGGCTCGACCCAGTCCTGTCCGACCACGACCGGGTCGATGACGCGGAGGAACTCGTTGATCTGGCGGAACTTGCCCTGGGCGGCGGCGCGGACCTCGCCCTCCTCGCTCATGACGCCGAGGGCCTTGAGAAACTCGTCCGGCTCGCCCGCCGCGATCGGGCGCTCCTTGGCGCGGTCGTGGGACAGGTCCGGCGGCGCGCCGGGCAGCGATGGCTTGCCCCGGCTCACCAGCGGCCGGCCCTTCTTGGTGACGCGCACGTGGAGCTCGGCGTCGCTGGACTGGCAGTGGATCTGCCCGAACGGCATGCGTAGCAGGGAGTTGAGCCGGCGCTCGGCCTCCTCGCCCGCGTAGTTCTTGGCGATCGCCTTCCTCTCGCCGAAATGCTCGAACTGGAGCATGCGGCGGCCCTTGATCTCGACCGGGCGGACGGTGACCTTCTTGTAGCGCGGCGCGTTGCCGCCGCGCGGGCGCGGCTGGCTGAAGGTGAGCTTGCGGAACGTGCCCTCGCTGCGCACGGCCGCCTTGATCAGCTCGCGGTAGTCGTCGCGCTCACCCATGGGCTGACCTCGCATCCGCCGCCGCGCCGGCTACTGGGCCGGGCCGGCCGTGCCGTGCAGCGTGGTGACGCTGTGCGGGGGGAGCTCGACCGTGCCCCCTGAGGCCACCGTGCCGGCCTCGACGCCGTCCTCCTGGGCCGATGTGCGGCAGACGGCGAGCCCCTCCGGCGCGATCGGGCCGCTGACCTTCAGCGGCAGCGACTTCGCCCCGTCCGCCGTGTTGATGAGCACGATGGTGAGCGTGCGCTGGCCGGGATGGACGAAGGCGACGGCGAAGAGCTCCTCGTCGCCCGTCTCGCAGTCGACGCGCACGGCGCCGGGTCGGATGTAGCGATAGAACTGCCTGGCGACGTAATAACGCCTGGTCGGCTCGCCGAGCGTCATGAGGGAGTGCATGCCGCCGCCGGCTTCGCTGAGCTGCCACCAGACCCACGCCGAGCAGTCCCCGTACCTGAGCGCGGCGTAGATGGCCGTGGCCATCTCCTCCGCGTCGGGCCAGGTGTCCTCGTAGCCGCCGGTCTCGGTCATCCAGAAGGGCTTGCCGGTCGGCCGGGTCAGCTCGCGGGCTGCCCCCCAGAGCCGGGCCTCGGTCGACTCGGGGTCGGGCGTCTGCCCGTCCTTGTTGTAGCCGTGGCAGGCCCAGATGTCGATCCAGTGCTCGGGCTCGGGGTCGGCGATGATGACGCCTTCGTAGGACTCGGCGGGCTCCTCGTAGGAGTAGAGCATGTGCTCGGCGCCGAGGAGCCTGACGTCGGGGAAGCGCTCCTTGATGATCGGGCCGGCGACCTTGAGCATGTCCCGGTACTGCGCGGGCGTGTAGACGCAGGAGTTGTAGAAGGTCGCGAAGCCCGGCTCGTTCTGGAGGCTCAGGGCGTAGACGTCGATGCCGATGGAGGCGTAGTCCTGGAGGCATTGGACGGCGAACCGGCCGACTTCGTCGTAGTGCTCGGGCAGCACGTGGCCGCCGTCCTTGTGGCTCGCGTTCTCTTTCAGCCGCGCCGGGGGCGTCCAGAAGGCGACGAAGAACTTCAGCAGCTCGCCGCTCTGCTCGGCCTTCGCTTTCAGGGCCTTCAGCAGCGGCACCTGCGCCCTGAACTGCGTGTCCTGATCGTCGCCCTCCGGATAGTACTCGTTGCGGTGAATGGTCAGGCCCAGGTCGTCGATGACGAGGTCGAGGAACTCGTCGGTGAACCAGCGCTCCGGGTCGTGCCAGTTCACGTCCCGCCCGCCGAACGCGCCGAAGCCGTCGATGGTCTGGTGCGTGGCCGAGCCGTCGACGCGAATCTCGCCGGCCAGCGCGAGGCCGGCCAGCCAGAGGAGCGCGGCGACCGAGACGATCATCATCTGTGCGGACATGGGGCCATCTCCTTCCCGTCGGGATCTGCGGTGAATCTACGGCCGGGCCGCCCCGCAGTCAAGCCGCCGGCCGGCGGCGGGGCTCACCAGGCCAGGGCGTAGGCGTGCTCGCCGCTGGAGCGCACCCCGGCCATCAGCACGCCCTGCTCGGCGTCGACGCGGATGCCCATCAGGTTGCTGCCCTCCGTCACCGGCTCGATGCGGTGCCCGCGCCGCTCCAGATCGTCCGCCACTTCGGGCGCCAGCTCGCCGAGCACGAATACCTTGCCCGGCGCCCGCCCGCGCGGGTAGAAGGAGTTGGGGAAGTCGAGCACGTGGAAGTCCGGCGCGTCGAGCGCCGACTGCACGTCCATGCCGAACTCGACGTGGTTGAGGAAGAAGTGCAGGCTCTGCTGGTCCTGGATGTCGCCGCCCCGCATGCCGAAGGCCATGAAGGGCTCGCCGCCGCGGGTGACGACGGTGGGGGTGAGCGTGGCGCGGGGGCGCTTGCGGGGCTCCAGCGCGTTCGGCCGCTCGGGGTTCAGGTAGAACATCTGCGCCCGCGTGCCGAGCGGAAAGCCGCAGCCGGGGATGACCGGCGAGCTGGAGAACCAGCCGCCGCTCGGCGTCGAGGCGACCATGTTGCCCGCCGAGTCGACCACGTCCAGGTGCGAGGTGTCGCGGTCGTGGTTCGCGCCGCACGTGCCCGGCTCGCCGGCGAGGCCGAGGGCCAGGCGGTTGTCCTCGCGCACGCCGCGCGTCGCGTACTCGGGGAAGCCCCGACCCACGTCGCCGGGGCGCATCTCCGTGCTCGCCTCATCGCCCACGAGCGCGCGGCGGGCGGCGTTGTAGTCCTGGCCGAGCAGCACGTCGAACGGCACGTCGTCGAAGAGCGGGTCGCCGTAGTATGCCTCGCGGTCGGCGAAGGCGAGCTTGGCGCACTCGATCACCGTGTGCATATACTGCGCCGAGCCGGCGCCCATGGCCCGCAGGTCGAAGCCGCGCACGAGCGCGAGCTGCTGGAGGAAGACCGGCCCCTGCGTCCACGTGGGGCACTTGTGGACGGTGAGTCCCTCGTGCTCGAGGGTGACGGGTTCCTCGAGGCGCGGCTCCCAGCCGGCCATGTCCTCCAGCGACAGCAGGCCGGCGTGGCAGCCGCCGGCGTCGTCGGGCGCGGGGTTCTCGTGGATGAACGAGACGATGCGCTCGGCGATCTCGCCCCGGTAGAAGGCGTCCCGCGCCGCGCGGATGCCGGCCGCGCGTCCGCCGGCGGCGCGCTCCTCGGCCCGCGCCATCAGGCGGAAGGCGTCGGCGAAGTCCGGGTTGCGCAGCAGCTCGCCTACCTCCGGCACGCGCCCGGCGGCCAGGTAGACCTCGCAGGTGGAGGGGTAGCGTTCCCGCCACCGCTCCCGGTTGGCGGCGATCGCCTTGCGCAACGCCGGGTAGACGGGGAAGCCGCGCTCGGCGAGCTCGACGACCGGGGCGGTGACCTCGGCGAAGCCCATCGTGCCGAACCGTTCCAGCGCCAGCGCCCACGTGCCGACGACCGACGGCACGCAGGCCGGCACGTAGCCGTCGCCGGGGATCAGGTCGAGGCCGTGCGTGCGGCACCAGTCGACGGTGAGCGCCTCCGGCGCCCAGCCGACGCCGCTGAGGGCGTAGACCTTCTTCTCGGCGGCCACGTAGATGAGAGTCGGCGCCTCGCCGCCGGGCGTGGTGTCGCGCGGCTCGAGCAGCGTCAGGCAGAAGCAGACGGCGGCGGCGACGTCGACGGCGTTGCCGCCGGCGCGGGCGATGCGCCAGCCGGCCTCGGTGGCCAGGTAGTGGCCGGAGGTGACGGCGCCGCGCGTGCCCATGAGCATGGGGCGACTGTTCAGGTCGGGCATGGTCGGTTCTCCTCGTGGCCTGTGACTTTTGATTCTACCGGTGGCCGTCTTAGTGTGGCATGGCCATCCTGGCCATGATTCACGGGCTGGAAGCCCGTGCCACCGGACCCCGGCCCATAATCCCAAGTGTCAGGGACCACTCGGTCAGTCGGGTCAGGGCCTTTCGGCCCTCTCTGCAACGGCGCGCGCGCCATCGGCGCGGCTTCACCTGGGCCGGCATCAGCGCCATCTGCGCGGCCCGCACGGCTCCGACGGGCTGACGGAACGGTCGCGTTTGCTTCACGGAGCCGTCATGGGGCGAAGTAGCAGTCGCGGAGGCGCCGGATGGTGGAACGGTCCGGCTGGAAGGGGGAGGGCGGCTGCGGCGGGAGCGGGATCGTGCGCAGGCCGCCCAGGGGCAGGGCCGCCGCCTTCATGTTGTAGGCCATCACCATCAGCGTCTCCAGGTTCACCGTGTCCTGCACGTTGTAGGCGAGCAAGGTCTCCAGCGCCCGCTCGTTGCCGCCGACCAGGTAGTCGCGCCACAGGATCACGGCGAAGTAGCCGTCCACACCGGCCAGCTCGCCCCGGTCGAGCCCGAGCTGCCTCTCGCAGCCCTTCAGGCCGCCCTTGTAGCCGAGGCCGTGCAGCACGTAGCGCAGGTCCACGTGGGCCTGGTCCAGGCGGATCCCGAACTGCCGGCGCAGGAACGGCACGTCGAAGGTCTTCCCGTTGTAGGTGACCAGCAGCCGGTAGTCGCGCACGTCGTCGGGGAACTCGTCCAGGTTCTCCCCGTGGACGTAGTGGCGCAGGCTGTGGCCGTCGTAGAGGGCGATGGTGGTGATGTAGTCGCACGGGCCGCCGAGGCCGGTGGTCTCGATGTCCAGGTAGGCGACCGAGTGGCGGAACGCTGGGAAGAGGCGCCAGTGCTCGCGGCCGGGAAGGCGCTCGGCGAAGTAGCGGGCGTCCTGGCGGGCCAGCCGGCCGGCGGACTCGACGGCGTGGCGGGCCACGACGTCTGCCCGGGAAGGGTCGAGGCAGGCGAGGGCTTCCGGCGAGGCGTCGGCCCAGCAACGCACGCCCGCGACCCAGAGGCGCCGCTCGGTCCGGGGCCCGACGCCCGGCATGTGGCAGAAGGTGTTCTCCAGCATGGCGCCCATTGTAGTGGACGTCGTGCGCGGGCGCACGGGCGGCGGCGCGACGGCTCAGAACGGCAACTCGGCGATGCGCGAGACGGCTTCCCCGAGCACTTCGTCGGGGTAGGTCAGCGAGATGCGGAAGTAGCCCTCGCCCCACTCGCCGTAGCCGAGCCCGGGCGTGACGAGCACGCCGCTGCGCTCCAGCAGGTCCTCGGCGAAGGCGGCGCTCGACCCGTCGTAGCGCTCGGGCACTGGCGCCCAGACGTAGATGGTGCCCTTCGGCGGCTGGAGCGCCCAGCCGGCCCGGTTCAGGGCGTCCACCACCATGTCGCGCCGGCGGCGGTAGACGGCGTTGACGGCCGGGCTCAGCTCCTCGGCCATCGAGAGCGCGCGGGCGGCGGCGAGCTGCACCGGCCGTGGCGTGCCGTTGTCGATGTTCTCCTTCACCGTGCGCAGGGCGGTGACGGCCGAGGCGTTGCCCGCCACGAACCCGACGCGCCAGCCGGTCATGTTGAACGCCTTGCTCAGGGAGAAGAACTCGACGGCCACCTCGTCGGCGCCCTCGACCTGGAGGATGCTCGGGGCGGCGTAGCCGTCGTAGGTGTTCTCGGTGTAGGCGGCGTCGTGGGCGACGATCAGGTCGTTCTGGCGCGCGAAGCGGACGGCGCGCTGGAAGAACTCCACGTCGGCCACGGCCGTGGTGGGGTTGTTGGGGTAGTTCAGCCAGAGCAGCCTGGCCAGACGGCGCACCTCGCGGGGGACGGCGTCCAGATCGGGCAGGAAGCCGTTCTCCCGCAGCAGGGGCGCGCGGAACGTGAGCGCCCCGGCGAAGACGTGGCCGATGTTGTAGGTCGGGTAGCCGGGGCAGGGCGCGAGGGCCAGCTCGCCCGGGTTCAGCGTGGCGAGGGCGAACTTGGCGATCGCGTCCTTGCTGCCCATGGTGGTGAGGAGCTGGTCTTCGGCGAGGCAGACGCCGAAGCGGCGGCGGTAGAACTCGCGGGCCGCCTCGGGGAACTCCTCGGCCGGCTGGTCGCAGCCGTAGCGGTGGCGGTGGGGGTCGGCCTCGTCGCGGGCGGCGCGGCAGAGCTCCTCGATCACCGCGTCGGGCGTGGGCCGGTCGGGGTCGCCGATGCCGAGGCTGATGAGCTGGACGCCGCGCTCCCGTGCGGCGGCCATCTTGCGCCGCAGCTCCGCGAAGAGGTAGGGCGGCAGCCTGCGCAGGCGCTGGGGCGGCGTGATGTCCATCGGCGGTTCTCCTGACGGGGCCGCGCGGGGACCGGGCCAGCCCACGCGGGGCGGCGAGGATACCCGCGCCGGCGCGCCTCGTCAAGCGGCGCCGGCGGACAGCGAACTTGCGCGACGGCGGCGGACGGCTTAGAATCGCATAGAGGACGCTGCCGCGTCCTGCGCATCGATCCCAGCGTGTCGAGGACACAATGACCGCCGTCGCGCGACGCATCGCCGTGTTGCTGTCCGCCGGCGCCCTGCTCTTCGTTGCGGGGTGTGAACGCCGGAACGTGACCGAGGACTTCCTCGGGGCCGTCGTCGAGGGAGACGTGGCCGCTGTGCAGGCCATGCTGGATGAGGGCGTCGACGTCGACACGGTCGGCCCGGGCAACTCCAGCGGTCTCTTCCTGGCCGTTACTCAGGGCAGGAAAGGCATGGTGCGTTTCCTGCTGGAGCACGGCGCGGACCCGAACCTGGCGCGCACGGACGGGGCGGTTCCCCTGGCATTCGCCACCAGGTACGCGGATGTCGCCATGGTGCGCCTGTTGCTGGAGCATGGGGCCGATCCGGAAGGCGGCCCCGAAAGCAGCCCCAGGCCCGTCGTCGACGCTCTGAGGGGGGGACGCCGCGACATTATGGGCGTGCTGCAAGAGCACGGCGCGAGGTTGAGGCCGGACGAAGAGGCCGCTCAGACGATCTTCCCACTGCTCAAGATGGGCTCCCTCGCGGACATCGAGATGCTGCTCGAAATGGGCGTCGATCCGAACACCCGGGGCGAGGGGAACCGCACGCCCCTGCTGGGCTCCGTGCTGGGTGACCGTCGCGAGGCTGTGCGCATGTTACTGGAGCACGGCGCCGACCCGAACCTGGACCGCGGAGACGGCCTGCCGCCCCTCTACCACGCCGTGCGCCGGGGCTACCGCGAGTGCGCCGAGATGCTGCTGGAGCACGGCGCCGAGACGGACTTCCCCGTGCCGGGCGGCTACTGCCTGCTGGCCATGGCCGCCGTTGAGGGGAAGCGCGAGATGGTCGATCTGCTCCGCTCGCACGGCGCCCGGCCTATGTGGGAGCATGCCCCCGGCGGGCCACTGCTGGGCGCCGTCTGCGAGGAAGACCTGGAGACCCTTCAGCGACTGCTCACAGAGGGGGCCGATCCCAACGCCCGCACCGTGAACATGATGACCCCCCTGCACGTGGCGGCCCGCTGGGACCGCGTTGAGGCCGCCAGGCTGCTGCTGGCCCACGGCGCCGACGTGCACGCCTGCCCCCCCGCGCGCCTGACCGCACTGCACGAGGCCGCACGATTCGGGCATGTCGAGGTGGCCCGCGTGTTGATAGAACATGGGGCTGACGTCCACGCCGCCACGACCTACGGCAGCACCCCGGCCGACCTGGCCGCCGAAGAAGGCCATGAAGCCGTGGCCGAGGCCCTCCGCGAGGCCGGCGCCGAGAGTGTGACGAGCACGCATTACGGCGACCTGGAAGGCTTGCAGCACCTCCAGCAGGAGGCCCGCCCGGCCCCGTGAGGGCCGGCCGGGGCCGACGAGCGGCGGGCTCCGGCCCGCCCGGCTTGGGGACCTCCCTAACCCGACCACCCGTCCCATGGCCACAGTGAAAGCGCTGGCGCTGGAGCGGGAACTGGCGGGGGCCGCCGAATGCCCCGCCTGCGCATTGGCCGGCGGCGACGAGTCCCTGCGTTCCCGTTGCCTGCAGTTGCTGGTGAAGGCGTGCGCGCCGGAGGAACTGCCCGGCAGCACGGTGCGCCGCCATGAGGACGTGCCCGCCCCGAGCGAGGTCTTCGACGAGCTGCGTACCATCCCCTTCATGGGCCTGGCCGGGAGGCGCGTGGTGGTTGTGCAGAAGGGCGACGCCTTCGCCGACGCCTGCTCCGAGCAGTTGACCGCTTACCTGGCCCATCCGAACCCGACCAGCACGCTGATCCTCTGCCTGGGCGGTTCGCGGTCCGGCCGGCGGGGCGCCGTGCTGAAAGCCGTCGAGCAGGCGGGCCTGGTGGTGGACTGCAAGGCCCCGTCCTGGAACGACGCGAAGCGCTGGCTCCGCGAGGAAGCGGGGCGGCTGGGCAAGAAGCTAACGCCGCGCGCCGTCGACGCCCTGGTCGAGGCGGTCGGGCCGGACCTTCTGGGCCTCCACAGCGAGCTGGAGAAGCTCGCCGCCCATGCCGGCAACGAAGCCACCATCGCCGAGCGGGACGTGGGGCTGCTGGTGGCCCAGGCCCGCTCGCGCTCGGCCTTCAACCTGGCCGACGCGGTCGGGCGGCGCGACGCCGTCGAGGCGCTCCGGCTCTGCGAGGAGCTGCTGCTCGGGGGCGAGAGCCGGGAGGGGATCATCTCGGTGCTCGCCTTCCAGACCCGGCGGCTCTGGCAGATCAAGAGGGAGCGCGCGAAGGGCGCAAGCGAAGGGCAGATCGCGCGCAGCACGGGCGTGCCCACCTTCGCCGTACGGCGCGCCCTGAGGGTCCTGCCGGGGCTCTGCGAGGAGCGCCTGGCCCGCCAGCTCCGGATCCTCGCCCTGGCGGACGTCGACGCGAAGACCTCCTCGCTGCGGACGCAGGAGGAGACGGTTTGGGTCGAGAACCTGGTCGCCCGGCTCTGCCAGGCGTAGCGGCGGGGGGGGCCTGCGGCGCCTCAGAGGCGGCCGAAGGCCATCGCTTCGGTCTCCAACTGGTCGGCCCCGAGGACGTCGTCGAAAGGGTCTTCGAACTCGTGGGCGTAGTCCGACGCCAGCGCCTCGCGCGGCTTCAGGATCAGCTCGCGGTGGCGCCGTTTGATTAGATCCAACCGGGACGGCGGCGCGCCTGTCGCGGCCTCGCTCGTCCTTTTCTGCGACTTCCTTGCCATCTCTGCGACGTCTCCTTGCTGTTCGTCTGATCGATGCACGCACAGCGCCCGATGGGCGGCGTGCAGGCGGAACCTGCGTGCGGATGCACGCTCGGCAGCGGCGGATAGCGGTCCTGTCAACGACGGCGCCGCCGGGCCGACCCCCGATTGGGCGTTGCTGCGGCCCGATGTCAGCGCTGCCAGGAGGGACACGCACGGAGCGCGCGCGTCACGAGAAGCCCCCCAAGTCTATGCGATCAGCAGCCTTCTGTCAAGGCAGAAAAGTCGACGCCATCGAGCACCAGCCGGGGGGTCCCGCGCCTGGACGGGACGTTGCGCGTCGATCGCGGAGGCACTATCATTATCAGGACTTATCACCAGGGAGGCGCCCCGTGCCCACACGCCGTAGGACCCGCCAGCGCGAGGCCGTCCGCCTGGCCTTCCTCGACAACCCGCGGCCGATGACTCCGCGCGAGGTGCTCGATGCCGCGCAGAACCATCACGAGGGCATCGGCATCGCCACCGTTTACCGAACGCTGAAGCTGCTCTGCCGCGACGGCTGGCTGGTGTCGATCGAGCTGCCCGGCGAGCAGGTCACCTACTACGAGCGCGCGCAGGAGCATCATCACCACTTCGTGTGCCGCGTCTGCGAGCGGCTGCTGAAGGTCGAGGCGTGCATAACCGACTCCGCCGAGCTCGCCCCGCCCGGCTGCGTGGTGGAGGACCACGAGTTCCTGCTCTACGGCGTCTGCGCCGACTGCGCCGGCTGAGGTTCGAGCCGACAGCGGCGCGCCCGCCGGCGTCGGGCGAGAGCCGGCGCCCGGGCTCAGCGCTGGGAAAGCAGGATCAGCCCCACCAGGATTCCCAGCAGCACCAGCCACAGGATCAGCGCCCTGCGGGAGGCGCGCTTCGCCTTGTCGGCCTCCCACCAGGTGCGCGGTCGCACGCCGCTCAGCAGGAAGGTGACCACGCCGGCCAGGTTGATGCAGATCAGGTTCGTCAGGAACAGCAGCGACGCCCCGGCGGCCATGCTCCACTGGGCGGAGCCGAGCGAGAGGCCCGCCGCCACCAAGGGCGGCAGCAGCGCCACCGCCACCATGACGCCGACAAGGGGGGCATGGATGCCGCTGGTGACGGCGAGCGCGCCCGCCACCCCGGCCGCCAGCGCCAGCAGCGGGTCCAGCGGCAAGACGCGCGCCCGGAAGGAGACTTCGGCCGTCTCCGGTGTGACCTGCATCATCATGCCGAGCACGAGGGAGAGCGCCAGCCCGGTGGCGGCGCCCAGGGCGGCGGTGCGCAGCGCCCGCTTGCCCAGGTCCCTATCGCCGAGCGTGGTGGCGAAGGAAAGGGCGATGTTCGGCCCCAGCAGCGGCGCGATGACCATGGCCCCCACGATCACGGGTATGTTCCCGTAGAGCATGCCGATGGCCGCCACCAGGCAGGCCGCCGCCGTCATGATGAGGTAGACGGCGCTCAGCTCTGCCGAGGCCGTGACCTCTTCGTAGAGCTCCTGGCGGCTTATCCGCGCGTGCTCCGCCTCGCGCTCCTTCTTCTCCTCCTGCTCTGCGTCTTCCTCTTCCTTGTTCAGCTCCTCGGGGCGGGGCACCGCCGCCTCGACGGCGAGCAGGAGGATGCGGAAACCCTCCATGCCCCCGTAGCGGCTCTGTAGCTCGTCCAGCAGCGGCTCGGCCCGCTCAGCGGGGAGGAGCACCTTGACCATGATGCGCTCGTCGACGAGCTGGTCGTGCCAGAGGTCGAGCGGCTCGTGCTCCGCGACGATCTGGTCCACCTCCTCGCCCTTGTCGGCCGGGCAGATCATCTCCATGAGGCGAAGCGGCATCCCTGGCCTCCCCTTCTGTCGCCGCTCTACGGGGCGGGGCGGCGGGCGTAGATGTCGAGCAGGGCGTCCAGCATGCGCCGTGGCAGCCACCAGGCCTGGAGCCGCCGGGCCAGCCGGGCGCCGCGCCGGGCCGACTCGGAGCGCTCCAGCATGGCGGGGCAGAGGCGACGCTTCCAGTTCTGCACGGCCAGCCAGTCGAGCCGGCCGAGCACGTCAACGATCGCCCGCCCGGCCCGGCCGCCGGGGCGCACCACGAGCGCGCTCTCGAAGTCGATGACGAGCGGCGCCCCGTCGGGCGTGACCAGCAGGTTGGAGCGGTGCTTCAGGTCCATGTGCAGCACGCCCCGTGAGTGCATGGCGGCGACGGTGCGCTCCAGCTCGGCGATGAAGCGCTCGTCGCCGCGCAGCTCGGGCGCCCGCCCGGCCGGGCGGGCGCCGGGGGTGTAGGTCATCGCCACGCTGTAGCGATCGGGCCGTCCCCGGAAGCGGGGCACCCCTTGCAGGCCGTTGAGCGCGCGGAGGGCCCGGGCCTCGCGCCCGCTCAGCAGCGGCCCCAGCACGGCGCGCACCAGCCCTCGCTTGTGGCTGAAGTCCTTGAGCAGGACCTGCTCGTCGCCCAGCTCGTAGACGAGCAGGCCGGCCTTGTAGTCGGCCCGGGCGCCGAGGCGCCTGGGGGGCAGCAGGGCGAGGTCGGCACGGGTCAGTTCGCGCATGGCTCGGCGCTCTGGTGAATGCGGCGGGCGGTCAGTCGCCGTCCGGGCTCGTGGAGCGCTGCCACATGACCAGCCCGTCCCGGCCGCTCCGCTTGACCTGGTAGAGGGCATCGTCGGCGCGTTTGAGCAGAACGCCGCTGGCCACCCCGCCCTCGGGCGGGGCGGTGGTGAGGCCGATGGAGACGGTCACCGGCACGTTCTGCGTTCCCTGGGCGAAGGGCGTGTCCCGCACGGAGTTCAGGATGCGTCGACCCACGGCCAGGGCGCCCCGCGCGTCGGTCTGTGGGAGGATGACCACGAACTCGTCGCCGCCGTAGCGCACCAGGTAGTCGGTGGCCCGGACGGCGTCGCGGCAGCGGTCGCAGAACTCGCGCAGCACCGCGTCCCCGAAGGTGTGGCCGTAGCTGTCGTTGAGCGACTTGAAGTCGTCCAGGTCCATGATGAGCACGGAGACGGGGTAGCCGTAGCGGCGTCCGTAGGCGATCTCGGTCTCGAGCACCTCGAAGACGGCGCCCGAGGCATAGGCGCCGGTGGCGCTGTCGGTGGTGGCGGCCACCTCGAGCACTTCCCGCTCCTGTTCGAGCTGGCGGTTGACGCGCTCGAGCTGCTTCATGCGCTCCTCCTGCCAGGCCAGGTCGGAGGCGACCAGGAAGGCGACCCGCCCCAGCGGCTTCGCCAGCGAGCAGAGCGCCAGGTGCACCGGGATCGGCTGCTCGTCCTCGAGCAGCACGTTGATGGTGAAGCCGAGCGGGGCCGCCTCGCCGCGCCGCCCGAACGCCGCCTGCCACTTCTCCCCATCGTCCGGGTCGATGAACGAGCCGAAAGACTCCCCGACGAGCTGCTCGGCCGGGCGGCGCAGCATCTCGCAGAGGCGCGAGTTGCAGTGCAGGACGCGGCCTTCCTGGTCGAGCATCGCGGCGCCTTCCTGCATCAGCACCATGATGGCGCGGACGGCCCGCTCCGTGTCCGGGCCGCAGGCCGCCCGGCCCTTGCGCGCAGCGGGCGCCGCTTCGCCGTGGTTGAGCGGCTCGGGGGTTTCGTCGGCCATGCTTCCTCCTCTCCGGGGGGGCGAGCAGAGCGAGCATTATACAGGCGCGGGCCGGGCCGGCGGCAAGTGCAGCGCGTTCAGCCCGCCGCCTCCAGTCCCTCCACGCGGCGGGTCGGGGGGGCCAGCTCATGCCCGTCGTCCATGCGGTAGGGCTCGTCGCGGAAGTTCACCGTCAGGCGGACCCCGTCGGCGAAGGCCGTCTGCTGGACGCTGTGGCGGTAGGTCTGAGCGGCCACGACGGGCAGGTGCCGCCCCGGGCCGAAGCTCCACTCGCGCCGGCCCGTGTGGCGGCAGTCCGTCCGGCCCGTCCCACGCTGCCGGGGCGGATCGCTCTCACGCCGCGTCGCGCAGCTCGCGCAGCCTGGCGATGCTGCTCTTGCGGGGCTCGGTGCTGCCGGTCTCCCAGTTGGAGATCGAGTTGGGCGAGACGCCGATCTTCTCGGCCAGCGCCCGCTGGCTCAGCCCGAGGGAGTCGCGTAGGGAGCGGATCTCTTCGGGGGAGAGCTCGGGCTCGCGCGTCTTGGGCCGCCCCTTGCCGCCCTCCTCGTGGCGGTTCAGGGCGAGGTCGACCTCGGCGCGCGCCATCGCGGCCACGTTGGCAATCGCGCGGCGGTTCTCGCGGCTCGGCGAGGTCTTGCCCGACTCCCAGGAGGTGATCGAGGCCGGCGAGACGCCGATCAGCGCCGCCAGCTCGGCCTGGATCAGGTCGTGCTTCTTGCGCAGCCTCTTCAGCTGCTCCGGCTTCATGGCCTCCGGTGCCGGCTCGCGCCCCAGTGCTTCGTCGACCTCTGCCTGGTCCATCTCGCGCAGGGTGACGATCTGGGCCAGGTTCGACTGGCGCGGGCGCGACTTGCCCGTCTCCCACGAGGTAACCGTCGCCGGCGAGACCTCGAGCAGATCGGCCAGCTCCTGCTGGGTCAGGTCCAGGCGCTTGCGGATGCTGGGCAGCGTCCGCTTGGAGAAGCGCACGCCCTCCAGCTCCTCCTCCGGCGCCGGGGGCACGGCCATCTCGCTGCGCTTGAACTCGATCAGGCCCTCGACCTTGCCCACCAGGTCGGCCACGGTCCGCTGTAGCTCGCGGATGTCCTGGCGGGCCTGGCGCAACTGGTCCGGCACCTCGCCGACCACCTCGCCCGCGACGCGCTTGCCGTGATACTGGATGAAGTCCCTCAGTGCGTCCTCTACCTTGCCCATGCCGTCTCGTGCCTCCTCAGGTCGTAGGAATGCGTAACATCCCCCCTCACAAGTTCTGCAAGTGCGGATTAGACCATAGACTTCCTGTATGCGCAAGTGTCGGCGGGGAGCCTTGGGAGGCTGTTGACACCGACGCATGGCCAATGCGATCATTGAATCCCGACTTTGGGCCAACGAAGGGAGCGCGCGTGAGGATACTCGTTACCGGCGCGAGCGGCCGCCTGGGCCGTTACGTAGTGGCCGAGCTGGCGGGGCACGAACTGGTGCTGTTCAGCCGGCACGCCCCCGACGCCGACGTCGTCGGCCCGCACACCTATGTGCAGGGCGACCTTACCCAATACGCGGACGTGCAGCGAGCGATGGCCGGCGTCCACGTGGTGCAGCATCTGGGCGCCGTGCCGTTCCCCTCCGACCATCCGGAAGCCGAGCGGAGGGCCCGTCGGCGCGGGATGCCCTTCGACGCGACGATCCGCACCAACCTGCTCGGCACCTACTACGTGCTGCGCGCCGCCGCCGAGGAAGGCGCCCGGGCCGTGGTCATGGCCGGCAGCAACTGCGCCCTGGGCCCGTTCTTCCGCATCAGCGGCCGGCCCTATCCGGTCTACTACCTGCCCCTGGACGAGGAGCATCCCACCGACGTGGAGGACAGCTACAGCTTCTCCAAGCTCGCCGCCGAGGAGATGCTGGCGGCCTGGACGCGCGCCTACGGGATGCGCACCTACGCGCTGCGCCTCGGTTACATCTGCGATGCGGACGCCCGGGCCCGCCTGGCCCGCCGCGCCCGTCGGGCCGAGGGCTGGCCCGCCGGCATGTGGACGTGGGTCTCGGCCGAGGACTCGGCCCGCGCCCACCGCACGGTGATGGAAGCAGCGCTCAGCGGGGATTCGCTGCCGCCGCACGAGGTCTTCTTGGTGGTGGCGGACGACACCTTCGCGCTCGAGCCGTCCACGGAACTGGTGGAGCGGTTCCGGCCGGACCTGTGCCCGCTGGTGCGCGGGCTGCCCGGGCATGCGTCGTTCATGTCGAACGCCCGCCTCAAGCGCGCGACGGGCTGGCGGCACCGCGAGGGGTGGCGCCACCTGCTGCGCTGAGCCGGGCCCCCGCGGGGGCTCCAAGCCCCGAGACTCGAGACCCAAGACCCCGGAGCCGAAACCGGGGACTGTATCCCGCCGGGGCCGCGCCCGGGGATCCCCACGGCCCGCTGGCGCGTGCAGCGGCAAGCATGGCTCCACACTGCCCGCCACTGCACAATGGAATGACGCTGGAGGCGCGCGATCAGGGCTTTATTCGGGGCCGCCGCAACCGGTACAATGCGGGGCGAGCGGGCAGGGCGTTCCGGCACCCTTGTGAGGACGGGCCGACCATGGCCGATAACGACTTCGACGGGCGCCGCTGGCGGCGCTGCCGCCGGGCCTGCCGCACGATGATGTGGGGGTTCCTGTTCTTCCTGCCGCTGCGGGTCCCTCTGCTCAAAGTGCTGCCCGACCCGGTCGGCTGGCTGCTGCTGGCGGCCGGGCTCTTTCTGATCATCCGGCTGCGTCCGATGGTGCAGGTGACAGGCGTGCTCTGCGTGGCGGGGCTCGGCGCTTCGGTGATGCGCATAATCGTGGTGCCGGCCGAGCTGAAGGAAGTAGGGGGGATGCACGTAGCGCTCTGGCTGGCGCCGTGGGCGGTGCTGCTGGTCGTCACGCTGCTGCTGGGACGCCTGCTGGCCGGGCTCGCCGCCCGGGCTGGCGCGGACACGGTGGCCCGTTCCGCTGCGGCGCGCTCCTGGCTGCCCGCGCTTCCCCTGGCGACGCAGGTCTGCCTGTTCGCTGCCCCCGGCGCCCAGGCGCTGCGCATAGGGCTCGGCATCGTCTTCGTCGTGACAGCCGTCGGCGCGGTCTCGTTCCTGATGGGCATGATGGCCGGCGCGGCGCGCATGTGCGACCAGGCCGCTGACATGCGATCCGAGGCGGCCGCCGGCGAGCCCGATCTACCCGGCCAGTGAGGGCAGCCACTGCGCCTCGGCCTCAAGCAGCCGGTCCACCATCTGCCGAATCTCGGGCAGCGTGCAGAGGGCGCCGGTCAGCGGGTCCATCGCCACGGCCGCGTAGACCAGGTCCCGCTCGCCGCTCAGCCCCGCCCGCACGGTCAGCTCTTGCACGTTGACGCATGCGCGGTTCACGGCGGCGCAGGCCGGCGGCAGATCGCCGACCACGGTCGGCTGGAGGCCGTTGCCGTCGACCAGGCAGGGCACCTCGACGGCGCAGCCCTCGGGCAGGTTGGTGATCAGGGCGTCGTTGCGGACCGAGCCGTGGATGACGCGCGGCACGGCGGCCGTGATGCTGTCCATGATGTAGGCGCCGTACTCGTGGCCGGCTTTGAGGCCGCGCTGCTTCGCCTGCGCCAGGAAGCGGGCGTTCTGGCCCTCCTCGTCGTGCTCCTGGCAGATCTCGTAGTAGTCCCAGCGTTCGGGCAGCACCTCCTGCACGGCCTCGGCGTCCTTGCGGAACCAGGGCGCGTATTCCGAGCCGTGGTGGCTCGACTCGGAGTGGAAGTAGCCGGTAAGCTGCATCAGCCGCGCCCGCACCGCCTCCTGGCCGCCCTCGTAGACGTTGTCCTCCCGCTCGTCGGCCGCCTCGCCGGTGAGGTGGCGGGCCAGGATGCGCCGCCGCAGCTCGGGCAGCAGGTCGCGCCCCTGGTGCTCGAACTGGATGAACCATGCCTGGTGGTTGATCCCCGCCGCCCGGTAGTTGCATTCCTCGACGGGCACGTCGGCGATCCGCGCCAGCAGCGCCGAGGTCCCCTGGATGCTGTGGCAGAGCCCGACCACCTCGACGCCGAGCTCGTAGGCGGCCCAGGTGTTGATCGCCATCGGGTTGGCGTAGTTGAGCATCAGCGCGCCCGGGCAGAGCTCGCGCATGTCGGCGCAGAGGTCCTTGAGCGCCTCGATGGTGCGCAGGCCGCGGAAGACGCCGCCCGGGCCGAGCGTGTCGCCCACCGGCTGGTCCACCCCGTACTGCCGGGGGATCTCCACGTCGTGGCGGTAGGCGTCGAGCCCGCCGACCTGCCAGGTGACCACCACGAAGTCGGCCCCCTCCAGGGCGGCCCGCCGGTCGGTGGTGGACTCGATCGTGGTGGGCAGGTCGAACTCGGCGACCAGCGCGCGGGCGCCGGACTCGGTCCGCTCCAGCCGGTCGGGCGCGATGTCCATCAGGCAGATGGCGCTCTCGCGCAGCGCGGGGAAGGCGCAGGCGTCGCGGACCATCGTCAGGGGGAAGACGAATCCGCCGGCTCCGATGATCGCGATCTTCGGCATGGGGGTGCGCTCCTTTCCGGGGGGGGATGGGAAGCCGCGGATGGTAGCACCGCCGCCCGCCCGGCGCAAGCGGCCGCATTGCGGGCGGGTCGGGGGGCGGATACAATGGAAATGGAAGGAAACGCCAGGACGACGGGAGGCAGATAGTGAGCACGAGAAAGGCATCAGCGAGGCCCAGGCGGCGCGTTGTGTCCGTGCTGGCGCTCGGGCTCTGCGCCCTCGCACTCGCGGCGGGCCTCGCCGGCGCCGGCCAGGTCTTCGAGCACGAGACCGAGCACTACCGCATCCGCACGGACATCAGCGCCGAGTTCGCCGAGCTGGTCGGCCGGCACATGGAGGTGATCTTCCAGGAGTACGCCGAGCGCTTCCGCGATTACGGCGAGGTGGACGAACGCTTCCAGGTCGCCGTCTTGCGCACCCAGGAAGGCTACATGGCTGAGGCGCCGCCGCAGGTGAGGGGCTCGACCGGCGTGTTCGTCTCCAGCAAACGCCTGCTGGCCGCCCACGCCGAGGGGCGCACCACCGAGGAGGTGCTGCGCACCCTCTACCACGAGGGCTTCCACCAGTTCATGTACATGGCGATCTCCCGCAAGTGCCCCGTCTGGCTCAACGAGGGCCTGGCGGAGTACTTCTCGGAGGCGACCTGGAACGGGCAGCAGTTCGTGCTCGGATACGTGCCGACCGTCCGTCTGCACACCGTGCGCGAGGCGATCCGCGAGGGGCGGCACATCCGCCTGCCGGAGCTCTTCACCCTGGACATCGATCGGTGGCTCCAGGACGTCAGGACCGACGCCCGCCGGGCGAGCCTGCTCTACTCGGAGGCGTGGTCGGTGGTCCAGTTCCTCATCCACGCCGACGGCGGCCGCTACAGCGAGATGCTCAACACCTTCTTGCGCGAGGTCGCCGACGGGGCGGGCGAGGAGGAGGCGTTCCAGAAGGCGTTCGGCACGGACGTGGCCGCCTTCGAGAATGCCTGGAAGCGCTACATGCTCGCCCTGGAGCCGAGCCCCAAGTTCCTGGTGCGCGGCAACATGGAAGCCATCATGCTGCTGGCCGACATGGTCTACGACGACGTGCGGGACTTCGAGGGCGTTTCCTTGCTCCGCCGCAAGCTGCTCCATTCCGGACGCTACCGCTGGGTCATCACGCGGCCCACGGGCGAGACGATCAGCTCCGAGGACCGCCAGAAGGTCGCCGAGCTCTTCCGGGATCCGTTCCACCGGGAGAACTCGCGCGGGCGCTATGTGCTGGTGACTCACCTGCCGACCGGGATGCCGATCCTGGTCTACGACGACCACCCCGGCATCGTCATCAAGGCATACTACGAGCCGAAGCCGGACGGCTCACTCGGCGTGGCCGTCGAGGAGGAGGTGCGCGAGACCGTCAACGCTAGCTTCCGCCAGGCGGTCATCAACGCGAAGCTCGAACAGCTCGACCGGTAGGGGGGCACGGGCATGGGCAGGCTGCGTGCATCGGGCACGCGGTGGTTCTCGCTCTCGGGCCGGGAGCTGCTCACGCTGGCGCTGGCGGTGGGCCTGGTGCTGACGGGGCTGGGCCTGGCGCGGGGCGCCCGATGGGTCTGGGGGCGAGGCGCAGTGACCGTGGCCGAGGCGCCGGACGTGCTGGCCATGCCGCCGCGTATGAACCTGAACCAGGCGCCCGCCCACGAGCTGGCGCTGCTGCCCGGCATCGGCCCCAAGACGGCCGCCGCCATCGTTGAGCACCGCCGCGCGCACGGCCCCTTCCGCGACTGGGACGCCGTGATGCGCGTGCCGGGCATCGGCCCCGCCACCGTCGAGAAGATCCGCCCCTACGCCATGTGCCGGCCCTCCGAGGGCGACTGAGACCCATGGCCGACTTCACGCTCCAGGCCGACTTCGAGCCGGCCGGCGACCAGCCCCGGGCCATCGCCGAGCTGACCGAACGCTTCCGGGACGGCAGCCGCTGCGAGACGCTGCTCGGCGCCACCGGCACGGGCAAGACCTTCACCATGGCGAACCTGATCCGGGCGCTCGGCCTGCCCGCACTGGTGATCAGCCACAACAAGACCCTCGCCGCCCAGCTCTACAGCGAGTTCAAGGAGTTCTTCCCCGACAACGCCGTCGGCTACTTCGTCAGCTACTACGACTACTACCAGCCCGAGGCATACGTCCCCTCCCGCGACCTCTACATCGCCAAGGACGCCTCGATCAACCAGGACATCGACCGGCTCCGCCTGGCCGCCACCACGCACCTGATGCAGCGCGAGGACGTGGTGATCGTGGCCAGCGTCTCGTGCATCTACGGCATCGGCTCGCCGGAGGACTACCGGGAGATGTTCGTGGCCATCAACGCCGGCGACCGGATCGCCCGCGACGAGCTGCTCGGGCAACTGGTGGAGATCCAGTACCGCCGCAGCGACGCCGAGCTGCGCCGGGGCACCTTCCGCGTGCGCGGCGACGTCGTCCAGCTCTATCCCGCCTACGAGGAGATCGCCTACCGCATCGAGTTCTTCGGCGACGTGATCCACTCCATCGCCGTCGTCGACCCCCTGAGCGGGCGGGAGCTGGAGCGGATCGAGGGCTTCGCCGTCTACCCGGCCAAGCACTTCGTCACCCCCGAGGAGCGGCTGGCGCAGATACTCGACTCGATCGAGGCCGAGCTGGTCGAGCGGCTCCAGGAGCTGCGCGGCGAGGGCAAGAACGCCGAGGCCCAGCGCCTGGAGGCCCGCACCCGCTACGACATGGAGCTGCTGGAGGAGGTCGGCTTCTGCCCCGGCATCGAGAACTACTCACGCCACATCAGCGGACGGCGAGCCGGCGAGCGCCCCGACTGCCTGCTCGACTACTACCCCGAGCAGTTCCTCTGCATCGTCGACGAGAGCCACCAGACCATCCCCCAGATCCACGCCATGTACCACGGCGACCGCTCCCGCAAGCAGACGCTGGTGGACTACGGCTTCCGCCTTCCCTCGGCGCTGGACAACCGGCCGCTCACGTTCGCGGAATGGGAGGAGATGCTCGACCGCGCCCTCTTCGTCTCGGCCACGCCGGCGGACTATGAGATCGAGCGCTCCGGCCGGCGCGTCGTGCAGCAGATCATCCGCCCGACCGGGCTGGTCGACCCGAAGATCGAGGTCCGCCCGGCGCGTGGACAGGTGCAGGACGTGATCGGCGAGATCAAGGCCCGCGCGGCGAAGGGCGAGCGGACGCTGGTCACCACGCTGACCAAGCGGCTGGCGGAGGACCTGGCCGACTACCTGCGCGAGGAAGGCGTCGACGGCTGCTACCTGCACAGCGAGGTCGACACGATCGAGCGGGTCGAGATCCTCAGCGACCTGCGGCGGGGCAAGTACGACGTGATCGTGGGCGTGAACCTGCTGCGGGAGGGGCTCGACCTGCCGGAGGTCTCGCTGGTGGCGATCCTCGATGCCGACCGCGAGGGCTTCCTGCGCAGCGACACCTCGCTGATCCAGACGATGGGCCGCTGCGCGCGGAACGTCAACTCCACCGTCATCCTCTACGCCGACGAGGTCACCGAGTCGATGGCGCGCGCCATCGACGAGACCGAGCGACGGCGCGAGGTGCAGCTCGCCTACAACGCCAAGCACGGCATCACGCCCCGGACGGTGCGCAAGGAGATCCGCGCCGGCATCGACTACGAGGTGCAGGCGTGGAAGCGCCGGGTGGAGACGCCGACCCTCGCCGAGGAGGCCGCCGACTACGTGACGGCGAGCAAGATGGACGAGCTGGAAAGGGAGATGAAGGAGGCGGCGGCGCTGCTGGACTTCGAGCGGGCGGCCCTGCTGCGCGACCGGATCCAGGCGCTGGCCGCGAGCGGCGGGGATTGAAGATTGCGGATTCCGGATTGCGGATTAAGCGGCCACGGCAACAGCAACGGCGAGCACGAGCGCGAGACGGCGCCTCACGAACAACGAGCAACGAACATCGAGCCACGAGCCCCCGCCGTCAGTGCCCGTGGGCGGCTTCCTCTTCCGCTTCCCGCTCGGCGGCGGTGGCGGGCAGGTCCTGGCCGGTGCGCTCCAGGTAGTGGCGGATCGCCTTGTGGAGGCCCTGCGCGGCGAGGTTCGAGCAGTGCATCTTCGCCGGCGGCAGCCCGCCGAGCGTCTCGGCCACCTGGCGGCGGCTGATCTCCATCGCCTCCGCCAGCGTCTTGCCCTTGGCCATCTCGGTGGTGATGCTGCTGGTGGCGATGGCGGCGGCGCAGCCGAGGGTCTTGAAGCGGCAGTCGGCGATCCGCCCGTCCCGGACCTTGATGGTGATCTTCATCACGTCGCCGCACTGCGGGTTGCCGACCTGGCCGACGCCGTCGGCGTCCTCGACCTCCCCCATGTTGCGGGGGTTGGTGAAGTGCTCCATCACCTTCTCGGTATACATGCTATCCCCCTGAGCCTGCCCGCCCGAGCACCTCGTTCATGCTGCCGGTGCGGTAGCCTTCCAGGTCGAGCGTGACGTAATGGTAGCCGAGTTCCTTCAGCCGCGCCACCAGCCCGTCGGCCTCCTCGCCGAGCAGGCGGGCGGCGTCTTCGCCCTCGCCGAGCTCGATGCGAGCGACGGGGCCGTGGCTGCGCACGCGGAACTGGCGGAACCCTGCCTCCCGCAGCAGCGCCTCGGCTCGCTCCACGCGCTCCAGCCCCTCGGCGGTGATCCGCTCCCCGTAGGGGAAGCGCGAGGCGAGGCAGGCCATCGCCGGCAGGTCGTGCGTGGGCAGGCCCATCCGGCGGGAGAGCGCGCGGATCGCGTCCTTGCCGAGCCCCGCCTCCAGCAGCGGGTGGCGCACGGCCAGCTCCTCGCTGGCGCGCAGGCCGGGGCGGTAGTCGCCGAGGTCGTCGGCGTTCGTGCCGTCGACCACGTGGGCGAGCCCGCGCTCGGCGGCGATCGCCTTCAGCTCGGTGAACAGGCAGCTCTTGCAGTAGTAGCAGCGCTCGGGCGGGTTGGTGGCGAAGCGCTCGTCGCTCAGCTCGTGCGACTCGAAGACGACCTGCTCCAGGTCGAGCTCCTCGGCGAGGCGGCGGGAGCGCTCGAACTCGTGCGCCGGGAAGGTCTCGGAGCGGGCGGTGGCGGCGAGGGCCTTCCCGCGCCCGAGCGCGCGCCGGGCGACGGCGGCCAGGAACGTGCTGTCCACCCCGCCGGAGAAGGCGATCAGCACCGAGCCCATCTCGCGGAGGGCGCCATCGAGCCGGGCCAGTTTGCCATCCAGTTCTTTCTCGCTCATCGCTGCGTCCCGCTCTCGCGCTCGATGGTGCCGCCGCCGAGGACGAGGTCGCCGTCGTAGAAGACGGCGGCCTGGCCGGGGCAGGGGGCCTGCTGCGGCTCGGCGAAGCGGACGCGGACCCGCCCGTCGCCGGCCGGCGTCAGCTCGGCGCGGCCTCCGGGGTGATTGTAGCGTATGCGCACCAGCGCCGAGAGCGCCCCCTCCGGCGGCGCGGCGATCCAGTTCACCCCGCCCACGAGGATCTCCTCGCGCATGACGTGCTCCCGCTCGCCGACCACCACGGCGTTCTCCTCGGGGCGGACCTCGACGACGTAGAGCGGCTCGCTGTGGGCCACGCCGAGCCCGCGGCGCTGGCCGACGGTGAAGCCGGCGATCCCCTCGTGCTCGCCGAGCACCCGGCCCGACACGTGCATGATGGGGCCGGGCCGGAACGCCTGCGGGCATCGCTCGCGCAGGAACTCGCGGTAGCGCCCGTCGGGCAGGAAGCAGAGGTCCTGGCTGGCGGGCTTGTCGTGCACGGGCAGGGCGCGCTCGCGGGCGATGCGGCGGACCTCGTCTTTGGTCATGTCGCCGACGGGGAAGACCGCCGCCCCGAGCTGCTCCTGCGAGAGGGCGTAGAGGAAGTAGGACTGGTCGTCGTCGCCGCGGCCGGCGCGGAGCAGGCGGCGTCCGTCGGCGGCGTCCTTGCGCGCGTAATGGCCGGTGGCGACGTGGTCGGCGCCGACGGCGCGGGCCTTCTCCAGCAGGCGGCCGAACTTGAGCCGCTCGTTGCAGCGCACGCAGGGGTTCGGCGTGCGTCCCGCGGCGTAGGCGGCCACGAAGTCCTCGATGACGGCGCGGCGGAACTCCTCGCGGAAGTCGAGCGCGTAGAAGGCGATGCCGATCTTCGCGGCCACGCGGCGGGCGTCCTCGATGCCCCGCACGCCGCAGCAGGGCGAATCGGGCGCCGGCTCGCCGTCGGGGGAGGGCAGGCGCATGGCGACGCCGGCGGCCTCGAAGCCCTCCTCGGCGAGCAGGGCGGCGGCGACGGACGAGTCGACCCCGCCCGACATCGCCACCACGACCCTGGCCTTGCCCTCGCTCATCCGGCTCCCTCCGTTCAGCGTCCCGTGCCCACGGGCTGCGCCTTCACCGCGAGCATGCGCTCGATCGCCTCCCGCGCGGGCCCGGCCACCTCGTGGGGCACGCTCACCTCGTGGCGGCGCTCCTGGAGCGACCAGAGCACCTTCTCGGGCGTGATCAGCTTCATGTTCGGGCAGACGGCGGCCGGCGTGACGGGGATGAACTCCTTGGCCGGGTTCTCCCGGCGCAGCCGGTAGATCAGGCCGACCTCGGTGCCGACGATCAGCACGCGCGCGCTGCTCTGCCGCGCGTAGCGGAGCATGCCGCCGGTGGAGGCGACGAGGTCCGCCATGCGCGTCACCTCGGGCCGGCACTCGGGATGGACCATGACCTCGGCCGCCGGGTAGATCCGCTTCAGCTCGCGGACGTGCTCGGGCAGGATGCGCACGTGCGTGGGGCAGTAGCCGTCGGCCAGGATCAGCTCGCGGCCGGTGCGCCCGGCGACGTAGGTGCCGAGGTAGCGGTCGGGCACGAAGATGACGGGGCGGCCCGGCTCGATGCTCTCGACCACCTGGACGGCGTTCGATGAGGTGCAGCAGACGTCGCTGAGGGCCTTCACCTCGGCCGTGCTGTTGACGTAGCAGACGACGGCGGCGGCCTCGGGGTGCGCGGCCTTGAGCGCGCGCAGACCATCGGCGTCGATCATGGCCGCCATGGGGCAGCCGGCGTTCGGGTCGGGCAGCAGCACCAGCTTGCCGGGGTTGAGGACGGCCGCCGTCTCGGCCATGAAGCGGACGCCGCAGAAGACGATCAGCTCGGCGTCGACCTCGGCGGCGCGCCGGCTCAACCCGAGCGAGTCGCCGACGTAGTCGGCCAGGTCCTGGACCCGCTGGAGCTGGTAGTTGTGGGCCAGGATGACGGCGCCGGCCTCGCGCTTCAGCGCGGCGATCTGTTCCTGGAGCGTGGCCTTCATCGGGACCCCTCTCAACTGGCGAAGGGCGACATCTGGCGCAGCCGCTCGATGATCGGCGGCACCTGTTCGAGCACGCACTCGATCTGCTCGGCCGTGTTGTCGCGCCCCAGCGAGAAGCGGATGCTGCCGTGGGCGATCTCGGCCGGGGTGCCCATGGCCGTCAGCACGTGCGAGGGCTCCAGCGTGCCGCTCGTGCAGGCCGAGCCGGTCGAGGCGGCGATGCCGACCGCGTCCAGGCTCAGCAGCACGCTCTCGCCCTCCACGTTCTCGAAGCTCATGTTCAGCAGGTGCGGCAGCCGCCTGACCGGATGGCCGTTGAGCAGGTGGTCCGGCACGCCGTCGATCAGGCCCTGCTGGAGGCGGTCGCGCAGGCCGTGGAGCCGCTCGGCCTCCTCCTCCATCTCCGCGCAGGCCAGCTCCAGCGCCCGCGCCAGGCCCACGATGCCGGGCACGTTCTCCGTGCCGGGCCGCAGGCCCTTCTCGTGGTGGCCGCCGTGGTGGAGCGGGTTCAGGCGCGTCCCCGTGCGCACGTAGAGCACGCCGACGCCCTTGGGCCCGTAGAACTTGTGCGCCGAAAGCGAGAGCAGGTCCACCCCGAGCTCACCCACGTCGACCGGGATCTTGCCGACGGCCTGGACGGCGTCGGTGTGGAAGGGCAGGCCGGCCCCGGCGGCGAGGCGCGCCAGCTCGGCGATCGGCTCGACGGTGCCGACCTCGTTGTTGGCCATCATGACGCTGACGATCGCCGTCTCGTCGCCGGCCTCGTCCAGCTCGCGGCGCAGGTCGTCGGGCTCGACCAGGCCGTAGCGATCGACGGGCAGCAGGCTCACCTCGTAGCCGCGCTTGCCGAGCGCCTGGCAGGCGTTCAGCACGGCGTGGTGCTCGACGGAGGAGGTGATGAGGCGCCGCTTACCCTCGGGCGCGGCGGCGGCGACGCCCTCGACGGCGAGGTTGTCGCTCTCGGTGCCGCCGCCGGTGAAGTAGATCTCGTCCGGCGCGGCCCCAAGCAGCGAGGCGACGGTTTCCCGGGCCCCCTCGACGGCGGCCCGCGCGCGCTGGCCGGGCGTGTGGACGCTGGAGGCGTTGCCGAACTCCTCGGTGAAGTAAGGCAGCATCGCCTCCACCACCTCGGGGCGCACCGGGGTCGTCGCGCTGTGATCCAGGTAGACCCTCTTCATCTTCGCTTCCTTTCCTGCGGGGCCCGGGGCCGAGCGGCTCAGACCTCGGCGGCGACGGCCTCGGGCGCTTCCGCGCGGGCGGCGAGGGCCTCGATGATCTGCGCGGCCCCCTTGCGCCCCGACAGCAGCATCGCCCCGAACGTGGGGCCCATGCGCGGCAGCCCGTAGGCGGCGCTCACGGCCATGCCCGTCACCACCAGGCCCGGGTGGATCTCGCCCGTGTGGGCGACGACCAGGTCCTCCGAGCGCTCCACGAACATCGGGCCCGTGCCCGCCTTGCTCAGCAGGCCGTGCTCCTGGAGCTTGCTGACCACGCAGGCGTCGTGCCCCGTGGCGTCGACCACGACGCGCGCTTCCAGCGCCACCGGGTCCACGCAGGTGATCTGGCGGGGCAGGGCGGCCACCGGCGACCAGTTGACCACGGCGCCGGCCACGCGGCCGTCCTC
Source organism: uncultured candidatus Brocadiaceae bacterium (assembly GCA_964434535.1). Classification (GTDB taxonomy): domain Bacteria; phylum Planctomycetota; class Brocadiia; order SM23-32; family SM23-32; genus SM23-32. The sequence continues at coordinate 95,521 of CAYSWA010000005.1, read as the reverse complement.
CCGCAGGACCACGTCCTCGAAGTCGGTCATGTTGGCGAACTTGACCCCCGCGTCGCAGGCGGCCGCGATCAGCTTCGAGCAGGCGTGCGGCCCGTCGGCGACGTAGAGGCCCTCGCCTGCCTCCTCGTAGGGCACGCCGAGCTCGTCCAGCTCCTTCTGCGCCGGCGCGCGCACCGTGACCTTGTTCATCAGGTAGCCGCCGAGCCAGAAGCCCCCGCCCAGGTAGTTGTTGCGCTCGACGACGAGCGTCCTCAGGCCGCTGGACGCCGCGTCCCGCCCCAGCATCAGTCCGCTGGGCCCGGCCCCGATGACCAGGACGTCGCTCTCGACGTAATCGGTGAACTCCCGGGCGAAGCGCTCGACGATGGCCCGGGTGATCTCCTTCTCTCCGACCGGTGCAAACAGCTTCTCGGCCGCCATGGCGGCTTCCTCCCACAGGATACGGATGGACGGACCCTCTGCGGCTCCGCCGCCGCGTCAGGGCTCGTCGTAGAACAGGTCCGTGCTCAGGTAACGCTCCCCCGTGTCGGGCAGCAGTGCAACCAGCAGCTTGCCTTCGTTCTGCGGGCGGGACGCGACCTCGATCGCGGCCCACGCCGCCGCGCCGGAGGAGATGCCCGCGAAGATGCCTTCCTCCCCGGCCAGGCGCCGGGCCGTCTGCGCGGCGTCGGCGTCGCGCACGCGGAGGACCTCGTCGATCACGTCGCGGTTCAGCACCTCCGGCACGAAGCCGGCGCCGATGCCCTGAATCTTGTGGGGGCCGGGCTCGCCGCCGGTCAGGATCGGCGAGGAGTCCGGCTCCAACGCGATGGCCTGGAGGGCGGGCTTGCGCTCCTTGAGCACCTCCGCCACCCCGCTGATCGTGCCCCCCGTGCCGACGCCGGCGACGAAGATGTCCACCTGCCCGTCCGTGTCGCGCCAGATCTCCTCGGCCGTGGTGCGGCGGTGGACCTCGGGGTTGGCCGGGTTCTTGAACTGCTGGGGCATGAAGGCGCCGGGGGTCTCCTCTACCAGCTCCTCGGCGCACTGGATCGCGCCGGTCATCCCCTTCTCGCCCGGCGTGAGCACCAGCTCCGTCCCGAACGCGCGCAGCAGCATGCGCCGCTCCATGCTCATCGTGTCCGGCATGGTGAGCATCAGCCGGTAGCCCCTGGCGGCGCAGACGAAGGCGAGCCCGACCCCCGTGTTGCCGCTGGTCGGCTCGATGATGACGCTTCCCGGCCCGATCAGCCCGTCCCGCTCGGCGGCGTCGATCATGGAGCGGGCGATGCGGTCCTTGACGCTGGCCATGGGGTTGAACGATTCCAGCTTCGCCACCACGTCGGCCGGCAGCCCCCCGGCGATCCGGCCCAGGCGCACCAGCGGCGTGTTGCCGACCAGCTCGACGACGTTCTCGGCGATCTTCATCTGCAAGCTCTCCTCAGAGATGTCAGCGGCGCGCGGCCCGTTCAGCTCGCGCGCTGCTTGTAGCGCTCGACCAGCCCCGCCAGGTCTTCGGCGCCGAGGACCTCGGCGATGGCATCCCTGACCCGGCCCCAGACGGGGCGGGTGACGCACTTGGCCTCCTGCTGGCAGAGCTGCGGCTCGTCGAGGCATTCCACGGGGCAGACGGGCCCCTCCAGCGCCTCCCATACGTCCAGCAGGGTGATCTGCTCGGGCGCCCGGCTCAGGCTGTAGCCCCCGTGGGCGCCGCGCACGCTGCGGATGATGCCGCTGCGGCGCAGGTCCTGGATGATCTTGGCCAGGTAGCGCTCCGGGATGTCCTGCTCCTCGGCGAGCACCTGGAGCGAGACGGGGCCGTCGCCCCGGTGCATGGCCAGGTCGACCATGGCGCGGCATCCGTAGCGCACGCGGGTGGAGAGTTTCATGGGCGATCCCTTAATAGCATAAACTTCACCTTTTTAGTGCATTTTACCCCGCCACCGGCCGCTTGTCAACAGAAATCGGGGGGACGGCGGTTGACGGTTGTCGGAGACGGCGCATGGCCCAGCCGGGCGCCGCTCTCGCTGTTGCTCGTGCTCGCCGTTGGCCGTTCCCTGACAACTGAGCAACGGACAACCGGCAACCGCCGTGGCCGTCGTCGTTGACAGGCCGGCGTGGGCTCCCGTACACTTACGTGTGGGGGCAGCCTGATCCGCTTCCCTGCCGTGCATTCACACTCAACAGGAGGCCGGAGATGGCCAAGAAGCAGGAAGAAGGGGGCGCGGGATTCGTGAAGGGTCACAAGCTCTTCGAGGAGCACAAGGGGCACGCGCGCCACATGTGCGACCTGGTGGCCAAGCGCAAGATGGCCGAGGTGGCCCGCCTGGCCAACGGCGCGAAGTACGTCTGCCACATCTGCGGGCGGGCGGCGGCGAAGGCGGCCAACCTCTGCGAGCCGGTCGAGATGTAAGGCGCTTCTACGCCGCGCGAACACCGGGGCCCGCCGGTCCTGCCGGATCGGCGGGCCCCTTCTGCGTGCGCGCTCGCCGTTACACGGGGCGGCGAGGGCGGGCCAGCACGTTGTACTTCAGCACGCACCAGACCGCCCGCACGCCGTCGCGCCACGTGATCTTCTTGCCCTCTTCGTAGGTGCGCCCGTGGTAGGAGATGCCTACCTCGTAGACGCGCCAGCGCAGGGCGGCGACCTTGGCCGTGATCTCCGGCTCGAAACCGAAGCGGTCCTCCTCGATCTCGAGCCGCTGGAGCACCTCGCGGCGGAAGACCTTGTAGCCGGATTCCATGTCGGTCATGTTCAGGTTCGTGAAGCAGTTCGACAGCAGCGTCAGCGCCTTGTTGCCCAGGTAGTGCCAGAAGTAGACGACGCGGTGCGACGCGCCGCCGACGAAGCGCGAGCTGAAGACCACGTCCGCCTCCCCGTCCACGATCGGCTGGATCAGCGCCGGATACTGCTCGGGCGAGTACTCCAGGTCGGCGTCCTGCACGAGGACGATGTCGCCCGTGGCCTCGCGGAAGCCCGTGCGCAGCGCAGCCCCCTTGCCCCGGTTGACCTCGTGATATAAGACGCGCATCCCGTCCTCGCCCTCCAGGCCGCGCAGCACCTGCCGCGTGCCGTCGCTCGAGGCGTCGTCCACGATGACCAGCTCCAGGTCCATGTCCGTAGCGCGGACCCGCGCGACGATCTCCTCGATGGTCGCCGCCTCGTTGTAGACCGGCATCACGACCGAGAGCTTCATGCGCGCTGCCTCCCCAATCTGCTACCTTTGTGCCCGGCCGCCGCCCGGCGCAGCGCGCCGGCCAGTGCGGCGGCGTGGCCCTGGGCGGTAAAGCGGGCCACGGCGGTCCGACGCCCGGCCTCGCCGAGCCGGGCGCGCAGCGCCGAGTCGCCCAGGAGCGTCAGGACGGCCCCGGCCAGCGCCCGCGCGTCGCCCATCGGATAGAGGAGCCCGCTGACGCCGTGCTCGACGAACTCCGGCACGCCGCCCGCGTCCGGCCCGGCCACGGCGCGCCCGCAGGCCATCGCCTCAAGCAGCGTGCGCCCGAAGCCCTCCGGGCGCACCGAGGCGCTGACCACTACGTCCATGGCGCGGTACCACGGCGCCATCTCGTGCTGGAACCCCGTCAAGGTCACGGCCCCATCCAGCCCGCGCGCCTCGACCTCGCGGCGCAGCTCGGCCTCGTAGCCGCGGTCGGCCAGCGTATCATAGATCGGCCCGCCGATGAAGAAGAACCGCGCCTTCGGGAACCGCTTGAGCACCAGGGGCGCCGCCTCCAGCAGCAGCCCGTGGCCTTTTAGCCGCGCCAGCGCCGCCGGCAGGCCCACCCTGGGTCCGGCGGGCGCCTGCGGAAGGTCGGCGCGCGGTCCCTCGGTACGGAATCTCTCCACGTCCACCGCGTTGTGGACCACCTCGACCGGCGTGCCGTCGGCCAGCAACCGGCTTACGGCGCGCGCAGTGGAATGCGAGTTGGCGATGATCAGGTCGGCTCCTACGTCGGCGATGCGCCCGAGCCACGCCGCCTCCCAGTGGAGCCGCGCGTGCCAGACCACCGGCACCCGCAGCGCCGGCCCGAGCAGCGCCGAGAGCACGTGGCACTTCACCCCGTTGGCATACAGCACGTCCGCCCGTGTGCGGCGCACGGCGCTGCCGAGCCGCCAGAGGTAGCCGGGTGCCTGCGCTGCCAGCGGCGCCAGGGCGGCGAGCGCCCCGGCCGGCGCCGAGCGCGACTGGCGAAGCAGGGCCCCCGGCTGCTCGACCACCTGCCACGTCACGCCGAGCGCCGCGAGCTTCCCGCAGAGCGGGCCGCGACGCGGCAGCACGAGGCACGCCTCGACCCCCTCGGCCGGCGCCGCCCGCAGGAAGGTCAGCAGGCTACGCTCGGCGCCCCCAAGCTCTGCCGAGGGCGAGAGCACCGTCACCCGCAGCGCCTCCTCGGTCATGCCGTCCTCTCCAGCGGGGCCGAAGCGGCGTGTCTCAGAAGCTCGCCGACGGCCCCGGCGACCCGCTCCGGCGGGACGGCCGCCAGGCACGCTGCGGCTTCGCTGCACTCGGGGGCCGCCTCGATGCCCCGCTGCGGCAGGCAGCGGCACCGGCAGCGGTCGAAGGCCGAGAGCGCCACGTAGCGCCCGGCCGGGCCGCGCGGGTCGGTCGGGAAGACCTCCGTCGGGCCGAAGAGCGCCACGACCGGCAGGTGCGTGCAGAGCGCCACGTGCAGCAGCCCGCCGTCCACCATCAGCGCGCCGTCGCACGCGCGCACGAGGGCGGCCGTCTCGGCCAGGGCCAGCTCGCCGCAGAGGTCCAGCCCCCGCGCCCCGGCCGCCTCGCGCAGCGGGCCCATGCGCCCGCGGGCGGCCGCGCCCCCGAGCAGGACGACCGAGCCCGCGTGGCCCTCGGCCAGGATCATCTCCAGGGCGTGCGCCATCATCGGCAGGGGATACTCCCGCTGGGGGATGTTCGCCTTCGCGGCGGCGGCGACGGCGAGGACGGGTCGCGGCAGGGCGGCCAGCCGGCGGCGGGCTTCCCGCACGGCAGGTCCCTCCCGGATCGGTTCGGCGAAGCGGAACAGGACCGGGCGGTCCGGCGCGCTCAGCCCGAGCAGCCGGCGGAAGGCCCGCACGTCGTACTGCCCGGCGCCCCGGCAGGGCGGATCGTAGGGCACCGCCCGGCCCCACCCCAGCCGGCCCAGCCGCATGGCAGCCGACCACCGCGGCACCCACCCGGCCCGCTCTCGCACGCCGCTGAGCCCTCCGGCGAGGCCCGCCAGGCGCGAGACCCATGTGCTGACCAGCTCGTCGGGTTCCTCAGCGCGCAGCTCGCGCAGCAGCTGCACGAGCTTGCCCGGCCCCCGGCTGCGGAACGGGATGGGCACGATCCGGTCGACGGGCGCCGCCGCGGCCATAACCTGGCCGGCGCCCCCGGCCCGGTCCACGTAGAGCGTGACGGAGGCGGCGGGGTCGGCCTCGGCCAGATCGCGCAGGCCCGGCGTCAGCCGCACCGTGTCGCCGATGCCGGCCGGGGCGAGGACGGCGATCCGCCGCAGGGGCCGCCCGGCGGGCAGGTCGCGGAAGCACTCGCGGATCCGCTCCATGGGGGGCGGCTCGGCGGGCTCGCCGGCGCGCATCCGGCCCGCGAGGGCCTCGTAGAGGGCGGGGCCGTGATCGCGCCGTCCGGCCGCGTGTTCGTCCAGCATCTTCCTCAGGCGATCCCCTTCGGCGTCGGGCACGAGCAGCAGCTCCCGGGCGGCGGGCAGCCATTCGCAGCGCAGCCAGTCCGAGACGGCCCTCTGGGCCGCGCCGGCTTCGCAGCGGCCGTCCAGGCCGAGGCGGCGCAGCAGGTAGGCGGCGATCTGGACGGGACCGCCGGGGGCAACGAAGGGCAGCAGCCGCAGGCAGCGCGCGTTGATCATGATGCTGCGGTGCGGCCGGCCGGCCGCCTGCGCGGCGCGCCGGGCCCGTTCCGCTGCCCGCCAGCCGTGCCCGCCGATGCAGGCGGACCAGGGGCGGATCGCCTCGTCGCCCTCCCCGGCCGCCCGGCGCACGGAGGGGTGGCGCAGCGCCAGCAGGTAGAGCAGCGGCAGCACGGGCAGCAGGTACTTCTCCCACGCCAGGTGGCTGGCCAGGTTCATGGCCCAGAACGCGGCGAGCATCCATTTCAGGTCGCCGCCGCCGCCCCCTGAGCGTCCGAGCAGTTCGTAGTGGAGGACGGCCGCCGAGGCCATGCCGAGCGCAAGCGCCGCCAGCGCGCCGCCGTCGCCGAGCAGGGCGCGCAGCGCCGCGTCGAGCACGCCGAGCGTGCGGATGGGCGAGCCGATGATCTCATAGTAGAGGTTCGGGCGCGGCGGGAAGGCGGCGAAGAACGCGAGCGCCGCCACGACGCAGCCGATCTTGAGCGCGCCCCAGCGCCGGCGGCCCAGGTAGACGCTCACAGGCAGGAGGTAAAGCCCGCAGGCGGCCAGCAGGAACGCGGCGTTCCACGGCTGCACGGCCGGCAGGGCCTCCAGGCGCGGGTCGATGGCGCGCATGGGCGACGGCCCGCCCCAAAAGAGCACGTAGGGCATGAACGAGATGATGGGCAGCGTCCAGAGCGCCGCGCGCGCGAGCGCCTGCCCGTCACGCCGCCGCAGCCACCGCCAGCCCTCCGCCGCTACCATGGCCGCGGGGATGAAGGCGTAGTACTGCCGGCAGTGCAGCGCCAGCGCCGCATAGAGCAGCGCCGTAGCCGTGCGGCCGCGCAGGCGGTCGCGCACGGCGAGCACGGCGAACAGCAGCGCCGGCACGTCCGAGTAGTAGTAGACCCCGCAGCCGACCAGGTAGGGGAAGGTCAGCAGCAGCGCCCATGCCAGCGCGCCGAAAGCCGGCGCCGCCCCGGCCCGCTCGGCCGCCTCCCGCGCCGCCCGGCGGAAGACCAGCACGCAGGCGAGCAGGCTCGCCAGCACGAGCAGCCGCAGCCAGGCGACGTTCGCCCCGAGCACGTGCACCACGTAGGAGCAGGCGATGAAGAACGTGGGGCTGGCGAGTTCGCGGAAGCCGGCCAGCTTCTCGGGGGTGAAGGGGGCGAGCGCCACGGTGCTGGGCAAGAAGTGCCGCTCGTCGCCGTAGAGCGGGGCGGTCAGCAGGCGCGAGCGCACCAGGGCGACGGCGAGCAGCAGGGCGAACAGCACCCAGCCCGCCCGGTCGATCAGCCGGGCCGTCCGCTGGTCGGACGCGCCGGTCATCTCGGCGGCGCTCTGTGCGGCGACGCTCATGCGACCTCCTCCTGGCCCAGGTCGGCGAGCATCTCGCGGGCGCGGCGCACGTAGTCGTGCGCGCGGGCGATGCGCAGCCCGTTGCGGCGCAGGCGCTCGCGGAGGGGCTCGTCGGCGAGGAGCCGCTCGATCTGCGCGTCCAGCTCGTCGGGCTCGCCGTAGTAGAGGGCGGCCTCGCCGGGCGGGAAGAAGGCGGCCTGCTCCTCGGTGTAGGTGGCGAGCATGGCCCCGGCGCTGGCGGGTATCTCGAAGGTGCGCATGTTGTGGCCGGGCATGTTCCCGGCATTGAGCACGTTGAGCCCGACCGCCGCGCCGGCGTAGACCCGCGCGCAGTGCCGCCCGTAGGCCCGCTCGGCGTGGATGACGTGCCGCCCGCCGAAGCGCCGCGCGGCCCGGCGCCAGCGGGGCCCGTAGAGGTGGACGCGGTGTCGTCGGACCGCGTCTATCTTGCTCTCTCGCCAGCGGTTATGCTGTCCTACAAAGACGATCCGGCCGTCCGGCGAACCGCCGTCGAGGGGCGGCCGGAAGACGGATGTGTCCGCGCCGAACGGCAGGTAGGCGGCGGCGACGTCGTTGCCGCGCAGCTTCCCCACCAGCCCGCGCTCCCAGGTGTAGAGGCGCGTATACTCGCCCAGCACGTCGATCAGGTCGCGTCGCTGGGCGGAGGTCTTGCGCGGGTCGAGCGGCACCCCCCAGTAGGGATCGTCCGGGTAGTAGTTGACCACGGGCGCGGCGCGGCGCAGGCGGGCGACGGTCTCGGCCTCCAGGTAGGCGCCCTTGAAGACGACGATCAGCTCGGGACGCGCCTCCTGGGCCACCTGGAGCGTCTGCCGGCTGACGCGCCTCCAGAGCAGGGGCCGGGCCAGGCGGCGGGCCCATCGGTTGCCGGCATACCAGGCGGCGCTGAAGTAAGCACGGTCCGAGTCGAAGCGCAGCGCCTCGTGGCCGAGCCGCGCGAACGCCCGCGCGTAGCTCTCCGGCAGCAGGCCCTCGGCGAACGGTCCGATCAGCAGTATCCTCATGCCCTCTTCGCCGATCTGAGTTCAGCGCGCTTCGGCGCCTCGATCCCGCACAGCTCGCGGTAGAGGCGCACGTGGCCCTCCACCATTCGGTCCAACGTGTAGCGCTCATGGAAGCGTCGCCGCCCCTCACTTCCCATGCGGCGTGCGGCCTCCGGGTCCTCGGCCAGACACCGCATCGCCGCGGCCAGCGCGGTCGCGTCGCCCGGCGGGAAGCGCAGGCCCGTGGCGCCGTCCTCGACCAGCATCCGCACGCCGGTGGGCAGGTCGCTGACGATGACGGGCCGCCCGGCCGCCATCGCCTCCAGGATCACGATGCCGAACGCCTCGGCCCGCGTGAGGCTCGGCAGCACGAGCGCGTCGCACCGGGCCAGCCGGCGCAGCTTCTCCGCCTCGCTGACCTCGCCCAGGAACTCCACGCGGGGCGTCACGCCCTCATCCCGCGCCAGGGCCCTGAGCTGCCGCTGCCGGGGGCCGGCTCCCACCACCCAGGCGCGTCCGCGCGCCAGGCGCAGCGCCCGGATCAGCACCGGCAGGCCCTTGTAGGGCACCAGCCGGCCGATGAAGAGGTAGCGCGGCTCGCGGCCCGGCCCCGCGAACGGCTCGCTCAGGGGCGGGAGGGCCGGCGGCTCGATGCCGAGCGGGATGACGCGGACCTTCTCGCGGAACGGGGCGAGCGCGGCGCTGGAGTCGGCGTACTGCGCCGAGGTGGCCACGACGGCATCGGCGCGCCTCAGCGTGTGGCGCAGCAGGGGGGCGTGCAGGCCGCCCAGGCGGCGCTGACGGACGATGTCGCTGTGGTAGGTGACCACCACGCGCGCCGCCGAGTCCGAGAGCAGGCACGCCAGGTCCGCCAGGGGGTTGGGATGGTGCAGGTGGATCACGTCCACCTCGCGCCCCCGCAGGGCGACGGGCGCCCGCGGGCAGAGCGGCAGCGAGCGGACGGCCCCGAAAGCCGCCATGCGCTCGACCACGACGCCGCGGTCCAGGTCCATGCGCGGGCGGGCCCGGTCCCCGGCCACCACGGCTCCGCACGGGAAGCCCCGGCCGGCCAGGCCCCGGCAGAGGCCGGCCACAACGGTCTCCATGCCGCCGCGGTGGGGCGGGTAGTACTTGCCGAAGTGCAGCACGCGCGGCTCGCCGGGCGCGCCGCCGGGGGAATGCAATCGGCTCATGAGGGGCTCGCCTCCGATGCGCTGCGTCGTGCCGCCGTCGCCCGGGCCGATCGGCGTTTCCGCATCGGCACCAGGGCCAGGACGAGGAGGGCCACGATGACGACCTGGGCGATGGTGGCGCAGGCGTGCACGAAGTCGCGCTCCATCCCGCCGGCGACGCGGAACGCCAGGAAGGCCACCAGCGCCACGGCCGGGCCGCTGCGCAGCCCGCGCCGCCACCACTCGAGCAGGCCGATCAGCGCGCCCCAGGCGAGCGCGCCGAGGACGACCGCGCGGGCGCCGCCGGCCGCCCAGAGGTCCCCGGGCATGGACGGGGCGATCATGGCCGGGCTCCTGCCCACGGGCTCGCCGGCCACGTCGTAGGCCCAGATGGTGGTGGAGAAGAGCCGGCCCCGCTCGGAGCGTTCTTTGCCGGCGTAGAACGCGCGCGGCACCAGCGCGCTGACCGCCAGCTCGCCCGCCAGGTTGCGCTGCTCGTGGGGGAACGCCTCGGGCACGAGCCAGAGGGTGAGCGCGGCGGAGTCGAAGCCGTGAAACCGCCTGCTCAGCTTCGTCCACGGGGCCTGATCGGGCCGTTGGCGCCACAGCCCCCAATCGGCGTACCGGCGGCTCGACTCCCAGCTCTCGCCCCCCCAGAAGAGGGGACGGTAGACGTAGAGCGCCACCGAGGAGATCAGCAGGACGGCGACGGCGAGGGCCGCCATCTTGACCGATCCGGCGCCCCGCCGCAGGGCGACGGCCGGCAGCGCGACGCACAAGAACATGCCGAGCAGATGCTCGCGATAGGGGCTGAGCACGAACAGCAGCAGCCCCGGCAGCAGGTAGAGATACCGCCGCGCGCCGATGGGCGCCCCCCGCAAGTGCATGTGCCAGGCCAGCGCGGCGGGGATGACCCACAGGCCCGCCACGTGCCCGACGGGAGTGCGCAGAGCCCCCGGCAGCCGCAGCCCGAACAGGAGCACCAACGCCGCTCCCGACGCGCAGGCCAGCAGGTCCAGCGCCGGGGCGTTCGCCAGCGCGTCCAGCAGGTCGATGCGCCGCAGGAAGCGCGGCACCCGGGCCGGGAGCGCGACCACAACGGCCGCCGCGCCCGCGCAGAGCGCCAGCCAGTAGACGCCGAGCAGCAGCCACGTGTGGTTCAGCGCCTCGGTGGGTATCCGCCAGGGCGGGAAGCGCGACGCCTGGAACAGCACCGGGTCGTAGGCGAGCATCGCAAAGCGCAGTATGTAGGCGACTCCGAAGGCCAGCCACGCGAAGCCGAACAGCGTCAAGAGCAGCGCCCGCCACGCCCCGCCGGGCGGGGCGACCTCCCGGGCTCGCCGGCGCCGCCAGACCACCACTACGGCGGCCAGCAGCCAGAGCACCGTCACCGCGCCGAAAAGCAGCCAGGTCCCCGTGTCCGTGCGCAGCGTCAATGATCTCTCCTTGTGCGCCTCACCTCGTCAGCCCGGCCACGCGCAGCAGCGTGCGCGGCGACGGGGGCCGCAGCAGGCCGCGCCATCCCTCGCGCCCGACCCGCACGGGCGCGTAGCAGAGCGCGCCCATCAGCATTGCCCTGATCGGTCCTACCCCGGCCCTGCGCAGCAGGCGGCGCCGGATGCGGTGGGCGATCTGCGGCATCTCCTCGACGCCTTCCGAGACGCGGGCCTCGTGCTGGGTGAACTCGCTCAGGTAGGCGTCCAGGCGCCGCCAGCGCCGCACGTTGAGCGAAAGCCGCCCGAACCAGTCGAAGTCCATCCCGTAGCGCGGGCAGCCGGCCTCGTCCAGCGCGCCGGTGGCCCGGTGGACTTCGGCCGTCCAGAAGGTCGTGTCCGAGAACAGCAGCCCCGAGCCGTAAAGCGCGTAGCGGCGGGGGTGGATGGCCGGCAGGCGCATGCGACGCAGCTCGCACCCCTGCGCGTCGACCACCACGCGATGGCCGAAGACGACGTCGGGGCATGGATCGGCGGCGAAGGCCCGCCCGACTTGCCGCAGCGCGCCGGGCCGGTAGCGCTCGTCGCAGTTCAGCCAGGCACGCACCCGTCCGGTGGCGATGGCGAAGCCCTTGTTCAGGGCGTGGGTCTGGCCCCGGTCCGGCTCGCTGATCCAGCGGCTCACCACGTCGGCCCGGCGCCGCAGCAGCTCGACCGTGCCGTCCGCGCTGGCCCCGTCGACCACGATCACCTCCAGGTCCGGGTAGTCCTGCGCCGCGAGCGAGTCGAGCGCCCCGGCCAGGAAGGCGGCCTGGTTGCAGGACGGCACGACGATGCTGATGCGGGGCAGGCCGTCGCTGGCGTGTCTCCTCGCCGTCATGCCTTCCCTCCCGCTTCGGCGAGCGTGGCCCGGTCCTCCTCGGAGAGGGCGCGGCCGGCGAGCTTCCGGTAGATCGCGCGATAGGTGCGCCCGGTCTTGTCCCAGTGGAAGAGCCGCGCCCGCCGCCGTCCGCATTCCCTCAAGGCGGCGCGGAGCGTCTCGTCGCGGGCCAACTGGTGCATGACCCCGGCCATGTCCTCGGGGGAGAGCGGATCGAAAAAGACCGCCGCGTCGCCGGCGCACTCCGGCAGGCAGGTGGCGCGCGAGCAGGCCACCGGCGCGCCCTCGTGGAACGCCTCGATCACGGGGAACCCGCCTCCCTCGAAGAGGCTCGGGAAGACGAGGAACCGCGCCAGCCGGTAGAGCGCGCGCAGCTCCGGTGCCGGCACGAAACCGGTGAACCGGACCTGCCCGTCGAGCCCGAGGCGCCGCACACGGCGCCTCAGCGCGCCGACGTGCTCGGTCGGTCGGCCGGTGCAGACGAGCCCGAGGGCCAGGTCGTGGCGCTCGCGCAGCAGCCCGAGCGCCTCCAGCAGGCGGGCGTGGTTCTTGTGCGGCCAGGTCCGCGCGGGGTAGAGGCAGAAGGGGCCGTCCGGGCAGAGCTCGTGCCGGATGCGCTCCAGCGTCTCCCTGTTGACCGGCCCGGCCAGGTCAGTCGGCGCGCCGCGCGGCACAACGTAGAGCCGGGCCGGCTCGACGCCGTACTGCGCCGCCAGGTCGCGCATGGCCCAGGCCGATTCCGCCGCGACGGCCCCCGCGTGGCGGCAGGCGAAGCCGTGCACCGCCTCGCGGTAGGCCAGCTCCTCCGGCCGGAAAAGCTCGGGCATGTGGCGGTGCTGGAGGTCGTGCGGGTTGTAGACCGTTGGCAGGTCGCAGGCGGCGAAGCGCTGGAAGGGGAAGTGCACCACGTCCGCGCCGAGCGAGCGGTAGAGGCCGTTGCCGTCCTCGACGCCATAGTGGGGCGGCCCGGCCAGGCGGCGATAGAGCCGGCCGAGCGGGCGGCGCAGGGGGCCGAGGGCGCGTTTGAGCCGCTCCGCCCTGTCCGGCGCGGGGGCCGGCTCGGCGACGAGGCGCTGGTTCGGTCCCAGGTAGGGCTCCAGCCACTCGGCCCCCTCGCTCGGGCCGAGGACGACGTAACGCTCCGGGCCGTCGTCGAGCCGCCCCAGCGCGCAGACCAGGCCGGCCACGAACTGCTGCACCCCGCCCCAGCGCCCGCCGGGCGGGACCTGGGCGTTGATCACCACTGTGAGGCCGTCCGGCACGGTCTAAGGCTCCTTCCTGGTCTGGTCATCGGCGCGGCCCCGGCGCAGCCGCCGCTTGACGGCGTCCATCAGTTGCCATGCGGCCGCGCGGACGCCGGCGCGCCACGGCGGGGCCTCGCCCCAGTAGAGATCCTGCATGGCCAGGGCGAGCCGGCCCCCGGGGCTGCTCAGGAGGGCCTGCTCGACCCGTTCGGGATCGGACGGGGCCGGTCTCTGCCGCCCGGCGAAGCAGAACATGTCGTAGCCGTGGCCGAAGAGCGGCGGGCAGAACTCCACTTCGCCGAGCCCGGCGCCTGCGAGCAGGTCCCGCAGCGAGTTCTCGGTGAACAGGTGCAGGTGCTCCGGCGCGTTGAAGTGCGGCCAGCCGGCGGGCCGGTCGGGGCCGTAGCACGGCGTCTGCACGACGAGCAGCCCGTCCGGGGCGAGCACGTCGGCGAGGGCGGCGATGGCCCCGGCCGGGTCGGGCAGGTGCTCCAGCACGTCCATCATGGCGATCACGTCGAACGCCTCGGGCTCGAAGTCGAGCGACTCGGGAGTGCCGCAGCGGACTTGCACGCCGAACGCCCGGCGGGCGAAGTCGGCCACCCACTCGGCCGGCTCGAGCCCGAGGGCGCCGTAGCCCGCCTGGCGGCAGCAGGCGACCAGCCCCCCGTGGCCGCAGCCGACCTCCAGCACGTTCGCCGGCGGGGGGCGGAAGCGCAGCAGCCATCCGAGCCAGTACTGGCAGCGCCCGGGCAGGTCCTCCCGCGCCCGGCGGGCCAAATCGGGCAGGCCCAGCTCCTCCTGTTGATGGCCGCGCCAGTAGCGCTCGGCGTAGAACGCGGCCGGGTCGCCGCCCGGGCGGAGGGCCGCCGGCCGCCCGGCGGTCAGCACGGCCGTCCCGCATGAGGCGCACTCGGCGTACTGCTGGTTGAGGTGGCGCAGCTCTTCGCCGCCGCACCAGCAGCGGGCCGTGGTCGCCGTGGACTTCTGGCGGTCTGTGGTCACCGGTCTATCCCCAGTAGGGCGGCGATCGAGGCGGCGTATGCCTCGCAGGTGTAGTGGCGCTCGTAGCGTTCCTTGCCTCGCCGGATGCACTCGGCGCGGAGCTGCTCGTCGGTGCTCAGGCGCAGGATGGCGCAGCGCAGGGCCTCGGCGTCGCCCTCGGGCACGACGAGTCCGGCGTCGCCGATCGTCTCGGGGATGGCGCCGCTGTCGGAGCCGACCACGGGCACGCCGCAGGCCATCGCCTCGGCCAGCACGCGGCCGAAGATCTCCACCGAGTTCGCAGTCGTGATCGAGGGCAGCACCACGGCGTCCAGGCGCGGGTAGGTGGCCAGCAGCACGCCGGTCGGCACGACGCCGGCGAAGAGCGAACGTCCGGACAGGGAACGCGACGCGAGGCGGGCGCGCAGTTCGGCTTCTTGCGGTCCGGCGCCGGCGACGAACAACTTGAAACGCCGCGGCAGGGCTTCCACAGCGTCGAGCAGCACGGGCCAGCCCTTCTGGGCGGTGAGGGCGCCGGCGAAGCCGACCACGAAGGACTCCTCGGCCGGCCACGGCAGTTCGACGCCTTCGGCGGCGGCGTCGGCCGGCCCGCAAGCGGGCAGGTAGTTGACCGCCACGGGAATCCGGCCGGGGAGTCCAATCCGTCGGGCGCAGGCCCCAGACAGGCTGGAGGCGACGCCCACGCCGTCCAGCCGCCCCCAGAGCAGCATCCGCTTCAGCCGGGTGCGGCTGACGAAGGGGGGCCTCGGCGCGAGCAGCGGGACGCCATCGTGCAGGTGGTTGGGCCCGCCGCGGGCGACGATCCGCGGCTGCCGCCGCAGCCGCCAGTGCCAGAGGAACTGGTGCGCGATGCCCTGCCAGAACTCCCCGTGGACCCAGACGTAGTCGGGGTCCAGCTCGCCGAGCAACCGGCGCAGGGGGCGCGGCTCGAAGCCGAACCGGAGCACGTCCCCCCGCCGGGCGGGCAGGAAGTGGGCTCGCAGGGTCGTGGAGGCGGGGTCGAAGTCAGTGGCCCGATAGACGGCGTCCTCTTTGTGGATGGCCGGCACGGCGAACTCCAGCGGCGCGAGCAGGTGGCCCTCCAGGTCGTGCTCGCGCGCGACGATCTCGGCGCTGCGCCGCAGCGGCGGGTAGAGCGCGATGGAGCTGGC
The DNA here is from genome assembly GCA_964434535.1 of uncultured candidatus Brocadiaceae bacterium. Taxonomy (GTDB): domain Bacteria; phylum Planctomycetota; class Brocadiia; order SM23-32; family SM23-32; genus SM23-32. The sequence continues at coordinate 80,453 of CAYSWA010000005.1, read as the reverse complement.
GAACAGGAATGTGCCGTTGCTCATCTGCGCCCCTCCGCCTGGAGAGCTTCCGGCTCGACGCCGATCAGCCGGGCGAAGTTGCGCAGCAGGGCGTCGAGGTTGAACTCGTCGTGGAAGGCGCGCCGGGCGGCCTCGGCCATGCCCTCGCGCAGGGCTTCGTCGCGGATCAGCCGCTCCAGCGCACCGGCCACGGCGTCCGCCTCCAGGCTGTGCACGCAGAGGCCGACGCCCCGGCGCCGGACCGTGCCGGCGATGCCCGCGTAGGCCGGCCCGTGGAAGAGCACCGGCCGCCCGGCCGCGATGTAGGTCTCGAACTTGTTGGGGAACGAAAGCTCGACGTGGCGCCGCTTGGCCGGTTCGAACCAGTAGGGCAGGTAGCAGAAGTCCGCCTCGGCCAGCTCGCGCAGCATCACCTCGGCCGGCTGCCAGCCGCGCGCCTCGACCTCGACGCCGTTCGATGACGGGGGCGGCGTCATGGACCCGAACGCGCGGATGCGAATGCGCGGCACGCGGCCCGAGGCGTTCAGGCGGCAGACGGCCGCGTAGAGGGCCTCCCACGCGTCCCGCCCGTAGACGCTGCCGGCGAAGCCGATGGTCACGCCCTCTCGGTCTCGGCGCCCGTCGGGCGGCGGCGCCGCCTGCGCGAAGCCGTGGCGCAGGATGACGCTGCCGACCCCGTGCTCGCGGCGGTAGGCGGCCTGCATCCCCTCGCCCGAGGTGGCCAGCGCCGTCGCCTTGCGCAGCGCCTCCCGGAAGCGCCGCCGCATGGACCGGCGGGAGAGGGCGTCGTAGCCGGCGTCGGAGAGCCAGCCCTCCGGATCGTCCCAGACCGTGCCGACCATCGGCACGCCGAGCCCTTCCGCCACGGGCCGCGCGATCAGCAGCGCGTCGCCCTGGAGCGCCGCCCAGACCGTCTGCACGCCGTGGCGGCGCCCGAAGCGGACGGCCCGCCCAACGCACCCCGGCGCCAGCAGCCGCCGGGCCGCCGCCCGCAGCACGGGCATGTAGAACCGCGCGCCCCGCAGGCGCGGCCGTGGCGAGAGGGGCAGCGTGAGCCGGGGCACGCCGTCCAGCACCGGCGAGACTTCGCCGCAGGGAGGCAGGCACGAGACGCAGACGAACCGCTCGCGCGGGTAGTGACGCAGCACCTCTTCCTGCACCACGCCGCCGCCGTGGCGCGAGCCGGGCAGGGACGTGGAGAGCACCATGAGCCTGGGAAGCTCCGTCATGGCTTGCCGGCCTCCCCGCGCGGCTTGAGGATGCCGAGCCCCTCCAGGTGTCCCCGTCGCAGGCCGAGCCGCTTCAGCGCGCCCCGCAGCCGGCGGCCGGCGGCGTGGGCGTGGCAGTCCGCCGCCGCCAGCAGCTTAGCCCGCAGCGCCGTCCGGCGCGGGGGAGGGCCGTCGGGCGGGGCGTCCAGCGCCTCCGGCGGGTACCACTCGGGCATGGCGTCGGCCGGCTCCTTGAGGGCGGCCACGTCATCGCGGGCGCCGTAGCGCACCCGGAACGCCTTCTCGGGGGGCACCTCCTCGAAGGCGGAGTGGTACCACTTGGCCCGGAAGACGTCGCGGTTGAGGCGGGCGTACTTGCCGTCCACCACGGGGGAGATCGTCGCCCAGCCGGGGTCCCGCTGGTCGGCCACGTAGTTATGCACGCCGGGCACGTGCACGCTGCGGATCTCGATCCCGTGCATGGCGAGGCGGCAGATGTAGTCGACGTCCTCGTCGCCGACGCCGGCGAAGCGCTCGTCGAACCAGCCGACCCGCCGGATCGCCTCGCGGCTGATGACGAAGTGGCTCCACGAGTCATTGATGGTGCAGACGACGGGCCACTCGCGCACGCGCTCCAGGTTGTGGCGGAAGCGCGGGCGCAGGGCCAGGTCGTCGTTCAGGATCAGCACCCGCTCGCGGCGTGCCGTCATCACCAGGCGGTTCCAGCCCCGGGCGAGCGGCTGGTGGTCCGCGTTGGTCACGTAGCGCACGGACGGGTAGCGGGACAGGAAGGCGGTCACCTCCCGCAGGTAGGCCGCCTGGCGCGCCGCGTCGTGGTGGCCGTTGACGAAGACGCAGAGGTCGTAGTCGGGGAAGAGCCGGACGAGCTGGCGCACCAGCGGCCGGAAGAAGCGCTCGTAGCGCCCCAGGTAGGTGACCACGCCGATGGACATCCGGTTCGCCATGCTCGCCGCTCAGGCCTCCTGGGGGGCGGCTTCGTCGGTGAGGGCGGCCCAGCTCGGGGGCAGCCCGCGCCTCAGCTCGATGCCGGTGAAGGGGCGGGGCTCGCGCGGCGGCTGCCGGCGGGCCCACCGGGCCATGCGCCGCACGCCTTCGGCCAGGGGCGTGGCCGGCCGCTCGCCGAAGACCTCCCGGACCGCCGAGTGGTCCGAGAAGGCGTGCTTCACCTCGTGGCGGGCCGGCAGGTGGACCACGTCGGGCTCGACCCCGAAGGCGTCGGCGACGAGCCCGGCCAGCTCCAGCACGCTGACCGGTTCGTCGCAGCCGACGTTGAAGGTGCGCCCGGCCGCTTCGGGACGGAAGCCGGCCTCGGCGATCACGGGGGTCACGTCGCCCACGTAGGTGAAGGCGCGGGTCTGCCGTCCGTCGCCGAAGACGGGCATCGGCTCGCCGCGCATGGCCTTGTTGATGAAGATGCCGACCACGTTGCGGTAGGGGTCGGCGATGTTCTGGCGCTCGCCGTAGACGTTGTGGGGGCGGAAGGTGACGTGCTCGAGGCCGAACAGGCGGCCGGCGGCGGCCAGGTCCAGCTCGAAGGCGCGCTTGGCGATGCCGTAGGGGTCCTCCGGCGCCGGCTCCATCCGTTCGGTCATCGGTAGCTGGCCGGCGCCGTAGACGGCGATCGAGCTGGTGAAGACGAACCGGCGGGTGCCGGCGCGCACGGCCGCGTTGAGCAGCGTGACGCTGCCGATCAGGTTGTTGGTGTAGTTGAAGCGGCGGATGAAATGGCTCAGCCCCTCGGCGGCGTAGGCGGCCAGGTGATAGACGACCTCGAAGCGGTGCGCCGCGAAGAGGTCCTCCACCAGGTCGCGCTCGACGACGCTGCCACGGATGAACTCGCATCCGTCGGGCACGTTGCCCCGCTCGCCGCCGCTCAGGTCGTCCAGCACGGCCACCCGGTGCCCCGTGGCGAGCAGCTCGTCGGCCAGGTGGGAGCCCATGAAGCCGGCCCCCCCGGTCACCAGCGCGTCGCATGTCTCGGTCATCTGTCGCTCACCCTTTCTCGACGCGGTAGGGGATGTAGGTCGGCGCGTAGCGGCTCGTGTAGCTGTAGCCCTCGCCCTCGGGGTCGCAGCCGACGATGTCGAAGGCGATGGCGTCGTGCCAGAAGTCCAGGTCGATCACGCCCGGCACGCCCATGCAGAGCGAGAGCGAATACGATCCCTCGGCGAGCGGCAGGGGGCCGATCAGGAAGCTGACCTCGGGCGCGTCGCCAGCCACGTCGCCGCCGGGCAGCGCGTGCGTGGCGCCCCAGGCGACGCGGTTGCCGTGCTGCCGGTCGTTGAGGAACCACTCGACGAAGTGCGTGCGGTGAGGGGTGCGGCCCGCCATCCGGACGTGGACGCGCACGCGGTCGCCGTAGCGGAACGTGCGCGTCGCGCTGCCGTCCCCGTTGCCGAGGGCGACCGAGGCGAAGTGCTTGTCCGAAGGCGGCGGATCGATCCGCACGGCGCGCGCTTCCTGCCCCTCACCGGTCGCCAGGACGGACTGCTCGTAGGCGGCCACCACGTCCTGCACGGGCCCGACCGCCTGCACGCGCCCGTGATCGAGCCAGACGGCGCTCTTGCAGAGCCGGCGCACGGCGTTCATCTCGTGGCTGACGAACAGGACGGTGCGCCCGGCGCGGCTCACGTCGTCCATCTTGTTGAGGCACCGTTTGCGGAAGGCGAGGTCGCCGACCGAGAGCACCTCGTCGATGGCCATGATCTCCGGCTCCAGGTGCGCGGCGACGGCGAAGGCGAGCCGCGTGGCCATGCCCGCCGAGTAGCGCTTGATCGGCGTGTCGATGAACGCCTCCATCTCGGCGAACGCGACGATCTGGTCGAACCTGTCCCGTATCTCGCGGCGGCGCATGCCGAGCACGGCGCCGTTGAGGAAGACGTTCTCCCGGCCCGTCAGCTCCGGGTGGAAGCCCGTGCCGACCTCCAGCAGCGAGCCGATCCGCCCCCGCATCACGGCGCGCCCCTCGGTCGGCTCGGTGATGCGCGAGAGCACCTTCAGCAGCGTGGTCTTGCCGGCGCCGTTCGGCCCGACGATGCCCATCACCTCGCCGCGCCCGACCCGGAGCGAGACGTCGCGCAGCGCCCAGATCAGGTCCTCCTCCGGCGCGCCGAGCCCGCGGCGCAGCCTGCGCCAGGGCGCCGCCAGGGCGTCCATGACGCTCTCGCGCAGCGTCCGGTAGCGGGCCTGGCGGCGGCCGATCCGGTAGCGCTTGCCCAGGCCCTCGATCTGGACGGCGATGTCGGCGCTCGGGTTCATCTCTTCAGATCTCGTCCTGTCCGGCGGGCAGCTTCGGGGAGCTCTTCTGTTGCGTCTTCTGACGCGCCTGGCGCGCGCGCTCCGCCCACTCGGCGGCGGCGAAGGCGTCGCCGGTGGCCGTGAGGGCGTCGGCCATGAGCTGAAGCGCGCTGACGCTGTCGGCATTCAGCTCCAGCGCCTCGGTGGCGAGGCGGCGGGCGGCCGCGGCCTCGCCCATCATCAGGCGCACGCGTCCCTCGGCGGCGAAGACGTTGGCGTAGGAGTTGTTGAGCAGTTGCCAGGTGCCGTAGCGCCTGACTTTGTCGATCTCGCGCAGGGCGGCCTCGTAGTCGCCCCGGGCGGCGTACTGGCGGGCGACGGCGACGTGCACCAGGTCGTAGCGGTCGCCCCGGCCCTCGTGGTAGCCGGCGCGGCGGGTGGCGGCGAACGCCTCGCGCCGGGCGGCGTCTGCGCCCTCTATCAGGGCGTCGGCCTGCTCGTGCAGCTCCTCGACGCGCCGCTCGGCGCCGAAGCCGGCCGATAGGGGGCCGGCGTAGAGATGGGCGGCGTTGCGCAGGGCGAAGTAGCGGTCGAGCGCGTCGACGCCGTTGGCCTCCAGGTAGCTCTTTAGGGGGGCGTGCCTCGACCAGTCCCACTGGCCGAGCCGGCCAGCCACGATCGAGTCGCGCAGGGCGAGGGCGACGGCCTCGGCGACGGCGGCGTTGCCCATGGCGGTCGGGTGGACGTGTTCGAGGAACAGGCCGTAGCCCGGCAGGCCGCCCTCGGCGAGCGCGCGCAGGTGCGCGTCAGCGTCGGCGAGGACTACCTCGGGGTCGGCGGCCTCGCGGGCCACGTCTCGCACGGCGGCGTTGAAGTCGCCGGCGATCCGCCAGCGGACGGTGTCCAGGTCGCGGGCGGCCTCGTAGTGGGGGCGCGCCTCGTCGAGTCGCCGCAGCGCGTCCTGGCATCTGGCCAGCAGGAAGCGGCCCTCGGCATGGCCGGGGTCCAGTTCGGCGGCCTCCGCCAGGGGGGGGGCGGCGGCGCCGGGGTCGCCGGCCTCCAGCAGGTCGCGCCCGGCCCGGAACTGCTCGCGCCAGCGGCTCCGCTCCACTTCGGTCAGCTCCGGCCCGTGGGCCGAACCGAGCGGTGGGTAATCGCGCAGGTTCGCCCCGAGCGTGCAGAGGACCACGGGCACTTGGCGGCGGCGGGCGGCGGCGACGATATCCTCCAGATTCGCGCGGTAGCTGGCCAGCGTCCGCTCGTAGGTCTCGGCGCCGTGGCGCACGTCGGTGCGCTCGGGCAGGATCTCCGAGAGGGACTTGCGCAGCTCCTCGGGCGGCGGCTCGGGCAGGACGGCGCCGATCAGCTCGCTCAGCAGCAGGCTGAGCCGCCGCTCCCGCATCCACATCTGGAGGCGGGCCACGGGGCGCCGGGAGCTGAGCGGCACCCCCGAGGCGGCCCCGTAGACGCCGAAGAACTCGTTGTGACCGCAGTAGACGACCAGCAGGTCGACCCCGTAGCCGAGCACTTCCTCGGCGCGCGCCATCACGCTGAGCGAGCTGAGCGCCGGCACGCCGACGTTGATCACCTCGACCTGCCGGCCGGAGGTGACCGCGCGCAGGATCGTCTCGAGCAGCAGCGGGAACGAGGCGTTGACCGGATAGGGGAATCCCTTGACGGCCGAGGCGCCGACCACGGCGAGCCGGCAGGTCCCGGGCGGCTTCCGGGCGGCGAAGCGCTGCACCGGCGCCCAGACGTAGAAGTCCTTGGCCCTGAGCACGCGGTGGCCGAGGAAGGTGCGGCGGAAGGCGTCCATGTTCGTCACGTACTGCGGCTCGCCGCCGGGGCCGTGCGTGCGGATGAATATCTCCGGCGGGCCCCCGTAGCCGAAGGCGGCGAGGAGCAGCTCCGCCAGGCAGACGATGGCCACGCCGGCCAGCAGCGCCAGGGCCCGCCCGAGCCACCTGCGGCGGGGGCGCTCCCCGGCCGGCTCCGCCGGCGCTGCCTCGCTGTGGGCTTCGTCGCTCAAGGGGTTCCTCAGCTCGGAGTCTCAGCGGCGAGGGGCGCCGCGCGGCCGGCACGGCGGTGCGCCTCGATCATCTCCGTCAGCCCGTCGCGCAGGGACGTGTCCGGCTCGAAGCCGCCGCTGACCCGGCGCAGCTTCGTCATGTCGGCCGCCTTGCGCAAGCAGCCCTCGGGCTTCGAGGTGTCGAAGACGACGGGCTTCTCGACGCCGGACAGCTCCATCAGCAGCTCGACCAGGCGGGCGATGCTCGTCTCGCGGTCGTGGCCGACGTTGACGGGGTCGGCCACGGCGTAGCGCTCGGTCAGGGCCAGCAGGCCGGCGGCCACGTCGCGGGCGTGGATGAAGCTGCGCGTCTGGCGCCCGCTGCCCCAGACGACGAGCTGCGGCTCGTCGGAGAGGAGCCTGGCGATAAGGGCGGGGATCACGTGCGAGCGCCCGCCGGAGGCCAGGTCCCGCCCCCCGTAGGCGTTGAAGGGGCGGGCGATGGCCACCTCCATGCCGAACCGCTCGGCGTAGTGGCGTCCCATCAGCTCCAGGTGGCGCTTGGCCCAGCCGTAGCCGGAGTTGACCCGCTCCGGCTCGCCGGTGCAGGTCGGCAGCTCGGGCGTCGGCACGGGGGCGTCGTCGGGGTAGACGCAGGAGGAGCTGACCACGAGGTGACGGCGGACGCCGGCCTGGCGGGCCGCCTCCAGCACGGCGCTGCCGATCTGGACGTTGCGGCCGAGCAGCTCGACGTGGTGGCGGTGGCTGTGGCCGACGCCCGGCGCGCTGGCGGCCATGTTCATCACTACCTCGTGCCCCTCCAGCAGCCGGCGGCCGGCGGCCACGTCCGTGACGTCGGCCTGGTGGAAGTCGATCCGGTCCTCGACGGCGGAGAGGTTCTCGCGGCGGCCGCTCTCCAGGTTGTCGATCACGCTCACCTCGGCCCCGTCGGCGACGAGGCGCTCCACCAGGTAGGAGCCGATGAAGCCGGCCCCGCCGGGGACGGCGACCTTCCGGCCGTCATAGAAGCCCATGTTCGGTTCCTTGCTTGCTTTGGGCTCAGATGATGTCGGCGAACCAGCGCTCGGCCCGCCGGAAGTAGGCGAGCGCGACGATGAGGACGACGGACAGCAGCGCGGCGGAGACGGCGACGGCCCGCCACTCGATCGCGCCCCCGAGCACGCAGGCCCGCCAGCCGTCGATGAGCGCGTTCATCGGGTTGATCGCGGCCAGCCACTGCCAGCGCTCGGGCAGCCGCCGCGCGTAGATGGCCGGCGTGGCGAACATCCAGAGCTGCATCATAAACGGCACGGCGTGGCGGAAGTCGCGGTAGGCCACGTTCAGCGCCGATATCAGCGTGCCGACCCCGAGCGCGGCCATCAGCGTCAGCGCCAGAAGCACCGGCGTAAGGAGCACGGTGCGGCTGAGGCCGACGGCCGGGCTGAAGGCGATCATCAGCGCGATGATCGAGCTGGCGACGGCGAAGTCGACCAGGCACGCGCCCGTCGCCGCGAAGGGGATGATGATCCGGGGGAAGTAGACCTTGGTGACCAGCCGGGCCGAGCCGACCAGGCTCTGGCTGCTGCGCGTGACGGCCTGCGCGAAGAGCGTCCACGGCAGCAGGCCGGCGTAGACGAAGATGGGATAGGGGATCTCGACCTGCTTGCTGAGCCCCGCCACGTGCCCGAAGAAGACGGTGAAGACGACCATGCCGAGCACCGGCTGGAGGATGGCCCAGAGCACGCCGAGCACCGTCTGCTTGTAGCGGACGGCCACGTCGCGCCAGGTCAGGAAGAGCAGCAGGTCGCGGTAGCGCCACAGCTCGCGCACGTCGAGCAGGTGCCAGCCGCGCCGCGGCTCGATGACCGTGACCGCCGGCGCGTCGGCCTCGGTTCTGCTGGTGATCGGTGCGTCCATCTTCCCTCGCTTCGGGGCGAAGTGGTTCAGGCGACCCGCTGCGTGCGGAAGGCGGCCTCGGCGTCCGACTCGACGAGCCGTTCCATCTGCGAGGCCATCTCGGCGCGGAGCCGTTCGAGCAGTTCCGGCGCGTCGGCGAGCATCGGGGCCCGGTCGATGGCCTTGCTGACTTCCAGGCGGCCGTAGATCTGTCCGTTGGCGCGCACCTTGAGCCGGGCCGACCAGTTGTCGCCCTCTTCGTCGTCGCGGCGGTCCGGCGCCCGCCAGGCCAGCACGCGCGGCTCCGGCTCGCCCGCCACGTGCAGGCGCAGCACCGCCGAATCGAGCCCGAGCCCCTCCAGCCCGCGGCAGAACTCGCGCCAGAGCGCATCGGTGTCGGCCACGGCGCCCATCTGCGAGATGGCACGCTCGACCGAGACCTTGGCCTCGGCCGTGTGACGGCGGCGGGACAGCTCGCCCGTCAGCCGCGACCAGAGCTCCGCCAGCCGCATGCCGCCGAACAGGCGGGCGCTGACGAAGGCCACCACGAACAGCGAGCCGAGCACCGCCAGCGTCACCTCGCTGCGCCCGGCCGTCACGGCCAGCGCCGCGACGCCGAGCACCACGCAGGCCAGGTACAGCGCCAGCACGGCCTGGCGCTGGCTAAGCCCCATCGCCAGCAACACGTGGTGGATGTGCCGGCGGTCGGCCGCGCTGATCGGCAGCCTGCGCATCCACCGCCGCAGCACGGCGAGTGCGGTGTCGAAGATCGGCAGCCCCAGGGCGATGCAGGGGATCAGCAGCGCGATGGCCGTCTCGGTCTTGCGCGCGCTCAACAGGCTGACGCCGCCCAGCAGGAAGCCGAGCACCATGCTGCCCGAGTCGCCCAGGAAGATGCTGGCCGGCTGGAAGTTGAACAGGAGGAACCCCAGGATCGCGCCGCTCAGGCACGCCAGCAGCAGCATGCTGACCACCTGCCCGAAGAGCAGGCTGACGGTGAAGAGCGTGACGCCGGCCAGCAGGCAGACCCCGGCGGCCAGCCCGTCCAGCCCGTCCAGCAGGTTCACCGCGTTCATGCAGACCAGGAACCAGAGCACCGTGACGGGCAGGCTGAGCAGCCCCAGGGCGATCGGCTCACCGAAGGGGTTGCTCACCACGTTGATGGCGAACCCGAAGGCGAAGGCCACGCAGGCGGCGCCGGCCTGCACCAGCAGCTTCCAGCGGGCGGGCAGGCCGCGCACGTCGTCCACCACCCCCATGGCCACCACGAGCGCCGCCCCGGCCATCAGCGCGGCGAGCGCGCCGTCGCGCTCCAGCAGCCGGGCGGCGAGCAGGTTCTGCGGAAAAAGGAGCAGAAGGGCCGCCAGCGGCGCGGCGAAGCCCACGTAGATGGCCACCCCGCCCAGCAGCGGCACGGCGCGGCCGTGCACTTTGCGGAAATCGTCCGGCCGGTCCACCACGCCGAGCCGGGCCGCCAGGGCGCGCACCGCGACCGTGGCCACCAGCCCCACTGCGAAGGCGAATGCGAATGCGGCGAGGCACGTTGTCATATTGCTCGCTCCTTGCGATTCCGGCGCTATGGCGCCTTGCCTCGACGCACCGTAGCCCCCGTAGCTGCGCCTGCGCGTCCTCTCTATCCTCTCACCCCGCCCGATCCTGCGATGCTCACTCGGCGTCGGGGACGATCTTCAGTTCCATGCCGGGCGGCGCCAGCCGGCGGGCGCGATCCAGAGCGGCCTGCGCCTTGCCCGTCAACCCGATGGCCGCTTGCGTGCGTGCCAGCCAGTACCAGGGCAGGTAGTCGCACGGGGCCGCCCGCACGGCCAGCGCCGCCGCCGCGACGGCCTTCTCACCGAGCCGCAGCCGCAGCATCGGGTCCAGCTCCGGTTGCGCCGACCGGAAGGCCCAGGTCATGCTCAGGGTCAGCAGGGCGTCCGCGTCGTCCCGGCTGAAGCGCATCACCAGGCCGGCCTCGGTGGAGGCCGCGCGCAGGGCGGCCTCCAGCGCCTCGACGTTCCCCGCTTCGTCGGCCGCGCGGGCGGCACGCTTGAGGCGCAGGAAACGGGCGAACGCCGTCGCCCCGCGCAGCGCGCTCCCCTCGCCGAGCATGGCGGCCGCGAGCAGGGCCAGGGCGACGAGCGCCGCGAGCCGCCTTGCGGCGTCCCTGCCGCTGCCATCGGCGACCCGGCTACCGGCGCCGTCGGCCGATGAGCGCGAGTCCATGTCGGCTGCCTCGTTCATGTCGCTCAGTTCGTGGGCGTTCGCGCCGGCGCAGGTGGACGGCGGCGACGGCCATGCCGCAGACCGCCGCCAGCCGCAGCCCGTTGGCCGGCTTGTGCAGGCTGTAGTCGAAGAGGCTGTGCACGGCGACGGCCAGCAGCGCCAGGGCCAGCCCGGCCGCCATGAGCCGGCCGCGCGTGCCGGCGCGGCCGTACCCTTTCAGCAAGGTGCCGGCCAGCAGCAGCGCCGCCCCCAGCGCCAGCAGTGCGCCGACGACGCCTCCCTCGGCCAGCAACTGCGCGTAGTCGTTGTGGGCGTGCAGCCAGCGGGCGAACTGGATGCCGGGGTCCTGGAAGCGGGGGAAGGCGTGCTGGAAGGCGCCGAAGCCGCAGCCGAAGGCCGGCCACGCCCCGAAGACCTCCAGCGTGCCCACGGTGGCCGTGAGGCGGGCGCGACCGGAGGGCTCCTGCGTCACGTTGGCCAGGGTGCCCATGCGCTCGATGACGGGCCGCCATCCGAGCCAGCCGACGGCGAGCAGGAAGATCAGCGCGGCGGCGGCGACGGCGGCTCGGCCGACGGGCAGTGCGCGCCGGGCCGCCGCCACGGCGCCGAGCAGGGCGCCCGAGAGGACCAGGCTCAGGATGCCGGCCCGCGAGAGGGTCGCGCAGACCGAGGCGGCCATGATGGCGGCGGCGAAGGCGAGCAGCGCCGGCGCGCCGGCCCGCGCGGTCGAGAGGGCGGCCAGCCGCTCGCGGCAGGTGGCCCCGGCCGGCATGGCGGCGTGGGCCGTGGCCAGCAGCAGCCCCACGGCGATGCCGAGCGTCATGTTCATGTGCGCGGCGAAGTGATTGCGGTTGGTGAACGGCCCGAAGATGTCGCCCCCGAAGCGGGGCACGTGGAACCAGTAGATGCTGCGCGTGCCGGAGAGCTTCTGCACCAGGCCGAACACCGCCATGAGGAAACCGCCGACGACGAGCGCCGTCGCCACCCGGCGCAGGCCCGTCCAGCGGCGCAGGCAGTTGGCCGGCACCAGGAAGGCGCCCACGTAGGCGAGGAGCAGGTAGGGGCTGCGCCGGGTGGCGAGGGGCGCGGCCGAGAGGGCGGGGCCGGCCAGCGGCCCCACGCCGTGGGGCAGGAACGCCCCCACGTCAGCGCGCGCCAGAGCCGCCGATGCCCCGGCGTGGACCCGGGCGGAGGCCGGGCTGACGGCCCGCACCACGCCCGGGGGCAGGCGCAGCGACTGCGCCCCCACGAAGGCCAACAGGAGCATCAGCGCCGCCGTCAACGCCGGCGCCCGCAGCGGCGGGGCCGAGCCCACCACGACCGACAGGAGCCAGGCCGCCGTCCCGGCGCCGACCAGCAGGCACATCAGCAGCCAGGCCCATGCGTCGGCGCTGCCGAACAGCCAGGGCGAGACGACGACGGCCGCCGTCACCAGCGCGACGGCGGCGTCCGTCCATCGGTCCCTCGATGCGTCCCGCGGGCTCATCTCTCCTCGTCGGGCTGGGGTTGCGGTGTCGCCGTGACCTCGCGGGCCGCCTGCGGGGCGCGCCCGGTCATGGCGGCCGGTCCGGCGTTGACGAGCCGGCTGGTCATCTCCTCACCGACCAGCTTGCACAGGCGGCGGACGGCTTCCCTCCAGACGGGCCGGCGGGGGCCGTGGTCGGCGTGGGCGTCGGAGGCGACGGCATGGACGAGCCCGTTGCGCAGCAGCCGTTCGGCGGCTTGCCGGGCGCTGCGCCCGAAGAGGCCGAGCAGCGCGCCGGCCGTGATCTGCAGGCGGCAGCCCTGCTCCACCAGGGCGGCCAGGCGCCCGGGCGAGCGCCGGCAGGCGGCGTTGCGCTCCGGGTGGCTCAGCACGGGCGTGATGCCGCGCACCATCAGCTCGAAGGTGAGCCCTTCTATCGCGGGCAGGTTCTGCTGGGGCAGCTCCAGCAGGAGGTGGGTGCCGGCGTTGCCGATGGTGACGACCTCCCCGGTCTGGACGGCGGAGAGCAGCTCGGGGCGCAGGCGCACGTCGCCGCCCGGCAGCACGTCGAGCGCTATGCCGTGCTGGCGGCAGGCGCGGGTGAGCTGCTCGGCTCCGCGCCGCACGGCGGCGGGCGAGACGGAGAAGCGGGGGTCGCCCATGTGCGGCGTGGCGACGACGGTGCGCACGCCGTCCGAGGCCATCATCGCGCAGATGGCCAGCGATTCGTCCTGGTTGCGCGGGCCGTCATCCATGGCCGGCAGCAGGTGGCAGTGGACGTCGATGATGTCCAGGTCTGGTCCCACGGGCTGGTGCGCCGGCTCGCAGGTGTGCCCTTCTCAGGCCCGCTGCGCGGCCTGCGCGTCCGTTCCCTTCCCCTGTTCGGAGTCTTCGGAGCCGTACCCGCTGCTGTAGTAGCGGGAGTATCCGTAGTAGTGATAGTCGGAGTAGTAGGCGCCGAGGCGGGCCATGCGCACGTCGTTGAGCACGCCGCCGAGCAGGCGGGCGCCGACGGCCTGGAGGTGCTCGCGGGCCCGCACGGCGAGGGCGCGGGTGTTCTTGGCGGACTTGACGACCATGACCACGCCGTCGCTGATGCCGCTGAGGATGCTGGCGTCGGCCACGAACAGAACGGGCGGCGAGTCGACCACCACGCGGTCGTAGCGCTGGCGCGCGGCCTCCAGCAGGCGGCGCATGTTCGGGGAGTCGAGCAGCTCGGCCGGGTTCGGGGGCTTCGGGCCGGCGGCCAGCACGTCCAGGTTGGCCACCGGCTCGCCGTCCACGACGGGCCTCTGGACGGCCTCCTCCAGCTCGTGTTCGCCGACCAGCACCGAGGAGACGCCCTTGTGCGAGCGGAGCTGGAAGATCCTGTGTATGGTGGGGCGGCGCAGGTCGGCGTCGATCAGCAGCACGCGCTTGCCGCTCTGGGCGATGACCAGGGCCAGGTTGGTGGCGGTGGTGGTCTTGCCGTCTCCCTGGCCGCCGGAGGTGACGACGATGGCCTTGGACTCCTCGACCGGCGCGCAGAAGTAGAGGCTCGTGCGGATGTGGCGATATGCCTCGCTGGCGGAGGAGAGGGGTTCGGTGGCGCAGACCGTGCCCCTGAGCGTGAAAGCCTGGCCGTCGCCGGCGCGGGCGCTCATGGCCGGCACGAAGCCGAGCACGGGCACGCCGACCTTCTGCTCCAGGTCGTCGGGCGTCTTGACCGTGTCGTCCATGTGCTCGAAGAAGAAGGCGAGGCCGACCCCGACCATCAGCCCGAGGGCGAGGGTGACCAGGATCGTGCGCGCCTTGCGGGGCCGCACCGGCATGGCGGGCACCTCGGCGGCCTCGACCAGCTTGACGTTGGTCTTGGCGTAGTCGGTGCTCAGGTCCACCTCGCGCATGCGCTCCACCATCACGTCGATCATCTTGCGGTGGCGCTGGACCTCGCCCTGGAGGTGGCTGTAGGTGAGCGACTGCTTGGCCACGGCGAGGGCGAGCTGGTTCTGGGCGGCGTGCTGGCTGCGCAGCTCTGCCTCGCGGCGCCGCAGCATCTCCAGGCGGGGCTCCAGGGAGCCGGCCACGCTTGCCAGCGCCTCGCGCAGCTTGGCCTGGAGCAGCTCCACCTTCGCCTGGGCGGCCTGCATCCGGGGGTGGCCGGGGCCGTAGGTGTCGGCCAGGGCGCGGGCCTCCTTCTCGGCGCCGACCAGGGCGATGCGGACGGCCCCGACGGCGCCGTCGGCCTGCACCTCGGGCAGGGAGAGCAGCTCCTCGTTGCGCGGCGTCGCCCCGGCATCTGCGGCCCGGACGGCCTGCTGCACGACGGCGAGTTCGGCCTCGAGCTTGACGCGCTCCAGCTCCACCTCGGTCAGCTCCTCGCTGAGGCGGCGCAGTCGGACCAGGGCCGGGTTATCCGGCTCGGAGGCGTCCAGGGAGACGATCTGCGCCTGCTCGCGGAAGCGCTGGAGGGCCTCTTCGGCCTCGGCGAGCTTCTGCTCCTGCTCGCGGGTCTGCTTGTTGAGGAACTCGAACGCCTCGCCGCTGACGGCGAGTTTGCCTTCCAGGTGGTACTGTTCGAAGGCGCGGGCGACGGCGTTGGCGATCGTGGCGGTCCGCTCGGGGTCGCTCCCCTCGACGCTGACGCCCACCAGGTGGGTGTCGCGGACCTGCTCGACGGTGACGGCGCTGCGCAGTTGCTCCCACGGCTCCGGGGGGCTCGGCGGGGGCGTGCCGAGCAGCGCCGAGACGGTGCGCCGCGCCTCCGCCAGCAGCGAGGGGGGCGCCTGCGCGTGGCCGTCGGCCTGGAAGATGGCCGGCATCCCGGGCATCCGCAGGGCCTTCTCCAGCACGTCGCGGCTGCGCAGCAGCTCCACCTGCGTCTTGTGGTAGCTGCGGTCGGAGGTCTCGAGCTGGACCACGTCCTCGAAGTCCATCACCCGCGGGCTGCGTTTCTCGATCAGGAGCCGCGCCTCGGACCGGTAGACGGGCGTGGCCTTGAAGGCGTGGACGGTGCCGAGCGTGGCGATGACGACCAGTGCCGTCAGCACGGCCCAGATGCGTCGCCTGAGCACGCCGAGGTACTGTTTCAGCTCCGGCGGCCCGGCTTCGGCGAGGGGCTGTTCTGCGTCGGACGGCCGGCCCTGGCCCCGCTGTGCGGTGTTCATGTGCAGGCTCCGCCTGTGGCGAGTGTCTCCTCGCGTTCGCGCGGCGCGGCCTCTACGGCGTTGCGCTTGCCGTGGCCGAGATGCTCGCCCCCATGCTGGGGGCCACCAGTTCCGCGATCTTGCCTACCAGCGTGGTGCCGACCACGACGGTGTCCCCGGGGCGCAGCATCAGCGGCGGCAGCTCTCCGCGGGCGATCTTCTTCATGTTGACGGGGATGGCGCGCTGCCCGTCGGGCGTCTGCCGTATCAGGAAGGAGTTGCCCGAGCGGGCCGTGTTGGTCAGCCCTCCGCCCACGGCCACGGCGCGGAGCACGTCGGTCTCGGAGCCTTCCTGCAGCTCGTAGGCCCCGGGGCGGCGCACGTAGCCCAGTACGTAGATGTACTTCTTCGGCCGGGACGGCACGATCAGCACGTCGCCCCCGCGCACGGGGAAGTTCAGCACCAGGTTGCCCTCATCGATCAGCTCGGCCAGGTCCACCGGGATGGTGGTCTGGCGGTCCGTTGCTGCGGACGGGGCGGGCTCCTGAGAGGCCGGGGGGGGCTGCGGGGGAGTTGCGGCTTCGGCGTGGCGCACGATGAGCAGCTCGTCGCTGGCCTTCGCGTCGAGCCCCCCGGCCAGGGCGAGGCATTCCAGCACGCTGCTGCGGTTGGCCTTCAGGTAGTAGAGCCCGGGGCTCCCGACGGCGCCGGTGACGACGACGGGGACGCTGCGGTGCTCCACGATGTTGACGGTCACCTGCGGCTGGCGCAGATAGGTGCCGGCGTATGCCTCTTTGATGCGCTCTTCGAACTGTTGCGCGCTGAGGCCGCCGGCTTCGACGTTGCCCACGTAGGGCAGCGTAACGTGGCCGCTGCGGGCGACGGTGCGTCGCAGCGTGGTCACCTCGCCCGGTGCTCCGAGCGAGAAGATGCCCACCTCGAGCACGTCGCCGGGGCCGAGCAGGTATTCGCCGGTCTGCGGCGGGCCTTCCCGCTCCCAGGCGGCCAGTGCCGCGCCGAGCCGCTCCATGCGGCGCTGGGCGGAGCTGCGCTCGCCCCGCACGTACGGCTCGCCCCAGGGCGGTTCGTCGGAGCGGAGCCCCATGTCCAGTTGGCTGCAACCGGCGCACAGAACAACGGCCAGCACAACGCCAGCAAGGCGCCTCATCGGTCTCCCCCGCAAGACCAGTGTTCGCAGATGCATCCGAGCGGGCCGAGAGCGGCCCCTTCGGCATCCCTACGGGCTGACGACGATGATGGTCGTGTCGTCGTCGCCATCGATGTTATTGATGGCGATGATTATGCCGACTGCGGTCAGCGCGGCGCCTCCGACGATGAGCACTGTGCGCAGGGGCATGCCCGCGATGGTCTTGCCGCCTTCGGCGGCCCCGAGGATGGTCAACGTGGCTGCCCGCTGGTCGAGGGGCATCTGGGCGAAGGCCGCCTCGCCGCGGGGGACGATCACGTTGAGGGGGAGCCCGGCGCGCGACGATTCCTCGTCGACCCGCAGGTCTACGAAGACGCGGTCGCCGAACACGATGAGGTAACGCCCCGGCCGGAGGCCCTGCACCTGGTAGGCGCCGTCCTTGTCGGTGGCGCCCTCGTGGACGAACTGCTCGCCCTCCACGCTCCAGACGCACACGGGCACCTCGGCGGCGGGCGTGCGCGCGTCGGTGTGGAAGACCTTGCCGGACAGGGCGCCCGGCTGGACCGACACGAAGCTGCTGTAGGTAACGTCAGAGGGCGGCGATTCGGCCTGCTGCTCGGCGGCGAGCGAGGCCATTCCCGGTGCGGAAAGCAGCCCACAGAGGGCTACGACGGCGGCTATGAGCTGTACGCGCCTGAGGGCGGTGCGCATGCTCAGCCTCCTCTCTGCGAAAACGGGGCAAAGAACGTGGAAGAACTCCGCTGGCCGCCTCACTGCGTGGAGTGCGGGACGAACCGCCCCTGGCGTGCGTACTGCGGATGCAGCTTGCGCCCGGCCTGGGCATCCCTGTGATCCGCTTATGCAGTAAGTGCGACCCCCGCTGCGGAGACTCTCCCCCTCCGCACCGAAGCCCCCGGTGTTGAACCAGCGCCCGTATGATAACGTCCACCAGGACCCGCGTCAAGGCAAGAAACACGTTTTTGCCCGAAATCCGAGGATTCGCCCATGCGTGGGCCGCCCCAGCCCATCCCGGGGGCCGGCGTACGGGGCGCGTGCGCTTGCAGGCGGCACGCGTTTCGCCTACAATGCCCCGTGTTTCGAGAGGTCGTTAGAGCGCCGTCTGTGCGGGCGAGGGGGCCGCTGAGGCGCATACGGCCTTCGTGTGAGAACGCCGCGCCCGGCCGACCTAATGACACGCGACGGGAGAACACCCACGGTGAACGCCAAAGAGCTGGCCCATTTTCGCAAGATGCTGCTGGACCTGAAGAGAAAGCTGGCCAGCAATGTCGACCACCTCCAGAATGACGCCCTCAAGACCGGCGGCGAGAGCGTGGACGAGCTCTCCGACGTGCCCGCCGAGCACATGGCCGAGCGCGGCACCGAGACGTTCGCCCGCGACCTGATGATACGCGTGCTTCAGGACAGCGACGCCGAGATCTGCGACATCAACCTGGCCCTCGACAAGATCGACGGCGGCACCTACGGCCTCTGCGAGCACTGCGGGGGCGAGATACCCAGGAAGCGGCTCAAGGCGCTGCCGTTCGCCCGCCTCTGCATCGATTGCAAGCAGCAGGACGAGCGGGCCCGCGCAGGTCAGCAGCAGTAGGGCCGGCCCGCGCCCGCCGCCGAATGCCCGGCACCCCTGCCCCGGAGGGACCGTGAGCTTACTGCGCCGGCTCTTGCGCGCCAGGCGGAAGCTGTTCTGGCTCCTCGCCGTCGGAACGCTCGCCCTGGACCAGCTCAGCAAGCTGGCGCTCTGGAGCCACCCGCGGGAAGGGCGCCCCGCCGTCGTCGTCATACCGCACGTGCTGCGCCTGATCAGCCACGAGGGCAACCTGCGGGGCGCGCTGGGGCTGGGGCCCGCCACCCCGCTGTTCTACGTGGTCGCCGCGCTGATCGGCCTCGCCGTCATCCTGGGCTTCGTCTTCACCACCGAGCCGGACCGCGCGCTGCCGCACGTGGCCCTGGGGCTGCTGGCCGGCGGGGCGGTGGGCAACCTGATCGACCGGGCGGCGCTGGGTTTCGTGCGCGACTTCATTGACCTGCACTGGGGCGAGTCACTACACTGGCACACGTTCAACGTGGCCGACGCCGCCATCTGCGCGGGGTTCGTGCTGGTGCTCTACGACGCGTTCTTCGGGGTGAGGGGCCCCGAGGATGGGCCCGACGAGGCCCCCGGCGCGGCGCCATAGGCCGCCGGGAAACCCCGGCGCGGCTTTTCGCTTGAACGCGCGCGGCCCGCTGATAGAATCAGGGCAGCGCCGGGCAGGGATTGGCGACTGCCCTTTGCCGGCCCCTGTGACGGCGTCTTTAGGACGCCCTGCGGCAGGCCCCGAGACATCGGATCCCGTCCAGTCCATGGCACATCTGGTCATCAGCAAAGGCGAGGGCGTGGGCACGCACGTGCCCCTGCAGAAGGTCACCTGCGTCGGGCGGGGTCTGGACATGGACGTGCGGGTGGACGACCTGACCGTCTCCAAGCGCCACGCCCGCGTCCTGAGCGACGACCGGGGCGACTACATCCTGGAGGACCTGGCCAGCAGCAACGGCACGTTCCTCAACGGGGTGCAGGTCACCACCAAGAAGCTGAAGAACGGCGACGAGATACGGATCGGCAACAACGCTTTCATCTTCTTCAAGGACGATGAGCCCGGCAGCAAGGAAGCCGCCGCCAGCGCCGACCGCACCGTGCTGGACATCGGCGAGGACGAGAGCAGCAGCTCCGTGGTCAGCGCCGTCGACGTCGGCTACGACACCACGGGGGCGATCGTGGGGGCCGACACGACGCTCGAGCAGCTCACCTCCGTCAACTACCGGCTCCAGACGCTGCTGGAGATCTTCCAGTCCATCGGGGCGGCCCTGGACGAGGACGAGCTGCTCCAGCGCATCCTGGAGAAGCTCTTCGAGGTCTTCCCCGAGACGGGGCGCGGCTTCATCATCCTGCGCGACCCCGACACGGGCCAGCTCACCCCCCGCGCGGTCAAGAAGGCGAAGCCATCCCCGGCCGACGAAGAGGAGCGCCTCCAGATCAGCGGCACCATCATCGAGTACGTGCTCGAGCAGAAGCGCGCCGTGCTCAGCACAAACGCCATGGAGGACGAACGCTTCCCCACCAGCCAGAGCATCCTGGACTTCGAGATGCGCTCGGTCATGTGCGCGCCGCTGATGTACGAGGACGAGGTGCTCGGCTTCATCCTGCTCGACACGCAACGCATCGCCAGCAACTACGACGAGGACGGGCTGAACCTGCTGGCCGGCATCGCCAACCAGGCCGCCCTCAACATCGCCAACGCCCGCCTGCACGGCCAGCTCCTGAAGCGCGAGCGCCTGGAGCAGGACCTGCGCAACGCCCGCCGCATCCAGAACAGCTTCCTGCCCACCGAACCGCCCCACATCGAGGGCTACGAGTTTGTCGACTGGTACGGGACGGCCCTCGAGGTGGGGGGCGACTTCTACGACTTCATCGAGCTGCCCGACGGCCAGGTGGTCGTGGTCGTGGGCGACGTCAGCGGCAAGGGCATCACCGCCGCGCTGATGATGGCCCAGATGGCCAGCAACGTGCGCTTCTTCTCCGGCGTGCGGGCCGAACCGGCCGGCCTGCTGGGCAAGCTCAACGACGTGGCGCTCAGCTCGGCCACCGACATGTTCGTGACCGTCCTGGTCATGTTCGTCGATTGCCGCAGCCACACCGTGCGGCTCTCCAACGCCGGCCACTGCTACCCGCTGCTGCGCAAGGCGCACGGAGAGGTGCACCGCGTCGAGGGCGCCAACGGGTTCCCCGTCGGCATCACCCACGAGGCGGAGTTCCCCGAGATGACGCTCACGCTGGAGCCGGGCGAGATGCTCTGCGCCTTCAGCGACGGCATCATCGAGGCCATGGACGAGGAGGGGAAGCTCTTCGGCTACAAGCGGCTCACCCAGACGCTGCAAGAGACGCCGTCGGGCTCGCCGGGCGAGGCCGTGCGAACCATCCAGAGGGCCATGCGCGACCATACCGGCGCCGCCGCCCAGAGCGACGACCTCACCCTCGTCTGCTTCGGCCGCACCGACGGCAGTGGTCAGTGAGGGGACGGCGGTTGTGCGCGGCCTCGCCGTCACCCCGGCAGGATGCGCACGCGGCGCCCCTCGATGCGCAGGCGCCCGGCGGCGAAGAGGTTGATCGCCTCCGGGTAGGCTTCGCACTCCCGCTCGAAGACCCGCGCCGCCAGCGTGTGCGGGTCGTCCCCTTCTTCGACGGGCACCGTCTTCTGCACGATGATGGGGCCGTGGTCGTACTGGTTGTCGGCGAAGTGCACCGTGCAGCCGCTCACCTTGCAGCCGTAGTCGAGCACGGCCCGGTGCACGCGGTCGCCGTAGAAGCCCCTGCCGCCGAAGCAGGGCAGCAGGG
The DNA here is from genome assembly GCA_964434535.1 of uncultured candidatus Brocadiaceae bacterium. Classification (GTDB taxonomy): domain Bacteria; phylum Planctomycetota; class Brocadiia; order SM23-32; family SM23-32; genus SM23-32. The sequence goes on along the minus strand of CAYSWA010000005.1, from coordinate 59,736 downwards.
CGGGGTGGACGTTCATCACCCGGCCCTCGTAGCGCCCGGGGATGCGCCAGAGGCACATGAAGCCGGCCATGGCCACCAGATCCACGCCCGCGGCGTCGAGTTCGCGGGCGATGGCGTCGCTGAAGGAGCCGATCTCGGCGTGGTCCCGGCGGCGCACGACGGCGGCCGGCACGCCGCGGCCCCGCGCGCGCTCCAGGCCGTAGGCGTCGGCGCGGCTGGAGATGACCTTGACCACCTCGGCGCTGAGGCGTCCCGGCGCGGCCAGGTCCATGAAGTTCTGGAGCGTCCGGCCGCCGCCGCTGATCAGCACGCCAAGGCGCACGCGCGAAGCCATGGGGCGAGTCCTTCCCGGGCTGGAGAGATGGCGCCGATGCCGTAATGTGGCGCCACCGCCCGGCCTTGTCAAACAGAATGCAGGGCGACGGCGGGTTCTGCGTCCATCTGCGGTTGCCCGCCGCTGGCGGCCGCACTTGATTGCGAGGACCTATCCGGTACATTGGCCCCGCAGGAGAGGGGGCGCTGCGCCACCAGGCTGATCGAGAGGTCCACCGCCATGCACGTTATCGCCGACGCCGCCGCCGCGCTGGGCAGCCGGTTCAACCTGGTATTCGACCCGCACGAGGGCTGCCTCTACCACAACGCCTACGGCGGCTTCCGCGAGCGCCCGCTCGACCTGGTCGTCGGCGTCCGGACGCCCGAGGGCAAGGTCTGGGCGCTGCCCTTCACGCGGCGCGAGGCCCACTTCCCGTTCGTCGAGCAGTTCAGCGCCCTGACCACCATCACCTACCGCGCCGTCCATCCCGAGCTTCGGGTCGAGCTGACCGTACGTGTGCGCGCGCCGTTCTACCCCCGCGAGGCGCGCATCTCGACGGCGCCGCTGCACTACGTGGACATCGAGGTGCGGCCCCTGAAGAAGTTCCGCTGGGAGGAAGCGGAGGCGCCCCTGGCGGCCGGGGAGATCGTCTTCGACCTGGCGGCGCGGGGCGTGGAGTTCGCGCGCTGCGAGGACGGCTTCAGCTACGCCTTCGCCAGCACCTCGGCGCCGGGAGGTGAGCGGCCTGCGCTGACCCGGCGGGTCCAGAGCTGGGTCGAGGGCGAAGACGCCGAACCGGCCGGCCACTGCGGCTTGCGCCGGGCGTTCGACCTCTCGGAAGGCCCCGCCCGACTCGCGCTCACCTGGTCCGCCTGGGACGACGAGCCCGTGCTCCAGGTCCACGGGGAGGCGACCCCGTTCAAATACGTGCAGCTCTTCAAGGGGCGGCGGCAGATGCGCGCCTGGGCGCGGCGGGCGCGGGAGGAGATCGAGCGGCGCTGCGATTTCCTGGACGCTCTGGTGGCCGACTGGAGCCTCGGCGTGGACGCCGCGAACATGGCGGCGCTGGCGCTGCATTCGTTCCTGGTCGACACGTGGTGGACCACTCGCAAGGACGGCGACTGGTTCAGCGTGTGGGAAGGTTCGTGCTTCTATCACTCGACCATCGACGTCGAGTACAACGGTGCGCTGCTCTACCTGGCCCTCTGGCCCGAGCTGCTCGGCATGCTGCTGGAGGAGTGGGCCGAGTTCGAGCGGCCAGGGCAGCAGACGCTCGGGCCCGAAGGGGAGGGCACCGGGTTCCTCACCCACGACATGGGCAGCCACCACGTGGTCGGCGAGCAGGCATACCCCCACGCCATGGAGGTGGAGGAGAACGCCAACTACCTGCTGCTGCTCGCGGCGTGGGCGTTCGTGACGGGCGAGCTGGCGCCGGCCCGCAAGAAGCTGCCGCTCTGCCGGCGCCTGGCCGAGTTCATCGTCAAGGCCGACAGCGACGGCAACGGGATCCCCGACCGGGGCGTGGCCAACACCATCGACGACGCCGGCGCCGCGATGCAGTTCGGCCGCGAGCAGGTCTACCTGGCCGTCAAGACGCAGTCGGCCCTCTGGGCGCTGGCCGAGCTGGAGCAGGCGTGCGAGGCGAAGGGCTCCCAGGCCGAGCGCTGGCGCGCCCATACCTCCAAGAGCATAAAGTACCTGGAAGACGAGGCGTGGCTCGGCGACCACTACGCCGTCACCCTGACCCGCACCACCGAAGGGCTCACCGACCCGTGGACGGGCGAGGAGCTGCCGCCGGGCGAGCTGGTCGGCTGGGACGCCTACTCGATCTACACCGCCAACGGCCTGCTGCACCTTCTGCTGGCCGGCCTGAAGACGCCGCGCTGGAAGATGAACCGCTTCGCGCGCGACCTCGAGCGGGCCGCCGCGGCCACCATGACCCCCTACGGCTGTCGCCACTCCAGCGCCGGCGGCGCCACGGTCTGGTTCTCGCAGAACATGTGGCGCGACTACGTGGCCGCCTACTTCGGCATCGACCTGCTCAACAACGCCGAGCGCTACTGGGACTACCAGCTCACTACCGGGCACAACTGGCGCAGCTCGCTCTACTACGACACCACGGAGTCGAACAACCTGAGCTTCTACCCGCGCGGCGTCACCGTCTTCGGGATGCCCCTTGCGGCAGCCGGCATGCGGCTGAACCGCGCCGACGGGCAGCTCATGCTCTCGCCGATTCGCCCTACGCTGCGGGTGCCGCTTCTGCCCCTGGTGGACTGGGAGGCGATGCGGGCGCCCGTGCTGACGGTGCGCCAGCGCGATGGAGTGGTGACGGCGCGCATCTCGCAGCGGGAGCTGCTGGAGGGGCTCGCCCTGACCATCGTCGGCGCCGAGCTGGAGCCGGAGTAGGCGCCGGCCCCTGCCGGGCGGGGGCGGCGCCCGACGTCTCGGCTCGGGCTGCACGCCGCCGGGCGTCTCAGAGCCCGCTCATGTAGACGTGGGCCAGGACCTTCGCGTCGGCCACCATGTGGCTGAGGCGGCAGGTCTCGTTCACCTGGTGCGCCGTCGGCTCGGCCGTGCTCCAGACCGCCGCCGGGAAGCCCTTCTCGCGGAACGGCGAGGCCACCGTCATGCCGCCGATGCCGCGCGTGGCGGGCTCCACGCCGTGCACCTGGCGGATGGCGGCCGCCAGCAACTGCACCACGGACGCGTCCGACGGCGTGGGCGGCGGGGCGTCCTGCCGATTGCGCACCACCAGCTCCGTCTGCGTCCGGTGCACGCCGTCGATGCTGCGGCACTGGGCCTCGACGGCGGCGAGGACGGCGTCCAGCTCGTAGTCGGGCAGCACGCGGCAGTCGAAGCAGAAGACGTCCTCGGCCGGGATCGTGTTCACGTTGGGGACGTTGGCCTGGTGGACGGTCGGCTCGAAGGTGGAGCGCGGCACGTCGTAGAGGTGGTTCACCTTCTCGAAGCGGGCGTGGAGCGCCTCATCGACCGCCTGCACGAGGGCGGAGCCGGCGCGGAAGGCGTTGACGGCCAGGTCGGGGCGGGAGCCGTGCGCCTGGCGCCCGCGCACGCGGAACTCCAGCCAGAGGGCCGACTTCTCGGCGATCTCGATCGTCGTGCCGTCGGGCTCCCCCCAGTCGGGGACGATGATGGCGTCCTGCCGCGCGAAGATGCCCGTCGGCTCCCGCAGCAGGTGCCAGAGCCCGTAGTGGCTGCCGGTCTCCTCGTCGCTGACGAACAGCAGCCTGACGGTGCTGGGCGGCTTGACGCCGCACTCCATGAGGGCGCGGGCGGCGAAGACGGCGCTGACGATGGCCTGCTGGTTGTCGCAGACGCCGCGCCCGATGAGCAGGTCGCCGCTGTGCCGGAGCTGGTAGGGGTCGGCGTCCCAGCCCTTCCACGTCCCGTCGGGCATGCGCTCGCCGGGCGGCACCACGTCCAGATGGGTCAGCACGCAGACGCAGGGCGCCTGGCTCAGTGCGGGCAGGCTGACGGCGAAGTTGGGCCGCGTGCCCTCGGAGGTCCGCTCATCGGGGCAGTCGTAGTGCTGCACTTCGGTCAGGCCGAGGCCGGCCAGGTACTGCTCCAGGAACCGGGCCTTCTCCCATTCGCCGTCGCCGCCGTTCTCGGGCCCGAGGGCCGGGCGGGCGGTCAGCTCGCTCTGGAGCTCGATCATCTCGCCCTGGTGCGCCTCGATCCACCGCGCGACCTGCTCGAAGCTCATGTGTCCTGTCCCTCGTTGCCGGGGCGGCGCCCTTCAGACGCCGCCGAATGCGCTGAAGCCCCCGTCGACGGGCACGATGATCCCGTTGACGAACCGGGCCGAATCGCTCAGCAGCCACAGCACTGTGCCGACCAGATCCTGCGGGTCGCCGAACCGGCCGGCCGGCGTGTGGTCGATGATGGCCTGGCCGCGCGGGGTCAGCTCGCCCGTCCGCTCGTCGATCAGCAGGAACCGGTTCTGCTCGGTGAGGAAGAAGCCCGGGGCGACGGCGTTGACGCGGATGTTCGGGCTGTGCTCCTGGTTCATGTGGACGGCGAGCCAGCGGGTGAAGTTGCTCACGGCGCCCTTGGCGGCGGAGTAGGCCGGGATGCGCGTCAGCGGGCGCAGGGCGTTCATGCTGGAGACGTTCACGATGCAGCCGCGCTCGGCCCGGGCCATGATCCGGCCGAAGACCTGCGAGGCCAGGAACGTGCCGAGGAAGTTCAGGTCGAAGACCCAGCGGACCGCCTCTTTGGGCAGGTCGAAGAAGGGGCACAGCTCGGAGGTCGTCGCCTCCGGCCGGTTCCCGCCGGCCCCGTTGATCAGGGCGGTGGGCGTGCCCAGCTCGGCCGTGATGGTCTCGGCGGCGCGCATGAGCTGGTCCTTCTCCAGCACGCTGCACGGCACGGCGACGGCGCGGCCGCCGTCGGAGGCTATCTGGTCGGCCACGCGCCGGGCGGCGTCCTCGGCAATGTCCAAGAGGGCCACGGCGGCGCCGCTTGCGCCTATGGCTCGGGCCATCGCGCTGCAGAGCACGCCGCCGCCGCCCGTGATCGCCACGATCTCGCCGCTCAGGTCAACGTTCGGGTCTGCCGCGCTCATCGGTCCTCCGTCGGTTCACTGAGGTATCGGGCCAAGATGCCGTCCCACTTGTCCTGCGCCTTGAGGATGAACTGTGCCAGCTCGCGCACGGCACCCTCGCCCCCGGCCCGCTCGGTGACCAGGTGGGCGGCCTGGCGGACCTCGGGCCGGGCGTTCGGGACGGCGACCGCCAGCCCCACGCGCCTGAGCACGGGCAGATCGGGCAGGTCGTCGCCGATGTACGCGACCTCCTCGTCGGCGAGGTCGACGCGGGCCGTCAGCTCCTTGTAGGCGTCGAGCTTGACCTTGGCGCCCTGGATCACCTCCGGGATGTCGAGCACCTCGGCGCGTCGGCGCACGCAGGCCAGGTCCCGCCCGCTGAGCAGGGCGGTGCGGATCCCGGCCCGGTGCAGGTACTTGATGCCCGTGCCGTCCTGCACGTTGAAGAGCAGTCCCTCCACGTGCGAGCCCGCGTAGAAGGCGCGCCCGTCGGTCAGCACGCCGTCGACGTCCATGACGACCATGCGCACCCTGGCGGCCCTGCGGCGGGCGTCCTCGGCCATGGAGTCCTCCCACGGTTCGGGCCGGTCAATCAGGAGCGCTCGGATTCGGGTCGGCGCCGCGCTCCACGTCCAGCCAGTCCTGCACGTCGAGCAGCCCGACGGGGCGGCCTTCGGCGTCGACGACCGGCACCTGGTCGATGCGCCGCTCGCGGAGCATGCGGTAGGCTTCGGCGAGGAGACTGTCCTGGCCGATCGTGCGGGGGTTGCGGGTCATCACTTCGGCGACGGGCCGCTCGAGCAGCTCGGCCCCGTCGGCGCGCATCAGGCGGCGGAAGTCCCCGTCGGTGAAGAAGCCGACCAGCCGGCCGTCCTCGTCGACCAGGCTTACCGCGCCCGGGCTTCCCTCGCCGCTCATGGCCCCGAGGGCTTCGCGCACGGTCACGGCGGCGTCGGCCACGGGGTTGAGCGTGCCGCGGCGCATCACCTCCTTGACCTTGATCAGCCGGCGGCCCAGCTCCCCGCCGGGGTGGTAGAAGGCGTAGTCCTCCGGCTGCCACTCGCGCAGGGCGAAGAGCGTCAGCGCCAGCGCGTCGCCCATCACCAGCATCGCCGTCGTGCTGGAGGAGGGGGCGAGGCCGAGGGGGCAGGCCTCCTCCACGTCGCCGATCTCGAGCACCACCTCGGCGTGGCGGGCGAGGGTGGAGCCGGCGCTGCCGGTGATGGCGACCAGGGGCACGCCGATCTTCTTCAGGGCGGGCAGGAGCTGGACGACCTCCGTCTCGCCGCTGTTGCTCAGGGCGAGCACCACGTCGTCGGCGTGGACGCGGCCCAGGTCGCCGTGGCGGGCCTCGACGGCGTGCATGTAGTGCGACGGCGTGCCGGTGCTGGCGAGCGTGGCGCTGATCTTCTGCCCGATGATGCCGGCCTTCCCCACGCCGGTGACCACGACCCGGCCGCGGCAGTCGCGCAGCAGGACGACGGCGCGCTCGAACTCCTCGCCCAGCCCCTCCAGCATCGCCCGGAGGGCCTCAAGCTCGAGCCGGATGATCTGGCGTCCCTGTTCGATGCAGTCCATCGGCCGTCCGTGAGGGCAGCGTAGGCGGGCACGTCGTGCAGGACGGATTATAGCCACGCCGCCGCCGCGAATGCAACACGGCCGGCGCGCGAACCCGAGACCCGAGACCCGAGACCCGAGACCTACCCCCCCAGCGGCATGTTGTCGATCAGGCGCGTCTCGCCGACGTGCGCGGCCACCACGGCGACGGCGTCGTCGGTCGCCTCCTCCACGGGGCGCAGCGTCTCGCGCTCGACCACCTCGGCGTAGTCCATGCGCGCCAGCGGGGCGGCGGCGATCTCCGCGCGCATGGCCTGGCGCAGGGCCTCGGCGTCGGTCTGCCCGCCTTCGTAGAGCTCCTTTGCGGCGCTGAGCGCGCGGTAGAGGCAGAGCGCCTGGCGGCGCTCCTCCTCGCCCAGGCAGCGGTTGCGCGAGCTCATGGCGAGCCCGTCCGCCTCGCGCACCGTCGGCAAGACGCGGATCTCGACCGGCATGTTCAGGTCCCGCACCATGCGGCGCACGACGACCGTCTGCTGGAAGTCCTTGTGGCCGAAGTAGGCGCGGTCGGCCGGCACGATGTGGAAGAGCCGGCAGACGATGGTCAGCACGCCGCGGAAGTGCCCCGGTCGGCAGGCCCCCTCGAGCAGGTCGCTCAGCCCCTCCTGCACCACGTAGGTGGCGTAGTCGTCGGGGTACATGACCTGGTCGCTCGGCGCGAAGACGAGGTCCGCGCCGGCCTCTTCGGCCAGGCGGCAGTCCGCCTCCAGGCGGCGGGGGTACTGCTCCAGGTCCTCGCCGGGGCCGAACTGCGTGGGGTTGACGTAGATGCTCACGACCGTGCGGTCGCACTCGGCGGCCGAGGCGCACACCAGGCTCAGGTGTCCCTCGTGGAGCGCGCCCATCGTGGGCACGAAGCCGACGGCGAGACCTTCGGCCTGCCAGCGACGCACGGCGGCGCGGGCCACGTCGGGCCTGGATCTGCGCTGCAGGGCCATGAGGGCCTCCTCGCCCGTGTCGCCGGCGATTATAGCGGCAAGGCGGGGCGGGGGCCACGCCGAGCGGCCCTTTCGGCGCGTGCCGCCCATGGTATAATCATAGGTTTGGGGTAGTCTGCGAGCACCGACCACGGCCCACAAGGACGCCATGGACGAGGGCAGCGCCATCCGCGCGCGCGGCGTGCGCACGCACAACCTGAAGAACATCGACGTGGACGTGCCGCGCGGGCGCTACGTGGCCGTCACCGGCGTGAGCGGCAGCGGCAAGTCGAGCCTCGCCCTCGATACGCTCTACGCCGAGGGCCAGCGCCGCTACGTCGAGTCCTTCAGCGCCTACGCCCGCCAGTTCCTGGAGCGGATGGACAAGCCCGACGTCGACAAGGTCGAGAACATCCCGCCCGCCATCGCCATCGAGCAGAAGAACCCGGTCAAGAACCGCCGCTCCACCGTCGGCACGGCCACCGAGCTGAACGACTACCTGCGCCTGCTCTGGGCGCGCGTGGGGGGCGTGTTCTGCCCGGAGTGCGGGCGCGAGATCGTCGCCCACTCCCCCGGCCGCGTCGCCGAAGAGGTCCTCGCCATGGCCGAGGGCACACGCTTGCTGGTCGGGCTGCCACTGGCGCTCTCGGAGAAGCTCCCCGCCCAGGAGCAGGCCGACCGCATCCGCGAGATGGGCTTCGTGCGCCTCTACCTGGACGGGGAGGTGGTGGAGCTGGCCGACGTGGAGGGCGAGGGGCTGGAGGGCCGCGAGCAGGTCGAGGTGGTGGTGGACCGCCTGGCCGTGGCCGAGGGCCTCGCCGAGCGGCTCACCGAGGCGGTCGAGACCTGCTACCGCCTCGGCAAGGGGCGCTGCCGCATCCACGTGGTCGGGCCCGAGCGGCGCGAGGACCTGGAGTTCACGCGCATGCTGCTCTGCACCGACTGCGGGCGGGAGATGCCCGAGCCATCGCCCCAGCTGTTCAGCTTCAACAGCCCGCTCGGCGCCTGCGAGGCATGCTCGGGCTACGGGGCGAGCATCGCCATCAGCCGCCGCCGCTGCGTGCCCGACCCGCGCAAATCGCTGCGCGAGGGCGCTGTGGCCCCGTGGACGACCGACTCGACCGCGGAGTGCCGGGAGCAGCTGCTGGAGGGGGCGCCGCAGGCCGGCATCCCCGTCGACGTGCCCTGGGCCGAGCTGGAGCCCTGGCAGCGGGACGCCGTCTTCGAGGGCACCGAGCAGTTCTACGGCGTGATGGACTTCTTCGACTGGCTGGAGACCAAGAAGTACAAGCTCCACGTGCGCGTGCTGCTCAGCCGCTATCGCAGCTACGTGACCTGCGAGCAGTGCGGCGGGACGCGCCTGCGCCCGGAGGCGCTCGCCGTGCGGGTCTGCGGGCGCAACATCGCCGAGGTCAGCGCCATGTCCGTCGCCGAGGCCGACCGCCTCTTCCGCCAGGAGGTGCGGCTCAGCGACTACGAGGCGAAGGTCGGCGGGCTGCTGCTGCGGGAGGTGCGCAACCGCCTGGACTGCCTGGCGCGGATCGGGCTCGGCTACCTGACCCTCGACCGCCACACGCGCACGCTGAGCGGCGGCGAGATGCAGCGGGTGAACCTGAGCACCAGCCTCGGCTCGGCGCTGGTCAACGCCCTCTACATCCTGGACGAGCCGAGCGTCGGGCTGCACGCCCGCGACAACGACCGGCTGATCGGCATCCTGGAGAGCCTGCGCGAGTGCGGCAACACGGTGATGGTCGTCGAGCACGACCGGGCGCTGATCGAGGCCGCCGACCACGTGATCGACCTCGGCCCCGGCGCCGGGCAGCGGGGCGGGCGGCTGGTCTACAGCGGGCCGACCGAGGGGCTGGCAGGCTGCGAAGCGTCCGTCACCGGCGCCTACCTGCGGGGCGAGCTGCGCATACCCGTGCCCGAGACGCGCCGCCGGCCGGGCCGGGAGAAGATCGTGCTGAGCGGCGCCCGCGCGCACAACCTGAAGGACATCACCGTCGAGTTCCCCCTGGGGCTGCTGATCTGCGTCACGGGGGTGAGCGGCAGCGGCAAGAGCACGCTGGTGCAGGACACCCTCTACGGAGCGGTCAAGCGGCGCAAGCCGGGTGGCTACGCCGAAGAGATCGGCGAGCACGACGAGCTGAGCGGTGATGAGCTGATCGACGACGTGATCCTGGTCGACCAGGCGGCGATCGGCCGCACCCCGCGCTCCAACCCCGTTACCTACATCAAGGCATGGGGCCAGATCCGCCGCCTGTTCAGCGAGACGCGCGAGGCGCGCATACGGAACCTGGAGCCCGGCGTCTTCTCCTTCAACACCACCGGCGGGCGCTGCGAGGAGTGCCAGGGCGCCGGCCATGTGAAGGTGGACATGCAGTTCCTGGCCGACCTCTACGTCACCTGCGAGCGCTGCCAGGGCCGGCGCTTCCGCAAGGACGTGCTCGCCGTCAAGTACCATGGCCGCTCCATCCACGAGGTGCTCCAGATGACGGCCGAGCAGGCGATGGGCTTCTTCCGCGGCGAGGGCCGCATCACCCGCCGGCTGCGCTACCTCTGCGACGCCGGGCTCGGCTACATCAAGCTCGGCCAGCCGGCCACCACGCTCAGCGGCGGCGAGGCCCAGCGCCTCAAGCTCGCCAGCCACATGGCCGCCGGCACGAAGGACAGGCTGCTGTTCATCTTCGACGAGCCGACCGTGGGGCTCCACTTCGACGACATCCGCAAGCTGCTCTCCTGCTTCCAGGCCCTCGTGGACGACGGCCATACCGTCGTCGTGGTCGAGCACAACCTGGATGTGGTAAAATACGCCGACCACGTCGTCGACCTCGGGCCCGACGAGGGCCAGGCGGGCGGCGAGCTGGTGGCCGTCGGCCCGCCCGAGCGGATCGCCCGCTGCGAGCGCAGCCACACCGGGCGCTTCCTGCGGCCGCTGCTGCGCGGCGACGGCCCGGAGGCGTAAAGAAAGCGAGGGATCGCCCGGAACGGCCCGCGCGCCCTTGCCGCATGATGCCCCACCGGCCCCCCAGGGTGCCCCTATGCGCAACGGCTGGCGCCGCCGAGCCAGGAACGCGCTCGTCTATCTGACGGTCCGCACGCTCGGGGCCGCGGTCCAGATGCTGCCGCCCCGGCCGGCGCGGGGCCTGGCGCGGCTGGCCGGCGAAGGGGCCTTCCTGGCGGACCGTTCGCGCCGCAAACGACGCGCCGTGGCGAACATCCGCTGCGCCTTCCCGCAGCTCTGCGAGCAGGAGGCCCGGGCGATCCTGCGCGGCTCCTACCGCCACCTGTTCGAGTCCGTGGTCGAGGCATGGCACGTGGGGCGGTGGGCGGCGGCCGGCCGGGCGGCGGAGGTGGTGGAGATGGTCGGATTCGAGCTGCTGGAGAAGGTGCCGCAGGATCGGGGCGTGATCTTCTGCACGGGCCACATCGGCAACTGGGAAGCCGCCGGCGCCGCCATGCCCCTGCTGGGCCATCCCCTGTGGAGCGTCGCCCGCGGGGTGGATAACCCCCTGCTGGACCGCTACATGCGCAAGCTGCGCAGCGTGACCGGCCAGCGGGTCGTGCCCAAGCGGGGGGCGCTGCGCCACGTGCTGCGCCTGCTGCGCCGGGGCGAGTCGGTGGCCTTCCTGATCGACCAGGACGCCCGGCGCCACGGCGTCTTCGTCGAGTTCTTCGGCCGCCCCGCCTCCACCACGCCGAGCCCCGCGCGCCTGGCCCTCAAGACCGGCGCGCCCATCGTCTTCGGCTACGGACGCCGCGTGCCCGGCACGGAGCGCATCCGCATCTGCCTGACCGACCTGATCATCCCCGACCCGGCCGAGCAGGAGGACGCCGAGGTGCTGCGCATCACCCAGCGGCTCACCCGCGACCTGGAGGAGCTCGTCCGCCGGGTCCCCCACGAATGGCTCTGGCAGCACAAGCGGTGGCGCACGTACCCGGGGAAGTACCCCCGCTCCGGCAGTTGAGGCCGGCCCCAGCGTCCGCGCGTTTGGCAGCGGCCCCGCGCGGCGTTACGCTACGCACTTCCGCCGGCGGCCGGGTCTCGATACGGAAGGCTGGACGATGACCGAGAGGGCGGTGATACTGGCCCGGGGGCTCGGCACGCGCATGCGGCGCCCGCAGGGCGGCCTCGAGCTCGGCCCCGAGCGCGAGCGGCTCGCCGGCCGGGGGCTGAAGATGCTGATGCCCGTGGCCGGGCGCCCGTTCGTCGATTACGTGGCCGACAGTCTGCTGCGGGCCGGGCTGGGGCGGCTCTGTTTCGTCATCGCTCCCGAGGCCGAGCCATTCCGCGAGCACCTGCGCCGCATCGCCCGCGCCTCCGGCGCCCGTATCGAATGGGCCGTGCAGCAGGAGCCCCGCGGCACGGGCGACGCCGTGCTGGCCGCCGAGGACGCCGTGGGCGAGGAGCCGTTCGTCCTGGCCAACGCCGATAACCTCTACCCCGACGACGCGCTCCGGGGGCTGGCGGCGGTGACCGGGCCGGCCTGCTACGTGGTGGCCTTCGAGCGGGAGGCGCTCAGCGCCGAGGGCAACATCGCGCCCGAGCGGGCGCGGGACTTCGCCGTGGTGACCGCCGCCGCCGACGGCCGCCTCGAGACCATCGTCGAGAAGCCGCCCGACCCGGAGCAGCACGCCCGCGGGGGCAGGCTCTGGGTGAACATGAACCTCTACCGCTTCACGCCGGCCGTCTTCGACGCCTGCCGGCGGCTGGAGCCCGACCCCGAGCGGGGCGAGCTGGAGCTGACGGCGGCCGTGGCCGACCTGGCCTCCTCCGGCGCGGTCGAGTTCCGCGTGCTGCCCTGCGAGCGCGGCGTGGTGGACCTGACAAGCCGCGCCGACGTGCCGGCGGCCGAACGCATCCTGGCCGAACGCGAGCTGAGGTTCTGAGCGGGCCATGGAAGGCGACCTCCACATACACACCACCGCCAGCGACGGGATGGTCGCTCCGGCGCGGCTCGCTCGCATGGCCAGGGAGAATGCGCTGGGGTTCTTCTCCGTGACCGACCACAACTCGGTGGCCGGCCTCACAGCGGCGGCGGCCGCGGCGCAGGGCGGCGGCGCGCAGTTCATCCCCGGCGTCGAGCTCAGCGCCCAGCCGCCCGATGAGCGCGAGATCCACCTGCTCGGCTACGGCGTGGACGCCTCCTGCGCGGCGCTGCGTGAGACCTGCGCCGAGATCGTAGAACTGAAGCGCGAGCAGGTCCACGAGATCGGCTACCGGCTGCATCGGGACGGGGTGGACATCGACCTGGAGGAGCTGCTGGCCGGCGACCGCACCTACTTCGGCCGGCCCGTGCTGGCCAGGCTGCTGGTGCGCGGCGGCGTGGTGCCGGACATGCAGCGGGCCTTCTCCCGTTACCTGCGGCGCGAAGGGGCGGCCTACGTCTGCATGCGCCAGTTCAGCCCGCGGCGCTGCATCCAGGCGATCCACGCCGCCGGCGGGCTCGCCGTCCTGGCCCATCCGGGCATCGGCCTGGTGGACCGTTGGATCGCGCCGTTCGCCGAGATGGGCCTGGACGGCGTCGAGGCCTACCGGCCCCGTTGCGTCGGCAACCAGCAGCTCTACGTGGAGAAGGCGGCCGAGCACTTCGGCCTGGTCGTGACGGGCGGCTCGGACTGGCACGGCCGCGAAGGCGAGCCGCCGCTCGGCGCCTTCACCGTGCCGCGGGAGCAGCTCTCGCGCTTCTTCCGCGCCCTCGGCGGCGACGGAAGCTCTCGCGCGGAGGACGCAGAGAACGGCGAAGCGAGGGATGAAGGCTGAAAGATGGAGTGACGGCGTAACCGCTCGTCGTCGTCCTCGTCCTCGGCCGTTGACTTCGCCGTTCATCCCGCAATCCACGGTCCGCACGGCGCGATCTGTCCGTCCCCGCCAGGGGACAACTGAACGGCCCTGCCTGGCGGCCGGCGTCGTTGACGAGCGTCGCGGGGACCGGTATCCTGCGCCGCGTTCCGCAGCTTCCGCCGAGGTGCGCCCGTGGCCGCGCTCGACGCATCCGTCTTCAAGTCGTACGACATCCGGGGCGTCTATCCCGAGCAGCTCGACGAGCGGTTCGCCTGGCTGCTGGGGCGGGCGTTGCCGGCCGCACTCGGGGCGGGGCGCGTGGTCGTGGGGCGCGACGCCCGGCTCAGCTCGCCGGCGCTCTACGGCGCCCTGATCGGCGGGCTGAAGGAGGCGGGCGCGCGCGTCGGCGGGCTCGGGCTCTGCCCGACCGAACTGGTCTATTACGCCGCCGGCGCCCGGCGAGAGTGGGAGCTGGGGGTGATGATCACCGCCAGCCACAACCCGCCCGAGTACAACGGGTTCAAGATCGTGCGGGCCGGCGGCGAGCCCGTCTCGGCCTCCAGCGGGCTCGACGAGGTGCGCCGGGCCATGGAGGGCATGGACTGCCCCGAGCCGGCCGCCGGCGAGCCGGACGAGCAGGTCGAGGCCCTGGCCGACTGCGTCGCCTTCGCCCTGGACGCGGTCGGCAGGCCGCACGCGGCCGCCCTGCGGGTGGTCGCCGACGCGGGCAACGGCGTCGCCGGCCTCCTGTGGGACGCGATGGCCGAGGCCGTCGGCGTCGAGACGGTCCGGCTCAACTGGGAGCCCGACGGCCGCTTCCCGGCCCACCATCCCGACCCCTCCCGCCGCGAGAACCTGGAGGAGCTGGTGGAGGCGATCGCGCGCGAGGGCGCCGACCTGGGCTTCGCCTACGACGGCGACGCCGACCGCGTGGTGGCGGCGCTCGCCGACGGCCACGTGGTGGACGGCAGCGAGATGACCGTCTGCCTCGCCGAGCGCATGCTGGCCGAGCAGCCGGACGCCTGCTTCGGTGTGGGCCAGACCATCAGCCGCAAGGCGCTCGACCACTTCGCCGCCTGCGGCGTCGAGCCGGTCATGGTGCCGGTCGGCCACGCCAAGATCAAGGCCCTCATGCGCGCCAGCCCCGCGATGCGGTTCGCCGGCGAGGACGCCGGCCACTACTACTTCCGCGACTTCTTCTGCTGCGACAGCTCGCTGATGACCACGCTGCACCTGCTGCACCTGTCGGCCGGGGGAGGGCTGTACGGGCTGATCGAGGGCCTGCCCGGGCCGTGGCATCGCCCGCTGCGGGAGCCGTCCTTCGCCTTCGCCGAGCAGGACCGCGCGCTCGCCGTCTGCCGCGACGTGGCGCGATCCGCGCTCGGGGCCGCGCCGCACTGGCGGGAGGTCTGCGTCGAGCGCCACGGCGCGATCCGGCGCCGGTGCCGGCCGGAGGATATCGAGGGCTGCGACGGCGTGCGCGTGGACTACGAGGACTGGTGGTTCTGCGTGCGCCCGTCCGGCACCGAGCCGATCGCGCGCCTGGCGCTCGAAGCGCGCACGGAGCGTCTGCTCAAAGAGAAGACCGACGAGCTGTCGGCCCGTTTCGCCCGATAGCCGCTCACACAAACGAGGTCTGCCCCCATGGCATCCGCCGAGGAGCTGCCCCGCTGGCGGGGCTTCAACCTGGTCTCGAAGATCAACGTGCGCCGCAACCGGCCCTTCCCGGCCGAGGACTTCCGCATCATGCGGGACTGGGGCTTCGACTTCGCCCGCCTGCCGCTCGATTACCGTTGCTGGCTGCGCCACGCCGACGGGCGGATGACCGACGAGCCGACGCTGGCCGAGATAGACGACGCGGTCGAGCTGGGCCGCGAGCACGGCATCCACGTCTGCATCAACTTCCACCGCGCGCCGGGCTACACCGTGGCCCGCCCGCCCGAGCCGGAGAGCGTGTGGATCGACGAGGAGGCCCGCGAGCTCTGCGCCTTCCACTGGGCCCTCTTCGCCGAGCGCTACGCCGGCATCCCGTCCGACGAGCTCAGCTTCAACCTGTTCAACGAGCCGGCCCGCGTCGGCGACGGCGGCTTCACGCCCGAGCGCTACCGCCACGTGGTGCAGCGCCTGACGGCGGCCATCTGGGAGGCCGACCCCGCCCGCCTGGTCATCTGCGACGGGTACGACTACGGGCGGATCCCCGTCGCCGAGCTCGTCGACCTCGGCGTCGCCCAGTCCACCCGCGCCTATGACCCCCACTGGCTCACCCACTACAAGGCGTGGTGGCAGAAAGGCGGTGGCGAAGTGCCCGAGCCCGAGTGGCCCGGCAGCGGCCCCGAGCCGGGCGGCCCCACGTGGGACGCCGACACCCTCCGCGAGCACTACCGCCCCTGGCGCGAGCTGGCCGAGAAGGGCGTCGGCGTCCACTGCGGCGAGGGCGGCGTCTATCACGAGACGCCCCACGCCGTCGCGCTGGCCTGGCTGGAGGACGCGCTCACGGTGCTGGGCGAGTGCGGCTTCGGATGGGCGCTGTGGAACCTGCGCGGCGCCTTCGGGGTGATGGACAGCCAGCGGGACGACGTGGACTACGAGGAGTTCGCGGGCCACAAGCTCGATGGCGCCATGCTGGAGGTCCTCCGGCGCCACTGAGGGGGGCGCGGATTGAAGACTGCGGATTGAGGATTGGAGATTGGGCGGCAACGTCAACGGCCGAGAACGAGGACGACGACGAGGACGAGGACGAGGAGGAGCGGAGGGCCGCGTCACTTCATCCTTCTGAGTTCATCCTTTGCCGCGCCGTTGTCCGTGCCTCCGTGTTGAGCCCCGCCGGCGCAGATTGACAGCGTCGGCGCCCCTCCGTATAATCCCGCGGTTGCCCTGCCGACGCACTTGCCGTGGAGGACGGCGATGAAGAAGGTGTTGCTGGCCGACAGGCTGCCGGAGCGCTGCGCCGCCATGCTGAGCGGGGCCGGCTTCGAGGTGCAGGACCGCCCCGGCCTCTCGCCCGAGGAGCTGAAGGACGCCCTGCGGGGCGTGCACGGCGTGATCTGCCGCTCGGGCGCGAAGCTCACCGCCGACGTGCTGGAGGGGGCGGACGTGCTGGAGGCGATCTGCCGGGCCGGAGTCGGCGTGGACAACATCGACGTGGAGGCCGCCTCGCGCAAGGGCGTGGTGGTGATGAACACGCCCGGCGGCAACACGATCAGCACGGCCGAGCACGCCTTCGCGCTGATGCTGGCGCTGGCGCGCAAGATCGTGCCGGCCGCCTCGGCGATGCGGGAGGGGCGCTGGGAGAAGAAGAAGTACGGCGGCTCGCAGCTCGCCGGCGCCACGCTCGGGGTGATCGGCCTGGGCCGCATCGGCCAGGCCGTGGCCAGACGCGCATTGGCCTTCGACATGGACGTGCTCGCCTACGACCCCTACGTCGGCCGCGACGCGGCGAGCAAGGTCGGCGTGACCCTGGTGGACGATCTGGGCGAGCTGCTCGGGCGCTGCGACTACCTGACCGTGCACGTGCCCGAGACCGAGCAGACCCACGCGATGATCGGGCCCGAGAGGATCGCCCGCATGAAGCAGGGCGCCTGCATCGTCAACTGCGCGCGCGGCTGTGTGGTCGACCAACAGGCCGCGGTGACGGCCGTGGAGGAGGGCCGGCTCGGGGGCGCGGCCTTCGACGTCTACGTCAAGGAGCCGCCCGACGACTACGAGTTCGCCCGTCGCGAGGAGGTGGTGGCCACGCCGCACCTGGCCGCCTCGACCGACGCCGCGCAGATGGCCGTCGCCGTCAGCGCCGCCGAGCAGCTCATCGAGGCGCTCCAGCACCACAACTTCCGCAACGCCATCAACGTCAGCGCGCTGCCGCCCGAGGAGATGCAGGCCATCCAGCCCTACTGCGACCTGGCCGTGCGGCTCGGGCGGCTGGTGGCCCAGCTCAACCCCGGCCGGCCCGAGGCCATCGCCGTCGCCTGCCGCGGCGGCGTCGCCCAGGACACCATCGAGCCGATGGTCAACTACGGGGCCATGGGCGTGATGCAGGCGAGCCTGGGGCCGGGCGTCAACGTCATCAGCGCGCCGCTGCTCGCCGCCGACCGCGGCATCCACATCACCAGCAGCTCCACCGTCGGCGGCGAGGCCGGCTTCACCGATCTGGTAGAGGTCAGGCTGACCACCGACGAGGGCGAGGCGGCGGCGGCCGGCACCCTGTTCGGGCGGGCCCATCCCCGCATCGTGCGCATCGACGAGTTCTACGTCGAGATCATGCCCGAGGGGCACGTGCTGGTCGTGTTCGGCGACGACGTGCCGGGCCTGATCGGCAAGGTCGGCCTCTGCCTCGGCGACGGCGGGGTCAACATCGCCCGCATGGGCTTCGGGCGCCGGGACGCCGGCGGACGCGCGCTTATCGCGCTGAACCTGGACGCAGCCTGCGACGGGGCAACGCTCGAGCGCATCCGCAACCTGGACGACGTCCACCGCGTCGTTCCGGTCGAGCTCTGATCCGGTCGCCCCGCTCCGGCGTGCCTCGCGCAGAGCGCGCCGAGAAGGATGAAGTGACCGCGTAACACCTCGCTCTCGTTCTCGCCCGCGCTCTCGGCCGTTGGCGTTGCCGCGTGCGCCCCCGGCCGGCTTGTCAGGGGTGGGGGCGCTCTGTATAATCTGTTCAGGCCGGTTGAGGCAGTCTGAGGGGCCCGCTCCGGCCGCCGGTTCCCTGCCCTCAGGACGGCGGAGGCACTCGCTTGGCTCAGTCCCTGCACACGAGGCAGCCGTCCCGGCTGCTGCTGCGTTTCGCGGCGGCGCTGCTGTTCGCGCTGGCGGCCGGCGGCGCGGCCCGGGCCGAGCAACCCGACGCCTACGTGGTCCGCATCGACGGCGCCGTCAGCGAGGCATACGCCCGCGCCGTCCAGCGCCGGCTGGACCGCGCCCGCAGCCAGGGCGTGGAGACGGTGATCCTGGAGCTGAACACGCCCGGCGGCACCGTGGAGCATTCCCGCGAGCTGGCCGACTACATCTTTCAGCTCGACGACGTGACCGTGATCGCCTACATCAACACGGACGCCTTCAGCGGCGGCACGATGGTGGCGCTGGCCTGCGAGGAGATCTACATCGACGCCGAACTCGGCATCATGGGCGACGTGGCGCCGGTGATGCCCACGGGCGAGATTGTGGGCGAGAAGGCCCAGAGCCCGATCCGCGAGACCATGGCCCGCTACGCCCGCGCCCGTGGCTACCCGGAGGCGCTGGTGAAGGCGATGGTGACCAAGGAGGTCCAGGTCTGGCGCCTCCAGCTCCGGGACGAGCCGGAGGGGACCTTCACCTACGTGACGGACGCCGACCTGCGGGGCTGGGGCGAGGAGCAGCGGGCGGAGATCCTGGAAAAGAAGCTGATCGTCCCCGCCGGCGAGCTGCTCACCATGGACGCGCAGAAGGCCGTCGAGTACGGCTTCGCCCGCCAGACCGTCGAGGACGAGCAGGAGCTCTTCGAGGTCCTCGCCCTCGATCCCGCGCGCGTCGAGCGGCTCTACCTGACCGGCTCGGAGCGGCTGCTGACGTTCCTGGACATGTTCAGCCCGCTGCTGATCGTCGGCGGCATCATCCTGCTGTTCATGGAGATGAGCAACCCGGGCTTCGGCCTGCCGGGCATCGCGGGGCTGAGCTGCTTCGCCGCGTTCTTCCTGATCAAGTGGACGTTGAACTACGCGCAGATGCTCGAGATCGTGCTCTTCGCCGCCGGGGTGATCCTGCTGATGGTGGAAGTGCTGCTGATCCCCGGCTTCGGGGTGGCGGGCATCACGGGCATCGTGCTCATCTTCGTGAGCCTGGTGCTCGCCTTCCAGCAGTTCACCTGGCCGCAGAGCGGGGCGCAGTTGCTGACGCTGGAGTACAACCTGTTGAAGGTGATCGGCGCCTTCGCCCTATCGGGGGTCGGCGTGGCGATACTGGCGCGCTACCTGCCGTCGGTGCCGATGCTGAGGCGGATGGTGCACCGCTCCAGCCTGGCGGCGGCCCACGCCGGCGAGTTGGTGCAGACGCGCACCCCCGGGCTGGCCGGGATGGCCGGCCGGGAGGGCGTGGCGCTGACGGCGCTGCGGCCGGCGGGGCGGGCCGAGTTCGAGGATACGCTGCTGGACGTGGTGACCGAGGGCGAGTTCGTCCCGAAGGGCGAGCGGGTCAAGGTCCTCGAGGTGCGGGGCAGCCGCGTGGTCGTCGCCCCCGTCAGGGAGGAGTAGCGCGGCGATGAGCGAGCTGACCGCCATTATCCTGGTCTTCATCTGCGGCCTGCTGGCCATGTTCGTGGAGCTGTTCATCCCCGGCGCCGTCATCGGCATGATCGGCCTGCTCGCGGTGGCCGGCAGCATCGTCTACGCCGTCATCGGCCGCCACACGCTGGCGGCCATCGTGATGCTGCTGGTGGCGCTGGCTTTCGTGCCCATCTTCTTCGCCATGTGGAAGGGGGTGGTCGGGCGGCTCTTCGCGACGCACGGCGCCGAGGAGGGCTACCGGCCCTCGACCACGATCACCGAGGAGCTGGTCGGCGCCGAGGGCGAGGCGCTCAGCGCCCTGCGCCCCAGCGGCATCGCCCGGCTCAACGGGAAGCGCTGCGACGTGGTCACGCGCGGCGAGATGCTGGAGGGGGGCACGCGGGTGAAGGTCATCGAGGTCTCGGGCAACCGCGTCGTGGTCAAGGAGGCCTGAGGCGCGCGGAATACGCGGAGAGCTTCGCGCGTAGATGAAACGGGACACGGATGCGATCGACGTTGCTCTGAGGAGGAGTGAGCGGACATGCTGGCGATCCTGGCGCAGGGCGGTGCGGAAGCGCTGCTGGTGGTGCTGATCCTGGTGGCGGTCATCGTCGTCATCGGGCTGCTTCTGTTCTTTTTCAGCTACGGGTTCCTCTGGTTGAAGGCCCTGCTGGCCGACGCCCACGTGGGCATCTTCGAGATCATCGGGATGCGCCTGCGGGGGGTCAGTCCCCACGTGATCGTGGACAGCCGCATCATCGCGGTCAAGGCCGGCCAGCCCATCGAGACGCGGCTGCTGGAGACGCACTATCTGGCCCGGGGCAACGTGCCGAACGTCGTGCGGGCCCTGGTCGCCGCCAGCAAGGCCGACATCCCGCTGACCTTCAACCAGGCGTGCGCGATCGACCTGGCCGGGCGCGACGTTCTGGACGCCGTCCAGACCAGCGTCAACCCGAAGGTGATCGACTGTCCCGACCCGACCAAGGGGCGCGACACCGTCTCGGCCGTGGCCAAGGACGGCATCCAGGTGCGGGCGAAGGCGCGGGTGACCGTGCGCGCGAACCTGGAGCGCCTGGTCGGCGGCGCCAAGGAGGAGACGATCATCGCCCGCGTCGGCGAGGGCATCGTCACAACCATCGGCTCCGCCGAGACGTATAAGGTGGTGCTCGAGAACCCCGACATCATCTCCAAGCGCGTGCTGGAGAAGGGGCTCGACGCCGGCACCGCCTTCGAGATCCTTTCCATCGACATCGCCGACGTGGACGTGGGCGAGAACATCGGCGCCAAGCTCCAGGGCGACCAGGCCGAGGCCGACAAGCGCGTCGCCCAGGCCCTGGCCGAGCGGCGCCGGGCCATGGCCGTGGCCCGCGAGCAGGAGATGCAGGCCCTGGTCAGCGAGAACCGCGCCAAGGTCGTCCTCGCCGAGGCCGAGGTGCCGAAGGCCATCTCCCAGGCGTTCCGCGAGGGTAACCTGGGCATCATGGACTACTACTCCCTGCGCAACGTGCAGGCCGACACGGCCATGCGCAGGTCCATCAGCGGCGAGGGCGAGGACGGACAGGCCAAGTCCTGACGCCGTCGGGAGATGCCATGGCACGCCGCAGCACAGCGAGCGCCGGCGAGGTGACGGCGCTGGTGCGCCGCGCGCTCGACGCGTTGGCCGAGGCGCAGGACCTGGAGGCGGCCGCCGAGCGGGCGCTGGCCGAGGCGCCGAACCGGCAGGTGGGCCAGACGCTCATCGAGATGTCCACCGGCGAGCGCTTCGAGGTGACCGCCGCGCTGGCCCGCGCCGCCCTGCGCAGCGGCGACCCGGTGCTGGCCCGCACCGTGCCCGACCTGCTGGTCAGCTACACCGCCCGGCCCGAGGCGCTCCAGATCCTGCGCGAGAGCTGCCAGGCCGACGACCTCGCCGTCCGCGCCCGGGCCGCCGAGGCGCTGGAGGGCTTCGAAGACCCGCAGGTCATCCCCCTGCTGGCCGACGCCCTGGGCGACGATTCGGAGCAGGTCCGCCGCGCCGCCAGCAGCACCGTCGGGCTGATCGCCGGCACCAGGCATCACGCGCTGCACGCCCCGCTCTTTGAGGCCCTGGCCGAGGGCGACAGCGAGCTGTCCCGGGCCCTGCTCAGGAACGAGGACACGCAGGTGCGCCGCCAGGCCGCGCAGGCGTTCTCGTTCGTCGCCTCCGATGCCGCGCTGCCGCCGCTGAAGGTGCTCTTCACCGACGAGGACCCGGAGGTCCGCCAGGAGGCATGCCTCTGCCTGGCGGCGATCGGCACCGATCGGGCCGTCGACCTGATGGCGAGGGGCCTGAGCGACGTGAGCGAGACGGTGGCCTCCTCCGCGCTCGACATGCTCTCGGCGCGGCTCGGCGCGTCTTCCTCGGCCTTCCTGGAGCACCTGAAGAAGGCGCTGGACCATCCGAGCCCGGCCGTGCGACGCCATGCGGTGCTGATGCTGAACGCCTTCGACGCCGCCCGGGCCGTCCCCGTGCTGGAGCGCGCCACGGATGATGCGGACTTCGAAGTCGCCCGCCGCGCCGGCGAGCTTCTCAAGCGCATGCAGCCGGAGACCGATCTGGACTGGCTGGCGCAGGACATGGCCGCACAGGCGCCCGGCGAGCGCGCCCTCAGCGTCTGGGAGGCGGGCAACATCGGCGTCCAGACCGCCGCCGGCACCGAGGCCGGGCAGCTCGTGCCGATGCTCGAGCGGGCGCTCAGGCAGGGCTCCTCCTCCGACAAGGTGCACGCGCTCGGCGAGCTGGCCTCCCTGGTCGACATCGCCGACTCCCTGACCATGCAGGACGCCCTGGACGACCCCGACTCCAGCGTGTGCAGCCGCGCCGCCGAGACGCTCCAGTACACGCGCGACGCCGGCCTGCTGGCGCGCGTCGCCCGCGCCCACTCTGACCCGCTCGTGCGCCGGCTCGCCCTGGAGGCGCTCACCGGCGATCCGGGCGGACCGCGCCGCGGGGGCCTCGCCGGCAGAGACCTGGCCTTCAGCTCCACCAGGACGCACGGCCCCGAGCTGTTCAGCACCTTCCTGGCCGCCCTGGACGACCCCGACGAGGGCGCCCAGCAGCAGGCATGCGCCGCCATCGGCCAGCACGCGGACGCCACCGGGCTGGTGCCCGTGCGCCGGACCGTGCGCGCGCTGGAGGCGGTGGCCGAACGGGAGGACGTCTCCTACCTGATGGAGGAGGAGGCGACGCGCGCCGCCGAGAAGGCGCGCGAGGCGGGGGCGGGCGACCTGATCGCCGAGGCCGCCGAGGAGGTGCTCCAGTGGCGCGGGGAGCTCGCGCCCGAGGCCCACGCGCTGCGCTGGGACGAGGATGCAGGGGCCTGCGTCGTGCGCGACCTGCCGCCGGAAGCCGCCGAGCGATGGGTTGAGCAGTTCGGCCTCACGGCGGAGCAGGCCCGGCAGCTCAGGGCCGGCTCCCTTCCCGGCGAGGCGGCGCAGAAGATACGCGACGGCCTCGCCCGCGAGCTGCGCGCCGCCCTGAAGGCCGTCGAGTTCGCCGCCGCCGCCCTGCGCGCGATCGGACAGCCTGGTCGCGAGGCGACGCTGGAGCAGTGGGCGCGGGCCGTGCGCGCCGGGCCGAAGCTGGACTGGGGCCCGGCGGAGGGCGCCGTTCGCGCCCTGCGGCGCATCGGCCGGCTCCGCAGCGCCGCCTGCGTTCAGGCCGCCTGGGCGCGGGAAGCCTTGCGGGAAGAGCCCGACGCGGCGGCTCTGTGTGAGGCTGCAAAAGACCCCGACGACTGGCTCAAGCTGACCGCCCTGCGCGCCGTGGCCGACCTGGCGGCCGGGGGCGAGGACGCGGCGCGGCGCATGGCTGCCCTCTGCGTGGATCGCCGGGGGCAGGGCGACTACCGCCGCCCCGTGGGGCTGGCCGGGGTGGCGCTGCTGAAGCGAGGCGAGGATGCCGGCCTTCCGGCCGTGGAGTGGGCGCTCGGCGGGCGCCGGGTGGACTTCCGGATGGAGATGGCGCACGCGCTGCTGGCGGCGGCGCAGGACGACGCGGTGGCCGCGAATGTGGAGGACGCCCTGGCCGGGCGGCGCCTGGACGAGCCGGCGGGGCTCTGCCTGGCGCTGGCGTTGCGGGGGGCGGGGCACGCGGTGGACGCGCTCAAGCTGCCGCCGGTCCGCACAGAGGGCGAATGGTCCGAGGCGCGCTGCGCGCGGCTGGGGCTGGCGGCGATGGAGAATGAACCGAAGGCCGCCGCCGCGCTGGAGCGCATGCTCCGCGACGGCGATCCGCGCGAGCGCTACGTGGCGGCCCACTACCTGGCGTTGGCCCGGGTGCGCTCGGCCGCGCAGGTCTTCGCCAGCGTCGTCGACCAGGTCGAGGCCCCCTACGTGCTGCGGGGTCTATGCGCCGCGAGCCTGGTCAGGCGGGGGCATCCGGCCGGCATGAGCGGCGTGCGCAAGCTGCTGCAGGCGGCCACGGGCCGCGCGCAGGCCGACCTGACGGCCCTGCTGTGCCGAGCCGTTGAAGATACGATTCCGCTGATGATAGAATGCGCCGACGTGGACGTGGGCCGCTTCGTGTGAGCCCGACCCGGGTGCGGCGCGGGGAGTGCAACCGGTGGACCTGGACACGATCATCTTCGTCGCCGTCGTGGTCTTCTTCGTCTTCGGCGGGCTGCTGAAGCGGCTGCTTGAGGCGGTGGCGAAGGCCGGGGAGCAGCAGGCGGGAAAAACCGAATACGTGGCGCCGCCCGACGCAGTGCGGGAGTTCCTGCGGAGCCTGCACGAGGCGAAGGCCGAGCCGCCGCAGCGCGAGGCCGCGCGGCCGGCCGCGCCGCGCGCCGCCCGTGCGACGAGCGTGCGCCGCAGCGCCTTGCGTCCGGGCGAGGCCGAGCAGGCGGCCCGCCGGCGGGAGGAGCCCGCTGCGGCCCCGCGTCGTCGCGCCCGGCGCCCTGCGCCGACGGCCCCCTCGACGCCGGCCGAGGAGTTGAAAGCGGCGCCCCTCAGCCTGCTTGCGCTGCGGCGGATAGACCTGAAGCAGGCGATCGTCTGGGCGGAGATCCTCGGCCCGCCCGTGGCCCTGCGCGGCCCGCGGCGTCCGGGCTCGCCCGCGCGGCACTGAGGCGGGCGGCCTGGTCGGCTTCACAGCTTCCATCCCGGTGCGCGATGAAGGAACTGCCCGCCATGAGATGCCTCGTGGCCTTGATGCTCGCAGCCGCGCTGCTGGGCCTCGGCGCGGCCTGCGCCCAGGGGGCCGCGCCGGAGGGCCACTCGGGCACACTGGGCATGAGCATCTTCGCCAGCGGCTGGGGCCGGGTCCTGCTCCATGTGGTCGCGAGCCTCGGGGTGGTCGCGATCCTGGGGATGGCCGCCCTGATGTTCTTCGAGGGCAGCCTCGTCTTCCGCCCCTCCGCCAGGCCGCAGGGCGAGTGGCAGCCGGCCGGCCTCGATGTCGAGCAGGTCAGCTTCCGCACGCAGGACGGCCTGACGCTGCACGGCTGGTGGCATCCGGGGCGGGGCGAGGAGGAGCCGTCCAGGCGCCCGGTGCTGCTCTGGTGCCACGGCAACGCCGGCAACATCACCCATCGGCGCGACCTGATGGAGGGCCTGGTGCAGCAGGGGCTGGCGGTCTTCCTGTTCGACTATCGCGGCTACGGGCGCAGCGAGGGCAGGCCGTCCGAGCCGGGCCTCTACGCGGACGCCGAAGCGGCCTACCGGCTGCTGGTGCATCGGCGGGGCGTCAAGCCGGAGCGGATCATCTGCTTCGGCCGGTCGCTCGGCACGGCCGTGGCGCTCCACGTGGCGCTGCGGGGCAAGGTGGCGGGCGTGATCCTGGAGGGCGCGCTGGAGAACGTGCCGGCGGCGGCCCGCCAGAGGTTCCCGTTCCTGCCCTGCCCGTTCTTCATGCGCAACCGCTTCGACGTGGTCTCGCGGGTGCGCCGGCTCCGCGCCCCGCTGCTGGTGGTGCACGGCGCCGCCGACAAGGTCATGCCGCTCGAGCAGGGCAAGAAGGTCTACGCCGCCGCCTTGCCGCCGAAGCAGATGCACGTCATAGACGGCGCCGGCCACGCCGACACGCACCAGGTGGGGGGAGAGGACTACTACAAGACGCTCCGCGCGTTCTGCTATGGATGCCTGGGCCGCCAGGGGGCGGAGGCCCCCGCCTGAGCGGGCGGCCCGTGACGCTGACCAGGGGGAGGCGTTCCGATGACCCGAAGACCCGCCGTGGCCGGCCAGTTCTACCCGGCCAAAGAGCACGAGCTGCGCTCCATGATCCGCTCGTTCACGCCCGCCGACCAGGAGCCGGAGCCGGCCCTCGGCCTGCTCAGCCCGCACGCGGGCTACCCCTTCAGCGGGGGGGTGGCGGGCAGGACGTTCGCCCGCGCGCACGTGCCCGACGCCGTGCTGCTGCTCACCCCGAGCCACCACTACGGGCGGCCCGCCTTTGCGCTCTGGACCGGCGGCGACTGGGCGACCCCGCTCGGCGAGGCGGGCCTGCATGGGGAGCTGACGGACGCCCTCGCCGCCCTGCCGGCCGTGACCGAGGACGACCGCCCCCACCTGCCCGAGCACTCGGGCGAGGTCGTGCTGCCCTTCATCCAGTATCACAATCCCGACGCCCGCATCGCCGTGATCTGCGTGACGGCGGGCGCCGGGCTCAGCGCGCTGAAGGAGCTCGGCGCGGCGCTGCCGGGCGCGCTGGCCCGGGCCGGGGCCGAGGAGGCGCTGATCGTGACCAGCAGCGACATGTCCCACGAGAGCGGCTCCGATGCGCTCGACGTGGTGAACCGCAACGACCCGCTGGCCATCGCGCAGATGGAGGCGCTCGACCCCGACGGCCTGCACGCAACCTGCCGCGAGAGGGGCATCACGATGTGCGGCATGCTGCCGGCCGTGGCCATGCTGGAGGCCGTCGGGGCGCGGGGGGGCAGGGAGGGGGTCCTGCTCGAGCGGTCGACCAGCGCGGACTCGCCGCTGGGGCGCGGCTCCTACGTGGTGGGATACGCCGGGATGGTCTTCAAGTGAGGCGCGGGCGGGGCGTGCTCAGAGCACGCTGGATAGCACGATGGCGAGGGCGATCAGGGCGCCGACCACCAGGATGAGGACGTAGATCCAGGTGTTGCTGCGGCGGGCGGGCGGGTTGGCCAGGCGGGTCTTCTCGGAGGCCATCTCCATCAGTTCGTCTTCGGGCATGTTCGGCGCCACCGCGCCGGTGACCATGCTCTGGTCCCTGAAGCCGGCGGCGGAGGCCGGCTCGCCCTCCAGCAGCGCCTTCAGGTCGGCCCGCAGCTCCTCGTAGGAGTCGTAGCGGTTGTTCGGGTCCTTGGCCATCATCTTGCGGATGACGTCGCAGAGGTCGTCGGGCAGGTCGGGCACGTGCTCCTTGGGGGAGGGGAGGGGCTCGCGGACCTGCTTGGTCATGACCTCGAAGGTGGTGCCCGTGTAGGGCACCTTGCCGCAGACCATGTGGTAGAGGGTGGCGCCGAGGGAGTACATGTCGGTGCGGAAGTCGACGTCGCGGGCGCTGTTGATCTGCTCGGGGCTCATGTAGTAGGGCGTGCCGAGGCTGGCGCCGCTGCGGGTCAGGCCCGTGGCGTCGGCGGCGGTCTCCTTGGCCAGGCCCAGGTCGGTGATGCGGGCGACGCCGTCGGGGTCGATGATGATGTTGCCGGGCGTGACGTCGCGGTGGATGATGCCCTTGGAAGCGGCGTATTCGAGCCCCTCGGAGACCTGGGAGGCGATCTCGACGGCCTTGCGCCAGTCCATCTGGCCCAGCCGCTGCACCTCCTGGCTGCACGTGGGGCCGGGCACGTAGTCCATCACCAGGTAGTAATACTGCCCCTCGACGCCGTAGTCGTGGACCTGGACCAGGTTGGGGTGGCGCAGGCGGGCGGCGATGCGGGCCTCGCGCGAGAAGCGCTGGCTGTACTCGGGGTCCTTCAGGTCGATGTGCTTGGGCAGGACCTTGACGGCCAGCGGGATGTCCAGCGTCTTGTGACGACCCTGGTAGACGCTCCCCATGCCGCCTTCGCCGATCTTCTTCTCGATCCGGCAGGGACCGATCGTCTCCGGCAGATCGTCCGTGAGTTCATCCTGCATGCGCCACGCCTCCCGTGCGCGGGGCTCCCCTCCCATCAGCCACTGAGCGATGGAGGGGCTGCGGCAGCGGCCTGCCTCTGAAGGCGAATATGGGGGTGCCCGACGCCGACCACGCACCCATTATACCTGAACCTTCGCAAGGCAGTCAACCGCCGGAAGGGCCGGCCGAACCCCGCCCAAAAGGAGCCGTGTTGCCGGGCGGGACCCGACAACACGGCCGCGCCGAAGCAGTGTGGGAGGATCGGATACCGGCTGGAAGGTCAGGTCCGGCCTTCACCCTCCTCCGGTTCCTCTACTTCGGGTGCTCCCTCGGTTTCCCCCTCCTCCAAGGGAACCATCGGCTCGGACTCCACACCGGGGCCGGGCTTCTTCGTCGACATCAGCACGATCAGCACGATGATGATCAGCACCGCGATGACCGACAGGACGGTCTGCGTCGTCGTCCACATGATCGCTGCGATCAGCATCTGTGACTCCTTCGGCCCAGGTCCCCTTGCGCATCTTCACTACGATTAGTAGCTGTGGGGCGGACGGGAAGTCAAGGCGGAAAAGGGCGGCAATCGCCGCACGGTGGTCCGCGGCCCCGCGTTGAGTGACCTAAAAGACTGGTGAAGCACGATTTGCGACGACACCACCGCGCCGCCTGGTCCGGCGCCTCCGGCCGAATGCCCCGTGGAAAATGGCGCACGATTCGGTAGAATAGTGGTCTTCAACACACGGAGCACGCCGCGTGAAGGTGATCGTCGCGCCGGATTCGCTGAAGGAATGCCTCGCCTCGCCGCAGGCGGCCCGGGCCGTCGCGCGCGGCGTGCGGCGGGCCGATCCCTGCGCGGAGGTGCTCTGCGCGCCGATGGCCGACGGGGGCGAGGGCACGCTGGAGGCCCTGGTCGAGGCGACCGGCGGCGAGTTGCGCTGCGCCGAGGCGGCCGATCCCCTGGGACGCACGGTCCGGGCGAAGTGGGGCATCTGCGGGGACGGCCGGACCGCCGTGGTCGAGATGGCCGAGGCGAGCGGCCTCGACCTGCTCGGCCCCGACGAGCGTGAGCCCATGCGGGCCTCGACCCGCGGGACCGGCCAGCTCATCGCCGCCGCCCTCGACGCCGGGGCCCGTTCCCTCATCGTCGGCATCGGCGGCAGCGCCACTGTGGACGCCGGCACGGGCATGGCGGCCGCGCTCGGCGCCCGGTTCCTGGATGCCGACGGCCGGGAGGTGCGAGGCTGCGGCGGCGGACGGCTCGCGGAGGTCGCCGCCATCGACCTGGACGGGCTCGACCCGCGGATCGCCGGCGTCGAGTTCGTCGTCGCCTGCGACGTGACCAACCCGCTGATCGGCCCCGACGGGGCGGCCCGCACCTACGCGCCGCAGAAGGGCGCCACGCCGGAGCAGGTCGAGCAGCTCGAGCGCGGCATGCGCTCGCTGGCGGAGGTGATCCGGCGAGGGCTCGGCGTCGACGTCGAGTCCCTGCCCGGGGCCGGGGCGGCCGGGGGCCTGGGAGCGGGGCTGGTCGCGTTCCTCGGCGCCGAGATCCGCAGCGGCGTCGAGACGGTGATGGAGGCCGTCGGCCTCCGGGAGAAGATGCGCGGCGCGGAACTTGTCCTCACGGCCGAGGGCCGGGCCGACGGCCAGAGCGCGTTCGGCAAGGTGATCGCCGGCGTCGCGGGGGCCGCGCGGGGGCAGGGCGTCCCCGTGATAGCGCTGGCCGGCTCGCTCGGCCAGGGGTGGCGGGACCTGTACGGCTGCGGGGTAGCCGCCGTGGTGCCGATCCTCGACCGTCCCATGCCCGAAGGCGAGGCGATTGAGCGGGCCGGCGAGCTGCTGGAAGACGCGGCGGAGCGGGTGGTTCGGATCTGGCAAGCGGCGAGGAGGACGCGGGATGGCTGAGCGCGAGCTGATCGCATACATCCGGGATCTGGCCGGCGGCGAGCCGCCGTCGTGGCTGGAGGTCGGCATCGGGGACGACGCGGCGGTGCTGGAGCTGCCCGGCGGCGGGCGCATCGTCGTCACCACGGACTCGGTGGTCGAGGGCGTGCACTTCGCCGGCGGCACGGAGCCGGCGCTGGTCGGGCGGAAGGCGGTGGCCCGGGCCCTGAGCGACGTGGCGGCGATGGCGGCGCGTCCCCTCTGCCTCGTAGCGGCGGCGCAGTTCGGCCCGAACTGGGACGATGACGCTTGCCGCGCGGCCTGCCGGGCGCTGCATGACGCGGGGGCCGAGTTCGGGGCGGCGCTCGTCGGCGGCGACGTATCCTCCGGTAAAGAGGCGACGTGCATCACCGTAACGGCGATCGGCACGCCGGGGCCGGCCGGCGTCGTCACGCGCTGCGGCGCGCAGCCGGGGGACGCCCTCTGCGTCACCGGCCGCCTGGGCGGCTCGATCCGGGGGCGGCACCTCACGTTCCGGCCCCGCCTCGATGAGGCGCTCGCGCTGATGGAGGCGGCCGACGTGCACGCGCTGATCGACGTGAGCGACGGGCTGAGCACCGACGCCCTCCATTTGGCCGAGGCGGGGGGCCGCGGCCTGCGGATCGACGCGCCGGCCGTGCCCATCAGCGCCGACGCCGCCTCCCTGGCCGAGGAGGCCGGCGCAAGCCCGCTCGAGCACGCGCTGAACGACGGCGAGGACTACGAGCTGCTCTTCTGCGTGCCGCCGGCGCAGGCGCGGGACCTGGCCCGCGAAGGCGTGCTGGAGGTCGCCGTGACCGTCATCGGCGAAGTGCTGGAGGAGGCCGAGTCGCAGATCGCCATGGCCGACGGAAGCCGGCGGCCGCTCGTGGCCGGGGGCTGGGAGCATCTGAACCGGTGAGCGCAGAGGCCGTCCTGCTGGCAACGGATTCGCCCGAGGACACCGGCCGGCTGGCTGCCCAGTTTGCCGGGCTCTGCCGCGCCAACGACGTGATCGGCCTGGTGGGCACGCTCGGCGCGGGGAAGACCTGCTTCGTCAAGGGCCTCGCCGCCGGGCTCGGCGTGCCCCCCGAGCGCGCCGTCATCAGCCCCACCTTCGTGCTCCAGCGGAGCTACGAGGGGCGGCTGACGCTGCATCACTTCGACGCCTACCGCCTGGACGACGCCGCCGCGATGGAGGAGATCGGCTGCGCCGAGACCTTCGAGAGCGGCGGCGTGAGCGTGGTAGAATGGGCCGATCGCGTGGCGGGCTGCCTGCCCCCGGAGCACTTCCTGCTGAGCATCGCCGTCACCGGCCCGAGCCGGCGGCGCTTCGAGCTGACCGCGCGCGGGCCGGGCCCCCGCGAGCGCATGGCGCAGGTCCGCCGCGCCCTGGCCGAATGGGCGCGGTGAACCTTCGGCCCTCTGCGCCGAATGGAGATCTCCCTTGAGCCACGCCGCACCGGACCGGTCGGGCGACGAGGACGGCCTCGCCGTCGAGACGCCGCTCTTCCTGCCCGTCTTCGAGCCCGACAGCGCGCCGATCCCCCTGGGCGAGATGCAGGAGAGCTTCGGCGTGCGCGGCGTCATGGTCAACGCCTACTTCCTCTACCGCCGGCGCCGGCTGCGGCGCCTCCTGCCCGAGCGCGGCATCAAGGACCACCTCGGATTCCGCGGCCTGGTGGCCACCGACA
The DNA here is from genome assembly GCA_964434535.1 of uncultured candidatus Brocadiaceae bacterium. Lineage (GTDB taxonomy): Bacteria > Planctomycetota > Brocadiia > SM23-32 > SM23-32 > SM23-32. The sequence continues at coordinate 28,670 of CAYSWA010000005.1, read as the reverse complement.
GCGGCGCCTTCCAGGCCTTCCGCGCCCGCCTCTACCTGCGCAACCGCAGCATCGTCCGCTTCCAGGACGAGATCGGCGCCGACATCGCCTCGCCCCTCGACGTGGTCACCCCGCCCGGGGACAACTTCAGCACGGCCGAGGGCAAGCTCGGCGTCACCATGCAGCGCATCGAGGAGGCGCTCGGGCTGGTCGAGCGCGCCACGCTCATGGGGGTCCAGCAGGGCGGACGGTTCGCGGAACTGCGCCGGCGCGCGGCCGAGGGCCTGGTCGAGCTCGGCGTCCGCTACGTCGCCCTCGGCAGCCTCGTGCCCTTCTTCACCCGCAACCACAGCCTCGGCTTCGCCGGGCGGGTCATCGCCGAGGCGCGCCGCATCGTCCCCGACCGGATCCCGATCCACCTCTACGGCGCCGGCGACCCGCTGGAGCTGCCCTTCTACGTCGCGCTCGGGTGCAACGTCTTCGACTCATCCTCCTACGTCCACTACGCCGAGTCCGGAGCCTACATGACCCCGTTCGGCGCGCTGCCGCCCGAACGGCCCGTGCCGGCCGGCTTCGAGTGCGCCTGCCCGTTCTGCCGCGACAGGGGGAAGGCCGTGCGCCGCGACCCGGCGCTCCTCGCACGGCATAACCTCTGGACCATCCTCGAGGTGGCCGAACGCGTCCGGGCCGAGCTGGCGCGCGGAACGCTGGCCGAGCACTGCCACGCCGTCGCCCGCACGCATCAGAAGTGGTTCCCCGAGAGCCTGCTCGGCGAGTCGTGGCCTCCGGAGGACGGACAGTGAGCGGCGAGTCGCTTCCCATCCCCTCCGAGCTGATAGAGGCCGAGGCGGAGCGCATTGCGACCCGCTACCGCGTCGCGCCCCGCGAGGCGCTGCGCGCCCTCTCGGAGGCGTTCGCCGACGAGCCGGAGCTTTCGGCCCGCGTCCGCGAGCGGCACGGCGAAGAGGACGTGACCCGATGGCGCGACTACCGCCGCGTCGTGCGCCGCTGCCGCAAGGAGCTCTACTACGGCCTGCGCCGCTACTACCGGCGCCCCGCCGAGGCCGACCGGCTGCTTGAGCAGTGGGAGCGGGCGACGGGCGCCGCCTCGCGCGTCGCCGACGTGGCCGAGCTGCGGGAGGCGCTGCTGCAGGCGCACGCCTCCACGCGCGAGCGGCTGGCGCACGTCGCGGAGTTCTACGAGCGGCTCTTCGAGCTGGCCGGCGCGCCGGCCTCGGTCCTCGACGTCGGCTGCGGCATGTACCCGCTTTCGTACCCCTTCGACGGCGCGGGGCGGGCCACGCAGCTGTACGCGGCCGTGGACCGCGACGCGCGGGCCATCCGCGCGCTGGGGGCCTACGCGCCGCTGGTCCGGCCCGCGCGACTGGAGGCCCGGCGGCTGGGGTTCGACGAGCCGGACTGGCCCGCGAAGCTCCCGTGGGACGGACCGTTCGCGCTCTGTCTGATGCTCAAGGTCGTGCCCGTGCTGGCGCGGCTGGAGCGTGGCGCGCTGGAGGCGATGCGCTACGTCCCGGCCGAGCGGATCCTGCTGACCGGCTCCACGCAGGCGATGACGCGGCGCGAGGGCATCGAGCGCCGGGAGCGCGCCGTGCTGGAGCGCTTCATCGCGGAATCGGGCCGACCCGTGCTCGGCGAGCTCCGCGCCGGCACCGAGTTCGGCTACCTGCTGGGCTGAGCGCGCCGGCAGCAATACACTATGCAGGCGACTTGACAGGCCGGGGTCCAACTGCCATACTCCGTTCGACGCACCGCGCAGCGGAGCCCATGGACGCCGCCGAGCCCAATTCGCCCCTTGAGGAAGCGCCGATGGATCCCGAGCAAGTCGCGGTGATCGCTTCAATCGTCGAGAGTGTTGCGATGTCCGCCGCGCTGGTTATCGCCGGCGGATGGGCACTGCATCGGTACCGCCTCGCGCGCGAGAGCCAATGGAATCTGGCCCTCGACGCTGTCCCCTCCTTCTTGCCGTATGGTGACGGACGCTGGCTGCTCAGCATCACCATCAGGCTGCACAACATCGGGCGAGTCAAGCTTTCGCCGAGCGAAAGGGGTTGCCGGCTTTCCGTCGGGATTCTTCCGCGCGACGCCTCAGCGGGCGCGACACCCCACTGGAACGACTGCGCTCCGATACTGACCGAGTACGATGTCATTCGGAACGCCAGCCCCAACCATGATCAGGAGCCCATCGAAGCCAATTACTGGATCGAGCCGGGCGGAGAATACCAGGAAATCGTGAACATCGTGGTTCCGGCCGGATGCCTGCTGATGACCGAAGTGGACTTTTCCGGCCTGCGAGGAGAGAAACTCTGGACGTACAGGGTCTGGGAAGTGCCGGCGTAACCGTTCACGGGTTTTCTGAGAATCTGCCCTCCGCCGTTGCGTATGCTCTCGGGCGTGGCAGCACAGACACCTACGCCCGAATGCCCGAACTGCCGGCGGCTCGAAACGCGTCTGCTTGCCCTGGAGGCGCGCGTCACTGAGCTCGAAGCCGAGAACGCCCGCCTGCGCAAGGACTCCTCCAACTCCCACAAGCCGCCGTCCTCGGACATCGTGAAGCCCAAGCCGCCTCCTCCTGCGCGGGGTAGAAGGCGACGCATCGGCGGCCAGCCGGGCCATCCGCGCCACGAGCGTCCACCGTTTGCGCCCGAGCAGATCGATGAGACGCGCGAGTATAGCCTTGAGCGGTGCCCGGACTGCGGCGGCCCGCGCCTGACGGTGCGGGTCGGCTGGCTCAAGGGCGCGGCGCGATGCCGAACCGTGCATTCGCGCGCCGTGGTATAATGCGGGCAGCCTGTCCCGAGCTGTGCCATCCGGTGCGGACCGCTCACGCCCGTGATGCGGAGGAAGCCATGGGCACCACAAAGCGCAACAGAAGGTACAGCCGGCTGAAGAAACGCCCGCCGCGTAACGTGCCGGCCGGGCGCCGGCCGTAGCTGCAAGCGGCCGCCGCTGGCGAAGAGGGCCGGCTCGGGTTAGGATGGGCGCTCCATTGTCACCGCGCCTCGGGAGCGCCCATGCCCGACGACAGAGCGAACGTGCTGTTCCTGCCCGTCGACGACCTGCGCCCGCAGCTCGCCTGCTACGGACGCGCGCGGATGGTCACGCCCCACATGGACCGTCTCGCGGCGCAGGGCGTCGCCTTCACTCGTGCCTACTGCCAGGTGCCGGTCTGCGGCGCCACGCGCGCCAGCCTGCTGACCGGCGTGCGGCCGACGCGGGAGCGCTTCACCAGCTACGCCACCTGGGCCGAGCGCGACCTGCCCGGCGCGCTGACCTTGCCCGAGCACTTCCGCCGGCAGGGCTACGTGACGCTCTCGGTCGGCAAGGTCTTCCACCACCTGCGCGACTGCGCCGAGCGGAGCTGGAGCGAGCCGCCGTGGCATCCGAACGCCGGCGGCGGCGACTGGCGCAACTACCTGCTGCCCGACAGCGGCGCCGGCAGCACCGAGAGAGGCGCGGGCAAGCCCTACGAGTGCGCCGACGTGCCGGACACGGCCTACTTCGACGGCCAGATCGCCGACCGGGCCGTCGAGGAGCTGAGGCGGCTCGCCGAGAGCGGCAAGCCGTGGTTCCTGGCCGCCGGCTTCCTCAAGCCGCACCTGCCGTTCAACGCTCCGCAGCGCTACTGGGACTGCTACCGCCCCGAGGACGTGAGGCTGGCCGACAACCCCTTCCCGCCCGAGGACGCGCCGGGCGAGGCGCTGCATAACTGGGGCGAGCTGCGCCAGTACCTGGGCATCCCCGCCGACGGGCCGCTCTCCGAGGAGCAGAGCTTCCGCATGGTCCACGGCTACTACGCGGCCACCAGCTACACCGACGCCCAGGTCGGCCGCGTGCTCGGGGAGCTGGACCGGCTCGGGCTGGCGGGCAACACCATCGTCGTCCTCTGGGGCGACCACGGGTGGCAGCTCGGCGAACACGGGCTCTGGTGCAAGCACTGCAACTTCAACACGTCGCTGAACGCGCCGCTGATCGTGCGCTACGCAGGGCTCGGCGGCGGGGCGCTCTCGCCGGCGCTGGTCGAGTTCGCGGACGTCTACCCGACGCTCTGCGAGCTGGCCGGCCTGCCGCTGCCCGAGCACCTGGAGGGCACAAGCTTCGCCCCCGTGCTCGAGGCGCCCGGGCGGCCGTGGAAGCGCGCCGTCTTCAGCCGCTACCAGGCCGCCGACTCGGTCCGCACCGAGCGGCACCTCTACACGCAATGGACCGATGAGCAAGGGCGCCTGACCGCCCGCATGCTCTACGACCACGAGACCGACGCCGAGGAGAACCACAACATCGCCGCCCGGCCGGAGAACGGCGCGCTATCGGACGACATGGCCGCGCTGCTCGAGGCCGGCTGGCAGGCGGCGGTGCCGGGCTGACGACCGGCGCCCGTCCGTGCGCACTCATCACTGAGCACTGCCGTTTGGGGAGGACGAGAGATGGCCGACTACGTGGGCATCATGCCGTGCCTGGACATGAAGGACGGGCGCGTGGTGAAGGGCGTGCACTTCGTGGACCTGCGCGATGCGGGCGACCCGGTCGAGTGCGCCGCCGCCTACCAGGATGACGGAGCGGACGAGCTCGCCTTCCTCGACATCACGGCCACCGTCGAGGGGCGCCGCACGAACCTGGAGGTCTTCCGCCGCGTCGCCGAGGTGGCCCGCGTGCCGCTGACGCTCGGCGGGGGCATCAAGTCGCTGTCGCAGGTGGAGGCCGCCCTCGAGGCCGGCGCCGACAAGGTGAGCATGAGCAGCGCCGCGGTGCGCGAGCCGGACCTGATCGAGGAGGCGGCCGGCGAGTTCGGCCCCGAGCGCGTCGTGGTGGCGATCGACGCCGACGCCTCCGACGAGGTGCCGAGCGGCTACGAGGTCTACATCGACGGCGGACGCACGGCGACCGGCATCGACGCCGTCGAGTTCGCCCGGGCCGCCCAGGAGCGCGGGGCCGGCACCATCCTGCCCACCAGCAAGGCGACCGACGGGACGAAGGGCGGCTACGACATCCTGCTGACGCGCGGCATCGCCGACGCCGTGAGCGCGCCCGTCATCGCCAGCGGCGGGGCGGGGAAGATGGAGCACTTCTACCAGGCGGCCGTCGAGGGGCACGCGGACGTGCTGCTGGCGGCGAGCGTGTTCCACTTCGGCGAGATCGCGATCCCCGAGCTGAAGGCCTACCTGAAGGAGCGGGGCGTCGAGGTGCGGCTGTAGGGGGGCGCGGCTGGTTGTTCGTCGCTCGTTGTTCGTTGCTGGAGAGGCAAGGACGGCTCAAGATGACGGCGGGCGAGTCCGCTCTGTCCGCCCGGTGGGGGTCGCCGGCGGGCGCATCCGGCGGCGGGCTACTCGTCGCTGAGGACGTCCTCGTATTCGTCGAGGCGTTCCAGCAGCATGGCGGTGCCGCGGGCGACGGCGGTGAGGGGGTCTTCGGCCACGCGCACCTCCAGCCCGGTCTCCTCCTCGATGCGGCGGCCCAGGCCGGGGATCAGCGCGCCGCCGCCGACCAGGGTGATGCCGGTGCTGAGCAGGTCGCTGGCCAGCTCGGGCGGCGTGCGGTCCAGGCACGACTTGGTCGCGTCGATGATGCGCTGGATCGGGTTGCTGATCGCTTCGCGGATCTCAGCGCTGGAGATCTCCAGGCGGCGGGGCAGGCCGGCGGCGATATCCTTGCCGCGGATCTCGCAGACCAGCTCCTCCTCCAGCGGATAGGCCGAGCCGACGGCGATCTTGACCTCTTCGGCGGTGCGGTGGCCGATCTCCAGCCCGTAGAGGTCGCGCACGTAGGTGATGATCGCCTCGTCCATCTCGTCGCCGGCGACGCCGAAGCTCTCCAGGGTGACGATCTCGCCGAGGCTCAAGACGGCCACTTCGGTGGTGCCGCCGCCGATGTCGATGATCATGGTGCCGACCGGCTCGCCGATGTCGACGCCCGCGCCGATGGCGCCGGCCTTCGGCTCGCTGACGGTGTAGACGCGGCGGGCGCCGGCGTGCATGGCGCTGTTCTTGACGGCCTTCTTCTCCACGGCGGTGATGCCGCTCGGCACGCTGACCAGGATGCGGGGCCTCATGCCCCAGGAGCGGCGCTGCACCTTCTTGATGAAGTAGCGCAGCATGATTTCGGTGATCTCGAAGTCGGCGATCACGCCGTCTTTGAGCGGCCGGATGGCCTTGATGTTATCGGGGGTGCGCTCGATCATGCGCTTGGCTTCGTTGCCGACCGCCCGGCCGCCGAGCGGCACCTCGGGGGGATTGGTGCCGGTCTTGACGGCGACGACGGAGGGCTCGACCAGCACCAGGCCCCGCCCCGGAACGCAGACCAGCGTGTTGGCCGTGCCCAGGTCGATGCCCAGGTCGAGCGCCCCCAGGTTCATCACGAAGTTGAGCGCCCTGCGGATGGATACGTTGGCGTTGGCCATGCGTGTAGCGCCCTCCCTGCGTGGCGGCGGCCGGGCCCCTCAGGCCGCGCCGATTATACGCGCGGGTAGCGGGCAGTGCAAACGCTGCGCGCCGAAACAAGAAAGGCCAGCGTAGCCCCCACGGAGGGCAGGCCACGTGGCCTGGCGTCGAGTCCTGCGTCGGGGTGAGTCGCCCGCTCCCTGGCTACCGGCTCGGGCGGGGAGACATCCCCGCGGGCGGGCCGCCCCCCGGGCCGCCCGGCATCATCCCGCCGATCATGCCCATCACGGCCCCCTGGAGGGCCTGGACCTGCTCGGCGGTGGCGCTCAGCGCGGCGTGGACCTCGTTGCCCTCCGCGCTCACCTGGATGGTGTCCAGCATGGCCATCACCGGCTGCATCATCTGCGCGGCCTGCGGATTGGCGTCGGCCTGCGCCTGCATCTGCTGCCTTGCCTCGGAGAGCTTGGCTTCGGCCTTCGCGGCGGCCTCCTGCGCGGCCGCCGCGTCGCCGAGCACGAGCATGCCCTTGATCGCCACGGTGTCCTGGAGGTCAATGCTCAGCGCGCCGCCCCTGGCGCCGGTCAGGAAGGTCGGCATCTGGGCGGCCTGCCCCGGCGGCAGGAGGGCGGCCAGGCCGTCCTCGCGGTAGAAGGCGAAGGTCACGGCGCTGCCGGCGAACGGCGCCGCGGCGCGCGCCAGGGCCTGGTTCGGCGCCCCCTTGCCGGCCTGGTGGGCCTGCATCATGGCCCCGAGAGCGGCCTCGGAGGTGCCGAACAGCGCGGTGGATTCGTCCACCAGCGCGGCAAACGCCGGACCCGTTCGCATGGGCATGCCGAGCTGCGGCGGGGCCTGGAGCTTGTAGGCCGTCACGCCGGCGACCTGGGCCTGCTCACCCTCGGCGAGCTGGGCCTTGAACTGCTCCAGGACCTGCCCCTTCAGCTCCATCACGCCGCACGCTTCGGGCCGGGTGTTCGGGTCGAGCGGCCCCTCAACCGGTAGCATGAAGATGGTGGCCGACGGGACGTCGGAGGGGTCCTGCGCCCCGGCTGCCGGGCCCTGGAGCGACTGGGCCAGGGGGGAGGCGGCCATCCGGGCGCCGTCCACGTGCAGGACGCCCCACGTGCCTTCGGGGGCGAGCCGGAGCATCGGCGCCTGCGCGGCGGGCTCCGGGGCAGGCGTCTGGACGGGAGCGGCTGGAGCGGGCTGGGGCCGGGCGGGCCTGGCCACCGGCGGGGCGGCGGGCACGTTCTTGTAGGGCATCACGTCCGCCACGGTCAGCCCGATGCCGAACAGGAGGCAGACGGAGGAGGCCAACAGGAGGCCCTTGATGAGCTGGCTGTTCATCGCGTTTCAGTCCCTGGCTGCTGGGCCGGATGGGGCCGCGCCGATGCGCGGCGTCGGACGCTTTCTGTCAAGGTGATCGATCCCGCGAGTGCCCTGGCCGCCCGGATGCGCCCGGCCGTTACTCGGCGGGTTCGGTCTCCGCCGGCGCCTCGGCTTCGGCGGCCTCCTCGG
>CAYSWA010000005.1:0-20684 GCA_964434535.1 uncultured candidatus Brocadiaceae bacterium | reverse complement strand
TTCGGGGGCCTCCTCGGCCGGCGGCTGCTCGGGTGCTGCCGGAGCCGGCGCGGCACGCGCGGCCGGCCTGTAGGGCTTGGGCGGTAGGGCCGCCGCCTTCTTGTAGGGCAAGACCTCCGCCACCGTCATGCCGATGGCCAGCAGCAGGAAGGCGCTACACGCGATCAGAAGGCCGTGGATTACCTTGCTGTCCATTCTCCTGGGTGCCCGCATCGAGAGGGGGTCGGGAGGCGCGAGGGCCTTACGGGATCTCGGTGGTCACCTTGTCGCCCATCCGGATGCTGCGCTCGGCCACCAGCAGGCGGATGCGGCCGGCCGAGACCTGGGGCTGCACGTCGTGGATGACAAGGCGCGCGATGTAGCCCGCGTCGTCATAGACGGTGAACTCGGTGTTGGGCTTGACGCCGGCCTCGCTGCCCTTGTCGACCACGGCCACGCCGTGCGCCTCGTCGACGCGCACGATCCGCCCGTTGATGACGGGCAGAGGTGCCGGGGGCACGTGCACGCCGCGCTCGACCAGCTCGCCGACGATGGCCTGTAGCCTCTCCTCGCTCTGGGCCAGTTGCCTGTATGCCTTCTTCTGCTCGGTCACCTCATGCTCCAGGTCGTCGATGGTGCCCTCGCGCGCGGCGAGCGTGTTCTGGAGCTGATCGATCTTGTTCAGGTTCTCCTGGATGGTCTGCTCCCGTTCGGCGACGGTGGAGCGGAGCTGCTCGATGGTGGCGTCCCGGGTGGCGATGTCGGCCTCGAGCTTGTTCGCCCGGTCGGTCAGCCGCTGCACGCCGGTGGTGAGCTGCTCGACCTGGGCGTTCAGATCGCCGGCGCGCGCCTGCTCGTTGGCCAGGCTGGTCTGGAGGGACTGGATCTGGGCGTCTTTGCTCTCCCTGAGGCGGTCGAACTTCACCGTCAGGTCGTCGAACTCGCCGCGCGCCTTGCCCAGTTCCTCTTCGAGCTGGTTGCGCGCCTTGCGCTCGTTGACGTAGAGCTCGCCGTAGTGCTCGCGCTTCCCGTGCAGCACCATCTGGGAGACCGCGAGGCCCACACTCAGTATCAGCACCAGAACGACCAACACCTTCGCCAGAGCGTTCATTTAGATCCTCCCCCGGCTGGCTCTCTCGTTCCCAGGAGTTGAGGGTAGCGACGATTGCCCGTAGATTATAGGCCCCCGGTTACCAAAGTCAAGTATCCGAAGGGCCTCCCGGCGGGGCTGCCGGGCTCGACGCCGCCTCCTGGCGGGGACGGGGCGCGGCCCGCAACCGTTCCGCCTGCTGGCGGAATGCGGGGGAGGACGCTTCGAGGCGCCACCGCAGCGGCCCTGCGCGCCGATGGCGGGCAGCCCGCCGGCCCCGCGTTTGACAGCATCGGGCGCCCTGCATAGACTGGCCCCGCCGGCCCTATCCTGAGCCCGGCTCGCCCGCCCTGACAGCATGCACGGGAGGCACCGATGAACTTCGTCGTCGTCATGCTCGACTCGCTGCGCCAGGATCACGTCTCCTGCTACGGATGGGACGGCTGCCCCGTGCAGACGCCGAATCTGGACGCCCTCGCCGCCGAGGGCGTCGTCTTCGACAACTGCTACCCCGAGGGCCTGCCCACCATCCCCGTGCGCACCGAGCTGCACACCGGCCACCACAGCCTGATCCATCGCCCCTGGCAGCCCCTGGAGCCGAGCGACGTCGTGCTGGCCGAGTTCCTCCGCGCCGAGGGCTACCTCAACATGCTGGTGGCCGACACCTACCACCTGTTCAAGCCGGACATGAACTTCCACCGCGGCTTCCACGCCTTCCAGTGGGTGCGCGGGGCCGAATACGACGCGGCGCCCGTCGGCGAGCCGAAGAACCGCCGCCTGGAGGACTACGTCAACGAGAACTACAGCCCCGCCTGGCGCAGCCGCGTGCGCCAGTTCCTGGTCAACAGCGACCGCTACGCCGGCCCGGAGGACTACCCCTGCTGCCGCAGCGTGGACATGGCGATCCGCTACCTGGAGGGCGCCCCCGAGGGCCGGCCCTTCTTCCTGTGGCTCGACACCTTCCAGAACCACGAGCCCTGGATGCCGCCGGAGCCGTTCGACCGGTTCGTGCCCGACGACTACGACGGCCCCCGCATCATCCTGCCGATGGGCGGCAACGCGCTGGACTGGGGCGACGAGGGGACCGTCGCCTGCGTGCGCGGCCTCTACGCCGGCGAGGTGGCCTACGTGGACTGGTGCATCGGCCGCCTGATGGAGGCGATGCGGGAGACGGGGCGCATGGACGACACGCTCCTCTGCGTCCTCTCCGACCACGGCCACCCGCTGGCCGACCACGACAAGTTCCTCAAGGGCGGCGACCGGATGTACAGCGAGCTGCTCAAGGTGCCGCTGATCCTGCGCTTCCCCGGCGGCCAGCACGGCGGGCGGCGGCTCGACGCCCTCGCCCAGTTCCCCGACCTGGCCCCGACCTGGCTGGAGGCGCTCGGGCTGCCCGAGGCCGGGCACGACATGAGCGGCCTGAGCCTGATGCCCGTCATTCGGGGCGAGATCCAGGCCGTGCGCGAGGCCACCATCTCCGGCTACCACCGCGTGCCCGACCGCGCCCTGCGCAACCGGCGCTACAGCTACGTGGTGCGCGGCGGCGAGGAGCCGGACGAGCTCTACGACCTGATCGAGGACCCGCGCGAGCGCGACAACATCATCGACCGGAAGGGCGAGGTGGCCGACGCGCTCGCGGCCCAGTTCCCGGCCATCTACTTCCCTTCGCCGCCGAAGAGCCACGGCGTGCAGGGCGACAGCGAGGTCCAACACACGCCGGTGGACTGATGCCCCGGCGGGAGGAGCCCGGATGAAGCTGAGCTGCTGTGCCTACTCGTATCGCGACCTGCTGAGCGCCGGCGAGATGTCCATGGAGGAGTTCCTGGACGTCTGCGCCGGGCTCGGCTTCGACGGGGTCGAGCTGACCCGGTACTACTTTCCGCAGGAGGGCCGCGCCTACCTGAACCACCTCAAGCGCGAGTGCCTCAGGCGGGGGCTCGCGGTGTCGGGCGCCGCCGTCGGCGGCAACTTCAGCAACGCCGACCCCGACGCGCGCGAGAAGCAGATCGCCCACGTGCAGGACTGGCTGGAGAAGGCGGCCATGCTCGGCGCGCCGACGCTGCGCGTCTTCGCCGGCGGCCGGCCGGAGGGCGCCTCGGAGGCGGACGCCGTCGGCTGGATCCAGGACGGCCTGGCGCGCTGCGCCGAGGCGGCGGCCCGCTGCGGAGTGGTGCTCGCCCTGGAGACCCACGGCGGCCTGACGGCCGACGCCGACGGCACGCTCGCCCTCCTGGCCCCGTTCGCCGACGAGCCCTGGGTCGGGCTGAACCTGGACTTCGGCAACCTGTCCGGTGGAATCTACGCCGAGTACGAGAAGCTCGCCCCCCACGCCGTCGCCGCCCACGCCAAGGTCACGGCCGGGCGGGGCGAGCAGCGGCGCCGCGTCGACTACCGCCGCGTCGTGCGCATCATGCGCCGGGCCGGCTACGCCGGCTACCTGGCCATCGAATACGAGGAGCCCGACGACCCCGTCGAAGGGGTGGACCGGTTCGCCGCCTACCTGCGCGGCTGCCTCCGGGACGGCTGAGCGCGCGGACCGGGCCCTGATGCCGGGCACGGACGCTCGGCCCTCGCTGCGCCTTGGCGAGCGGGAAGGGAGCGGTTGGTGAGACGGCTGCCGTCACTTGCGCTCCTCATCGCGCTCGCCCTCCTGGCCGGCTGCGCCCCGGCCGGGCCGGACAGGACGAGCGACGTCGTCGTCTTCGTGCTCGATACGCCCGTGGACCGGGGCTTCGTCGAGGGACAGGTCGCCGGGATGCGGGCCGAGGACGTGACGCACGGCAGCCTGGTCGGCCGCGTCGTGCGCAGCTATTGCCGGGCCCCGATCCGCTCCATGCCCGTGGACGACATGCGCGGCGGCCTGAGCCGGGCCGCTTACCTGGACGGGCTGCGGCAGGTGCTGGAGGAGCTGTCGGAGCGGCCCGGGCGGCGGGCCGTGGTCAACATCAGCATCTCTTCGCAGGAGCCCGACCCGGAGGAGCGCGCGCTCATCGAGCGCATCATCGAGGCCGGCGCCCTGGTCGTGGCGGCCGCCGGCAACGACGATGCCGAGCTGGCCGTCTATCCCGCCGCCTATCCCGGCGTGGTCGCCGTGGCGAGCGCCACGCGCGAGGGCAAGTCGCCGGCCTCGAACTGGGGCCGTCACGTGGACATCGCCGCCTCGGGCGACGTGACCTTCATCGACTACGAGTTCCTGCCCTACGAGTGGCTGCGCCGCCAGACGGAGGCGAAGGGCACCTCGTTCGCCGCGCCGCGCGTCAGCGCTGCCGTTGCCTACGTGCTGGCGCGGCGCCCGGCGCTGAGCCCGCAGGAGGCCGTCGATGTCGTGGCCCGCACGGCCGTGCGGATCGATGACGAGCGTTTCGCGCGGGGGCTGCTCGGGGCGGGGCTGCTGGAGATGACGGCGGCGAAGTCGGCCGTCACGCCCGCCTACCGGTTCACGCACTTCGTGCTGCCCGTCTCGCTCTGGGTCGTGCTCGGCGTGCTCTGCGCCTACCTCTTCCTGCGCCACGGGCTGGTGGGGGTCTTCGCCACGCTGCTGATCTGGCTGGTGGCGCTGCCGGCCTCGATCCTGCTGGTGATCGAGCTGGGTCGGCACCTGGAGTTCGTCGGCGGGGGCAGCGTGGCGCTCGGGCTGGGGGTGGCGGGCATCTTCGCGGCGGCGCTGGCGGTGGCGGCGGCCGTGCAGGGCTGGCAGGTGCCGAAGGCGCTGTTCGCCGTCGGCCCGCCTTACCTGGCCTTGCTGGCGCTGCGGGCGTGGGCGCCGGAGGCGCCGTGGGGGGCGCTCGGCGGCGGGGCGCTCGCGGCTGGCGTCGCAATCGCGCTGGCGCTGGTCTGGGAGATCGGCACGGCGCGGCGCCTGGCCCTGATCGGCGCCGCCCCGGCGAGCGGGCCCTACGCCGATTCCGAGCGGGTGATCGCCGCCTACGGCCGGGCGGTGGACCGGCGGGTGCGGCGGGCCTGCCTCGCCGCCCTGGGGCGCATCGCCGAGGAGAGGGCCGTCGATTTCCTGCTCGATCAGCCGGAGCGCGTCGAGGCGGCGGGGGAGGCGCTGGCGCAGGTGGTCCGCGAAGAGCCCTCGGCGCTGCTGGCCTACCTGGGGCGGTTCGCCGAGCTGGACGAGCCGAGGCAGGAGCGCCTGCTGGCCGCCGTGCGTCGGGCGCCGGGCCCGGCCATGCTCGCCTTCCTGGAAGCCGCCGCCGGGGGCGACCCGACCGGCCGGCTGCGGGCGCTGATCGACTCGCTCGGCGGCCAGTGAGCCGGGCGGCGCTTGCGGGAGCGAGCCTCGGCGCGCACAATGGGCCCAAGCCCAACAGAAAGCGGAGGACAGAGAGTGAAGCACCCGGTCAACGTGCAGGAGCTGGCCCCCGACGAGGACGAGCGCGGGCTGCGCCACAACGTGAAGGACCGCCCCAGCGAGATCCTGCGGGACACCTACTTCCTCGTCGACCCCGAAGACGGCCCCTCGCGGCGGCTCAAGATGGGCTACACCGTGGTCTACCCGACCGGGCGCACCACCGGCCACGCGCACGAGGACCGCGAGGAGGTCTACTTCGTGGCCGCCGGCGAGGGCGCGATGCGCATCGGCGAGGACGAGTTCCCCATCAGGGCCGGCGACGCCTTCTACGTGCCCCCGGGCGAGCACCACACCACGTGGCAGCGCGGCAACCAGACGCTGATCATCGTCTGGGTGACGGGCCGGCTCGACGAAGACGAGGTCGGGGAATGAGAAGGCAGCCGATGCTGGTGCTGGGGGAGTGGGTCGAGGCGTCCGACGGCGCCGCGATCCGTGTGCTGAACCCCGCCACGGAGGAGGCGTTCGCCGAGGTGCCGCGCGCGAGCGACGCCGACGTAGACCGCGCCGTCGGGGCGGCCGAGGCCGCCTTCCCGGCGTGGGCCGCGCTCAGCCCGTTCGAGCGGGGCGAGGTGCTGCGGCGGGCGGCCGACCTGGCCCTCCAGCGGGCCGAGCGGATCGGACGCGCCATGACCGAGGAGCAGGGCAAGCCCCTGTCGGAGGCGACCGGGGAGGCCCGCAAGGGCGCCGCCATCCTGCGCTACTACGCCGAGGAGGGCGAGCGCGTCTGCGGGCGCATCGCCCCCAACCCGCGCGCCGACATGGAGAGCCGCGTCGCCTGCGAGCCCGTCGGCCCCTGCGCGGCGATATCGCCCTGGAACTACCCGGTCGAGCTGGTCGCCTGGAAGGTGGCCGGCGCGCTGGCGGCCGGCTGCACCGTCGTCTGCAAGCCGCCCTCGCTGGCGCCGATCTCGCCGCTGCTGTTCATCGGCTGCCTGGTCGATGCGGGCGCGCCGGCCGGCGTGGTCAACGCCGTGACCGGCTCGGGCGAGGCCGTCGGCCGGCGGCTCATCGAGGACCCGCGCATCCGCAAGGTCGCCTTCACCGGCTCGACCGAGGTCGGCCGCGACGTGGCCGAGCGGTGCGGGCGGCTGCTGAAGCGGGTCTCGCTCGAGCTGGGCGGGCAGTGCCCGCTGATCGTGAGCCGCCGCTGCGAGCTGGCGGCGGCGGCCGCCGGCGCCCTGCGGCGCTCCTTCCGCAACATGGGCCAGATCTGCATCGCCGTCAACCGCATCTACGTCCAGCGCAAGGTCCACGACGAGTTCGTCGCCCGGCTCGTGGAGGGGACGCGCCGGCTGGTGATCGGCAACGGGCTGGACAGGCCGGACTGCGACCTGGGCCCGATGACGGCCCCCGAGGGCGTCCAGAAGGCCGAGCGACACGTGGCCGATGCCCTGGAAAGGGGCGCCGAGCTGGCCTGCGGCGGCCGGCGACCGGAAGGCGAGGAGTTCCGGCGCGGCTACTTCTACGAGCCGACCGTCCTGACCGGCTGCACCCACGAGATGCTGGTGATGCGCGAGGAGACCTTCGGGCCCGTCGTCGGCGTGACGGCCTTCGACGCGCTGGATGAGGCGATCGCGCTGGCCAACGATACCCCCTACGGGCTGGCGGCCTACGCCTACACCGACGATCTGGGCGAGGCCCGCCGCCTGAGCGCCGCTCTCCAGGCCGGCAACGTGGCGATCAACAACCCCGATGCGGGCGTGCTCAACGCGCCCTACGGCGGCTGGAAGGAGAGCGGCCTGGGCTGCGAGCACGGCCCGGAAGGGCTCCACGAGTACTTGAGGACCAAGCACGTGCGCGTGCGCTACCCGCGCGCGACCTGACCGGCAAGCAGATGCGGGAGGCGAGCATGGCCGACGGGTGCGTGATCGGAATCGACGTGGGGACCTCCGGCTGCAAGGCGATCCTGGTGGACTGCGCCGGCGCGGTGGTCGGCTCCGACCTCCAGGAGTACCCGCTCTCGACGCCCCGGCCCGGCTGGTCGGAGCAGGACCCGGCCGACTGGTGGGAGGCGGCGCAGGCCGGGCTGCGGCGGCTGATCGAGGCGAGCGGCGTCGCCCCCGACGCCGTGCTCGGCATCGGGCTGAGCGGCCAGATGCACGGGCTGGTCGCCATGGACGGGGACGGGAGGGTGCTGCGGCCGGCCATACTGTGGAACGACCAGCGCACCGCCCCCCAGTGCGAGGAGATCCACGCCGCCGCCGGCGGCGTCCCCGAGCTGCTCAAGCTGACCAACAACCGCATGCTGCCCGGCTACACCGGCGGCAAGATCGTCTGGCTCCGCGAGGAGGAGCCGCTCCTCTACGAGAAGGCGCGCCGTTTCCTCAACCCGAAGGACTACATCCGCTGGCGACTCACGGGCGAGATGGTCACCGAGGTCAGCGACGCCTCCGGCACCGGGCTGTTCAACGTGCGCGAGCGGCGGTGGTCGGACGAGCTGCTCGATAAGCTCGACATCCCCCGCGAGCGGCTCCCCGAGTGCGTCGAGTCGCCCGAGGTCACCGGCGGGCTCACCGCCGAGGCGGCCGCCGCGACGGGCCTGCCCGCCGGACTGCCCGTGGTGGGCGGCGGGGGCGACGCCGTGATCCAGACCACCGGCATGGGCCTGATCGGCCCGGGCACGGTCGGCACCATTATCGGCACCTCCGGCATCGTGGCGGCCGGGCTCGACGCCTTCCACGAGAACCCCGGCGGGCGGCTCCAGGTCTTCTGCAACAACAGCCCCGGCGCCTGGCACGTCATGGGCGTCACGCTCGCCGCCGGCGGCTCCTATCGGTGGTACCGCGACGCCCTCTGCGAGCGGCAGAAGGAGCTGGCGGCCCGGGCCGGCAAGGACGCCTACGAGCTGCTGGAGGACTACGCCGCGCAGGCGCCGGCCGGCTCGCGGGGGCTGGTCTTCCTGCCCTACATGATCGGCGAGCGCTGCCCGTATGCCGACCCGAACGCGCGCGGGTGCTTCGTGGGCCTCAGCCTCCAGCACGGCCGTGCGGAGATGACGCGCGCGGTGATGGAGGGAGTGATCTTCAGCCTGCGCGACGTCTACGAGCTGATCCGCGAGATGGAGCCGGCGATCGCGGAGATACGCACCTCCGGCGGCGGCTCGCGCAGCCCCCTGTGGCGGCAGATCCAGGCCGACGTCTTCCAATGCCGCGTGGTCACCGTCAGCGCCAGCGGCGAGGGCGCCGCCTACGGGGCCGCCCTGGTTGCGGGGGCCGGAGTCGGCGTCTGGGGCAGCGTCGAGGAGGCCATCGGTGTGCTCGATATCGAGACCGAGACCGAGCCCGACCCCGCCAACAAGCAGCTCTACGCGGACCTCTACGGCGTGTATCACGAGCTCTACGGCGCGCTGAAGCCGAGCTTCGACGCGCTCGCCGCCACCCAGCAGTGAGGGCCGGCCCATGTTCGAGGAGATGCTCAGCGGGGTGTTCGCGCCGGTCGTGACCCCCTTCGAAGGCGAGGAGGTCCGCTACGACTGGCTGGCACAGAACCTGGAGGCGCTCGGCCGGAGCGGCCTGGCCGGCTACCTCGCCCTCGGCAGCAACGGCGAGTTCATGTCGCTGACGCGCGACGAGCAGCTCGCCGTGCTCGACGTCTTCGCCGAGTACAAGGGCGAGAAGGTGGTGATGGCGGGGACGGGGCGAGAGTCGACGCGGGAGACGATCGAGATGTCCCGCCTCGCGGCCCGGCGCGGGGCCGATTTCGTCAGCGTGCTCACCCCGCACTACTTCGCCAGGCGCACCACCGACGAGGTGCTGCTGCGCTACTACACGGAGGTGGCTGACAACGTGCCCGTGCCGGTGATGCTCTACAACGCGCCGGGCTTCGCGGGCGGGGTGCAGCTATCGCCCCGCGTGGTAGGGGAGCTCGCCGAGCACCCGAATATCGCGGGCATGAAGGACAGCTCCCCCGCCGGGATGAACGGCTACCTGGCCGCCACGCGAGGCAACGACGCGTTCCACGTGCTGGCCGGCTCGGCGAACTTCTTCTTCACCGCCCTGGTCAACGGGGCGAGCGGCGGCGTGCTCTCGCTGGCGAACTGCCTTCCCGGCGAGTGCTGCGCGCTCTACGACGCCTATCAGGCGGGCGACCTGGAGGAAGGCCGCCGGCTCCACTTCCGCCTGCTGGCCCTCAACAAAGCCGTCTCCGGCCGGGCGGGGGTCGCCGCCGTCAAGGCGGCCATGGACCTGACGGGCTACCGTGGCGGAGCGCCGCGCCGGCCGCTCGCGCCCCTGGACGAGGCCGGCCGGGCCGCCATCCGGGAAGAGTTCCAGCGCGAGGGGATCCTGTGAGACGCGTCCTGCTGGCCCAGCAGATCCATCCCCGCGCGCGGGACATGCTCCAGGGCCGCGTGGACTGGGCCGTGGCGCCCTCGCCGGAGGACCCCGTCGTGCGCCGCTACGTGCCGGGCTGCGCCGGGCTGATCGTGCGCACCGCCACCCGCCTCAGCCGCGAGACCATCCTGGCCGCCGACGCCCTCCAGGTCATCGCCCGCACCGGCGGCGGCGTGGACAACGTAGACGTGGAGGCGGCCACCGAGCGCGGCATACCCGTCTGCCACACGCCCGAGGCAAACACCGAGACCGTCGCCGAGCACACCCTGGCGCTGATCCTGGCCGCCGCCAAGGACCTGCGCCGGCTCGACGCGGCGGTCCGCGCCGGCCAGTGGCGCGCGCGGGACGACGCCCGCGCCGCCGACCTGCGCGGCAAGGCGCTCGGCCTGGTCGGGCTCGGCCGGATCGGAAGCCGCCTCGCCGCCCTCGCCGCCTGCTTCGGCATGAAGGTGCTCGGGCACGACCCGCACGTGAGCGCGCTGCCCGACGGGGTCGAGGGGAAGAAGGTGCGCGACCTGGCCCTGGTGTTCCGCGAATCGGACGTGGTCTCGTTCCACGTCCCCCTCACCGAGCAGACGCGGGGACTGGTCGGGGCGGAGCTGCTGGGGCAGATGAAGCCGACGGCGATCCTTGTCAACACCTCGCGCGGGGCCGTGGTGGACGAGGCGGCGCTGGCCGAGGCGCTCGCGGCGGGGCGGCCGGCGGCGGCGGCGCTGGACGTCTTCGCCGAGGAACCCCCGCCGCCCGAGAGCCCCTTGCTCGGGATGGAGAACGTCATCCTGACCCCGCACACGGCGGCCCTGACCGCCGAGTGCCGCCTGCGCATGCACAGCCAGGCCGTGGAGGGCCTGCTGGACGTGCTGGAAGGGCGCCGGCCCCGCTGGGTGGCGAACCGCGCCGCCCTCCGCGAGCGCGGCATCGAGACCTGACGTGAGGAGCTTCACCATGAGGAGGACGAAGACGATGGGTGCGACGATGGCGTGTGTTGCGCTTCTGGCGGCCGCGGCGGCGTTCGGCGCCGCGGCGGCGACGAACATCGGCATGTCCGAGCCCGAGCAGGTGGCCACGGACTTCCAGTTCACCGAGGGGCCGGTCTGGCATCCGCTGGGGTTCTTGATCTTCAGCGACATCCCGGCCGACACCATCTACTCACTGGAAGACGGCGAGACCGACGTCCTGCGCCGGCCCAGCGGTCACTCTAACGGGCTGACCTTCGACCCGGCCGGCCGGCTGATCGCCTGCGAGCACGGCAACCGCCGCGTCTCGATCACCGAGAAGCAGGGGGACATCCTCCCCCTGGCCACCCAGTACCAGGGCAAGCGGCTGAACAGCCCCAACGACGTGGTGGTGCGCAGCGACGGGATGATCTACTTCACCGACCCGCCCTACGGCGTCCGCCCCGAGGAGCGCGAGATCGACTTCCAGGGCGTCTACCGCATCGAGCCCGACGGCGAGCTGGCCCTGCTCGTCGACGACTTCAACAAGCCGAACGGGCTCGCCTTCTCGCCCGACGAGTCCGTCCTCTACATCGCGGATACCGATGAGCACCTGCTGCGGGCTTTCGACGTGGAAGAGGACGGCTCGCTGGCCGGCGACCGCGTCTTCTACCGCGTCGAGCCGCCCGGCGAGCTGCGCCCCGACGGGCTGAAGGTGGACGCTTACGGCAACGTCTACATCGCCGCCTCGGACGGGGTGCAGATCGTCAGCCCCGAGGGCGAGCTGCTGGAGAAGATCGAGCTGCCGGAGCGCCCGGCCAACCTCGCCTTCGGCGGGCCGGACGGACGCACCCTCTATGTGACGGCCCGCAGCTCCGTCTACGCCGTCGCCGTTCGCTACCAGGGCGCCGTCTACCGGCGCCGCTTCGAGCCGCTCAGCCCGTAGCCTCCGGCCCATCAAAAGGAAGGGAAAGCTCGTGAAGTGCCTGAACTGCGGCGATGAGATGGCCGCCAACCTCGTGATGACCAGGGACGCCGAGATCGCCTACGACGTCTGCGAGGCGTGCGGAAGCCTCTGGCTCGACGCCGGCGAGCTGGACAAGATGGCCTTCCAGGTCGAGGGCAGCATCGAGTTCTCCTCGCAGGAGCCGGCCCCGGCCGTGCCCGCGCCCCGCAAGCCCTGCCCGCGCTGCGACGAGGCGCGCCTGGAGAAGGTCAGCTTCGTCGGCTACAGCGACATCGTGCTCGACCGCTGCCCGAGCTGCGGCGGGTTCTGGCTCGACGGCGGCGAGCTGGACCTGGTCAACCGCGAGCTCGAAGACATCATGCCCGTCCACGGGAAGGGCTTCTCGGAGTTCGTCAACGAGCTCCACGTGCCTTACTGGCACAAGCGGCTCCGCGTGCGCGGGGGCGCCTCCGACTTCACGCGCGAAGCGCCGCCGATCAAGGGCGCCGAGCTGGAGGGCGGGACGGACTACACCTGCCCCGCCTGCGATGCGAAGCTGAACCGCTACCGCGCCTTCGGCGTGTGCATCGAAGGCTGCCCCGAGTGCAAGGGCATCTGGCTGGAGAAGGACGAGCTGCGCAAGCTGAAGGACCGCGCGCTGCGCGAGCCGTGGACCGACCTGCGGTGGGTGGACGACGAGGTCGACGCGCTCCAGCGGGCCGCCGCCATGCCTTCCCGCCGGACCTGCCCGCGCTGCGCAAAGCAGCGGCTCGTCTCGGCCGCGCTCGGCGGCTCGCGGATCATCGTCGACCGCTGCCCCTCCTGCGAGGGCACGTGGCTGGACCGCGACGAGTTCCGCGAGCTGACCCGCCACCTGCGCGAGCGCTACGAGTCCATGACGCCGCAGGAGCTGCGCCACCAGGTCCGCGAGGAGCTCAAGGGAACCTGGGCCGGCCCGGAGGGCGCGCTGGCCGAGGCGCTCGACGCCAAGGCCGCCGTCGCCGCGCTGATCAACGTGACCATCTTCGAGCACCCGCGCCTGGCGAAGCTGCTCTCGGCCCTGAGCCGCGCGGCCAGCTCCATCGGCCTGTAGCAATGCTTGGCGGCAGCGGTGCCGGGAGGCCGCCGCTCAATCCTGGATCATCACCAGCAGCATCTTGAAGCGCTCGACGGCGCGGACGGCGTGGGGCACGTCGGCCGGCATCAGCACCAGCTCGCCGGCGCCGACCTCGACCTGCTCGCCCCCGACGGTCAGCTCCGCCCGCCCGTCCAGCCCGATCACGTAGGCGTCGAAGGGCGTCGTGTGCTCGCTGAGGCCCTGGCCGGCGTCGAAGGCGAAGGCGGTGAGCGTGCCCTGCGGCTTGTCCACGATCGTGCGGCTCACGATGGAGTCTTTGGCGTAGTCGACCAGCCGGGCCACCGCGTGGGGCACGGCCGCCTTCAGGGGCTCCTGCGCTTCGTGTTCGCCGCAGCACTCGCACATGGCTCGCCTCCCGTTCAGACTTCCTGCACCGGCACCTGGACCTCGGTGACGAACTCCTCCGGGTCGTCCACCTGCCCGTACATGGTCAGGTAGATCTCCCGGACCGGCTCGCCATCGAGGTACGCGTATTCGCTCTCTGCGATCCAGTCGAAGATCTCCTGGTACGTGCGGCGGACGGTCTCGTAGGGGCCTTCGTGGATGGCGCAGGCGAAAAGACCGCCGGGCAGGGACTTGCGCTCGATGTCGTCGCCGCCCTCGCACTCCTCCTCGATGGGCAGGACGACCTCGGCGCGGAGGGCGTCGGGGGCCACCTTCGCCGGGTCGTCGTAGAAGAGGGCGCGCGGCGTGTCGGAATAGGGATGGCCGTCGCGAAGCAGCCACGACATCAGGTAGGCCAGCTTGTCCGGGCTCTGCTCGTAGGGTCCTGTGAAGGAGTGGCTCAGAGCGGTCATGGGCCGCACCTCCTTGATCTGCACGTCCGCCATGGGTGTCTCCTGGGCAGTTCGGGGGTCCGACGGCGCGTCCGCGCCGCATTCGGAAGGGGCTGTCTTAGCACGAATCGGCCGGCCTGTCAACGAGAGGCGCCGCCGCGGGGTTTACTGGAGCGCCACGCTGCGTCGTGGGCGTCCCATCTACGCCCCCGGAGCCGAAACCGGGGACTGTATCCCGCCGGGGCCGGAGGCCCTGCCGGGCCGCGACACGTTTTGCTTTCGCCCTGCGGGGTTACGTACAATGGACGCCAACGCGGGGATATTGCGTCAACGCGAGGGAAGGTGCCCATGGGCGGCAAGGGCCGCATCCGGACCGTGATCGGGTTGCTTCTCGTGGCGCTCGGCGCGTTCCTGCTGATCAGCCTGGCCACGCACGACCCGACTGAGGGGCCGTTCCCCGATTACGCGGCCCGGGCGACGCACGGGAACGCCTGCGGGGCGGCCGGCGCCTACGCCAGCGCCTACGCGCTGGTCCTGCTCGGCTGGACGGCCTACCTGGTGGCGCTTGTCGTGACGGCGGCGGGTTTCGTGGTGGCCCTGCGGCTCCGGGTGGAGGGGCCGGCCATGCGGGTGGGCGGGCTGGCACTCTTCGAGGCGGCGCTCCTGGTGGGGCTGGCGATGATGAAGACGAGCCCGGCCGGTGCGGCCGGGGCCTACGCCGCCGAGCCGGGCCTCGGCGGCGGCGTGCTGGGCATCCTGCTGGCCGGGCAGCTCTACAGCGCGGCCGGGCCGACCGGCACGTTCATCCTGGTCGTCTTCGCCCTCTGCGTGGGGGCGCTCTGCGCCGCCGGCGCGGAGCTGGCGGCCGCCCGGCGCTGGGCGGCCGAGCGGGCCGCGCGCTGCTGGTCGTGGGCGGGCGGCGTCGTGCGCAGCCGACGCGAGCGGCGGGCCGAACGCCGCGCCGAGAAGGCGGCCGCCGCCCGGTGGGAGGCGGAGCTGGGGGAGACAGCGGCCGAGGTGCTCCGTCCGGCGCGGCTGCTCGATCCCGAGCCGGAGGAGGAGTTGCCCGCGCCGGAGCCGGAGCGGGCCGATGCAGAGCCGCCCGAGCTCGAGGTGGTGACCCGCGAATCGCGCGCGGCCCAGTACGGCGCGGGGGACGATGACGAGGAGGGGCTGGAGCTTTTCGAGCGGACCGGGCCGTTCTCCGCCGACGACTACGAGCTGCCACCGGTCCGCCTGCTGGAGGAGGAGGTGGCGAACTCGCCGGGCGAGGATGAGGCCGAGATACGCGCCAAGGGGCGGCTGCTGGAGCAGACGCTGGGCGAGTTCCGCGTCGAGGCGCGCGTGGTGCGGGTGCAGCGGGGGCCGGTGATCACGATGTACGAGCTGTCCCTGGCGCCGGGGACCAAGGTCTCGAAGGTGGAATCGCTCAGCGACGACCTGGCCATCGCGCTGAAGGCGCCGAACGTGCGCATCGTCGCGCCGCTTCCGGGCAAGAACACCGTCGGCATCGAGGTGCCGAACACCGAGCGGGAGGTGGTGGGCATCCGCGAGCTGATGGAGGAGGGCGGCCAGAAGGCGGCCAAGATGGCCATCCCCCTGTTCCTGGGGCGCGACGCGGCCGGCGGAGCCCTGCTGCTGGACCTGGCGCGCTGCCCCCACCTGCTGGTGGCCGGGGCGACCGGCTCGGGCAAGTCGGTCTCCATCAATGCCATGATCATCAGCATCCTGATGACCCGCACCCCGGACGAGGTGCAGCTCCTGCTGGTCGACCCGAAGTCGGTGGAGTTCAGCCACTACGCAAGCCTGCCCCACCTGATCTGCCCCGTGCTGAGCGACATGAAGAAGGCGGCCTCCGTGCTGAAGTGGGCCTGCAAGAAGATGGACGAGCGCTACTCGCTGCTCTCCAGCGTCGGCGTGCGCGACCTGTCCGGCTACAACGAGCTCGGCGAGGAGGAGATCTGCCGCCGGCTCGACCCCGAGGGCGAGGCCGTCATCGACGACGTGCCCTTCCACATGCCGCACATCGTGATCATCGTCGACGAGTTCGGCGAGCTGATGATGGTCGCCGCCAAGGAGGTGGAGGCGAGCGTGATCCGGCTCTCGCAGAAGGCCCGCGCCGTCGGCATCCACCTGATCTGCGCCACGCAGAGGCCGTCGATGAACGTGATCACGGGCCTGATCAAGTCGAACCTGCCCGCGCGGATCGCCTTCCAGGTCTCCTCGAAGGTCGACAGCCGCATCATCCTCGACCGCAACGGGGCCGACCTGCTGCTGGGCCGGGGCGACATGCTGCTGCTGCCGCCGGGCACCTCGCGGCTGGTGCGGGCCCAGGGCTCTTACGTGGACGAAGGCGAGATCTCGCGCGTCGTCGGTTTCCTGGAGGAGCAGGGCGGCCCGCAGTTCCACGCCGAGATCCGCGAATACCACGCCCAGCAGGAGGGGCCGGACCACGAGGACGAGCTCTTCGAGGACGCCGTGCGCGTGGTGCTGGAGACCCAGCGCGGCTCGGTCTCGCTGCTGCAGCGTCGGCTCAGCGTCGGCTACTCGCGCGCGGCGCGGCTTATTGATATGATGGCGGAGGCGGGCATCGTCGGCCCGTATCGCGGCAGCCAGGCCCGCCGGGTGCTCATGTCGCTCCAGGAGTGGGAAAGCGCCCACGCCGGGGCCTCCTGAGCCCGCCCCTCTACGCGGACAGCCCCGAGACCCCATGCCCGAACGCAGCTGCGCCCCGCGCCCGCGCGTTGCCCTCGGGCCCGCGGCGCAGGCGCTCTACGCGACGAGCGCCCCGTCGGGCTTCGTGCTGCGGGAGGAGCTGGCCGGGCAGTGGCTCACGCGCCTGCTGGTCTGCAGGGGCCTGATCGACCGCCTGGCCCCACGGGGGCGCCCATGAAGCTGCTCGATCCGGCAGCCGTCTTCGCCCCCGACGACCCCGCCGCCCTGATCGGCGGGGCGGGCGAGGTGCTCGCCGAGGTCGAATCGACGATGGACGTGGCGCGCCGGCGCCTGCTGGAGGGGGCGCCGGACGGCTACGTCGTGCTGGCGGAGGCCCAGGCGGCGGGCCGAGGGCGGGAGGGCGAGTGGCATTGCCCGCCGGGCAGGGGGCTGCTGCTCAGCGCCGTGCTGCGGGTGAACCTGGCCAGCGAGGACCAGCGCCTGCTCGGCATCATGGGCGCGGTGGCGGGGGCGGAGGCCGTGGCGCACTTCGGCGTGGCGGCGGGCATCAAGTGGCCCAACGACGTGGTGATCGCCCGGCCCGGCGCGGGGCCACCGCGCGTGCGGAAGCTCGGCGGCGTGCTGGTGGAGGCCGTGCCCCGGGGCGACGCCGCCCCCGCCCACGTGCTCGGGATCGGCCTGAACGTGAACCAGACGGCCGAGGAGCTGCCGCAGGAGGTTTCGCCGCCGGCCACTTCGATGCGGGTGGCGCGCGGCGGGGAGCTCGACCGGGCCGCCGTCTGCCGTGTGCTGCTGCGCGAGCTGAGCGGATGGTACCGGCGCCTGGCCATGGGCCAGCACGAGCACGTCCTGGCCCGCTGGCGGCGGCGCAGCTGCCTGCTGGGCCGGCAGGTGAGGGCGAGCGTGGACGGGACGATCCTCAGCGGCACGGTGACAGGCATCCGCAGCACGGGGGAGCTGATCCTCCAGACCGCCGGGCGGCGGCAGGTCTTCCTCTCCGAGCGGCGCACGCGGCTACTGCTCTGAGGGCGTCATCTGCTCGGCGACCTGGATGGCGCGCAGCAGCGCCTTCGCCTTGTTGAGCGTCTCTTCGTACTCCCGCTCGGGGACGCTGTCGGCGACCACCCCGCCGCCGGCCTGGACGTAGGCGGCCTGCCCGTCGAAGACGATGGTGCGGATGGCGATGCAGGTGTCCATGTTGCCGCTGAAGTCGAAGTAGCCGACGGCGCCGCCGTAGGGCCCCCGCCTGGTCGGTTCGATCTCGTCGATGATCTCCATGGCGCGCACCTTCGGCGCGCCGCTCAGCGTGCCGGCGGGGATGCACGCCTTCAGCGCGTCGAGGGCGTCGGTCCCCTCGCGCAACTCGCCGCTCACGTTCGAGACGATGTGCATCACGTGGGAGTACTTCTCGATGACCATCACCTCGTCCAGGTTCACGGTGCCGTACCTGGAGACGCGGCCCACGTCGTTGCGGCCCAGGTCGACCAGCATGATGTGCTCGGCGCGCTCCTTGGGGTCGGCGAGCAGCTCCTGCTCCAGGGCGGCGTCCTCCTCCTCGTCGCGTCCGCGGGGGCGTGTGCCGGCGATGGGGCGGACGGTGACGCGCCGCTCGTCGACGCGCACCATCACCTCCGGCGAGGAGCCGGCCAGGCAGAGGTCGCCGAACTTAAGGTAGAACATGTAGGGCGAGGGGTTGATCACCCGCAGGGCGCGGTAGATGTTGAACGGCGCGGCGCAGGTCCGGGTGCTGAGCCGCTGGGAGGGGACGACCTGGAAGATGTCGCCGGCGCGGATGTATTCCTTGCACTTCTGGACGGCCTTCAGGTAGTCCTCGCGGCGGAAGTTCGACTCGTAGCGGCGGGTGATCTCGCCGGCCGGCTCGATGTCGTCGCTCAGCGCCGTCGCCGTGCCCCGCAGCCGCTCCACCATGGCGTCGATCCGCCCGGTGGCCATGCGGTAGGCGTCCTCGGGCGTCATGCCCTCGGTGCGGGTGCCGCAGACGACCTTGAGCGTCTTGTTGAACCGGTCGAAGACGAGCACCTCGTTGACGAACATGAAGCAGATGTCCGGCAGGCCGCGGTCGTCCTCGGGGCACTCGGGCAGGTGCTCCACGTAGCGCACCACGTCGTAGGCCATGTAGCCGACCGCGCCGCAGACGAAGGGCGGCAGGCCGGGCACGGGCACGAAGCTGAACTTGCCCAGGTATGCCTGGAAGGCCTCCAGGGGATTGGCGGCCGTCCAGGTGCGCGTGCCGCCGTCCTCGTTGACGGTCACCTCGTGGCCGCTGCACCGGAAGGTGGCGAACGGCGCCGCGCCGACGAAGGAGTAGCGGTCCTTCTCCTCGGAGCCGCTCGCGCTCTCCAGCAGGAAGGCGTGCTCGCCCCCGCCGATGCGCTGGAAGGCGAGCACCGGCGTGACCGTGTCCGCCATGAGCTGGCGGTAGACCGGGACGACGTTCCCCTTGCGGCAGATGCGGCGGAACTCGTCGAAGCCGGGGTAGTAGCGGTGGGCCATGGTCTTGCGCTCCTTCGCTGAGGGGCGCCCCCGCGGCGTCCCCTTGCATGCTTAGTTGCCTGTGCGTAGAATCCGGTGTAAGGGCTGTTCAGGACACTTCTTCCCGTCGTCGTTGGAGGGTTCCATGGCTGCATACATCGTGGGCATGATCACCGGGGCCGTCTGCATGGTCGTCCCTCTGTGCTACGTGATGCACATCGACCGGTGCGTGGTGAAGGTCATGTCCGAGGGCATCGTTTCGGTCGATCAGTTCCTCGCCAACACCCAGCACGGCCTGGCCTACGGCACGGCCGTGGTCGGCGCCATCGTCCTGCTGGCCAGCACGGCGCTGGTCGCCGCCACGGGGCTCTCGCGGCTCAAGGCCGCCAGGCCCGCCGCCGAGGAGGACGTGGCGCTGCCGAGCATGGACGGGCAGTAGGGCGCCTCACCCTCGTCCCACCGTCCGGCGCACGCGCTCCAGCACGGGTCCGGCCATGGCCCGGGCCCGCTCGGCTCCCTGGGCCAGCAGCCGCTCCACCCGTTCCGGGTCCGCCATCAGTTCCTCGTAGATCCCGCGGGGCACCTTTAGCAGTGCGTCGAGCGCACGGAAGAGCTCCTCCTTCGCTTCGGCCCAGCCGATGCCTTGCTCGTAGCGCGTCCGCAGCGCTCTGGCGCGGTCGGGCGGGGCAATCTCGCGGTAGATCTGGAAGATCGGCGAGGTCTGCGGGTCCTTCGGCGCGTCGGCCGGGCTCGAGTCGGTCTGTATGCGGAAGATCAGCTCCCTGAGCTCATCGCGCGGGACGAAGAGCGGGATCGTGTTGCCGTAGCTCTTGCTCATCTTGCGCCCGTCCAGGCCGGGGATCGTCGCCACGGACTCCTTGACCTGGTGGACGGGCAGCTTCAGCGTCTCGCCGTAGACGGCGTTGAAGGCGGCGGCGACGTCGCGCGTGATCTCCACGTGCTGGACCTGGTCCTGCCCGACGGGCACGATGTCGCTCTGGAAGAGCAGGATGTCGGCGGCCATCAGCACGGGGTAGTTGTAGAGGCCCATGTTGATGCCGGCGTCGTCGTCCTGGGCGTCGCGCGCGCGGTTCTCGGCGAGGGCGGCCTTGTAGGCGTGGGCGCGGTTCATCAGGCCCTTCGGCGTGACGCAGGCGAGCAGCCAGTTCAGCTCGAAGACCTCGGGCACGTCGCTCTGGCGGTAGAAGACGGCCTTGCCCGGGTCCAGGCCCATCGCCAGCCAGGCGGCGGCGGTCTCGCGGCAGAGCCGGCGGAACTCCCCGGCGTCCTTGACCACGGTCAGGGCGTGGTAGTCGGCGATGAAGTAGAGGAACGTCCAGTCCGGGTGCTCGCGCATGATGGTCAGGGCGGGCTTCATCATGCCCACGTAGTTGGCCACGTGGGGGCGTCCGGACGGCTTGATGCCGGTCAGTATGATCTTGTGCATGTTCGGCCTCCGGGGGCCGAGCTCGTGCAGTCGAAAAAGAAAGCCCCACGGCCTTCGCCTCAGGCCGCAGGGCTTTGTGTTTCCGGTAGCGTCAGAAACGCACAGACCCTACCCGCCTCGAGGCTCCGGCGCTTGCCAGAGCCAGTTGCGCCACCAGCGCGCGGCGCGGGCTGCGGGATGGGCGGGATTGCGTTCCATGACGCCAGGGAGTATAGCCGGGCGGGCTCGGCCTGTCAAGTCGATTTGCCGAAGGGCCGCTGGAGGCGCAGCGTGGCCGACGTGCCCGGCACAGGGCGAAGGCACCGTTCTGAGAGCGTTGCACCTGGAGGTCCTTCGCCCCGTCGGGGCTCAGGATGACGGTGGGGGAGCGGGGCTCAGGACGGCGGCGGGTCGGCGCCTTCTGTTTGGCGGGGGAGGGGCGAGGCGCCTCCGGGCGGGGGCGTGGTCTCATAGCTGAGGCCCGGCACGCCCATGCCGCGCGCGGCGGCGGGGGCGCGGTCGGGCCGGGGGGTCGCG
>CAYSWA010000004.1:103406-165556 GCA_964434535.1 uncultured candidatus Brocadiaceae bacterium | reverse complement strand
GCATCATCGACGAGGTCAAGGGCGAGAAGATCGACATCATCCCCTGGAGCGAGGCGCCCGAGACCCTCATCGCCGACAGCCTCCGCCCGGCCGACATCCTCCAGATCACCCTGGAGGAGGGAGCGACCACCAAGCGCGCCATCGTCACCGTGCCCGAGGACCAGCTCTCGCTGGCCATCGGCTGGAAGGGACAGAACGTGCGACTCGCCGTCAAGATGTCCGGCTGGGACATCGACATCGAGCCGCCCGAGCCCCTGCCCGGCGAAGAGGAGGAACAGGAACCGCAAGCCGCCGAGCCCGAGGAGCTTGCTGAGCAGGCCGAGGCCGCCGAGGAGGAGGAAGAGGAAGAAGAAGAACCTGTCGAGATCGCCGCCGAGGCCGGGGACGCCGTCGAGGCGCAGGAGCCGGTCCAGGCCACCGCCGGGGACGTGGAAGAGGCCCCCGAGCCGGAGCCCGAAGGGGCTGAGGAGCCCGCGCTCGACGAGGAAGAGCCGCTCGAGCCGGCCCCGGCCGGGGCCGAGGTAACGCTCGATGCGGAGCCCGAAGAGGCGGCCGAACCGGTCGGCGAGGTACTGGAGAAGTCGGAACCGGCCGACGAGTAAGGGGACAGGACGTCCCTGCCCCGCGAGCCCGACGCCATTCAACGCATAACGCGCAGGATATAGACCGTGGCAGAGAACGTGAAGATCTACGAGATCGCCCGGACGCTCGGCATCGCCAGCTCGGACCTGGTTCAGATATGCCAGCGCGCCGGCTACGACCATATCACCCACCACTCCCAGGCCGTGCCCCCGGCCGAGGCCGACGAGATCCGCAAGACAGCCATCAAGCTCTACCGGCCGAAGGAAGCGCCCGCCAAGAAGGAGGCGCCCAAGGCGCAGGAGAAGAAGGCTCCCGCGCCCGCCGAGAAGAAGAAAGCCCGCAAGAAGGAGAAGCAGATCCCCTCGACGGCCGACGTCAAACCGGTCCCCCCGCCCAAGCCGATGGGGGCCCGCCGCGCGGCCGAGGAGGCCGAGGCGGAGCAAGAGGCGTCGCGGGAGAAGTCCCGTCGCGAGCGGCGCCGCGCCAGGAAGGCCGTGCGGGAGGCCGGCGAGGAAGAGCAGATCAAGAAGCGCACCATCGTCTTCCGCCAGCCCAAGCGCCGCATGGCGAAGAAGCGGGTGGAGGAGGTGGAGATCATCCGCCCCGTCACCGTGCGCGAGCTCTCCGAGCAGATGGGCATCCCCGTCAACGACATCATCAAGGAGCTGATGTTCGAGCACGGCGTGCGGGCGAACATCAACGACACGCTCGACGACGAAGTGGTCGAGCTGATCGGCGTGAGCCACGACATCACGGTCACCTTCAAGGAACCGAAGACGGCCGAGGACGAGCTGCTGGAGTCGCTGCCGCAGGACCGGCCGGAGGACCTGGCGCCCTGCCCGCCCGTGGTCGCCCTGCTGGGCCACGTGGACCACGGCAAGACCAGCATCCTGGACCGCATCCGCAACACCCGCGTGGCCGAAGGCGAGGCCGGCGGCATCACCCAGGACATCGGCGCCTGGCAGACGGAGGTCAACGGCCAGACGCTGACCTTCGTGGACACGCCCGGCCACGAGGCATTCACGGCCATGCGCGCCCGCGGCGCCCGCGTCACCGACATCGTGGTGCTGGTAGTGGCCGCCGACGACGGCGTGATGCCCCAGACCATCGAGGCTATCGACCACGCCCGCGCCGCCGGGGTGCCGATCGTGGTCGCCGTCAACAAGATCGACAAGCCCGAGGCCAACCCCATGCGCGTGCTGCAGCAGCTCGCCGGCCAGGGGCTGAACCCCGAGGAGTGGGGCGGCGAGGTCGGCTGCGTCCAGCTCAGCGCCATCACCGGCGAGGGCATCGACGAGCTGCTGGAGCGCATCACGCTGGAGGCCGAGCTGCTGGAGATCAAGGCGAACCCCGACCGCGCCGCCATCGGCTCTGCCCTGGAGGCGCGCATGGAGCCGGGCCTCGGCACAGTGGCCAGCGTCATCGTGCAGAACGGCACCCTCCACGTCGGCGACGTGCTCGTCTGCGGCAACGCCTACGGGAGCGTGCGCGCGCTGATCGACGACCGGGGCCAGGAAGTGCGTGAGGCCGGGCCGGCCAGGCCCGTCGCCGTGGCCGGCCTGAACCGCGTGCCCGAGGCCGGCGACACCTTCGTGGTGGTGGAGGACCTGGACACCGCCCGCCGCGTGGCCGAGGAGCGCGGGCAACGCCTCCAGCAGCAGCGGCTCCGCCCGCGGCGTCGCGTGACGCTGGACAACCTGTTCGAACGGCTCGAAAGCGGCGAGGTCCGCCAGCTCAACGTCATCATCAAGGCCGACGTGCAGGGCTCGCTCGACCCCCTGGTGGGCAGCCTCCAGGAGCTGAGCACCGACGAGGTGGCCGTGCGCATCGTCCACAGCGGCATCGGCGCCGTCAGCCAGAGCGACGTGCTGCTGGCCGACGCGGCGGAGGCCATCATCCTGGCCTTCCGCGTCGAGGCCGACGAGCGCGTGCGCGAGATGGCGGCCGAGCGGGGCATCGAGATCATGCACTACGACGTGATCTACCACGTCACCGAGCAGGTGCACGCCGCCCTGGAGGGCCTGCTGGAGCCGGAGCAGCGCGAGGAGCGCATGGGCGTGGCCGAGGTGCGCCAGACCTTCCAGATCAGCCGCTACGGCACCGTGGCCGGATGCTACGTCAGCGAAGGCACCATGCGCCGCAACGCGCGCGTGCGCGTGCTGCGCGACGGCGAAGTCCTGCACGAGGGCTCGATGGCCTCCCTGCGCCAGGAGAAAAGCGACGTGCGCGAGGTCGAGGCCGGGCGCGAGTGCGGCATCAACTTCCAGGGCTTCAACAACATCCAGGTCGGCGACCTGATCGAGTGCTTCAACGTGGTCACGGTCAAGCGCACCCTCGCCCCCAAGGGCGCCCGCGCAGCGTCGGAGGCCGGCGCCGGGGCGGGCGGCTGAGCAGAGCGCGATGATAGTGGGGACCGTCGAGATCCGCCTGCGCCTGCACGAGGCGCGCTCGCTGAAGGACAAGCGGCGCGTCGTCACAGGCCTGAAGGACCGCCTGCGGCGCAACTTCAACGTCAGCGTGGCCGAGGTCGACCGCCAGGACACCATCCAGAGCGCCGTGCTCGCCGTCGCCCAGGTCGGCTCCGACAGCCGCTACGTCAACGGGACACTGGACAAGGTCGTCGACGCCCTCCGCCACCTGCCCGCAGCCTACCTGGTCGACTACACCATCGAGCTGCGCTGAGGCCCCGGAGGGCCGGCACCCAGAGCCATGAACGCGCGCAAGAAGAGGCGCATCGAGGAGTCGCTGCGGCGCGAGCTGAGCAGCATCATCCTCTACGAGATGAAGGACCCGCGCACCGGGTTCGTCACCATCACCCGCGTCGAGCTGAGCGAGGACCAACGCTCGGCCCAGGTCTTCCTGACCGTGCGCGGGGCCGAAGAGGAGGTCGAGCGCACGCTGCGCGCCCTCACACGCGCGCGCGGGTACATCCAGGGGCTCATCGCGCAGCGCATCCCCCTGCGCTTCACACCCGTGCTCAGCTTCCGGGAAGACAAGGAGCTGCGTGAGGCGCAGCGCGTCGAGAAACTGATCGACGAGGCGCGCCGGGACGACCGGAAGCTGCCCGGCGCGCCCTGACGCAAGCGGAAGGCTCAACAAGGACGGCAACGTGACCCCGCAGAAAGAACGCAAGAAGCAGGCCGACCGGCTCCTCCAGCGCGCCGTGGACAAGTACGGCGAGCTGCGCAACCGCAAGCCCCGCCCCCCGCTGAACCAGCTCATCCTGGGCCTGCTCTACCGCGTGACCAGCGTGCGGCGCGCCACGCGCGCCCTCAACGAGCTGAAGCGGGCCTTCGTGGACTGGAACGAGGTGCG
This sequence comes from uncultured candidatus Brocadiaceae bacterium, assembly GCA_964434535.1. Taxonomy (GTDB): domain Bacteria; phylum Planctomycetota; class Brocadiia; order SM23-32; family SM23-32; genus SM23-32. The sequence continues at coordinate 161,659 of CAYSWA010000004.1, read as the reverse complement.
CGTCAGCCACCCGGCCGAGGTCGCCTCCGTCCTCTCCTCGGGCCAGTGGGCGCTGGACGGCTCGGAGCGGCTGGTCTGGCTGCTGCGCGAGCTCTACCAGGCGCGCAGCCGCACGGACCTTGAGTTCCTCTCGGAGCTGACCGCCACCCAGGCCCGTAGCTGCCTGAAGAGCCTCTCCATCGTCGAGCGCGACCTGGCCGACGAGGTGCTGCTGATGAGCATGGGCGTGCCCGTGCTGCCCTGCTCGACCGGGGCCACGCGCATGGCCCACCGCCTCGGCCTGCTGCCCAACGACCGCGCCACCGTGAAGAACCAGAGGGCGCTGAGCCGGCTCTTCGACGAGGAGCTCTACGCCACCGTGCACCTTTTCTTCTGCGACCACGCCGACAAGGTCTGTCTGCCCGACGAGCCGCTCTGCGACCGCTGCCCCCTGGAGGCGAGCTGCCCCCACGAGGGCTGACCCGGCGCGCCGGCACTGCGCCCGGCAAGGAGACCAACGATGGCCACGCTGATCTTCGGCATCCCCAAAGGCAGCCTCCAGGAATCCACCCTCCAGATGATGCTCAGGGCCGGCTACCGCGTCGAGGTCAGCGAGCGCTCCTACTACCCCGCCATCGACGACGCCGAGATCGAGGCCCGGCTGGTCCGCCCGCAGGACATGCCCCGCTTCGTCGAGAAGGGCTCGCTGGACGCCGGACTGACCGGCGCCGACTGGGTCGCCGAGAACGAAAGCGACGTGGTGGCCGTCGCCGATCTGGTCTACGCCAAGCAGCAGCTCGTGCCGATCCGCTGGGTCGTCGCCGTCGCCGAGGACTCGCCCTTCCAGAAGGTGCAGGACCTCCAGGGCAAGGCCATCAGCACCGAGCTGGTCAACGTCACGCGCAAGTTCCTGCGCGAGCGGGGCGTCGAGGCCGAGGTCGAGTTCAGCCACGGCGCCACCGAGACGAAGGTGCCCGACCTGGTCGACGCCATCGTGGAGCTGACCGAGACCGGCGCCAGCCTCCGCCAGAACCGCCTGCGCGTCATCGACACCGTCATGGAGAGCACCACCCGCCTGATCGCGTCGCACCAGGCGTGGGACGACCCCTGGAAGCGGACCAATATCGAGAACCTGGCCATGCTGCTCCAGGGCGCCGTGCTCGGCCAGAGCAAGGTGGGGCTGAAGATGAACGTGCCCAACGGCGCGCTTCAGAAGGTGCTCTCGCTGCTGCCCGCCCTGCGCAACCCGACCGTGAACAACCTGGCCGACGAGTCGGGCTTCGCCGTGGAGACCGTGCTCGACGAGATCGTCGCCCGCGCGCTGATCCCCAAGCTCAAGCGCGCCGGCGCCGAGGGGATCATCGAATACCCCCTCAACAAGGTCGTCCTGTGACGGGGCAACGGCCGTTGTCGGTTGCCGGTTGGCGGTGAAAGGCGCACGGCAACTGAAGAGACCAGGGCCGTTACTTCATCCTTGCAGCCTTCCCCCCCTTCGTCCTTCCCTCTGCCGTTCTCCGTGCCCTCCGTGTCTGTGTGGTGAGCCGGCGCGGTCAGCCGGGGATCCCCTCCGGCTCCTCCAGCAGGCCCTTGAGCGTCTGGAAGAACGCCGCCGCCTCCGCCCCGTCCACCACGCGGTGGTCGGCGCTGAGCGATAGCTTCATCACCGCCTCGACGGCGATGCCCCCGTCCCGCGCCACGGGCTGCTCGGCGATCGCCCCCACGCCGATGATGACGCTCTCGGGCGGGTTGATGATCGGCAGGAACGCGCCGACCCCGTACATGCCCAGGTTGCTGATGGTGATGCAGCCGCCCTCGTACTGCTCGGGGATCAGCTTCCCTTCCCGCGCCGTCTCGGCCAGCGACTTCAGCTCCGCCGAGATCACCGGCAGCGCCTGCGCGTCGGCGTCGCGGATGACCGGCACGAAAAGCCCGTCTTCGACGGCCACCGCCACGCCGACGTTGCAGGCCGTGTTGCGCAGGAGGGCCTCGCCGGCGAAGCGGGCGTTCACGCGGGGGTGCTCCTTCAGCGCCAGGCCGACCGCCTTCACCAGCAGGCCGGTCACCGTCACGCGCGTGCCCTCTTCCTTCAGCCGGGCGAGCATGGCCATGGCCTCGCCCATGCGGACGTCGCCGATCAGGTAGAAGTGCGGGGCGCTCTGCTTCGAGGCCGTCATGCGCTCGGCGATGGTCTGACGCATCGGCGAGAGCTCGACCCGCTCGCCCTCGCCCCGGCGCGCGGCCGCCGGGCGACCCCGCCCGGCCGCGACAGCCCCGATCACGTCCTGCCGCGTTACTCGGCCCTCGACCTCCCCGGCGAGGTCCGGCAGGCTCACGCCCTCGCGGCAGGCGAGCACGGCCGCCGTCGGCGTGTGGCGCACGCCGCGCATACGGTCGGCGAAGCCGAGCACGTCCCGCTCGATCACGCGCCCGTCGGGCCCGCTGGCGGCGACGGCGGCGAGCGGCACCTTCAGCTCCTCGGCCGCCTTGCGGGCCCTGGGGGAGGCAAAGCTCCTGCTCGGGGCGGCCGTCCTCTGGCCCACCGGGGCCTCCTGCGGCGCGGTTGCTGCGGACGCCTCGGCCCCGGTTGTGGCCTCCGCCCCGGCGCTCGCCCGTGGTCCCGCCGCCAGCTCGCAGAGGTCCTCCGGCAGCTCGTCCTCCGGCGCGCCGATCACGGCGATCAGCTCGTTGACCGGGACGGTCCGGCCCTCCTCGACCAGGATCTTCTTGAGCACGCCGGCAGCGAACGCCTCGACCTCGAGGGTCGCCTTGTCGGTGGTGAGCTCGTAGAGGACCTCGCCCTTGCGGACCTCGTCGCCCTCGGCCTTGTGCCACCGCTCGACGGTGCCCTCCTCCATGGTCTGTCCGAGCTGCGGCAGGAACACGCGGTGCAGCATCTGCGGCCTCCGTGGTCTGCGTTGTCGGCTGCGTCCGCCCCGGACGGCGCGGGCCGGCCATTCTAAGAATCTATCTCAGAACCCGGTTCGTCGCGAGGGCGAGCCAGAAGCACGAGGGCAAGGCGGCAGGCCGCAGTAGATCCGGGTTCTGAGATAGATTCTAAGGCGACGCCGCCACGCCCGCAACCGGCCGGCCGCCGCGCCGTCGTCCCGTCCATCCTCGTTGCGCCTCCGCCGTTGGCCCGAGGCCCCGCTTCTGCTCTAATGGCCGGTCTCGGCCCTCACCCCACGGCGGCCCGCAGCGATGGCGGACGACTTCATCAAGTTCCTCGGCACGGCCGGCGCGCGGTTCGTCATGGCCCGGCAACTGCGCTACTCGGCGGGCACGCTGGTGGCCGTCGGCGGCCGCCGCGTCATGCTCGACCCCGGGCCCGGCACGCTCCTGCGCTGCGCCAGGGCCCGCCCGCCGGTCGACGCCTCGGCGCTCGACGCCGTCGTGCTGACCCACGCCCACATCGACCACTCCGGCGACGTCAACGCCATCCTCGATGCCATGACCGCCGGCGGCTTCAGGCACCGCGGCCGGCTCTTCGCGCCGCGCGAGTGCCTAAAGGGCGAGGACGCCGTCGTGCTCCGCTACCTCCGGCCGCACCTGGAGGAGGTCGTCATCCTGGAGCCCGAGTGCGACTACGAGGTCGACGGCCTGACCTTCTCCAGTTCCGTGCGCCACCGCCACGCGGTCGAGACCTACGGGATCAAGTTCCGCCGCGACGGGCAGACGGTCGCCTTCCTGGCCGACACGGAGTACTTCGACGGGCTCGCCGACGCCTACGCCGACGCCGACGTGCTGATCGTGAACGTCGTGCGGCACGAGCCGCACCAGAGCCGCGCGATCATGCACCTGAGCCTGGACGACGCGCGCGCCCTGATCGGCGCCATCCGCCCGCGCCTCGCCGTTCTGACCCACTACGGGATGACCATGATCCAGGCTCGCCCGCGGAAGCTGGCCCGGCAGCTCACCCGGGAGCTCGGCGTCGAGGTGAGGGCCGCCTCGGACGGGATGCGGCTCGGCCTGGACGAGCTGTCCGGCTGACGGCGGCTACCTCGATCGGGGCAGGTCGTCGCAGACCTTGCCGACGACCTTGCGCGCCAGCGTCGCCTGCTGCGGCGTGAGCGCCTGGCCCGCCACGCCGCCGAGGACCGCCCCGGCCACGCCGCCGACCACCCGCCCGGCCGTGTCGCCCCCCGCGATGACGCCCACGCCGCCGCCGACCACCGCGCCCGCGATGGTGGCCAGCATCCGGCCACGTGCCCCGCTGCCCGCCCCGGCCCAGAGGATGCTGCCGTCCTCGGCGTCGATCATCTTCGCCGTCATGCTCATCTCTTCGCCGTAGGCGGGGATGTTGGCCACGATGAGCGCGTCGACGTTCAGGATGCGCCCTGCCTCGAGCGCGCCCTCGCTCGTGGTCGCCGCGGAGAGCTGGAAGTCCTGCTCCGCCAGCACGGCCTTCACCTGTCGGCGCTCGACCGGGGTATAGCCCTTCAGGAGCAGCTCGATGACGAAGAAATCGGCGAGCTGGTTCTTGGCCGCCTCGCCGCGCACGGCCCCCTCCACGTCGACGACGGCCACGCGCTCGACCTGGCCGAAATCGTAGCCCGCGCGCACGTAGCTCCGTCCGCGCGCGCAACCCGTCGCCGCAACCAGCAGAACCGCCAGCACACCGATGACCGCCGCCCTGACCATGGCCTCGTCTCCCTGCCTGAGGGGGCTCTCGAACAAATGCACTGTACCCCCGCTCCCCCGCCCCGTCAATCGGCCTCCCCGGCGCGCAGTAGTTCGCCGACGTCGGCCAGGAGGCCCTCGTCGAGCGGACGGCGGCTGATCCGGCCGGCGCGCACGAAGTAGAGCGCCAGCTCCAGCTCCCGCCCGGCCAGCCCGCAGGCCCGCGCCGCCAGCCCGTAGAGGGCAAGCTGCGGCCAGTAGCGCTCCTCGACCGCCGCCCCCCCCGCCGCTTCGAAGCGGTCGGTCTTGTAGTCCAGCACCACCGTCGCCTCGCCCCGGCGCACCAGCAGGTCGATGCTCCCCTCCAGCAGCCCACCGGCGTCGTCGGGACAGACGCAGAGCCGTGCGAGCGGCACGGCGAAGCTCGCCTCCCGCAGCAGCTCGTCCGCCCCGTCCACAAGCGCCCGGAACTCCGGCGCGGCGAGGGCCGTGGCGGCGAGCCCGGCGGCCTCCCGGGCCGCCTCCTCGTCCAGGCCGAACGCGTCGGCCGCGAGCCGGGCCAGCCCGCGCGCCAGCTCCTCGTCGGGCGGCGCGTCCACCGGCAGGCCGGCGATGACCTCGTGGAAGAGCGAGCCGAACTGGCGCCCCCCGTGCTCGGGCGCCCCCTCGGCGGCGAGGTGGCGCGGCGCCGGCTCGGCCTCCATCGCGCTGGGCAGCACGAACCGCTCCCCCGCCGAGGCCCGCGCGGCGAGCCGGGCGTGCTCCGCCAGCCATCGCTCCCGGCGCGCCAGCAGCTCCCCGGCCGCCTCCTCCGTCGCCTCGGCGGCCGCGTGCGGCTCGGGGGCAACGCGCACCGCGCCGGCCCAGGCGCCGGTGTCCGGATAGTGGACGCCGTCTCGCTCCTCGCCCGGCGGCTCCTGCCCCGCCCCGGCGATGAGGCCCGTGCCGTCGAGCAGGTTCTGAAAGCAGTCCCGACGCTGCTCGTGCCAGTGCAGCGGCAGCACGAGCAGGCGGCGGGCGCGCGTGCAGGCCACGTAGAGCAGCCGCCGCTCCTCGGCGCGCTGGTTGGCGAACTCCCGCTCCTGCAGGCGCTCGAAGCCCTCGGAGCTGATGCCCCCGTCCACGCGCAGCCCGACCAGCCCGGCCCGGCGCTCGTGCACCACGGGGCCGACCTGGTGCTCGCCGGCGAACTGGCGCGCCAGGTCCGCCAGCACCACGGCCTCGAACTGGAGCCCCTTGGCCTTGTGCATGGACATGATGCGCACGTACTGCTCGCCCGGCTCCATGGCGCTGGACTCCTCCTCGGGCAGCTCGGCCTCGCGGATGGCGCCGAGGTGCCGCACGACGGCGCCGAAGTTGCCCGCCGCCGCGCCGAGCGCGCGGAGCTGGCCGGCGAGCTTCTCCAGGTTTGCCACGCGCTGCTCGCCCGCGGGCTTGAGCAGGAACGCCTCCGGCGCCTTCGTGCGGTCGAATATCTCGTGCAGCAGCACGGCGGCCGGCACGCGGTTGCGGCGCCGGTGCCACCGCTCCAGCAGGGCCATGGCCTGGCCCACCGGGCCGGGCCGCTCGGTAGCCCGCAGGTAGTTCCACGCGCCGCCGTCCTGGCGGTAGCGGAACAGCTCTTCGTCGCTGAAGCCGAAGAACGTGCTCCTGAGCGCGCCGACCACGGCCGCCTCGTCCAGGGGGTCGTCGACCGCCCGCAGGAGGGTAAGGGTCTCGGCGACCTGCTCGCGCTGGTAGAAGTGCTTGCCGCCGACCACGCGGTAGGGGATGTCGTAGCGCTCGAGGGCGTCCTCGTACGTCGTCACGTCCGTCAACGCGCGCAACAGCAGGGCGAAGCTGCGGTAGGTGAGCGGCTCGGGGCCGGCGGGCAGGCGGCCGGCGAGGGCCTCGCGGATCGCCCGGGCGATGAAGTGCGCCTCGAAGCGGCGGGCCTCGCCGATCTTCCAGCCCTCCGTCTCCAGCTTCGGCGGCGGGCAGAGCGCCATCACGGTCGGGCCGCCCGCGGGGGGCGCGCCGATCGGCGGCTCCAGCGGCACGTGCTCGGCCTGGTAGACGCCCTCCCTGCGCGGCGGCTCGAAGAGCCGCGCGAAGAGCCGGTTCAGCCAGCCGATCAGCTCCGGGCGCGAGCGGAAGTTGCACCGGATGCGGCGGACCCGCTCGTCGGGCAGCGCCGGCGGGCCGAACAGCTCCGTGAACTCGTCGTAGACCTGTACGTCGGCGCCGCGGAAGCGGTAGATCGACTGCTGGGGGTCGCCGACGGCGAAGAGCTTGCCGTCCTGGAGCCTCACCCCGCCCATCCGGGCGGCCGGCGCCTCGGCGGGCGCCTCGCAGAGGTAGGCGATGATCTCGGCCTGGAGCGGGTCGGTGTCCTGGAACTCGTCGACGAAGAAGGCGCCGAAGCGGCGGCCGAAGTAGCGGCGGGTCGCCGGCCGGTCGCGCAGAAGCCGCGCCGCCAGGAGCAGCAGGTCCTGGAAGTCGAGCACGGAGCGGGACGCCTTCTCGCGCGCGTAGGCCGCCACGTAGCCGCCGGCCCATGCGAAGAGGTCCCGCGCCAGGTAGGCGGCGACGCCCCGCGCCGCCTCGACCATCGGCCCGAAGGCCGCGCCGGCCTCATCCCGCGCGTCCCGGGCGATGCTCCGGGCGGCCTGTTCGGGGTCGACGGCCGCCGCCTCGCAGGCGAGCAGGCGCAGGCGGGGGAGGTCATCGGCCTCGCTCGCCGCCAGCTCGCCGCTCACGCGCCGCAGCGCGCGGGAATGGTCGTTGCGGCGGGCGCCGAGGTGGGCGTCGAGCACGCGCCCGGCGCGCCGCCCGTGCTCGCGGAAGGCGGCGATCAGCTTCCCCGATTCTTGATCGGGCAGGGGCACCCGGTAGCGCTCCTGCTCCAGCAGCTGCGGCGCCTGGGCCAGCGCGAGTGCCGCCTGCTTGAGCCGCTCCACGCCGACGCCGGCCCGCAGGGCCTCCACGAGCGGCTCCGGGCAGGCGGCGACCTGGCCCTCCATCCATTCCCGCCAGCACCGCTCGCGCAGCAGTCGGGCCTGCGTCTCCTCCAGCACGCCGAACTCGGGGTCCACCCCCGCCTCGGCCGCCTTCTCGCGCAGCAGTCGGGCGCAGAAGGCGTGGATGGTGCCGATGTTGGCCCGGTCGAGCTCCTCGACGGCGGCGCGCAGGCGGGCGCGCTCGGCCTGGGGCGTCTCGGCCGCCTGGAGCTCGGCGCTCAGGCGGGCGCGGATGCGGCTCTCCAGCTCGCCGGCCGCCTTCTCGGTGAAGGTGATGGCGACCGTGGTGGGCAGCCGCAGCGTGCCGTCGCGCACGCCCCGCAGGATGCGCTCGACGATCAGGGTGGTCTTCCCCGTGCCGGCGGCGGCCTCCACCAGCATGGAGCGGCCGGTGGCGGCGATGATCTCCTGACGCGTCTCGCGGTCGCTTTCCCTCAATCCGGTCACCGCACAGCCAGGGCCGCGCTCACAGCTCCTTGATCATCGCCACTTCGTCGCAGTCGGGGAAGCGGGGGCAGTTCAGGCAGTCGGCCCAGACCTTATGCGGCAGGTTCTCCTTCGGGTAGGGGCTGAAGCCGAACCGCTCGAAGAACTCCGGCAGGTAGGTCAACACGAAGAGGCGGCCCATGCCGAGCTGGCGCGCCTCGGCGATGCAGCTCTCCACCAGCGCCCGGCCGATGCCCCGCTCCTTCGCCTCGTCGCGCACGGCGAGGCTGCGCACCTCGCCCAGGCCCTGCCAGCTTATGTGCAGCGCGGCGCAGCCCAGGATCCGCCCGCCCTCGCGCCAGACGAAGAAGTCGCGCAGCCGCTCGTAGACCTCGTTCAGCGAGCAGGGCAGCATGAGCTGCTGGTCCGCGTAGTGGTTGACCAGGGCCAGTATCTCGGCCGGGTCGCCGATGCGCGCCTTCTCGATCATTGCGTCGCCTTCTGCTGTAGCTCGAGCCGCGAGAGCGCCACCAGCCCGCGCAGGGCGCTTTCGAGCGTCGAGGCGCCGATGACGTTGCTGGCGGGACGCTCGCGGAAGCCGCCGGCGGCCCTCTGCGGCCACCGCAGGTAGTAGGAGTTCTCCGGCAGGAACTGAAGCTGCATGACGAAGGAAGCCGCGCGTCGCGCCGCCGCCCGGCAGGCCGACGCGTCGGCCGCCTCCATCATACACGCCGTCGCAAAGACGGCAAGGTCATCGCCGGCCGGGCCGGCCCCGGGCGGGAAGCCGGCCGCCGCCCCGCCGGCCAGGTCCGCCGGCACGCGGGGCCCCGCGAGCTGCCGCGCGCGGCGCCCGGCGGCGATCCGCCCCGCCCACGCGAGGTAGTCGGGCCGGGGCTGGAGCACGGAGGCGTGGCGGATGGCCTCGATCAGGCCGCGCGCCTGCGGCGGCTCGTAGGGCTCCCGCCGGTCGGCGTCGCCCGCCAACAGCGCGTCCAGCACGCGCCGGGCGCCCGCCAGGTAACGGGGGTCTTCCAGCTCGCGATAGGCGAGCGCGAGGGCCAGCGCCGCCTGCGCCTGCGGCTCGATCAGCCCGGCCTTCTCGCCCGGCATGGATCGGGCGTCGTCCTCCGCATCGTAGCGCAGGTCGAGCAGGCCGTCCTCGCGCTGCATGAACAGCAGGAACTCGGCGAGGGCGGCGATCCAGGGCTCGGGCTCGTCCACCCCGCTGGCGCGGCGGTAGCGGCAGAGCGCCTCGAGCACGCGGGCGGAGGTCTCCGCCTCGAAGGCAACGCCGCAGACGCTCTGGCGGCGGGTATAAGCCACGCCCCGGCCATGAGGGCCGGTGCGGGTGGCGTCGATCAGGCCGGCCAGCGCGCGGTAGCAGGCCGTCACGTGCTCCGGCTCGGGGCGCAGCTCGCAGAGCTCGCCGAGGGCGGCGGCCAGCCCGGCCTGGCCGCTCAGGCTCTCGCAGCCGCCGCTCAGCCCCGTGGCCGGGTCCCACCGCGCCGGGAACGTGCCGTCCGGCGTCTGCGCCCTCGCCAGGTAGTCGCCGGCGAGCCGCCCGGCGCGCAGCAGGCGGGCCAGCGTCGGCTCGCCGGGCAGGGGCAGCCCGCGCGGGCAGGCCAGCGCGTAGCGGCCGCCGGGCGCCGCGTTGACGAAGCCGTCGGCCCTGAGCAAGTAGAGCTGCGCCCCCTCGCGGCGCCAGGCGTCGGGCTGGAGCCCGGCCCGCCGGCAGACCGATTGCAGCATCGCCTCGCGGGTGCCCGGCGCGTCGGCAGCCACGTCGGCCGCCAGCAACCAGGCCGTCTCCTCGTGCCGGAGCGCCAGCCCGCTCGGCTCGCCCATGCCGCGATGGGCGAACGAGATGCGCCGCTCGACCGGCACGGGCCATGCCTCGCGCAGCACGTCGACGCGCACGCGCAGGTGCTCGGGCCGGAGCCTGGCCCCCTCCCGCTGTCGGGCCCGGGCGGCGATGGCGCGGACGCTCCCGGCCAGCGTGCGCTCGCGCGCCTGGAACCGCGCCGGGGGCAGCGGCGGCTGGTAGAGAGTGACGAAGACGGGCGCTTCCTCGGGGGCCTCGCAGTTCGGCGGCACGGCGCCCTCCCCTTCGGCGGGCGACCCGCCCAGCTCATCCAGCAGCAGCCCGATCAGGTAGGCGGCCTCCTCCTGCCCCAGCAGGGGAGGCCATGAATGCCCTTCGGGCGGGATGAGGCGCGCCTCGGGGGCCGGCGGCGGGCCGGGCTGCGGGGCATCTGCGCCCGAGCGGCCCGCGGCGAGCATGACGACGACCGGCGCCGTGAGCACGGCGAGCAGGAACAGGGCCGCCGCTTCCCTGCGCGCGCCGCCGGCGGAAGCGCTCTTCATCGAACGCGCACCTCGGGGTCGGGGCCGAACGGACGGCGGCCTCGGGCCGGCGGCGGACGCTACTGCTCCGGCCCGGCCAGGAAGAACGTGGTCGCTTCCTTGCCCATGTACCAGTCCAGCGTGCGCCGCAGCCCTTCGCGGAAGTCCGTGGCGGCCTCGAAGCCGATCAGCTCCCGCGCCCGTCCCACGTCGGGGCGCGAGTGGCGCACGTCGCCGGGGCGGGGCTCGCAGTACTCGGGCTCGACCTCCTCGTGGAGCAGTTCGGCCAGGATCGCCAGCAGCTCGTTCAGGCTCCGCGCCTCGCCGCTGCCGACGTTGATCGCCCCGCCCGAGGCGCCCTCGGCGTGGGCGGCCGATAGGTTGGCGCGCACCACGTCCTCGACGAAGACGAAGTCGCGCGTCTGCTCCCCGTCGCCGAAGACGCGCGGCTGCTCGCCCTGGAGCAGGCGCGTGATGAAGGCGGGGATGACGGCCGCGTAGTCGCTGTGCGGGTCCTGGTGGGGGCCGTAGACGTTGAAGTAGCGCAGCGCCACCGTCTCCAGCCCGTAGACCTGCGCGAAGACGCGGCAGTATTGCTCGCCGGCGAGCTTGCTCACCGCATACGGGCTCTCGGGCGAGGGGGCCATCTCCTCGCGCTTGGGCTCGCCGGGGGCGTTGCCGTAGACGGCGCTGGTGGAGGCGTAGACGACGCGGCGCACCGCGCAGTCGCGCGCGGCGATCAGCACGTTCAGCGTCCCGCGCACGTTCACCTCGTCCGTGCGCAGAGGGTCGTTGATCGAGAGCGGCACGCTCGGCACGGCGGCCTGGTGCAGCACGTAGTCGGCGCCTTCGAAGACGCGGCGCAGCACGCCGAGGTCGCAGACGCTCTCCTTGAAGAAGGTCATGTCGCCCCGGGGGCCGGCCAGGTTGTCGCGCCGCCCGGTCGAGAGGTCGTCGATCACCCGCACCGACTGCCCGTTCAGGATCAGGTGGCGCACGATGTTGGAGCCGATGAACCCCGCGCCTCCGGTCACTGCGTAGACGGCCACAGTCCCCTCCCATCAAGAGCCCGGCGCAGAGAGCTTAGCGCACTGAGGCGCCGCTGGCAAATCCGCACGGGCCGCTGAGCCGGCCAAACGACCGCTCACCCCCCTTCGCCGCGCAGGCCCTCCAGCCCCTCGCGGACGATCAGCGGCACCAGCAGCAGCGCCGCCAGCGGGTCCGCCCAGTGCCAGCCGAGGGCGGCGTTCAGCACCAGCCCGGCCAGCGTCGTCAGCGAAAGCCAGGCGCAGGCGATGGTCTCGTAGGCGTCGGCCCGCAGCGCGCCGCTGCGCAGGGCGCGGCCCGTGCGCACCTTCGCCCAGCCGAGCGCGGGCATCACCACCAGCGAGACGGCCGTCAGCACGATGCCGATCAGGCTCCCCTCGGCCTCGGGCCCGAGCCCGAGCAGGCGCCGGCCCGCGTCGACGACGATGTAGGCGGCGAGCGCGAGCAGGAGCGTCCCGGCCACGCGCGCGGCGGACCGCTCGGCCCGTTCGGCGCGCTCGGGGTCGAGCCCGCGCAGCTCCCGCAGGAAGCGCCAGCCGACCACGGCGCCGCTGGCGGTCTCGATGAAGGAGTCCACGCCGAAGCCGATCAGCGCCACCGAGCCGGCCAGGGCCCCGGCCCCGATCGCGACGAAGCCCTCCACCACGTTCCAGCCGACGGTGAAGAGGGCCAGTGCCACGGCCCTCTTCATCAGCCGGCGGCGCCGGGGCGCGAGGTCGTGCTCGTTCACGGGGGCGCGTCTCCCGGAAGGTGGTCGGGCGGCGGACGCGGCCTATTTGAGCAGGATGTCGGCGCCGGTCATGACGCGCTCGCAGTAGGTGCAGCGGAGCCTGACCGGCTCGGCGGCGATCACCTCGAAGCTGGTCTCGACGGGCTGGCGGTTGGTGACGCAGCTCGGGTTGAAGCAGCGCACGATGCCCTCGACGCGCTCGGGCAGCTCGACCTTGCGCTTCTCGGCCACGCGGTAGTGCTGGATGATGTTGAGCGTGGCGTGGGGGGCGATCAGGGCGATCATGTTGACCTCCTGGGGGGTGAGCTCGCGGCTCTCGACCTTGATGATGCCCTTGCGGCCCACGCTGGTGCTGCGCAGGTTCATGCCCACCAGCACCATCTGGTCCTCCTGGTCGAGGCGCAGGATCTCGGCCACCTTGAAGGTCGCCTCGTTCTCGATGTGGTCGATGACCGTCCCGTTGCGGATGGCCGAGACGTTCATCTCGCGTCGCTCGCGTTCGTCGCTGCTCATTCTCCGGCCTTTCCCAGCACCATCGCCAGCAGGGCCTGGCGCACGGGCACGCCGTTGGCCGCCTGGGCGAAGTAGACGGCGCAGGGCGTCCCGTCCACGTCGGGGTCCAGCTCGTCCACGCGCGGCAGCGGGTGCATCACGCACAGCTCGCCGCCGGCCCCGCTCTGTTCTATCAGCGCCCGGTCGATGCGGTAGGCGCCCTTGACGCGTTCGTACTCGACGATGTCGGGGAAGCGCTCCTGCTGGATGCGGGTGCAGTAGAGCACGTCGAGCTCGGGCAGCACGCCGCGCAGGTCGTCGGTCTGCTCGTAGGCGACGCCGGCGCGGTCCAGCTCCTGAAGCAGGCCCGGCGGCACGGCGAGGCTCGGCGGGGCGACGTAGACCTGGCGCACCTCGAAGCGGCCCAGGGCCGTGGCCAGCGAGTGGACGGTGCGCCCGTACTTCAGGTCGCCCACGAAGCCGACGGTCAGCCCGTCGATGCGCCCCCGCTCCTTCTGGATGGTGTAGAGGTCCAGGAAGGTCTGCGTGGGGTGCTGGTTGGCCCCGTCGCCGGCGTTGATGACGGGCCGGCCGGCGATCTCGGCCGCCAGCCGCGCCGCTCCCTCCCAGGGGTGGCGCAGCGCGATCACGTCCGAGTAGCCGGCCACGATCCGGATCGTGTCGCTCAGCGACTCGCCCTTCTTGATCGAGGAGTGCTCGGGGTCGCCGAAGTCGAGCACCCCGCCGCCGAGCTTCATCATGGCGGAGGCAAAGCTGAGGCGCGTCCGCGTGGAGGGCTCCAGGAAGAGCGTGGCGAGCACCTTGCCGGCCAGCAGGCCGTAGTGGTCGGCGCTCTCCATGTCCGCCGCGACCGAGAGCACGCGCAGGATGCCGTCGCGATCGAACTCGCGGATGCTGATGACGCTGCCCCTGTAGCCGAGCATCTGGACGGCGCCCCCCTTCGCTGACGGAGCCGGGCCGTCCGGATTATACCCCACCGCAGCGGCCCTGCAACGGCCGGCCCGCGGACCGGCCGGGGGGGATCTACCGCGTACTGTCCGCCGAAAGCGGGACAGCCCCCTGCGGGGCCTTCGGCCCCTCCGGGTTACAGCCCCTGGTTTCGGCTCCGGCCCGGTGCGTGCGGCCCGCCGGCGCGCGTGCGGCTTGACAGTCTTGTGGGGGCGGCCCTATAATCCCGGCTTCCGTCCCCGACGCCCCCTGGCCCCGGATCCGGGCCCATGGCCACGCCACACGCCCCCGCAGCGCGCGCCGACGCCCCTCGCTCGGGCCGCGCCGGGGCGGTGATGCTCGTGATGTTCCTGCTCTCCGGCGTGGCGGCCCTCATCTACCAGATCGTCTGGGCCAAGCAGCTCGCGCTCGTCTTCGGCGTCACCATCTACGGCACCAGCGCCGTGGTGACGGCCTTCATGGCCGGGCTCGCTCTGGGCAGCCTGTATTTCGGGCGGCTCGCCGACCGCTGGCGCAGGCCGCTGGTGTTTTTCGCCCTGCTGGAGGCCGGCATCGGCCTCTTCGCGCTCCTGTTCCCCGCCGTCCTGGCCGTGCTGGAGCGGATCTACGTCGCCTTCTACGGCCCGCTCGGCGAGAGCCACTACGTGATGAGCCTGGTGCGCTTCGCGCTCGCCTTCGCCGTGCTGCTGGTGCCGACCTCGCTGATGGGCGGCACGCTGCCGGTGCTGAGCCGGGCCTACGTGACGCAGGCCCGCCGGCTCGGCCGGGAGGTGGCCGGGCTCTACGCGGCGAACAACCTCGGCGCGTTCGTCGGCTGCGTGGCCGCCGGCTACGCCCTCTTGGAGCTGCTCGGGGTGACGGGCACGCTGGCGCTGGCGGCGGTGCTGAACGTCGCCGTGGCCGCCTGGGCGCTCCTGCTGGACCGGCGCCTCCAGGCCGCCGAAGCCCCCGCCCTGGCCGCGCACACCGAGGGCAGGCCACCCCGCCTGCCCCGGCCGATCAAGGTGGCGCTCTGGGTCTTCGGCATCGAGGGGTTCACCTCGCTCGCCTACCAGATGGCCTGGATGCGGATGCTGATCTTCTTCGTGGCGACCAACATCTACGGCATCACCGCCGTGATCGCCACCTTCCTGGCCGGGCTCTCGCTCGGCGCGTTCGTGGTGCGCGGGTGGGTAGACCGCGCGCGCGACCCCTACCGCATGCTCGGCCTGATCGAGCTCGGCATCGGCCTCACCGCCCTGGCCACCCTCCCCCTGCTGCCGTGGCTGCTGGGCGGGTATGACGAGTTCCAGCAACTGCTGGCCGGCTGGGGCTGGCTGGGGCAGACGGCGGCGCGCTTCGCCGTCTGCTTTGTGGTCATCCTGGTGCCGACCAGCTTCATGGGCGCCACGCTGCCGGTGGTCTCGCGCATCTACGTCTCGGCGCTCGGGCAGCTCGGGCGCAAGATGGGCGTGCTCGGCTGCCTGGACACGCTGGGCTCGATCTTCGGCGCCTTCGCGGGGGGCTTCATCCTGATCCCGCTGCTCGGCATCCAGCGCACGATCGTGGCCGTGGCGCTGGTGAACCTGGCGCTGGCGGCCTGGGTGCTGGCCGCCGACCCCCTGGCCCGCCGGGCCGGCCGGCGCCGCCCGGCGCTGGCGCTGGCCGTGGTCGCCCTGCTGGCGGCGCCCCTTGCCCTGCTGATGGAGCCGCTGCCCCTGATCCTGGCCCGCCAGCAGGTGCGCGAGCTGCCCGCCGGCCGGGTGCTCTACTACCACGAGGACATCGAGTCGACCGTCTCGGTCGTGCAGCAGTTCGACTTCTCGCGCGACCTCTACGTCAACCGCGACGCCGTCGCGCAGACCACCCGCTACGACCGGCCCAGCCACGAGCTGATCGCCCACGTGCCGATCCTGCTCCACCCCGACCCCCGGCGCGTGCTGCTGATCGGCTACGGGATCGGCTTCACCACCTGGAGCTGCCGCGTGCACGGGGTGGAGGTCGACGTGGTGGAGCTGAGCGGCGGGGTGCGGGAGGCGAACCGCTTCTTCGACGAGCAGAACAACCAGATCCTGAGCGACCCCGCCGTCCACCTGCGCATCGACGACGGACGCAACTACGCGCTCGGCACCGACCGCAAGTACGACGTGATCCAGGCCGGCATCATCCACCCCGGCCTCAACAGCGGCAACGCCGGCTTCTACACCGTGGACTTCTACGAGCACTGCAAGCGCCTGCTCAGGCCGGGCGGCATCGTCTGCCAGTGGCTGCCGCTCCACGCGATGCCCCACGCCGACTGCCGCATGTTGATCCGCTCCTTCCAGCGCGCCTTTCCCCACACCAGCGTCTGGTACAAGCACACCACCGACTTCTGCACGCTGGTCGGCACGCCGGGCCCGCTCAGCATCGACTTCCAGGACGTGGAGCGCCGCGTCGCCGTGCCCGCCGTGCGCGACCACCTGGCCCGCAGCGACGTGGTGGACGTCTACGACCTGCTCGACTCCTTCTGCGCCGCCGACGCGGCCGTCAGCGGGGTCATCGGCGGCGGCCCGCTCCACACCGACGACCACCCCTACGTGGAGTTCCACTGCAACCGCCCGTTCGACGTGCGCGCCCTCGCCGCCAACGTTCTGCTGATGGGCGAGATGCGCCGGCCGGTCTGGCCCCGCCTGGCGAACGTGCCTCAGCAGCGCGCGGACGAGGTCCGCGCGGCGCTGGAGCGCTGGCACGCCGGCACCGAGATGCTGATCGAAGCCCAGTGGCGCGACGCGCTGCGCATCTTCATGACGCCCGGCGATCCCGACTACATGCCGCTCGTGCAGGAGATCGACGGCATCTTCCGGCGCCTCCACACGATCAACCCGGCGGACGAGAACGCGCGGTTCCTGCACCGCCGGGCGCTCGCGTTCCACGAGCTGGCGCTGGCGAAGTACCTCCTCGC
The DNA here is from genome assembly GCA_964434535.1 of uncultured candidatus Brocadiaceae bacterium. GTDB lineage: Bacteria > Planctomycetota > Brocadiia > SM23-32 > SM23-32 > SM23-32. The sequence goes on along the minus strand of CAYSWA010000004.1, from coordinate 145,137 downwards.
CGGCGGGCGCGTCGAGGAGGCCGCCGAGCACCTGCGGCTGGCGGCGGCCGGCGGGGACGACGTTCACGCGGCGGCCGAGGCCAGGTTCCTGCTGCGCCGGATGGGCCTGGCCTCGCCGTAGGCCGGCATCTGCGCCGAGGCGCCCCTTTGGGCCTACGCCTCGCCGAGGGCCTCGACGACCAGGTCGCCGACCTCGGCGGTGCTGTAGCCCATCCGGCCGGCGGCGAGGCTCTCCAGCCTGGTGGCGGTCACGTGCATCACGGCGCGCTCGACCTCGCCGGCCGCCTCGCCCTCGCCGAGCTCCGCCAGCATCATGGCGGCGGCGCAGATCGCGGCCAGGGGGTTGATGACCCCCTGGCCGGTGTATTTCGGCGCGCTGCCGCCGATCGGCTCGAACATCGAGACGCCCTCCGGGTTGATGTTGCCGCCGGCGGCGATGCCCATGCCGCCCTGGATCATCGCGCCCAGGTCGGTGATGATGTCGCCGAACATGTTGCAGGTCACGATGGTGTCGAACCACTCCGGGTTCTTCACCATCCACATGCAGGTGGCGTCGACGTGGGCGTAGTCGCGCTCGACGTCGGGGTATTCCTCGCCCACCTCGTTGAAGGCGCGCCACCACAGGTCGTGGGCGTAGGTCAGCACGTTGGTCTTGGCGCAGAGGGTGAGCATCTTCCTGTCGTCGCGCCGGCGGCAGTACTCGAAGGCGTAGCGCAGGCACCGTTCGACGCCGAAGCGGGTGTTGACCATCTCCTGGATGGCCACCTCGTTCGGCGTGCCCTTGTGGGTGAAGCCGCCGCTGCCGCTGTAGAGCCCCTCGTTGTTCTCGCGCACCACGACGAAGTCGATGTCCTCGGGCCCCTTGTCCTTCAGCGGGCAATCGACGCCGGGGTAGAGCTTGACCGGGCGGAGGTTGATGTACTGCTCCAGCTCGAAGCGAAGCCGCAAGAGCAGGCCCTTCTCCAGGATGCCGGGGGCCACCTCGGGGTGGCCGACCGCGCCGAGGTAGATGGCGTCGAAGGCGCGCAGCTCCTCCAGGGCGCTGTCGGGCAGCACCTCGCCGGTGGCCAGGTAACGGTCGCCGCCGAGGTCGTACTGGACGGTCTCGCACCCGAAGCCGTGGCGGGCGCTGACGGCCTTGAGCACTTTGAGCCCTTCGCGCACGACCTCCGGGCCGGTTCCGTCGCCGGGGATGACGGCTATCTTGTGCATGGTCGCTTCCCGTAGAGAGCGGGCGGGCAGGCAAATGGCGAGGTGGCAGCCTACCTGCACCGCCGCCCCAAGTCAAAAGACGGGCGCGGCGGGGAGCAAGTCGCCCCTCGGGTCGGCCGGCAGTGCGGCGCCGCCGGGGCCTTCGGCGCTCGGCTCGCCGGGGTATAATGCAGTGGCGAGCGCACCCACACAAGCGAAGGAGGGACGGCTCGGTGCAGCGCACGGCGGCGATCATCGCAGCGATGACGCTGGCGTCCGCGCTCTTCGTCGGGGCCGGGGCGGCGGCCGAGGGGGAGCCGGAGCGGGGCTCGCTGCTGGACCGCGCCGAGCAGGCGTTCGCACACGGCGAGGTGGCGCTGGCCACGTCCCTGCTGGAGCAGCACTACGCCTACGGCGGGGATCGTGCCCGGATGGTGCTTGCCGCTGCGGCCAAGGGCCACAACCGGGCGCTTGAGTATCTGCTGGCCGGCGGCGCCCCGGCCGACCCGCCCGGCCCCGGCCGCCTAAGCCCCCTCTACGCCGCGGCGTTGAAGGGCCAGAGCGAGGCGGTGAAGCTGCTGCTGGCCCGCGGCGCCAGCCCGCACGGCACCGACCCCGGCGTGCCCCCGCCCCTCTACGGCGCCGCCAGGGGAGGCCACGCCGAGGCGATCCGGATACTGCTACGCGCCGGCGCCGATCCCAACCCGCCCGGCCCCAAAGGCTGGTCGGCCCTCTACCCGGCCGCGAAGACCGGACGCCGCGAGATCGTGGAGACCCTCCTGGCCGCCGGAGCCGATGTGGAAGCGCGAGACGCCGGCGAGCGCACCGCCCTCCAGGGCGCCGCCCACAGCGGCAACCCCGATCTGGTCAGGCTGCTCCTGGAGCGCGGCGCCGACGCCGACGCGACCGATGAGTCGGGCCGCTCCGCCCTCCACGAGGCCGCCGCGCAGGGCGAGGGCCGCACCGTCCGCATGCTCATGGCCGCCGGCGCCGACCCCCATGCCCGCCAGAAGAACGGCTGGACGCCCCTGCACGAGGCGTCCCTCTACGGGCACGTGCGCGCGTGCGTGGACCTGCTGGCCGCCGGGGCCGACGTCAACGCGGCCGACAAGCGCGGGCGAACGCCCCTGCACCGCGCCGCCAGCACCGGCCGCGAGGGAGTCGCCGACCTGCTGATCGCCAGCGGGGCGCGGCTCAACGCTCCGGACGCCCAGGGCCGAACGCCCCTCGAATACGCCACCCAGTCCAGGAGCATCGACGTGGCCGAGGTGCTGCTGAGCCACGGGGCCAGGCCACCCCAGTCCAGCGCCGAACTGATGATGCAGGCCGTGCACGCAGACCGGGCCCGCGTCATTAAGCGGCTGCTGGAACGCGGCGCGGACGCCGAGCTGACGGCCGAGGCGACCGGGAAGGTCCTCACCGAAGCCATCCGCAGGAAGCGCGCCGACATCGTGCGCCTGCTGCTGGAAGCCGCAGTGGCGATCCAGGGCGAGCAAGGGGCGGAAGCCCTGCGGGTCGCTGCCGCAGAAGGCGCGCTGGAGATGGTCGAGCTGCTCATCGAGCGAGGCGCCGAGGTCAGCGGCCAGGCCGGCGTGCCCGCCCTCTGCGAGGCGGCGGCCGCCGGCGACAGCGGGCTGGTCTCCTTCTTGCTCGCCCACGGGGCGGACGTGGACGGCATCGGGCCCCGTGGGAAGGCGCCGATCCACCGGGCCGTGGAGCAGCGGCACGGCGAGACGCTCGAAGCCCTTCTGGCAAGCGGCGCCGACGTCGATGCGCGGGACGAGCATGGGCGCACCGCGCTTCACCTGGCCACGACGCCGCTGCTCGCCGAGGTCCTGCTCGATGCCGGGGCAGACCCCGCCGCCGTCGACGCCCGGGGATGGACGCCCCTCCACCACGCCGCCGCCCTCGGACGGGCCGAGACGGCCGAGCTGCTCCGGAAGCGGGGCGCCGGGGCCGCCCCGCGGCGCTGAGCCGCTACAGCCAGTGCTCGCCGGTGCCGCTGACGACGATGCGCCGGCCCCAGTGGGGCGATGTCTCGGGGAAGTCCAAGCGGTAGTGCACGCCGCGCGACTCCTCCCGCTGGCGGGCCGACATGCAGATCAGCCGGGCCACGGTCAGCATGTTCTGAAGCTCCCAGCCCTGCGGGGCGTCGAACTCCTTGTCCATCACGTAGCGGCACCAGAAGGTGATCATCTCGACCGCCTCGTCCAGCTCCTCGCCCGAGCGGATCACGCCGGCGTCGCGCCACATGAGGCTGCGCAGCGAGTTGCCCACGTCGGTCAGGTTCAGGTTGCCGTAGGCCGGGTCCTGCGGCAGGCCCTGGAGGGCGTGGACGGAGAGCGGCTCGCCCATCCGCTCCAGCGCAGCGGCGGCGCTCAGCGCGCAGCGCCGCCCGAAGACCAGGCCCTCCAGCAGCGAGTTGCTCCCCAGGCGGTTCGCCCCGTGCAGGCCGGTGCAGGCGACCTCGCCGCAGGCGAGCAGCCCGGCGATGTCCGTGCGGCCCTCCAGGTCGGTGCGCACGCCGCCGACCATGTAGTGAGCGGCAGGCCGGACGGGGATCAGGTCCTCGGCCGGATCGAGCCCGAAGCGGCGGCACAGGCCGGTGATCGTCGGGAACCGGCCCTCCAGGTATCCGGCCGACATCTGGCGCACGTCGAGGTAGACGTTGGTGTGCTGGGTGCGGCCCATCTCCTCCAGGATGCTGCGGCTGACCACGTCGCGCGGGGCCAGCTCGCCGGCCTCGTGGTAGCGGGGCATGAAGCGCTCGCCCTCGCGGTTGCGCAGCACCGCCCCCTCGCCGCGCAGCGACTCGCTGATCAGCGCCCGCGAGGCCCCGGCCACGTAGAGCGTGGTGGGGTGGAACTGGACGAACTCCAGGTCCTGAAGCGAGGCCCCGGCGCGGAAGGCCATCGCGAGCCCGTCGCCGGTGACCACCGGCGGGTTCGTCGTCTCGCGGTAGACGCGCCCGCAGCCGCCGGTGGCCAGTATCGTCTGCTTGGCGCGCACCATCATCAGCCCGTGCGCCTCGTTCCAGACCAGCGCGCCGTGGCAGACGCCGTCCAGGCTCAGCACGTCGAGGGCGAAGGTCCGCTCGAAGATCACCAGACGCCGCCGCTCCCGCGCCCGGGCGGTCAGCGTGCCCTCGATGGCCAGGCCGGTCGCGTCTCCGTTGGCGTGCAAGATCCGCGCCCGCCCGTGCCCGCCCTCGCGCGTGAGGGAGAACTGCTCGCCCCGCCGGTCGAAGCCCACGCCCATTTCCACCAGCTCGGCCACGCGGTCGGGACCCTCGCGGGTGACCACGCGGACGGCCTCCTCGTCGCAGAGCCCGCAGCCGGCCTCGATGGTGTCCTCGTAGTGCAGGGCGGGGCTGTCGCCTTCCCCCACCGCTGCCGCCACGCCGCCCTGGGCCTCGTTGGTGCTGCCCTCGGCCGGCTCGCCCTTGGTGGCGATGAGCACCGAGACGTCCTCGGGCAGGGCGAGCGCGGCGCTCAAGCCGGCCACGCCGCTGCCGACCACCAGCACGTCGGTGAAGACCTGCGGGATGTTGTAGCTGGTGAAGTGCACCAGGTATCGGCGCAGGCGGAGTGGTCGTCTCATCGCTCCCCCGAGAGTGCCTCGTAGTACCGGTTGACCACGTCGCGGTAGCGCGGCGAGAGGCGCTCGCCGGCGCCCTCGAAGCGGCTGCGCAGCTCGTCCTTCTCGCCCGGCGGGGCGGCGTCGCGCGCGCGCACGCCCTCGGCGGCCGGCCCGGCCGGGGCCAGCACGCGGCCTTCGGCGTCGGGGCGCGGCTCGGGCTCGGCCCGTTCCGCCCGTTCGGCGTGCTGGCGGGCGCGGCGGTAGCGGTCGATGAACCGCGCCAGCTCGCCCCGGTCGGTGCCCAGGTCCTTCAGCAGGCCGCGCGGGAGGTCGTCCTGTTCCATCATGCGGGCCAGCTCCTCGATCGCCCGGTCCAGTGCCTCCGGCGGCAGCGCCCTCTCGGGCGCTCCGGGGCCCGGCAGGCGGCGCACGCCCACGCCCCGGCCCTCCGCGCCGGCCTCTCCGCTCTCAGACACCTCCGTCCCGGCCTCACCGCCCTGGCCGGAGGTCGGCCCTTCGCCGGCTCCGGCGTCCCCCGCCCCGGCGCCGCCCGGCGCGCCCTTGCCGCCCTCACCTTCGGCGCCTCCGCCGCCACATTCGCCGTCGCCCTCTGAGGCGCCGTCGGGGCACTGGCCGGCCGGCGGCTCCTCGCCGTCCTGCTGCGGGCGCGCGTCCTGTGCCGCCTCTCCCGCGGCCTCGCCGCCGGGCGAGGGACGCCCTTCCGATTCCCGCCCCGCATCGAGCGCCTCGGCGATGCGCTGGGCCCGCTCGCGCAGATCCTCCAGCGCGCCCGCCCCTTCGTGCTCGGCGGGGCTCGGCTCGCCTCCGGCGGGGGCCTCGGGCCGATCCCCTTCGCCCTCGGCGCCGGGCTCCATATCCGGGGCAGGCGCGCGCTGCTGCTCCCCCGGCGATTCCTCCTCGCCCGCCGCTGCGTCCGGCTCGCCGGTGACGACGATGCGCCGCTCCTCGGAGCGCCCGACCTGGGGCACGCCGGGCCGGTTGTCCTCCGCCTCCACGTGGTAGGTCAGCGTCATGCCCGGGCGGGCCGGCACGGTGGTCAGGTCCCACTCGTACTCGCCCTCCACGGACCGCCGCGGCTCGCCCTCGGCCATGGTGAGCGTCGGGCTGAGCAGCGGGCTCAGCGCGTAGCGCAGGCGGGCCCTCACCACTCCGTAATCGTCTTCCGCCCGGTAACGCACGCGGACCGTCTGGGCGGGGCCGACCTCGATCCCGTCGGGCGGCCCGAGCAGCTCGGCCTCGGGCGGCCGGTCTTCGAGGACCGTCAGGCGGTAGTTGACCGGCGTCATGTTCTTGAACGTGACGCCTCCGGGGAAGGCCACGCTCTCGAAGTGCACCGAGTAGCCGTCGCTGCGCTGCGCGCCGAAGTTGCCCTCCAGGGCCGCCCCGCCGGCGCTCGGGTTGAGCCAGACGCGGCGCCCCGAGTCGAACTCGAGGTAGCCGCTCGCGGGGGGCAGGTTCGTCGTCGCGCGCAAGTCGATCTCGGTGCCGGCGGGCACCTCCAGGTTGCCGTCGCTCTCCGTGCGCGCGGGCAGGGCGGTGTAGGCCGGCGGCCTGACCCGAATCGAGAGGGCGCTCACGGCGGGCCGGGGCAGGACGGTGACGCCGAAGCGGTCGCTGCGCGTGTCGCCGGCGGCCACGTAGTAGCTGCCGCCCTCGAGCACCGGCGGGAATGCCCCCTCCCAGCGTGCGCCCTCCTTCTCGGCGAGCAGAACGCGCTTGGCCTCGAAGGTCTCGCCCGACCAGACGGCGTAGACGCTCTGGGGCCGGGCGCCCTCGACGCGGACCATCAGGCGCGGGCGGTCGCCGGTGATGACGTAGATCTCGCCCGGTTCGATCTCGGCGAGCCGCGTGCTGGTCGGCGGCAGGATATCCCGACCCGGCTGCATCAGGCGCCGCAAGCTGACGGCGGCGCTCTTGGGCGAGAAGGCCAGGTAGAGCAGGAAGGCCACCACGAGCCCGCCCAGCACGAGGCTGAGCCGCACGTAGCGCCCGCGCTCCACCACCACGCTCGTGTCGAGCGACTGGATGGTGGCCGCCGCCTTGCGCCGCATCATGCCCTTCAGCTCGCCCGGCATGCGGGGGTCGTCGCGGCACTGGAGGTAGCTGATCAGGGCGTTCTTCAGCTCGGGGTGCTGCTGCTCCATGCGGCGGGCCACGTATAGCCGCCCCATGCGCCTGAGCAGCGGGTAGAACGTGGCGAGCACGGCGCCCCCGCCGACGGCGAGCACGAACGCCCGGAAGAAGGCGAGGCGGCTCCACTTCTGGAGCACGAAGGCGTGGTCGGCCAGCACGCCGGCGAAGGTCAGCGCCGCCGCCAGCAGGCAGACCCAGAGGTAGCCCCACCCGATCGCCCAGGAGACCACGGCGCGCCGCACGCCGTCGATCTTGAGCAGGACGGGGTCCTTGCGCCCTCCGAGGATGGTCTCTTCGGCCATGTCGGCCCTGCTGGCCTGTGACTCTTGATTCTGCCGGTGGCCGTCCTGGTGTGGCATGGCCATCCTGGCCATGTTTCACGGGCTGGAAGCCCGTGCCACTAAGCGCCGACCCCCAAGCTCAAGTGTCCAGCACCACTGCCCTCCTCCGTTCATTATAGCCCGGCCGGCGCGGCGCGGGAAACGGGGGGTGGTCTCGGGTCTCGGGTCTCGGGCGGCGGGCGAGAAGCTCTACGGGAAATCGCAGGAGCCGGTGACGAGCTTCAGCACGACGAAGTGGTGGGCCGCGTCGCTCAGAAGCAGCCCGAGCCCCGCAGCCAGCAGCGCCGGACGCAACCAGCCAGCGTCCGGCCAGCCCAGCAGGGCGAACAGGAGCCCCGCCGCCAGCATGGCCGCCCCCACGTAGCCGTGGTGCACCCGCAGGCCGAACGTCGGCGCGGTGACCAGCTCCAGGTGGTCTGCCATCCGGAGGCCGACCCCGAAGCGCAGCAGGCAGGTGAGCCCCTCGATGCCGGCGCCGAGCGCCAGGCCGCACAGCAGCGGCGCGCCTGCGAGCCAGTTCGCCATGCTCATCCTCCCCGCTCCCTTCGGCGCAAGTTCCTCAACTCTCCCGCCCCAGCACGCGGGCGGGCACGAAGCCCACCCTGTCCGCGCTGACGCAGCGGTAGAGGACGCCGTCCACCTCGCCCTCCAGGGCGGCCTCGGCGTCGGCGCCGTGGAGGTGTCCGTAGACGCAGTGACGCACGCCGGCCTCGCGGATCATCTCCGTCAGCTCCGTCCCTTCGCCCTCACCGCGCGGCGGGTAATGGAACATGGCGACGGCCGTGTCCCATTCGAGCCTGGCCAGCGCGGTCAGGCTCAGTTCGAGCCGGGCGACGGCGCGGCGCCAGTGCTTCTGGTCGGTTTCGGCGTCGTATTCGGGATGGCCCGGCCAGGGCCAGGCGCGCACCCCGCAGACGCCGACGCCGCCGGGCGCCGCCGCGTCGAACCGTATCAGGTGGAGCGAGGGCCCGAGCACCTCACGCACCTTCGCGGGCCCGCTGAACCAGTAGTCGTGGTTGCCCCGGATGAAGTACTTCTCGCCCGGCAGGGCGGCGATGAAGTCCAGGTCGGCCCGCGCATCCTCCAGCCTCATCGCCCAGCTCAGGTCGCCGGGCAGCAGGACGACGTCGTCTTCGCCGACGGTCGCGCGCCAGTTGCCGACGATCTTCTCGCGGTGGCCGGCCCACTGCGGGCCGAACACGTCCATCGGCTTCTCCCCGGTGGCCGAGAGGTGCAGGTCGCCGATGGCGAATACGTTCATGGCCGCGCCACTACGCCCCGCCCTCGCCTTCCTGGCCCAGCTTGCGGCTGACGCCCGTCTTGGCGATGGTGATCTTGATGTCCTTCTCGGGGTCGATGCGCAGCACGAAGGCGTCGTCCTTGACGCTGACCACCCGGCCCTGGATGCCCCCGATCGTCGTCACGTCGTCCTTGGGGCGGATGCTGTCGAGCATCTCCTGGCGCTGCTGCTCGCGCTTCTTCTGGGAGCGGGAGGTGAACCAGAGGAACGCGACCACGATCAGCACGAAGGGCAGGATGCTCCATAGGCCGGCCATCGCGCCGCCCGGCTGAGCGCCGGCGCCGCCGTCGGTCCCCCCGCCAGCGGCGTCGGCCGCCAGCACAAGCATTGCGGGCCTCATCATGCCTCGTCCCCTTCGGAGCAGAGCGCAGGGAGTACTTCAGAAACATACACTATAGCCGACACGCCCCCGAGCCGCAACCGAGGGGCGCCCCTGACACGGCTCTGCGCCGCCGACTGCGCGGGCCGGCGGCACGCCCTCAGCCATCGTCCTGAGCTGCGCTTTCATGTCTTCATCCTGAGCCCGAAGGGCGAAGGACCCCCGGCCATGGCCTGCGCATTGCGGATCGATCGGCGGGGCGGCTCAGCAGGCCGGCTCGGCGCAGACGCTCAGGTTGCGCCCCTGCTGCTTGGCCCGGTAGAGGGCGGCGTCCGCAGCGCTGACCAGGTCGGCGCCACAGCTCGCCTCGACGGCGTCGGTGGCGGCCACGCCGATGCTGAGCGTGACGGAGACGGGGCCGGCGCCGCTGCCCAGGACGCGGCGGGAGACGGCGAGGCGGACCCGTTCGGCGACGTTGCGGCCGGTCTCCGAGTCGCAGCCGGGCAGCACGAGCATGAACTCCTCGCCCCCGTAGCGCCCGACGCTGTCGTAGGGGCGCACGGCCCCGACGGCGCGCTCGCCGATCTGGGCCAGCACGGCGTCGCCGACCGGGTGGCCCCAGGTGTCGTTGACCCGCTTGAAGTGGTCCACGTCGGCCATGGCCGCCGCGAGGGGCCTGCCCTCGCGGCGGTGGCGGGCGAACTCCCTCTCCAGGACGTCCAGGATGGCCTGGTGGTTCCACAGGCCGGTCAGGCTGTCGTGGGTGGCCATGCGGGTGAGGCGGACCTGGGCATCGAGCAGGTCCTGCTGGAGCTCCAGCAGGCGCTGTCCGGCGCGGAGGCGCACCTCCAGCTCCTGGCGGTCGAAGGGCTTGGTCACGTAATCGTCGGCGCCGGCCTTGATGCCTTCGATCAGGTCCTGCTTGCGGTCCTTGGCGCTGAGGATGATGATGTAGACGAAGCTGCCTTCCTCGCTCTGGCGCACGCGGCGGCAGAGCTCGGGGGCGCTGAGGCGGGGCAGCACCCAGTCGCAGACGGCGAGGCGGGCCTCGCCGCTCGTCAGCACCCGCTCGGCGGCCTCCCCGTCGCCGACGGCGATCACCTCGTAGCCCCACTTGCGCAGGGTCGCCTCCAGCAGGCGGCGCGTCACCAGGTCGTCTTCGGCCACCAGCACTTTCATCGTCGGCTTGTCCACTCCTCGCTGCGGGCGAACTCGAGCAGGCGGCCCATGGAGCCTTCGAGGCGTTCGAAGACGGCCAGGGCCGCTTCGCCGTCCCCTTCCTTGATCTGCGCCTCGAGGGCCAGGATGGCCCGGAAGGCGGAGCGCGCCCCCAGGTTGGCCACGGCGCCCTTCAGCTCGTGCGCGGCGTCGGCGGCGGACTCCATGTCGCCCTCGTCCAGATGGCCGCGGATGGCCGATAGCTGCTGCGGCGCGTTGCGCTGGAAGATGTCGAGCAGCTCGCCGGCCAGCTCGACGTCGCCCCCGACGCGGTCGAGCAGGTCGTCCACGTCCAGCACGGTGGACTGCTCCGCGTCCTCTTCTTCGTCCTGGGCCGGGGCCGGCTCCAGGGCGAGCCCCCGGGCGCGGCAGAGGGCGCGGCGGAGCTGCTCGGCCTGGATCGGCTTCGCCAGGTAGTCGTCCATGCCGACCTCCAGGCACTTCTCGCGGTCGCCGGCCATGGCGTGGGCCGTCATGGCGATGATGGGGGTGTGGCGGTCCCAGCCGCGCTCGCGCTCGCGGATGCGCCGGGTGGCCTCGAACCCGTCGAGCCCCGGCAGTTGCACGTCCATCAGCACGGCGTCGAACTCGCCGTCGGCGGCGGCCAGGCAGGCGTCTTCGCCGCAGCCGACGGCCTCGACGCGGCAGCCCATCTCCTCCATCATGCGCCGGGCCACCTTGCGGCTGATCTCGTCGTCCTCGGCCAGCAGCACGTACATGTTCAGCATCACCGGCGGCGCGTCGGCCGGCTCGGCGGGCTCGATCTGCTCGGCCTCCTGCGCCGCCTCCGGGGCGAGGATGGAGGCGATGTGGTCCAGCACGTCGGAGGGGGTGACGGGCTTCAGCAGGTAGTGGTCGATGGCGAGCTCGCGGCAGCGTTCCTTGTGCTGGCGGGGCTCGCTGCTGGTGAGCATCATCACCACGGTGCCGGAGAGCTCGCCCGCCTCGCGCAGCTGCCTGACCACCTCGAAGCCGTCCTTGCCCGGCATGCGGTAGTCGGTGAGCAGCACGTCGTAGGCGTGCCCCTCGCGGCGGCGGCGCTTGACCATGCCGATGGCCTCTTCGCCGCCGGCCGCCTCGTCGGCCTCCATGCCCCAGGAGGCGAGCATGCGGCAGAGGATGCGCCGGTTGGTGGCGTTGTCGTCGATGACCAGGGCGCGCGCGCCTCTCAGGTCCTCGGGGCAGCGGCGGGCGGCGCCCCCGTCGGGGGCGCGCCGGAAGCGCGCGGTGAAGTGGAACGTGCTGCCCGGCCCGCCCACGGCGCGGCCGATCGCCTCCGAGGGGCTCTGCACCCGTAGCTGCCCGCCCATCATCTGCACCAGCTCGCGCGAGATGGTCAGCCCCAGCCCGGTGCCCCCGTAGCGGCGCGTGGTGGAGGTATCGGCCTGCTGGAAGCCCTCAAAGATCGCCCCCTGCTTGTCGGCCGGCACGCCGATGCCCGTGTCGCTGACGGCGAAGTAGAGGCTCAGCTCCCCGGCGGCGTCGGCGCCGCCGAGCGGCTTGACCTGCACGAGTATCTCGCCTTCATCGGTGAACTTCACGGCGTTGGCGACCAGGTTCACGATGACCTGGCCGAGCCGCTGGGGGTCGCCCACGAGGCGGCGGGGCGTCTCGGGGCTGATCTCCACGAACAGCTCCACGCCCTTCTGGTCGGCCTCGATGGCGAGCGGCTCGATCAGGCCGGTGACGGCGCGTTCCAGGTCGAACGACTGCTCTTCGAGCTCGAACTTGCCGGCCTCGATCTTGGAGAAATCGAGCAGGTCGTTCAGCAGGGCCATCAACTGCTGGGCGGAGCGGCGCACCGCATCCAGGTACTCGCGCTGCTCGTCGGTCAGCGTCGTGCCGAGCGCCAGGTCGGTCATCCCGATGATGCCGTTCATGGGCGTGCGGATCTCGTGGCTCATGTTGGCCAGGAAGGCGCCCTTGGCCTGGCTGGCCGACTCGGCCTCTCGCCGTGCCGCCTCGAGCTGGCCGGCGCGGCGACGCAGCTCCCGCTGGGCCCGTTTCAGGTCCGTGATGTCGCGCGAGACGCCGACGGTGCCGAGCAGGTTCCCCTCGGCGTCGTAACGGGGCACCTTCGTGGCGGAGGTCCAGCGCACTTCGCCGTCGGGGCGGCGCAGCCGCTCCTCCTTGCCCACGATCGGCTCGCCGCTGCGCATCACCTCGCGGTCGTCGCGCTCGATGCGCCGGGCCACCTCTTCGGGGAAGAAGTCGCGGTCGGTCTTGCCGATCATCTGCGCCGGCTCCACGCCGTGGTGCTCGGCCTTGGCCCGGCTGACGCGCACGAAGCGGTCCTCCAGGTCCTTGAAGTAGATCGAATCGGGGATCGCGTCCAGCAGCGTCTGGAACAGCCGCCGCTCCTCGGCCAGCTCCCGCTCGGTGCGCACGCGCTCGGTGATGTCGCGGTCCACCCCGAACAGGCGGTACTTCCCACCGACCTTGACGGCGATGCCCGACCACTCGTAGGCGTTTCTGCGCCCGTCGGGGCGGTTCCACGAAGCCACGCCCCGGCAGGGCCGGCCGCTGAACAGGTCTTGGTCGATTTGCTCGTCCTGGGAGGAATCCTCCCGGGGCGTGATCAGGGCGTTCAGGTTCTCGCACGCTTCGAGCTCTTCGCGGCGGAAGCCGGACATCTCGACGAAGCGGTCGTTGCAGTAGAGCAGACGGCGGAAGCCGGTCTGCGGGTCCCATTCGCAGATGTCCATGCCGTCGAAGGCGGTCTCGGCGAACATGCGGAAGCGCTCTTCGCTCTCGCGCAGGGCCTGCTCGCCGCGCTTGCGCTCCAGCGCCCCGGCGAAGACCACGCCGACCAGCTTCAGCAGCACCACGGTGTCGGCGTCCCACTGGCGCTCCTGGCGCACGGCGTCGAAGCCGACCAGGCCCATGACCTTTCCGCCGGAGACCATCGGCACGCAGACCAGTGAGCGGATGCCCTGGGCCTCCAGGTGGGCCCTCTCGGCGGCCGCCTCCTCGGGCAGGTCGGCCACGCGGGGCACGTGGATGGCCTCCTGGCGCCGGATCCGCTCGGTCAGCCACGGCAGCTCCTCGGCGAAGTCGATGCCCTTCAGCTTGTGAATCTGAGGGCTGACCCCGTCGGCGCACCACTCGTGCGTGTTGTCGGCCGTCCTGCCGTCCGGGCGGGACTGGAAGACGTAGCTGCGGTCGGCGCCGGCGAACTGCCCGATGGCCCGCAGCGCCCTGTCGATGCCCTCGTCCACCTGGTCGGAGCGCAGGTTGATGAAGTTGGAGGCTACCCCGGTGATCAACCGCTCCAGGGCCATGCGGAAGCGCAGCGCCTCCTCGGCCTTCACCCGCTCGGTGATGTCGCGGTCCATGCCGAAGATGCGCCAGCCGCCGTCCACCTCGACGCAGACGGCCGACCACTCGTAGTAGTTCTCCTTGCCGTCCGGGCGGTCCCATGACGAGACCCCGGAGTAGGGCTCGCCGCGGCGGATGGACTCCTCCCACGACTCCCGCTCGGCCTGGCTTGCGTGGCCGACCTCCAGCTCGGTCAGGTCCTCGCAGGCCATCAGCTCTTCGCGCGTGTAGCCCGACATCTCGACGAGCCGGTCGTTGCAGAACAGCAGGCGGCGCCGGTTCGTCTGCGGGTCGTACTCGCAGATGTTGATGCCGTCGAAGGCGGTCTCGGCCAGCAGCCGGAAGCGCTGTTCGCTCTCGCGCAGGGCCTTCTCGGCGCGCCGGCGCTCGGTAACGTCGCGCGCGATGGCCGAGACGCCGGCCACCTCGCCGCCGACCGCCGTCACCGGCGCCAGGCTCACCGCCGCCTCGCGCGCCTCGCCGTCGCCGTCCAGGTACTGCCCCTCGAAGTCCCGCACCGGCTCGCCGCCGGCCACCCGCCCGAGCGCCTCGCCCCACCCCTCGCGCTGCCCCTCGGGCACCAGCTCCAGCACACAGAGGCCGACCGCCTCGTCGGCCGAGCGCCCGAACATGCGCTCCGCCGCCGGGTTCCAGCTCAGTATCATCCCCTCCAGGTCCATGCCGATGATGGCGTCGTCGCTGGAGATGATCAGCGCGGCCCAGTGCGAGAGGAGCTGCTCGGCCTGGCGGCGCGCCTCCACCGGCGAGCTGACCCCGATCAAGGCCACCACGCGGCCCCCCTCGTCCTTGACCGGCACCTTGACCCAGCGCTGCGTGCTGACGGCGCCCGTCTCGGGGTGATACCAGGTGGCCTCCTGCTCGACCGGCTCTCCCTTCTCGACCACCTCCAGGTCGGCGGCCCGGTAGCGCTCGGCGTCGTGCCGGGGGCAGAGGTCGTAGTCGGTCTGGCCGACCATCTCCTCGGGCGCGCGGTGCATGTCGTAGGCGAACGCCTCGTTGACGTAGCGGAAGGCTAACTCGGCGTCCTTGACGAAGACCCGCTCGGGCAGCGCGCGCAGGATGCGGCGCACCTGGCGCCCGCCGGCTCCGAAGGCGTCCCGTGCGCGCACCCGCGCCGTCACGTCGCGGGCCACCACGCTCATGCCGGTCACCTTGCCGGCAATGTCGATGATGGGCGCGATGGTCAGGTCGGCGACCAGCTCCTCGCCCTGGCTGGTCAGGTGGGCGCAGTCGGCCCTGCGCACAGGCTCCCCGGAGGCGACCCGCGCCAGCAGGTCGGCCATCTCCTGGCCACCCGAGGCGCAGACCAGCTCCGCGAACGGCCGCCCCTGTGCCTGCTCGACCGTGTGGCCGTACATGCGCTCGGCGGCGGGGTTCCAACTGCGGATCGTGCCCTCGGCGTCGAGGCCGATGACGGCGTCGGCGCTGTAGGTCACCAGCGAGGCCCATTGGGACAGGACCGCCTCGGCCCGCTCGTGCACGCCGATGTTCACGACGAAGATGAGCAGCCCCGTGACGCGGCCCTGCTCGTCGCGCACGGGCACCTTGGTGATCTCGTAGATGCACTCGCTGCCGTCCCCTTCCAGGCTGCTGCGGCGATAGCTCTCCCAGCGTCCGCTCTCCAGCACGCGCCGGTCCTCGGCCTGGAACCGGCGGGCCAGCTTGGCGGGGTAGAAGTCGTGGTCCGTCTTGCCGACCGCTTCCTCGGGGGATACGCCGAGCGTGCGCGCGGCCGCCTCGTTGACCCAGACGAAGCGCAGGTCGCTGTCCTTCTGGTAGACGCGCACCTGGAGCTCGAAGGCGAGCTGCTCGGGCTCGTCCTCGGGTGGAACGGAGGCGGCTCCCGTTGGCTTCTGGTCGCTCATTGCCCGGCACCGCTAACTGGCGGCGCACGCCTGGCTGCCCGTCGCCCACCGGCGGGGGGGCGCGCGTCTCGATACGCACCGCCGATAAAGGGTTGCAAAACACATGCCGCCCAGCGCACATCAGTCTGGCCGCTCGCCGACCCCAAAGTCAACCCCGGCGGCGGCCGCGCCCGGTCCATTCCAGATTGAAGATTGGAGATTGAAGATTGGGCGGCACGTGTTTGATAGTTCACCCCCGGTCGCGTATCTTAGATGGCCGGCGGGGCCGCAGGTCGACGGCCGCTGCCGGTGCGTCTTCGCCGAGGGAAGCCATGGCCGAGAAGAGGGTCGAGGAGCGCACCTGCCCCGGCGAGCGCTACGCCATCTCGCCGGCGATCTGCCGCACCCGCCAGCGCAACCAGTACCCGAAGTGCCTGCTCTGCCGGCATCGTGACCCCGAGCTGGCCGGCACCATGGTCACCGACCCGAAGGTCGGGGCCGGCGTCTTCCGCAGCGGCGCGGTGCTCGGCAAGGTCCCCGACGAGATCAACGAGTACGTCATCCGCAAGGTCGGCAGCGCCGCCGCCCAGTACCTGCGCGCCCTCAGCCCCACCCGAACCCGCCTGGCGGTGGCGTGCGACGCGCGGGACAACTCCCGCGGCTTCACGCGCATCTTCTGCGAAGGCGTCAACCGCGGCGGCATGGACGCCGCCAACCTCGGCCCCGCCCCGCCCGAGCTGCTCGGGCACCTGCTCGCTACGGACGGCTGCGCCGGCGCCGCCTTCGTGGGGGGATGCAACTACGCCGAGAACGTCAGCGGCGTGCGCATCTGGTGCAGCGACGGCTCGCCGATGGGCTTCGGCGAAGGGCTGGAGAAGGTCGCCCTGATCGCCCGCCGCCTGCGCACCGGCTGCAGCCGGCTGCCCGGCGAGACGACCTCCGCCGAGCCCGCCGCCGACTACGCCGCCCACGTGCGCGCCCTCCCTGGCGAGCTCGCGCCGCTGAAGGTCGTCCTGGACGCCGGCTGCGGCAGCGCGGCGCGCCTGCTGGAGCCCCTGCTCGCCGAACTGCCGATCGAGTTCGTCCCCAGGCACTTCGAGGAGGACGGCCATAACCCCTTCCTGGGCAAGCCCTTCCCGCCGGAGTCGGTGGCCGCCGAGCTGCGCCGGGCCGTCCCGGAGGCCGGGGCCGACCTCGGCGTCGCCGTCGACTTCACCGGCGAACGGATCGCCTTCACCGACGAGCGCGGCCGCCTGCTCGCCCACGACGTGGCCGCCGGGCTGATCGCCACCGAGCTGCTCCAGGCGCACGCCGGGGCGACGGTCGTCTATGACCTGCGGGCGAGCGCCGCCTTGCGGGGCCGCATCGCCGGGCGCGGGGGCGAGGCCCGCGCGGCGCCGGCCGACCCCAGGGCCCTCGCGCGCCAGTTCAGCGAGAGCCAGGCCCTCTACGGCGCGGGCCTGAGTGGCCTGCACTACTTCCGCCACACGTTCGGCTTCCCCTCGCCGGCGGCCGCGTTGCTGGTCGTCTGCGCCCACCTGGGCCGCGAGGGCAAGGCCCTCAGCGAGCTGGCCGGCGAGCTCGGCCGCTTCAGCCGCAGCGGCGAGATCGTCATCGAGGCCCCGAGCCCCGAGGCCGCCCAGGAGGCGCTCAGCCGCGTGCAGGAGGAGTTCGCCGACGCCGAGCGCGACTTCGTCGACGGCGTCACGATCCGCACCGCCGACTACTGGTTCAACCTGCGCCGGCCGGGCGAGCGGGCCGAGCTGCGCCTCAACGTCGAGGGCCGCACCGCGCGCGACCTGCGCCGGGGCCGCCAGCAGGTCGAGCGGCTCGTCTCCCGCCTGCTCGCCGCCGCCGGCTGACCCATGCCCCGCACGCCCCCATCGGTCTGCCTGGTCACCTTCGGCTGCCAGATGAACAAGCTGGACAGCCAGCTTTTGCGCGGCGAGCTGGCACGCGCCGGCTTCGCCCTCAGCGACGAGCCCGACCGCGCCGACGTTGTGCTCTACAACACGTGCAGCGTCCGCGACCACGCCGAGAACCGCGTCCTCTCCCACCTGGGCGCGTGGCGGCGCCGCGCGCGGCGCGACGAGGGGTTCGTCCTCGGCGTCCTCGGCTGCATGGCGCAGCGCATGGGCCGGCAGCTCGTCGAGCGGTTCGGGCACGTGGAGCTGGTCTGCGGCACGCGGGCGTTCCTGCGGGTGCCCGAGTACCTGCGCCACGTCCTCGCCGGCGGCGGCCCGATCGTGGACGTGGCCGAGGACGGGCCGGTCACCTTCTCCCGCGACGCCTCCATGCGCGTCAGCCCGCACCGGGCCTTCGTGAGCGTCATGCGCGGCTGCGACAACTTCTGCTCCTACTGCATCGTCCCCCACGTGCGGGGCCGCGAGGTGAGCCGCCCCCCGGGCGAGGTCATCGACGAGGTCCGCCGGCTCGCCGGCGAGGGCGTGCGCGAGGTCGCCTTCCTGGGCCAGAACGTCAACAGCTACGGCCTGGGGCGGGGCGGGGAGGGCGCCACGCTCGCCGACCTGCTGGCGATGGCCGACGCCGTGGACGGGCTGGAGCGGATCCGCTTCGTCACCAGCCACCCGAAGGACATCTCCGACGCGGTCCTGGAGGCGGTGGGGAGCCTGCGCAAGGTCTGCGAGCACCTGCACGTGCCGCCCCAGAGCGGCTCGGACGCCGTGCTGGCACGGATGAACCGCCGCTACGGCGCCGGCGACTACCGCCGCATGGTCGAGCGCGCCCGCCAGCGCATCCCCGGCGTCGAGCTGGCCGGCGACTTCATCGTCGGCTTCCCCGGCGAGAGCGAGGAGGACTTCGCCGAGACGCTCGGCCTGCTGGAGGAGGCGCGCTTCCAGCAGGCGTTCGTCTTCAAGTATTCCCCGCGCCCCGGCACGCGCGCGGCCACTCTGGCAGACGACGTGCCGGACGGGGTCAAGCGCGAGCGCAACCAGGCGCTGCTCGCCGCCCAGGAGCGGGTGGACACGGAGCGGCGCGCGGCGATGGTCGGGCGGGAAGTGGAGGTGCTCCTCGACGGGCCGAGCAAGGCCGACGCCGGCAAGCTCAGCGGCCGCACGCGGGGCAACGACATCGTCGTCTTCGCGGGCGCCGGAGCGCTCGCCGGCGAGCTGGCCCGCGTGCGCCTGACCGGCGCGACCGCCCTGACGCTGTTCGGCGAGCTGGCCGGCTGAGGCGCTCTGGCCAGTTCCGCAGCGCCGGCCAGCGGCCGGCGGGCGCTGGCCTGCGGGCGAGGGCGCTGGTATGCTGTGCCCACCGACCCGGCAGACAGGGAGCCGCCGCCATGTTCGGGCTTTCGCGCAAGGACCTGATCCGGCTCTGCCACGACCTGGGCACGATGCTGGACGCCGGCCTGCCGGTCACGCGCGCCCTCAGCGTGCTCTGCGAGCAGTCCCCGGCCAGCCGGCTCGGCCGCATCGCCGCCCGCGCGACGGGGCGCGTCAACGCCGGGGAGAGCCTCGCCGAGGCGTTCGAGCACTCGGGGCCGTTCCCGCCGCTGTTGATCCAGCTCGTCGACGCCGGCGAGCGGAGCGGCACGCTGGAGCGGACGCTGCGGGAGCTCCAGCGCTACTTCGAGTTCCGCCGGCGCACCTGGCGCAGCTTCCTGGCGCAGATCGCCCTGCCCGTGCTCCAGTACGTGGTCGCCATCGCCGTCGTCGCGTTCGTCTCCTACATCCTGGGCATGCTCACCGGGCAGCGGCGCTTCGGCGGGCCGACCGTGGTGCTGGCCGTGGGCTACGGGGGGCCGCTGGTGCTGATCGCGGCTTACGTGGCGGCTTCGAACCTGCTCGGCGCCCTGCGGCTCTTCCACGAGGCGGCGCTCCAGCTCCCGGTGGTCGGCTACGTGATGCGCTCGATGGCGCTGGCGCGCTTCAGCCTGGTGCTCTACCTGATGTACGAGGCGGGGCTGCCGATCGGGGAGGCGCTGCGCCGCTCCTTCGACGCGACGGGCAACCGGGCCTTCGCCGCGCGGGGGCGCCGGGTGGCGAAGGCCGTAGGGGAGGGGGCGACGCTGGCCGAGGCGATCGGCGAGTCGCGGCTCTTCCCGGCCCAGTACACGCACATCATCGAGATCGCCGAGCAGTCCGGCAAGCTCTCGGAGCGGCTCGACTGGCTCGCCCGGCACCACGCCGCGCGGGCGGAGGAGTCCCTCAGCGTGCTGGGGAAGGCGCTGGGCTGGCTGGTCTGGGCGGGGGTGGCGGCGGTGATCATCTACTTCATCGTCAGCATCTTCATGGGCTACGTCAGCGCCATCCAGGGGGCGATGGGCTGAGGGGGCGTGTCGTTCCGGGCGCTCGGCTACTGCTCCCCCTCTTCTTGCTGCTCGCGCTGTTCGCGCGTCTGGCACACGATCTGGGCTGCGGCCCGCTCCAGCAGTTCCTTGACGGTGCAGGGGTTCTCGGGGTCCCAGCGGGCCAGAGCGGTGCGCATGCAGAGCTGGTGGGGCACGGCGCCCTTGGCCTTCTGATCGGAGAGGGCCTTGCGCAGGCGGTTGGCCAGGACGAGCCCGCGCCGCTCGGCGGCCTCGACGGCGAGCACGGCGAAGTCGGCGGCGCTGATCCGCGCGACGATGTCGGATTCCCGGAAGGTGCTCTTCACGATGCGGCCGACCTCGGCCAGCGCGCGGTCGGCCTCCTGGGGCCCGATGGCCTCGACCAGGCCGTCCACGTTTACTGCCCGGCAGTAGAGCAGGAGCATGGGCCGCCGGGCGCGCCGGGCGATGCGCAGTTGCTGGAGGGCGAGGATCAGGAAGGCGTTGCGGTTGTAGAGCCCGCTCAGCTCGTCCAGGTGCGCCAGGCCGCGCAGCCCGCGCTCGGCCTGGATGCGCCGCGCCTCGGCGCCCTCGAGCTGGGCCAGGCGCACGCGCAGCTCCTCCAGCTTCCGGAGCAGCTCCTCCCTGCTCTTATCCTCGTCTTCCATCGCACACCTCGGTGCCAGGTTATACGGGGCACGAAGCGCCTGCCACTGTGCACGAAGCGGGGCGGGTTTGTCAACTCGCGGGAACGGCCCCGTTGCTCGCTGCTGGTTGCGCGTTGCTCGTGCGGCGCCGCTGGCGGCCTGGCCTCCCGGCGGCTACGGCCGAATGAAGCGCATGCGATAGCCGGCCTCTTTGAGCCGGGCGAACCGGCGGCGGCTCAAGCGGCGCAGCTCCTCATCGTAGACGGCGGCGAAGTCGTAGACGTGCGCGTAGCGCTCCACCCAGGGGGGCAACTCCTCCGCGCCGGCCAGGATCAACACGTCGGAGGGCGGCCCTCCGGTGGAGCTGAAGACCACGACGGGCTCGATCGGGTCGGCCTCGGCCTCCTCCAGGCGGACGTGGGGGACGAACGAGTTCTGGCGCAGCCTCCAGAGCATCCCGTCCAGCTCGGCGGCTTCGGCGGGGTCGGGGCAGTGGATGGCCACGCTCTGGCCTCGCTCGAAGTGGAGCGTGGCGCGCTCGCAGGCCATCGGCAGGCGGTCCTGGGGCGAGCGGAGCTCGATGAACTCGGCGACCTTCTCGGGGTTCTCGCTCATGGGCCGGCGGGCGGCGCGAGGGGCCTCAACTGCCGCTCTCGATCAGGTTCATCGCCTCGGCGCGGGTGGCCGGGTTCTGGCGGAACAGGCCGGTGACCACGCTGGTGACGGTCAGCGAGCCGGGCTTCTTGACCCCGCGCATCGTCATGCAGAGGTGCTCGGCGGAGACGACGACCATGACGCCGCGCGGCTGGAGCGCCTCGTTGAGCGTGCGGGCCACCTGGGCCGTCATGCGCTCCTGCACCTGGAGGCGGCGGGCGTGGAGCTCGACGATGCGGGCCAGCTTGCTGATGCCGGTGATGCGGCCGCCGCGCGGGATGTAGGCCACGTGGGCCCGGCCGTGGAACGGCAGCAGGTGGTGCTCGCACATGGAGTAGAAGGGGATGTCCTTGACCAGCACGATCTCGTCGTAGCCTTCCTCCTGGAAGACCTTCACCGAGTCCTCCGGGCGGGCGTAGGTGCCGGCGAAGATCTCCTGGTAGGCGCGGGCCACCCGGCGGGGCGTCTCGGCCAGCGGCCCGGTCTCGACGCAGTGACCGATCCCCTCCAGGATGAGGCGCACGCCTTCGGCTACCTTGTCGCGGTCGAACTTCACGCGGGGACCTCCACACCAATGAGGGCGAAGCGGGCCGGCGCCGCCGGCGCCGCCATTCTACCTACCGGGCGGGGTTCTTCAACAGCACGGTCACCCTCTCCGGCTCGGCGCTGACGTCGCTGTAAGTCACGTCAGGGGGCAACTGCACCCGGACCGGCTCCTTGTAGGGGGCCATGCCGCCGGAGACGATCTCCTCGCCGGCCAGCGCGTCCAGGAAGACGTACGCCTTCACCTCCTCGGGCTTGATCCTGGACAGCTCGCCGGGAGGGCCGACGACGCTGACGCTGACCCGGGCGTCCTCCTCGCCCGGCTCGGCCACGTAGGGGAAGCCCGGCGGGGCGAGCAGCGTCACCTTCACGTTCTGGAAGGCCCGCTGCGCCTCCTCCTCGCCGGCCACGTAGATGTTGGCGACGACGGTGGGAGGCTGGACGGCGAGCGAGACGGGCAGGCGCACGCCGTTGTCCAGCGAGACCTCGACGGTGTCCTGGAGGCTGACCGGCCGGCGCAGGTCCGCCTGCACGTCGAAGAAGGTCAGCTCGGCAGTGCGGACCGAGTCCATCTGCTCCAGCGCCACGGCCGGCCCGCGCACGGTGACCTGCGCGGGCGTGGCGTCGGGCGGCCGGACCACGCGGCAGCCGGCGGCCGGGTGCACGGTGGCCCGCACTTCGACGGGCAGCTCCTTCTCCTTGACGGGGCTGGCGTAGAGCTGCACTTCGGGCGGGCTGATGCTGCGGAACCTGAGCTGGACCAGCTCCGACTCCGCCAGCCCCGGCCGCAGCCAGTGGGGGTCGATGGCGAGCGTGGCGTGCCCGTCGCTCAGCTCCTGCGGCGCAAGCTGATGGCGGAACTGCACGTAGTTCTGCACCAGGTCGCCCCGCAGCTTGGTCAGCAGCGAGCGAGGCCCGGCGACGGTGAGACGGACCATGCTCTCGTCCTGCCACAGCAGCCGGTAGCCGTTCGGCGGGTCGATGTCGACCTTGGCCCATTCGGTGATCTCTTCGGTCATGCGCGCGCTGCCGTAGAACCAGACGCAGAGGGCGATCAGGAACGCCCAGAGCTTCAGGCGGAAGTTGCCGAAGACGGCCTTCAGCGCTCTGTGGATGAAATCGCGCACGCCCCTACTCCCTGTCCGCCGGCTCGGCCGCCAGCTCCTCAAGCGCCCGGCGCAGCGACTTCTCGTCCATGTTCCGCTGAAGCGCGCCGCCGACGGCGAGCGAGACCTGGCCGGTCTGCTCGCTGACGATGATCGCGGCGGCGTCCGACTCCTCGGTCACCCCCACACCGGCCCGGTGCCGTGTGCCGAGCTCGGCGGAGAACTGGGGGCTGTCGGTCAGGGGGAACAGGCAGCCGGCCGCCGCGATGCGCTGGCGGCGGATGACGATCGCCCCGTCGTGCAGCGGCGTGCCCGGCCAGAAGACGGTCTTGATCAGCTCGGCCGTCACCTCGGCGTCGAGCCGGATGCCCGCCTCCACGTAGCCCCGCAGGCCGACCTCGCGCTCGATGGCGATCAGCGCGCCGATCTTGTCCCGCGCCAGGCTGAAGGTCGCCTTGACCAGCTCCTCGGTGAAGCGGCTGTGCGGGCGGAAGAACATGCTGAACAGCGGGTTCTGCCCCAGGCGGATCAGCGCCCGCCGGATCTCCGGCTGGAACAGGATGAACAGCGGCAGCACGATGACCGGCGCCAGCGCGCCGAGCGCCCAGTCGATGATGTCCAGCTCGAAGCGGCGCGTGACGAACATGGTCGTGCCGGCCAGCACGGCCGCAAAGAGCGCCAGTCCCTTCAGCACCCCCGCCCCCCGCGTGCCCTGCATCACCCGGATGAAGGCGTAGACGAGCAGCCAGATGATAAACACCTCGACCGCCGCGCGGCCGAGCACGGGGGCCCACACCTCGAGCCAGTGTCCCAGGCTGTCGATCAGCTCATTCATCGGCCCAGGCCATGCCCCTCCGGACGGCTTCGCAGACCCTGAGGACCTCCAGCGCGGGGGCCACGTCATGCACGCGCACCGCGTGGCAGCCGGCCAGCGCCGCCGCCGCCACCGTGGCCAGCGTGCCGTGCAGCCGCCGGTCGGGCGGCGCGTCCAGCACGGCCCCGATCATGGACTTGCGCGAGGTGCCGACCAGCACGGGCCGGCCCGTCGAGTGCAGCGCCGGCAGGCGCCGCAGCAGCTCCAGGTTGTGGCCGACCGTCTTGCCGAACCCGAAGCCCGGGTCCACGATGAGCCGCTCGCGCGCGATGCCCTGCGATGCGGCCCACTCGACGCGCTCGTGCAGCCAGGCGCTCACCTCGCCGACCACGTCCTCGTAGCTCGGCTCCTGCTGCATCGTCTCGGGCGTGCCCTGCATGTGCATCAGGATGACGGCCACCCCCCGCTCGGCGGCGAGGGGGGCCATCTCGGGGTCGGCCCGCAGGGCGCTCACGTCATTGATCAGCTCCGCGCCGGCCTCCAGCGCCGCCTCGGCGACCTCCGCCTTGCGGGTGTCGATGCTGATCGGCGTGCTCACCTCGACGGCCAGCTCCCCGATAACGGGCAGCACGCGGCGCGTCTGCTCATCGGCCGGCACGGGCTCGCTACCGGGGCGGGTGCTCTCGCCGCCCACGTCGATCAGGTCGGCCCCCTCGGCGCACATCCGGCGCGCCCGCTCCATCGCCGCCTTCAGCGTGAGGAAGCGGCCACCGTCGCTGAAGGAGTCCGGCGTCACGTTCAGCACGCCCATCACCAGCGGGCGCCCGGCCGTCTCGAGCGCGCGGCCGGACGGCAGCTCCATGCGGAAAGGGGGCCGCGCGGCCCAGATCGCCCCGTCGGCTGTCTCATTCATGGCGTGGCCCTCGCGCCACGGATGTTACCCACGCACGCACGGCACTTCAACCGCCCTCACCCCTCCGGCACCACGGGGGCGCGGCCCACGCAATAGTAGGTGTAGCCGAGCTCGCGCATCAGCTCCGGCTCGTACAGGTTACGCCCGTCGAAGATGACCGGCTCGCGCAGCAGGCCCTTCATGCGCTCGAAGTCCGGCGAGCGGAACTCGTTCCAGTCCGTGCAGATCACCAGTGCGTCGGCCCCCTCCAGCGTGGCGTAGAGGGCGGGGCAGAACTGGACCGAGCCGGGCAGCTCCTCGCGGGCGCGGGGCATCGCCACCGGGTCGTGCGCGCGCACGCGGGCCTCGGGCCAGCGGGAGAGCAGCTCGCGGATCAGCCAGATGGCGGGCGCCTCGCGCACGTCGTCGGTGCGGGGCTTGAAGGCCAGGCCCCAGAAGGCGAGCGTGCGCCCGCCCAGCCCCCCGCCGAAGTGCGCCGCGATCCGGTCCAGGAACCGCGAGCGCGCCTCGAGGTTCACCGCGTGCGCCGCCTCGGTGATGTGCATCGCCCGGCCGTGCCGGCGCCCGACGTGCGCCAGCGAGAGGATGTCCTTCGGCAGGCAGCTCCCGCCGAACCCGAGCCCGGGGAACAGGAACTGCGGACCGATCCGGCGGTCGGCCGCCACGCCCAGGCGCACCTCCTCCACGTCGGCCCCCGCCGCCTCGCAGAGCCCGGCCAGCTCGTTGATGAAGGATATGCGGGCGGCGAGCATGGCGTTGGAGGCGTGCTTGGTCATCTCGGCGCTGGCGCAGCCCATCGCGATGAACGGCCGGCCCGTGCGCAGGAACGGGGCGTAGATGGCCCGCAGCAGGCGCAGCGCCCGCTCGCTCTCGGCGCCGACGACGATCCGGTCGGGGCGGAAGAAGTCCTCGACCGCCGCCCCCTCCTTCAGGAACTCGGGGTTCGAAGCCACGTCGAAGGGCTGATCCGTCAGGGCGGCCATCTCCTCGGCCACCCGCCGGCCCGTGCCGACCGGCACGGTGCTCTTGATCACCACCAGGCGGTAGTCGGGCATGGCCCGTGCGACGCCGCGGGCGACCTCCAGCACAGCGCGTAGGTCCGTCGAACCGTCCTCGCGCGGCGGCGTGCCGACGCAGACGAACACGACGTCGCTGCGCCGCACCCCCTCGGCCAGGTCGGTGGTGAAGGTGAACCGCTCGCCGGCCGCGCTGCGCTGCACCAGCTCGCCCAGGCCCGGCTCGTGGATCGGCATCTCGCCCCGCTGCAGCATGGCCACGCGCTCGGGGTCCTTGTCGACGGCCGTCACGTCGTTGCCCATCTCGGCCAGGCAGGTGCCGGTCACCAGACCGACGTAGCCGCAGCCGACCACGCAGAGCTTCATCGCGTCCTCCCGTCAGGGCCACATTCCCCACGCACAGGTTACCCGAAAGGCCCCGGCGCCTTCAACGCGGCGAACGGCAGAGGCGGCCCTCGCGCGGAGCCCGCGGAGCGCGCAGAGGACGGCCAAGAAGGGGGCGTGCGGCAAGCCGACGCTCACTCGCTGCCGCTCGCCGTTGCCGTCCAATCCGCAATCCCCAATCCGCAATGCCGCCCCGTCCGCCTTGCCCGTGCCGGGCCTTTGTGGCATAGTGAAAGCGGGCTTCGAGGCGAGGTGCGGCCGTGACCGAGCTGTCGCTGTTCGACTACGAGTTGCCGGAGGAGCTGATCGCCGCCACGCCGGCCGAGCGCCGCGAGGAGGCGCGGCTGATGGTGCTGGAGCGGCGCACCGGCGCCGTCTCCCACCGGCGGTTCGCCGACCTGGCCGAGCTGCTCAGCCCGAAGGACCTGCTGGTGCTGAACGACGCCCGCGTGATGCCGGCGCGCCTGCGGGCCGTGCGGGCCAGCGGAGGGGCGGTGGAGCTGCTGCTGGTGCGCCCCGAGCCCGCCGCCGCGCACCCGGCCTGCTACCTGGCCATGGTCAGGGCCGGCGGCAGCCTGCGGGAGGGCGAGCTGCTGTTGGCCGACGCCCCCGATGCGCCCGCCACCCGCATCAACCTGGTCCGGGACGAGGGCGGGGGCTACTGGCTCGTCTCGCTGGGGCCGGAGGAGGCCGCCGCCGAGGCCCTGCTCGAGCTGGGCACGATGCCGCTGCCGCCCTACATCCGCCGCGCCCGTCGCCGGCGGGGCATGCCCGAGGAGATGCCCGAACTCGACCGCCGCCGCTACCAGACCGTCTACGCCAGCACGCCCGGCGCCGTCGCCGCCCCGACCGCCGGGCTCCACTTCACCGAGGAGCTGCTCGCCAGCCTGCGCGGGTGGGGGGTGGAGGTCCGCTCGCTCTCGCTGCTGGTCGGGCCGGGCACCTTCCAGCCGGTGCGCGCCGAGCGCGTCGAGGAGCACCGCATGCAGGCCGAGCAGTTCCACCTGCCCGGCCAGAGCGCCGCCGCCGTCGCCGACGCCCTGCGCGAGGGCCGCCGCGTCGTGGCGACCGGCACCACCACCTGCCGCGTGCTGGAGCACGTCGCCCGCGCCGGCCAGTGGCGCGAGCAGTGGGGCTGGACCGATCTGTTCATCTATCCCCCGTTCGAGTTCCGCGCCGTCGGGGCGCTCATCACCAACTTCCACCTGCCCCGCAGCACGCTGCTGATGCTGGTGGCGGCCTTCGCCGGGCGCGAGCGCATCCTGCGCGCCTACCGCGAGGCCCTCGCCGAGCGCTATCGCTTCTACAGCTACGGCGACGCCATGCTGATCGCCTGAGGGACGCCCCGCGCCGATGGACGCCGCCATCCAGTTCCGCCTCACCGCCAGGGACGAAGCGACCGCCGCCCGCACGGGGCGGCTGACGCTCCGCTCGGGCACCGTGCAGACGCCCGCCTTCATGCCCGTGGGCAGCCGGGCCTCGGTGCGGGGGCTCACCTCGGAGCAGCTTCGCGACTGCGGCGCGCAGATCGTGCTCGCCAACGCCTACCACCTGGCGCTGAGGCCCGGCGCGGAGCCGGTCGCCCGCCTCGGCGGGCTCCACGCCTTCATGGCCTGGGACGGCCCGATCCTGACCGACAGCGGCGGCTACCAGGTCTTCTCCCTCGCCGAGCACCGCCGCCTCAGCGACGAGGGCGCCCGCTTCCGCAGCCCCGTGGACGGGCGCACGATCTTCCTCAGCCCCAAGCGCTGCATGGAGGTGCAGGAGCTGCTCGGCCCCGACGTGGCCATGGCGCTGGACCAGTGCCCGCCTTACCCCTGCCCCGAGGCCGAGGTCGCCGAGGCGGTCGAGCGCACGCTCCGCTGGGGCGCCGCCTGCCGGGCCGCCCACTCGCGCCAGGACCAGGCCCTCTTCGGCATCGTCCAGGGCGGCGTCTACGAGGAGCTGCGCCGCAAGAGCGCCCGCCGGACCGTCGAGCTCGGCTTCGACGGCTACGCCATCGGCGGGGTCAGCGTCGGCGAGCAGGAGCAGCAGCGCCGTCGCGCCGTCGCCCTCACCGCGCCCCTGCTGCCTGAGGAACGGACCCGCTACCTGATGGGCGTCGGCTTCCCCCTTGACCTGCTCGCGGCGATAGCGGAAGGCGTGGACCTGTTCGACTGCGTCGCGCCGACCCGCATGGGGCGCAACGCGACGGCCTTCACCGCCGACGGCCGGCTGCGGCTGCGCAACAGCGCCCTTCAGGACGACCCGCGCCCGGTGCAGGAGGGCTGCGACTGCCCCTGCTGCCGGCTCTACTCCCGCGCCTACGTCGCCCACCTGTTCCGCGCCGGCGAGATGCTCGGGCCGGTGCTGCTCAGCCTGCACAACGTGCGCTTCTACTGCCGGCTGCTGGCGGATGCGCGGCGGGCGATCGGGCAGGGGCGTTTCGGCGCGTTCCGGGAGGCATTTGCGGCGCGCTACGGCGCTGAAGGATAGGGGTCTCGGGGCTCGGGTTGGCGCGGACGGCGGGGCGGCGCCCCGGAGTGCGGCGCTTTTTTTCCGGATTCGCTTTGACAGGGCCGGCAAGACGTGGGAGAATGGAACTGACCGGTCAGTTCTACTCTCGGGAGGATGGCATGTCGGCCAAGGCAAAGCAGATCCTGAAGGCCGCCGAGGAGCTCTTCGCCGCCGGGCGTTACCACGAGGTGACGCTCGACGAGATATGCCACCGGGCCGGCGTCGGCAAGGGCACCGTCTATCGCTACTTCGAGGACAAAGAGGACCTGTTCTGGCAGGTGATCCTGTCCGGGCTGGACGAGCTGGTCGCGTCGGTCAAGCAGGTCGGCGCCGAGGAGGAGGACCCCGGAGAGGGGCTGAGGCGCCTGGTGGCCGCCATCGCCGATTTCTTCACCCGGCGCGGTTCGCTGTTCGGGCTGATGTGGAGCGAACAGCTGCGGGGCTCGCGGCGCAAGAAGAAGATCTGGAAGCAGTGGCGCAAGAAGGACGAGGAGGTGCTCTCGGTGGCGGCCGGCTTCATCGTATGCGGCATGGAGGAGGGGCGCTACGCCACGCTGCTCAGCCCCCAGGCCGCCGCCCGGCTGCTGCTGGGGCTGGTCAGGACCGGCCTGCGCAACCGCGAGGAGATGCCCGGGGGCAAGGACTGGCACCAGGTGATCGTCGAGCTGTTCGAGAAGGGACTGCTGGTCAGGCACCCGCAACAGGAGACATAGGATCCGAGAGATGCCCGAATCAGCCCGCACACCGCGCGTGAAGCTCGTCTTCTGCCTCGCCGCCCTGGCCCTGGCGGCCGGCTGCTCACGGGACTACTACAAGCGCTCCGCCGACCGGGAGGTCTACACCATCCTGGAGCAGAAGTCGGCCGGCTTCCCCGAGATGCCCGCCCGCTACACCGTGGAGCAGGACACGGCCGACGTGCTGGCCGGATGCCCCCGCGCCGGGGTGGAGCCGGTGGAGCTGCCCACCGAGGCGGCCCCCCCCGCCCTGGCCGAAGAGGCGACGCCCGAGCAGGTGGTGGTGATCTCGCTGGAGAAGGCCCTCCAGATCGCCACGCTGAACAGCCGGGACTACCAGACCCAGAAGGAGGCGCTCTACCTGACGGCCCTGGCCCTGACGCTGGAGCGATACCGGTTCGACTCGCAGTGGTTCTGGATCCTGTCGGGCCGATACGACAACACGAACCTGGGCGACACGACGCAGGTGAGCGGCGAGTCGGACCTCGGCTTCGAGCGGCTCTTCAAGTCCGGCACGCAACTGAGCGTGAGCCTGGCCACGACGCTGAGCCAGTTCCTGCGGGGACGGCCCGACCGCGCGGCCTCCTCCCTGCTGAGGGTCAACGTCACCCAGCCGCTGCTGCGCGGCGCCGGCGTGGCGGTGAGCGAGCCGCTGACCCAGGCCGAGCGGGACGTGATCTACCAGGTGCGGGACTTCATCCGCTTCCGCCGCACGTTCTTCGTGCGCGTGCTCTCCGACTACTACCGCGTGCTGGAGCAGCGCCAGATCCTGGAGAACGAGCGGATCAACTACGAGAACCTGTCGCTGACCCGGGACTGGGCCGAGTCGCTCGGCCAGGCCGGCCGGATGGCCGAGTTCCAGGTGGACCAGATACGCCAGGACGAGCTCCAGGCCGAGAACGGCCTGGTTACGGCCCGCCAGACCTACCAGAACCTGCTGGACCAGTTCAAGATCACCCTGGGGCTGCCGACCGAGACGGGGCTGGTGCTCGACGAACGCGAGCTGACGCGGCTGACCGAAGAGGGCGTCATTGTCATCGAACTGGCGCTGGAGGCGATCGAGCAGATCGCGCTGGCGCACCGGCTGGACCTGATGAGCCGGGGCGACCGGCGGGACGACGCCGAGCGCAAGGTAGAGGTGGCGGCCAACGACCTGCTGCCCGGGCTGGACCTGAGCGCCGGGCTCGCGATGGACACCGAGGGCGAGGCCCAGCCGCTGAACTTCCAGGCCGACCGCCTGGACCTCAGCGCCGGCTTCGAGCTGGACCTGCCCCTGGACCGCCTCTCGGAGCGCAACGCGTTCCGCCGCCGGCTGATCGAGCTTCAGCGCGCCATGCGCAACCACACGGAGCTGCGCGACCAGGTCGTGCGCGACGTGCGCAACGCCTGGCGCCAGTACGAGCGCGCCCGGCGCAGCTACCAGATCCAACGGGAGAGCGTCAAGCTGGCCGAGCGGCGCGTGGAGAGCACCATGCTGCTGCTGGAGGCGGGCCGCGCCGATGCGCGCGACGTGCTGGAGGCACGCGAGGCGCTGCTCAGGGCGCAGAACGCGCTGGCCCGCGCCCTGGTGGACTACCGCGTGGCCAGCCTCGAGCTGGCCCGCGACATGGGCATTCTGCAGGTGGGTGAGCAGGGACAACTGAAGGAGGCTTTCGATGAGTACGAGTGACAAGACGCCGGCCGGCGGGACCGGCACCCCCGTGGTGGACCCTCGCAAGCAGAGCGGCGCCGAGCGGCCGCGGCTCAACCGGGGCCTCGTCATCGGGGGCATCGTGCTGGCGGTGATTGCGGCGGCGGCGCTGGCCTACGGGCTGGCCGCGCAGCCGGCGGCCCGGGGCGCAGCGCCGCAGGTGCGCACCGCGCCGGTGCGCCGGGGCGACCTGACCGTCTCCGTGACCGAGGGCGGGGCGCTGACGGCCATGGAATCGCTCGAGATCAAGAGCGAGGTGGAGGGCCGCCGCACGATCATCGAGATCGTCGACGAAGGCACGGCCATCACCGCAGAGGACGTCGAGAACGGCAAGGTGCTGGTGCGGCTCGACTCCTCGGACCTGGAGGAGACGCGCAGCAGCAAGGAGATCAGCTTCTACCGGGCCGAGGCGTCCTACAAGCAGGCCGAGGAGAGCCTGGCCATCCAGAAAAAGCAGAACGAGAGCAACGTCGCCATCGCCGAGCTGAACGTGAAGTTCGCGCGCATGGAGCTGGAGCGCTACCTGGGGGCCGAGCTGGCCGGGCAGGTGATCGATGCAGCGGCGGGCTTCGCCGAGCTCGGCGCAAACCCCCTGCTGGGCGGCACGGCGCAGCAGACGCTGCGCGACCTGGAGGCCCAGGTCCAGCTCGCCAACGAGGAGCTGACCCGCGCCGAGGAGACCCTGGAGTGGACCTCGAAGCTGCTCGATAGGGGCTACGTGAACCGCAACGAACTGACGGCCGACCAGCTCGCCGTGACTCGGCGGCGCATCGAGCTGGAGTCCGCCCGCGAGGAGCTGCGCCTGTTCGAGCGCTACACGCTGCCCAAGGAGGCCGAGCAGCGCTACAGCGACTACGTGGAGTACCTGCGCGACCTGGACCGCGTGATGGCCCGGGCCCGCAGCCAGCTTGCCCAGGCCGAGGCCGGCCTGAAGTCCCGCAAGGCGAGCTACAAGCTGGAGAAGGAACGGTTCGAGAAGTTCCGGGAGATGGTCGAGAAGTGCGTGATCCGTGCGCCGAAGCCGGGCCGCGTCGTCTACGCCTCCACCTCCGATCCCAGGCGCCGCAGGCGCGACCCGATCCGTGAGGGGGGCGAGGTGCGCCAGAACGAGTCGATCCTCGTCATCCCCGAGCTCTCCACGCTGGCGGCGCAGGTGAACCTGCACGAGACCGACATCCAGAAGGTCCAGAGAGGCCAGAAGGCGATCGTCACCGTCGAGGCCATCCCCGGCCGGACCTTCCCCGGCAAGGTCGTGCGCACCAGCCCCGTGGCCAGCTCGGCGCACGCATGGCTCAACCCCGAGATCAAGGTCTACGAGACCGACGTCGCGCTGGAGGAGGTCGACGGCGGCCTCACCCCGGGCATGACGGCCACGGCCGAGATCATCATCGCCGATCTGAAAGACGTGCTCTACGTGCCGCTGGAGGCGGTCACCTCCTACGGCGGCCAGCACGTCTGCCTGGTGGAAGGGCCGCGCGGGCCACAGGTGCGCCCGGTCAAGACGGGGCACTTCACCGGGGAGTTGGTCGAGATCCGCGACGGCCTCGAACTCGGCGAGCTGGTGCGGCTGGCGCCGGGCGAGTTCCTGGGCGAGGAGACCTGGGAAGCCGCGCCCGCGCCGGAGGAGGTGCTCGAGCACGTGGCCGAGAAGCTGGAGGAGGCCGCGCCGCCGCAGGAGGCCCCGCAGGAGCCGGCCCCCGCCGAGGGGCCCGGCCCGCCGGGCGCCATGCCGCCGCTCGACTGGGCCACCGTCGGCCCGAAGCTGCGCGAGCTGCGGGATCTGCCCGAGCAGGAGCGGGCCGCAAGGGTCGAGGAGCTCTTGCGCGAGCTGCCCGAAGACCAGCGCGACGCCCTGCGCCAGATGCTCCAGCGCTTCCAGGGCGGCCCGCCGCCGCCGGCTGAGCGCCGCCAGCAGGGCGGCGCCCGGCAAGGAGAGGGGCCGAGGCAATGAGCCGCGCCGAGCGGACAAAGAGACGGCTGACCCGCCGGCGCCTCGGCGGGGCGGTTCTCGTCAGCGTGCTGGCCCTGATCGCCATGGCGCTCGGGCTGCTGACTCGCCCCGGCGCCGGCCGGCTCGACACGCTGGTGCCAACCGTCCAGGTGCAGCGCGGCGGCCTGCTCGTCACCATCGGCCAGCGCGGCGCGCTCTGGGCGATGAAGCCCTACGAGGTCAAGTGCGAGGTCGAGGGCTCGGCCACGATCCTGCAGATCGTCGACGAAGGCACCCTCCTGACCGAGCAAGACGTGGCCGAGGGCAAGGTCATCGTGCAGCTCGACTCCAGCGGGCTGGAGGAGCGCGAGGCAGACCGCCAGATCAGCTTCTACGACGCCGAGGCCGCCCACACCGAGGCCCAGGAGGACTACGAGATCCAGCTCAAGCAGAACGAGAGCAACATCGCCATCGCCGAGCTGAACGTGAAGTTCGCCCGGATGGAGCTGGAACGATACCTGGGGGCGGACCTTGGGGCCCGGGTGCTGGAAGGCGGGGCACACTTCGCCGCCCTGGCCGAGGAGACGGCCCTGGGGGGGCTGGCCCGCCAGGCGCTGCGCGACCTGGAGAGCCAGGTCCAGCTCGCCGGAGAAGAGCTGACGCGCGCCGAAGACACGCTCCAGTGGACACAGAAGCTCTACGAGAAAGGCTTCGTCAACCGCAACGAGCTGGCCGCCGACCATCTGGCCGTCACCCGCCGGCGCATCAAGGTAGAGGCCGCCAACGAGGAGCTGCGCCTGCTGAAGCGCTACACGCTGCCCAAGGAAGCCGAGCAGCGCTACAGCGACGTGACGGAGAGCCAGCGCGACCTGGAGCGCGTAAAGGCCCGCGCCGAGAGCGAGCTGGCCCAGGCCGAGGCCGAGCTGAAATCCGCCAGGGCCAGCTACGAGCTGGAGAAGGAACGCCTGGCCAAGACGCGGGACATGATCGCCAAATGCACCATCCGCGCTCCCCAGCCCGGCCGCATCATCTACGGCGGCGCCACCAACCCGTGGGAACGCCGCCGCCAGAGCATCGAGCAGGGCGCCACCGTGCAGCAGAACCAGACCATCGTGCGCATCCCCGACCTGAGCACCCTGGCGGCGCGCATGAGCATCCCCGAGCAGGACATCGACAAGGTCAAGCTCGGCCAGCCGGCCGTCATCACGCTGGAGGCATCCCCCGGCGAGGTGCTCACCGGCCGCGTGGCGCGCGTCAGCCCGGTGGCCAGCGCCGAGCACGCCTGGCTCAACCCCGACTCGAAGGTCTACGAGATCGACGTGGCGCTCGATGAGATGCCGCAGGTCTTCATCCCCGGCATGTCGGCCTCCGCCCAGGTGGTGGTGGCCTACGTGCAGGACGTCATCCGGGTGCCCACCTCCGCCGTGAAACGCTACAAAGGGCGCAGCTTCTGCTGGGTGCTGGGCCCGACCGGCCCCCGGGTGCGAGAGGTGGAGACGGGGCATGCCTCCGAGCGCCACGCGGAGATACGCAGCGGCCTGAACGTCGGCGAGGAGGTCTTCCTGGCGCCCCCAACGCAGGCGGACGAGAGCGAGCTGGAGGAGAAGGTGCGGGCCGCCGAGGAGGCGGCCAAGAGGGCCGCGGGCGAAGGCGCCGAGCTGCCGGGAGCGCCCGGACCCGCTGGCCCGGCCGCCGAGGGACCGGCCGGCGGCGAGGGGCCGGGCGGGCAGCGCCGGGGCATGAGCCCGCAGAGCAACCCTCAGGGGCCCCAGGGCTGAGGAGCGAACCCGCGAGATGGCACTGGCCGAACTGAAAGACATCTGGAAGACCTACCTGATGGGCGGGACGCTCCTGCACGCGCTGCGGGGGGTGACCTTCAGCATCGAGCAGGGCGAGATGCTCTCCATCATGGGCCCGTCCGGCTCGGGCAAGTCCACCATGCTGAACCTGCTGGGATGCCTGGACACGCCGAGCCGGGGCGAGTACATCCTCGGCGCCCGCAACGTGGCCGAGCTGAGCGACGACGAGCTGAGCGAGATCCGCGCCCGCCAGATCGGGTTCATCTTCCAGTCCTACAACCTGATAACGCAGCTCAACGTAGTGGAGAACATCGAGATCCCCCTCTACTACCAGGGCATCTCGGAACGGGAGAGCTACGCGCGGGCGGTCGAGCTGGCCCACCGCGTGGGGCTCGGCCACCGGCTGGAGCACGTGCCGACCGAGCTGAGCGGCGGCGAGCGCCAGCGCGTCGGCATCGCCCGCGCCCTGGCCAGCTCGCCCCTGATCGTGCTGGCCGACGAGCCGACCGGCAACCTGGACACCAGGACCGGCGCCCAGATCCTGGAGCTGCTCCAGCAGCTCAACGACGAGGGCGTGACGATGATCATCGTCACGCACGACCCCCGGATCGCCGACATCACGCCCCGCATCCTGCACCTGGTGGACGGCCAGATCGACGAGGAGCGCGTCGCCGCCCCGGCCCCGTAGGAAGAGAGAGAGCCATGATCGGATTCCAGCTCAAACGCACCCTCAGGGCAGGGCTGAAGAGCCTCTGGCTGCACAAGATGCGCAGCGGCCTGACCATGCTCGGCATCACGTTCGGCGTCTGCTCGGTCATCGCCATGCTCGCCATCGGCACCGGCGCCGGCGAAGAGGCCCAGGAGCAGATACGCAAGCTGGGCAGCCACAACATCATCATCCAGAGCGTCAAGCCGCCCCAGGGCCAGAGCGCCGCCGAGACGCAGAGCGTCTTGATCGAGTACGGCCTGAAGCAGCGCGACGTGGTGCGCATGCGCGATGTGCCGGGCGTCACGCGGGTGGTGCCCTCGCGCAAGGTGCGCGAGAACGTCTACCGGGGCAGCCGGCGGCTCGACACGCAGATCGTCGGCACCGTCCCCGCCCACCTGGAGGTGACCAACTCCACCGTGCTGAAAGGCCGGTTCCTGAGCCCGGCCGACATGGACCGCAAGGCCAACGTCTGCGTGCTGGGCAAGGACGCCGCCCGGGTCCTCTTCCCGCTCGGCGGCGCCCTCGGCTCCACGATCCTGCGCGGGGAGCTGCGCTTCCGCGTCGTCGGCATCATGACCTCGTTCGCCCGCGGCGAGCTGGCCGGCGCCGAGAGGGCCGGCGACCCCAACAGCGAGCTCTACATCCCCCTGACGACCATGAACCTGTTCTGGGGGCCGAACACCATCCACCGAACCGGCGGCACCATGGAGGCCGAGAAGGTCGAGTACCACGAGGCGATCGTGCAGATCGCCTCGCTGGACGAGGTGCGGCGCGCCGAGAGCGTCATCGCGCAGATCCTGCAGTCCACGCACGACAAGGCCGACTACCAGCTCATCGTGCCCCTGCAACTGCTGGTGCAGGCGCGGCGCACCAAGCGCATATTCAGCATCGTGCTCGGCTCGATCGCCGCCATCAGCCTGCTGGTCGGCGGCATCGGCATCATGAACATCACGCTGGCCACGGTGCTGGAGCGCACGCGGGAGATCGGCATCCGCCGCGCCATGGGCGCCAAGCGGCGCCACATCGTCTTCCAGTTCCTCACCGAGACGCTCCTGCTCGCCCTGTTCGGCGGCCTGCTGGGTATCGCCCTCGGGATCGTGGCGCCCTACCTGGTCCAGCGCTTCGCCGGCATGCGCACCATCGTCACCGTCTGGTCGTTGATGCTCGCCTTCGGCATCAGCGCCGCCGTCGGCGTCGTCTTCGGCATTTACCCGGCCTATCGCGCCGCTCACATGGACCCGATCGAGGCCCTGCGCCACGAATAGCGCCGGGCCGGGAGCCGTATACAGCAACGCAAGGGGCGACGGCGCCGCACCCCCGCCCGATCCGGGCCGCGTGCAGGCCCCGGGGCGGCCGGACGCCGAGACATCCTCCCACCAGGCGCCGGTCACGCGGCGCCGTCGCCCCGCTTAGGAGCTATTGCAGAGCCGTGACCTGCTGCGGCCGGCTGCGCCAGACAAGCCGCACGAGCAACGAACAACCAGCAACGAGCAACGTCCGAGAGCGAGATCGAGAGGCCGCCGCCACTTCATCCTTCCGCCTTCCCCCTTTCCTTCGCCTTTCTCCGTGCCCTCCGCGCCTTCCAGCCTTCGTAGCCGAAGCCACTTCGGCGCAGTAGGCCCGTGCTAAGCGACCGTCCCTTGCTTCCGGCCCCGCCGGGGGCGCAGAATCGCCCCCGGAGCCATGACCCGAACGCCCCGCCTGATCGCCTGCGCCCTCGCGCTCTTCCTGCTCCAGGTCTGCGTGGT
Source organism: uncultured candidatus Brocadiaceae bacterium (assembly GCA_964434535.1). GTDB lineage: Bacteria > Planctomycetota > Brocadiia > SM23-32 > SM23-32 > SM23-32. The sequence goes on along the minus strand of CAYSWA010000004.1, from coordinate 108,396 downwards.
GCAGCGCTTCAGCTACCGGTTCATGCGGCCGGACCTGATCTACCTGGCCGTGGTCTTCCTCGCGCTGGAGGCGCGCCCGAAGCAGGCCCTCTACGCGGCGCTGCTGCTCGGGCTGCTGCGGGACATGGGCTCGGCCGGCCGCCTCGGCGCGAGCGCGCTGGCGTTCCTGCCGGCCACGGCGCTGTTGATCGCCCTCAGGCGGCGGCTGGTGCGCGAGTCCGCCCTGGTGGACGTCTTGCTCACGTTCGCTTTCGTCGCCGCCTGCGGGGCGGCGCTGGCGGCGGGCACGGCCCTGCTCTCGCCGGGGGCGGACTTTGGGCCGCTGCTTCGCCGGGCGCTGGGGCAGGCCGCCTTCACCGCCGCCATCAGCCCGCTCGGCTTCGCGGCGCTGCGGGCCGTCGGCGTGGTGGAGCGCTCGGCCGACTTCGAGCCGAGCTGACCGCCGGCGCGCCAACGCCGTCACGGGCGAGGACGAGATCGAGGGGGGCGGCCCACTTCAACCTTCATCCTTCCCACTTCATCCCTCGTCGCCCTCCGCGGTGAGGGCCTTCCGGATCGCCCGGGCCAGGCGCTCGCTGACGCCCCGGACGGTCGCCAGCTCCTCGACGCTGGTCCGCTTGACCTTGTTGAGGCCGCCGAACGCCTCGATGAGCCGGCGCTCGATGACCTTGCCCACGCCGGGCACCTCCCTCAGCGGCGAGCGCATCGCCGCCTTGCGGCGCAGCTTGCGGTGATAGCTGACGGCGAAGCGGTGCGCCTCGTCCCGCACGCGGGTCAGCAGCCGGTGGGCGTAGCTCTGCTCGGGAACCTGGAGCGGCTCGGCCCGGCCGGCAAGGAAGACGCGCTCGCCCTTGAGCCGCACGCCCCCGCCGGAGCGCGCCTTCGCCAGCGCGGCCACGTCGCAGGCGTCGAGCGCCGCCTCGCCGAGCACCTCCAGCGCCACGCCGAGCTGGCCCCTGCCCCCGTCCACCAGCACCAGGTCCGGCGCCCCCTCGGCCGTGGCGTAGCGGCGCGAGAGAACCTCGCGCATCATGGCGAAGTCGTCCTGCCCCTCCACGCGGCGGATGCGGTAGTGGCGGTAGGAGGACTTGTGCGGCTCGCCATCGCGGAACACGACCATCGAGCCGACGGCCTCCCGGCCCTGGAGGGTGGAGATGTCGAAGCACTCGATCACCTGCGGGAGGGCGGCCAGGCCGAGCAGGTCCTGAAGCGATTCCATCTCGAGGCGCCGCTTCTCCTCCCCGGTGGTGGCGGTGCGCTCGGCCTGGCGGGCGTTGCGCGTGGCCAGCTCCACCAGCCGCCGCTTGGCGCCGCGCCGGGGGCGGGTCACCTCGACCTTGCGCCCCTTCTTCTCGCTGAGCCACGAGGAGAGCAGCTCCGGGGCCTCCGGCTCGACCGGCACCAGCACCTGGCGGGGGATGAACCGGTTGTGGCTGTAGAACTGGGTCAGGAACGAGGAGAAGATGGCCCGCTCGCTGTCCAGCTCCGCCGGGAAGCGGTAGGTGCCCACGTCGCGCACGTTGCCCTCGCGCACGAACAGGGCGGCGACCCAGACGTTGCCCCCGACGGTGCAGAGGCCGAAGATGTCGCGGTCGACGCTGTCCTGCGAGGAGGCGACCTTCTGCGATTCGAGCGTGGCCTCGATGGCGCGGATCCGGTCGCGGATGCGGGCGGCCCGCTCGTAGTGGAGCCGCTGGGCCGCCTCGTCCATCTCGGCGCGGAGCTGTTCGAGCAGCTCGTCGGCCTTGCCCCGCAGGAACATGACCACCTCCTCGACCAGGCGGTCGTACTGCTCCGCGCAGACCTCGGCGCAGCACGGTGCGATGCACTTGCCCATCTCGGCGTAGAGGCAGGGCCGCTGGCGCCGGCGGCACTCGCGCACGGAGCACTTGCGCAGGGGGAAGACGTCCTGGAGGACACGCACGGTCTTGCGGGCCGCCTTCGCGCTGGCGTAGGGGCCGAAGTACAGCGCCTTCGGCCGGTCCAGCTTGCGCGTGACGACGGGGCGCGGGTAGGTCTCGCCGGGGTCGATGCGGATGCTGACGAAGCTCTTGTCGTCGCGGAAGTAGACGTTGTAACGGGGCCGAAACTGCTTGATGAAGTTGCTCTCCAAGAGGAAGGCTTCCTTCTCGGAGTCGGTCACGACCACGTCCACGCCGGCGACCTGGTCGATGCGCCTGGAGATGAGGCGCCACTCGTCGGCGCCCTCCTGGAAGTAGCTGCGCACGCGGGCGCGCAGGTCGCGGGCCTTGCCGACGTAGATGACCTCCCGGCGCTCGTCCTTCATCAGGTAGACGCCGGGCCGTCGCGGCAGGCTCTCGACCTTGCGCCTCAGCTTCTCGCTGGTCTCGACGGCCATCCCTCGCCTCGCCTCTTGCCCCCCACCCCATCATAGGCGAAGGCGCCGCGCCTGTCGAGTTCGACGGAGCCGGTGGTGCGGCACAAGTCTTTGCTCCTTATTCAGATACGGGATCGGACCTGAGGGGCGTGCATCCGCCGCGTGCGGCGATCATCGGGAGAGTGTTCAGTGTGCTGTACGATCCCGGGCCGACATCGCCAAGTCTGCTTTGCAACGCGTGGGCCAACTGGTGAAGTACGCTTCGTAGGGCTGGGGGTCGCAGCCATGCCTGAGCGCCGCGTTTCGGTTCGTTTCGCAACGGTGCCTCTCGACGCCGCCGGGGGCTACCAGCGGCGCCCGGACTCGTCGGGGACGGAGAAGCGCACCGAGTCCTTGCGCACGTAGTCGTCGAGCGAGGCGTGATCGACCCGCCAGATGCCGCCGAACATGACGCCCTCTATCTCGCCCGTCTTGATCAGGCGGCGCACCAGCTTGCGGCTGCACTTGAACTGGCGGGCGACGGTCGCCACGGTCAGCCACCTGACCTCGGGGCATCCGCAGATCCGGCACGGCATCGGTCGCTCACCTCGCAGGGAAGGACGCCTTCAGCGCACGGGCAGGCTCCGGGCGCGGGGCCTCGCCTCCTCGGGCGAGCGGGCCCGTCGAAGCTGGTCCCTGAACCACTCGGCCAGCACCCGGGGCACCTCGCGGAAGCCGCCGCACAGGGGGCAGTGCTCCAGGGCCCGGCGGTCGAGCCAGCCGCTGCCCCCGCAGGCGGGGCAGCTCACCTCCTCGACGCCGAGGCTCTCGCAGAGCGGCTCCAGCATCAGCCGGCCGCGCAGGTCGGCCAGGTCGGCCGGCACGCGCGCCGCGATCGAGCGGACATCCTCGGCCCGGCTCATGCCCGCCCCCTCGCGGCGGGGCGGCCGCCGTCCGCGCCGAAGATGCGGCAGTGGAACCGCTCGCCCCCGCCGGCCAGCTCCAGCCCGCAGCGGCGGATCCGCTCGGCCTCGGCCCGCCCGCCGCGCAGGGCGGCGCCGACGGCCCGCCGGTCGGGCGCCTCGCGGGTGCGCACCAGCTCCCCCAGCCCGGCGCCACGCAGCCGGCGGCAGACCTCCTGCTCGGCGAGGCCGTCCCGCACGCGGACGGACGGCTCGGTCCTGCGGAAGCCGACCTCCCCGCAGGCCGTCCGCAGGCTCTTGCGGTCCGGGGGGAGGACGGCGTCGCGCTCGGCGCGGCAGAACTCCTCCAGCTCCGCCCGGAGGCGCTCCTCGCGGCGGGCGAGGCCCTCCAGGCGCGGCTCAGAGCGGGCGCGCAGGGCGCTCAGCTCGGCTTCGAGTTCGGCTTCGAGCGCCTCGCGGCGGGCATGCAGGCGGGCGATGGCGCGGAGGCGGCGGGCGACGCGGGCGCGCGCCTCCCGGGCGTCCAGCACTTCGGTGGCCATAGGTCGCTCCCTTCCGGCCGGATTCCCCTCTCTTGATCCGGCGCGCGTCTTCGTGGTCGGTCTATCCATGCGCATAGCTACAATACGCGTTTCAGCGGATAACGTCAAGAAGAATCGGATGAAAAAACTCTTTTACCGCTTGCTTTCGCCCTTAGTGGTGGGTAGAATAGCAGATACGATTACCCAGGTGGTCTGCACCTTCCCGGAAGGGGTGAGCCGATGAGCGGCGAGCAACGGCGCAACGGGCGGCAGTCGGTCGGGGGCAGGCTCCGCGCGGTCCGGGGCGAACTCGCCCTGAGCCAGACGGAGCTGGGCGAGGCCGTCGGCGTGACCCAGAGCACCATCGCCGCCTACGAGCGCGAGGAGCGGCCCCCTCCCCTGCCGGTGCTGCTCGCCCTGGAGCACACGCTGCGCATCGACCACCAGTGGGTGCTGACCGGCGCCGGCGAGCGCTTCAGCGGCGTGCGGCCCGAGCGGCCCGTCGTGGTCACCAGCCCGCAGGAGCTGCGCGCCCTGCGCCGCCTGGAGGGCGAGGACCGCTACTACGCCGTGCCCTACCTGCGCGACCCGGCCGCCGCCGGCGAGGGCCTCATCATGGAGGAGCAGGTCGAGGGCTACTGCATCATCCACCAGCGCGTCGCCCCCCACCCCGAGCGGATCCGCTGCGTGCGCATCTGTGGCGACAGCATGGCCCCGACCCTGACCGACGGCAGCATCGTCGCCGTCGACGTCGCCCCCGTCCCCCTGCGCAACCTGGAGGGGCGCATCGTCTGCTCGCGCACCAACGAGGGCTCGGTCGTCATCAAGCGCCTGCGCGTGCGCGATCCCTATCTCCTGCTGTTCAGCGACAACGAGGACCAGCGGACCTTCGCCCCGATCGTCGTCGACCTGCGCGAGCTGGAGGAGCCCGTCATCGGCCAGGTCATCTGGGCCTGGGTTGACCTGCGCTGAGGCGCGCCCGATAATCGACGGCCGGAGGCGCCCGCCATGAGCTCAGAGGCATATCCCCTGCCGAAGGAGCCGCTGCTCGCCTTCGCGGTGAACGGGCGGCGCCTGCCGCGCGAGCACGGCTGGCCGCTGCGCGTGGTCGCACCGGGCAAGTGGGGCTACAAGTGGGTCAAGTGGGTCACCGAGATCGAGCTCAGCGACCGGGGCTACGAGGGGACCTACGAGGGCGCGGGCTTCTCGCTCGACGGCGACCTGGACGA
>CAYSWA010000004.1:73932-103306 GCA_964434535.1 uncultured candidatus Brocadiaceae bacterium | reverse complement strand
CGGCGGGCATGTGCGGAGGGGCTGCGCCGGGCGGGACGCCTGTCCCGAGCGCCCGCCGAAAGTCGGGGACAGTCCCCTGCGGGATACAGTCCCCGGTTTCGGCTCCGTCGCGTCCGCCGTGGACCTCAGCCCCGGAAGGGGGGCGCCGGGGATGTGTTGCGGCCTCGCCTACGCCCATTGCCGCCAGGTGATCCACCGCCCCGCCGCCGTTCAGCCCCCCGGCGGCTCGACGGTGAAGGCGGCGGCGGCCTCCTCGCTCTCCCTGTAGCCGATGCGGATCGCCTTCGCGCGCAGCTTCGTCGTGCCCTCGGGCAGGCGGATCGGCCGGCAGTAGAGCTGCCAGCGGGCGCCCTGCCCTTCCTCGGTGGTGTAGCCGATCGAGGCCCCCTGCGTGGCGCAGTAGAGCTGCAACAGAACCGGCCCGGCGAAGGTCCCCCGGCCGGGCGCCGGCTCGACGCCGGGGCTCTCCTCGCAGATCGGCACCATGAGGGGCGCGGCCGTCTGCGGCTGCTCGCCGCCGGGATACCATCGGCGCACCATCTGCGCCTCGGGCACCTCGCCCCAGTCGCCGACCCGGCGCCGCCAGGCCTCCAGCGCCCCGCGCAGCCGCTCCAGCTCCTCGGCGTGCGCGGGATCGCCGGCCAGGTTGTTGATCTCGCAGGGGTCCTGTTCGGTGTCGTAGAGCTCCTCGGGCGGCCTCGGCTCGAACATGATCCGCTCGGGCCCCTCCAGCTCGCCGGCCAGGTGCAGTCGCCACATCTCCTGCATGATGGGGTGGCGGTTGCGGTAGGGGATCCAGAGCAGGTAGGGCAGCTCGGGGCGGCAGTTGAGGATGTACTTGTAGCGGCGGTCGCGCACGGCGCGCACCATGTCGTAGGACTCGTCGTAGCGGTCGCGGCTCATGTAGACGTAGTCGCGCGGCGGCCCGGCCCGCTCGCCGAGGAAGGCCGTGCCCTGCATGTGCGCGGGGATCGGGACGTCGGCGAGCGAGAGCACGGTCGGCCCGAGGTCGATGGTGCTCAGCAGCCGGTCGCTCACCGTGCCCGCCTCGATGCGGCCGGGCCAGCGGACGATCATCGGCACGCGCACGCCGCAGTCGTAGGGCCAGCGCTTGCCGCGCGGCAGCGGGCCGTGATCGCTCCAGTGGAAGACGACCGTCTCCTCGGCGAGCCCGTCCTCCTGGAGCTGGCCGAGCAGCTCGCCGAGTTCGGCGTCGCTCCGCTCGATGTTGGTGTACATGCGGGCCATCGCCTCGCGCACCTTCGGCGTGTCGGGGAAGTACGGCGGCAGGGCCATCTCATCCGGGTCGAAGGCCGGCTCGGGGCAGTTCTGCGGCCACATGCCGCTCTCGTGCGTGCGGGTGGGGTTGAAGACGGCGAAGAACGGCTGGTCGGGGTCGGGGCGGTTGCGCCAGTGGGCCTCGGTGCTCAGCTCGTCCCAGGCGGTGAAGGGCGGCTCGAACTGGTAGTCGGTCTTGACGTTGTTGGTGCAGTAGTAGCCGGCGGCGCGGAGGTATTCGGTGAAGCAGCGGGCGTAGTGGGGCACGACGGCGCCGTAGGGCGTGGGCAGCTCGGGCGCGGCGGGGTTCGTGTGCGTCGTGCGCATGTGGAGCGTGCCGGCCGAGATCGGGTAGAGGCCGGTGATGACGGCCGAGCGGGCCGGCGCGCAGACCCCGGCCGTGGAGAAGCAGCGCGGCCAGCGGCCGCCCTGCGCGGCGAGGGCGTCCAGGTTCGGCGTGCGGGCGACGGGATCGCCGTAGCAGCCGTAGTAGGGGTTGGTGTCCTCGAACGAGATCCAGAGGATGTTCGCCCTTCGGTCCCTGGCCATGGCGGGCCTCCGTCGGTCAGTGAGCCGCTCAGAACAACGGAACCTATCAGAGGGGCGGGCCGGCGGCAAGCGGCGGCCGTTGACGCCGGCAGGCCCCGCCGTCATAATCGGGCTCCCCACGAGACCGAGGAGGCCGCCGATGGACTACGTGATGATCTTCCACGCGAACCTGAACTACGCCTACCTGATGCCGGAGCAGTACGAGCAGACGATCCGGGCCTCCTACGAGACGATCTTCGACACCTTCCGCGAGCGCTGCCCCGAGGCGCGCTACACCTTCGAGGCGTCCGGCTTCACCATCGAGCAGATCGCCGCCCTCACCCCCGACGTGCTGGAGAAGCTGAAGGACGCCGTCCGGCGCGGGCAGTGCGAGTTCATGGGCTCCCCCTATGCCCACCCCATGATGGCGAACGTGCCGGAGGAGGACGGCCGGCGCGCCTGCCAGTTCGCCATGCAGACCTACGAGCGGCGGCTCGGCTTCCGGCCCGAGAGCGCCTGGAACCCCGAGTGCTCCTGGATGCAGTACGTGCCCCGCGCCTTCCGCGACGCCGGCTTCAAGAGGCTGGTGCTCGACTTCGAGTCCTTCATGATCTGCAACCGGCCCGAGTACGGCGCCGTCGAGCGCAACCCCCGCCGCGACATGGCCTGGGGCGGCACGCTGCCCTTCTACGAGCTCGACCCCGACGAGCCGGTCCTCCACTTCCCCTTCAAGGACGTGGCGCCCGGCCTCGGCGGCTTCTGCCGCAGCATGCGCATCACCAACCACTCCAACCAGTACTTCCTGGGCAACCGCTCGCTGGAGCAGTACATGGAGAACGTGCGGCGCTGGTCGGGCACCCGCGAGGACGGGGCGCTGATCATCATCGCCGACGACGCCGAGTACTGCGGCACCACCGGCTACTTCTACGTGAAGCACTACGGCGACTACGACAAGTGCTTCGTGGTCGACCCCGGCGCCGGCGACAAGCTGGAAGCGCTCATCGAGGCGGTGATGGAGCTCGGGCCCTGCGTCACGTTCGGCGAGGCGTGCGAGCTGCCCGCCCTGCCCGATGAGTTCTACGTGGAGGACCGCTTCGCCTGGCACCGCACCTACGCCGACGCCTGGGCGGACACGCCGGAGGCCAGGCGCTTCCAGCCCATCGTCGACGACCACCGCCGCGAGCTGAAGGCCCACGAGGCCCGCGCAAGCGGCCCCGAGGCCGAGGCCCTCGTCGAAGAGGCCTGGTTCCACCTGACCAACAGCGAGAACTCCGACGGCCGCTGGCCGCCTCCGCCGGCGAAGACCTGCCCCTTCAACGTCTGGTGGGTCTGGAACGAGATCGAGCTGACCCGCCGCACCCTCTGGAAGCTGCGCGAGCTGCTCGGCCTGGAGGAGGAGGAGAAGGCCGCCCGCGTGGTCACCAGCGACGAGGAGTGGGGCACCGACGCCTCCGAGGCCGACTCCGCTATCTGACGCTGACGACGAGCCGCTCGCCGGCCGCCAGATTCAGCGGGCGGGGGAACTCCAGGCGCAGCTCGCCCTCGGCGAACTGCGCCTCGCAGCGATCGGCGCCGAGGCGCTCCCCGCCGGCGGTCACCGTCGCCTTGCCGCCGCCCTCCCGGGCGAGGGCAAGGCTCAGCGACTTCGGACGCCACGCGCCGGTCTGCACCTCGACCCATATCCGCTCCCGTTCGCTCTCGATGCGCCGCTCGTAGTGGGCCGTGCCGGCGCCGAAGCTGAAGAACAGCCGCACCTCGGCGCCCGAGACGCGCGGGGCGAAGCCGTAGGCGCCGTCGTTGATCGTGAGCCCGAGCAGCCCGTTGACGATGGCCCAGGCCGACATCGGCCGGTAGTAGTGCCCGCCGAACTCGATGTGGTCCCAGCACATGCCCGCCTTGCGGTAGCGGCACTCGACGTTCTGCACCACGCCGAGCGCCTGCCCGCCGAGCCCCTCGAAGAGCAGGAACGAGGCGAACGCCAGCTCCACGCCGGTCCAGGGCGTGTTCGCCTGGTCGTGCCAGCACTCCTCGGGCACGGGGTGGAGGAACTCGTCGTCGGGCCAGCGGCAGTTGACCAGGCCCCAGGGCTGGCGGGAGATGCGGCAGATCGTGCGCAGCGCCTTCCGCACGCGCGCGGCCGGCAGGATGTGGCCCAGCCCCGCCAGGTGCGCCGCCCACTGGCCGATGAGCTGGTCGGTCATGCAGCCGTCGTCGGCGCCGTGCCCGCCGTCCCGGTCGTTGAACAGGCGGTAGTAGTCGCCGGTCCAGAGGGCATCCTCGAAGCTCTCCTTCGCGCGGTCGAGCACGCCGGCGTAGCGGGCCTCGGCCTCCTTGTCGCCGAGCCGGCGGGCGGCCTCGACGGCGTAGACGAGCGCCCCGAGCCAGAGCGAAGAGACGTAGGAGGAGACGCCCCACATGGCGAAGTTGTCGTAGCTGCACATCACACCTTCCATGTCGGGCAGGCAGTCGCCGTTGTGGTCGCGGCAGGTCAGGACGTATTCGAGGGCGAGCTTGCAGGAGGGCCACATCTCCTCCAGATAGGCGCGGTCGCCGGTCCAGAAGTAGCCCAGCAGCGCCAGCATCACGTATTGGGAGGGCATGTCCAGGCGGCTGGTGACGCCCTCCTCGGCGTCGAAGCGGGTGAAGTCCTTCGCCAGCCCGTGCTGCACCTCGCCGTTGGGTAGCTGGAGCGAGCGGTGCAGGCGCATCATGTTCTGGTGCAACTCGGGGAAGAGCGCGGCGACCGACATGGCCCCGTACATGCTCACGTCGATGGTGGCGAGCGGGCCGAAGCACTTGTCCGGCCGCAGCCCCTCCAGGATGCCGAACTCCATCTGCTCGCTGAGCCAGCTACTGGTAAAGAAGGTGTTGAGCTGCGAGTTGACCTGGTCGAGCACGAACTCGGGGGCGGAGCTGTCGCGGAAGTCGCGGGCGAACCGCCGCGAGCGCCCGCGCAGGTCGTCCAGGTTGCGGATCACGTACCGGCAGACCTCGTCGGCCGAGTCGAAGTGATTGGCGTAGTAGTGGCCCGGCCGGTGCGCGCCGTCCTGGCTGTAGAGGCTGGGGAAATGCCACCCCGCCACGAAGGTGTGCTCGAGCTCGCCGCCCCTGGCCAGCCGGCGGGAGGCGGCGATCGTGCCGAAGCAGCCCCAGCGGGCGATCAGCTCGCCCGTCTCGGGGTCCTTCCAGTTGCGCGCCGGCGTGTCGTCGAAGTTGGGCAGCTCGCGGTGGCGGATCACGTACTCGTAGTAGGGGTGCTCGGCCTCCCAACCCACGTAGTGGGTCGAGGCCGGGTCGAGCGAGGCGAGCGCGAGCGAGCCGTAGGAGCTCTGCGCGGTGTCCATGCCCGCCTCGGTCAGCTCGAAGAGCTTGTAGCCCTTGCGCCGGCGCACGCGGGTGACGTGGTGCTTGCGTTCCACGTCGTAGCCGACGCAGTTGTGCATCGAGGCCATCAGCATCACGTGGACGGGTTTCTTGGCGCGCGAGCGCAGGCGGAAGCGGAAGACGGCGGTCGGCAGGGCCGAGTTCTTCACGTCGTGCGGGATGAAGGGGCTGAAGGCCTCCAGCTCGACCGCCAGCGGCATCTCGTCGTCGTGGAAGCTCATCTCGATGAAGGGGAAGCCGGCGCGCTGCTCGACGCGGTCGACGCCGCTCAGCCAGGGGAATGCGTAGAGGTAGTTCTCGATGTTGCCGACGTGGTAGCCCTCCGCCACCTGGAGGATCCGCATCTGCGGGTACTGGCCCTCGACCTCGTAGCGGACGATGAAGAACAGCATGGAGTCGTCGCGCATGGGGAACGGGGCGCCGGTGCCCTGCGGCACGTTGTTGGCGACGTTCCAGTTGCGGCAGATGCCGTCCGTGTGCAGCTCGAAGAACCCCGCGCCGATCCCGCCGAGGGCCGGCGCGCTGCGCGCCTTGCCGTCCCTGGTGATGCTGCTCGTGTATGCCATGTGTTCCTCGCTCTCGCTCTTGCGCTTGTCCTCGGCGCGGTTCAGATCACCACCTCGACCCTGTGCTCGCCGCCGTCGAAGGCCGGCAGCAGGTTGCCCTCGATCGCCTCGCCGTCTACGGTGACGCTGGTGACGCCCGTGCAGCGGCCGGCGCTGTTGTCGAGCCGGATGTCGTAGACGGCGCCGCGGAAGCTGCGTCGCACGCGGGCCTCGGGTATCGCGGCGGTCAGGCACGGGTCGATCAGCAGCCCGTCGTAGCTGCGCCGGGCTCCCAATATCCACTCCACCAGCAGCACCGTGAACCAGCCGGCCGTGCCGGTGCGCATCGGCAGCCCGGCCCGCCCGTAGGCGTACTGGACGGCGCAGTAGGTGTTGGTGAAGCAGAAGGGCTCGACGGCGGAGCGGGCGACGGGGTTCTCGGGGTTGTCGGGCGCGATCTTGCGGAACGTCTCCCACGCCCTGTCGGGGCGGCCCAGGATGCAGTCGGCCACGCCCTTGAAGCCGGCCGCGTGGTTGTAGCAGCCGCCGTTCTCGTTGCTGCCCGGCATCGTGTTGGACATCCGCCCCACGCGCGGATCGTACTGCGTGAAGGGCGGGCTGCATATGCGGTAGCCGACGTCGAGCTTGAGGTGCTCCTCGACCGAGTCCATGCAGAGCGTGGCCCGCTCGGGCGGGGCGATGCCGCTGAGCACGGCCCAGCTCTGCGTGTTCATGAAGATTTGGCCCTCCCGGTTCTCGCGCGAGCCGATGCGGTAGCCGTCGCCGCAGATCGTGCGCACGTACCACTCGCCGTCCCAGGCCACCTGGTTGAGGCGCTCGGCGAAGACGGCGTAGAGCTGCTCGGCCTCGGTCTGCACGTCGCCTGCGCCGACCCGGGCCGCCAGCTCGGCCACCTCGCGCAGCCCGTAGCAGAGCTGCTGGGTGACCATCACGCTCTGGCGCTCGCCGGCCTCGCGCGTCGCCTCCAGCCCGTCGTTCCAGTCCGCGTGGTGCTGATCGCAGAGCCCGTTGCGCCCGAGGTCGCCGGCCAGGTGGCGCATGGCGCGCAGCACGTGGTCCCAGACGGTGCCGACCTCGTCGCTCTCGAAGTAGGGCATCTCGCGCTCCAGCAGGCCCAGGTCGCCGCTCTCCTTGATCAGGCCGGGAACGGTCAGCATCGTCCAGGCCGGCTTGTCGGAGTAGGTGAGCCGGTTGACCGGGCGGAAGCTGTGCGGCGCGCTGCCGTCGGGGTGCTGGCTGGCGAGCGCGCGGAGCATGTTCGCCTCGGCGGTCTCGTAGTCGGCCATGCAGAGCGCGTTGTCGTTCTGGAGGTTGTCGCGGAAGCCGCTCTTGTTGACGAGGTAGGAGTACATCTGGTGCTTGACGAAGTGGTTGACGAGCGCGTCCTGGTCGGGGTGGCCGGTCTCGACGCGGAAGCGGGCGGCGCGCTCCCGCTCCGTGCGCGCCTGGAGGGCGCACTGGGCGTCGATCAGCTCGGGGCTCAGCTCCTCGCGCAGCGCGCCGACCTCCTCGACCGAGCCGGCCTGGCCGAGCACGAAGTCGACCCGTCCCGTCTCGCCCGGCCCGACGTCGAGGGGGGCCTGCACGGCGGCGGCGCAGTCGGGGCCGAACCCGGCGCGGTTGTCGCAGTCGTAGCCCCAGAGGATGCGCGGCGTGGCGACCGAGAAGTCGCTGCGCAGGAAGTGGTCGCGGTAGGCGTTGCCGCCGCTGACGGGCTGGAGCGCGATCAGGTAGCCCTTGAAGCGGTCGCTCGGCGCCTCGACGTTGCGGTTCACCACCAGCGTGCCGCCGATCTCGGGGATGACCAGCGCGTAGTTGTCCTTGCCCACGTAGCCGCCCTCGGCGTCGGAACCGGTGAGCTGGAACATGGCGTAGCCGAAGACGCTGAGCCGGCGGGGGCGGTCGGTCAGGTTCTCCACCGTCAGCGTCCAGACCTCGACCGGATAGTCCTGCGGGACGAAGATGCGCTGCGTGGCGCGCAGCCCCTCGCAGGCGCCCCGAATGACGGTCATGTGCGGGTAGCAGCGGCAGGAGAAGTCCTCCACCTCGCGCGGGGCGGGCGCGCCGGCCGGGCAGAAGACGGCGCCGCTCTCTTCGTCGCGCACGTAGACGTAGGAGCAGTCCCAGCCGGTCAGGACGACGGTCACGCCGTCCTCGTCGCGGATGCAGGTGCTGCCGTCGCCGAGGGTGGTGACCTCGCTGTAGAGCTCGACGGGTCCGACGCGGTTGTAGTGGACGTTGGTCCACTTGCGGGGCGGCTCGTTGGTGAGCAGCTCGAAGCAGCCTTCCTCTTCGATCCAGCGTCCGTAGCGTTCGACGGTGCCCATGGGCGCCTCGTTGGGTGGAGTGATCGGCGGGGACGGGCAGAGTCTCCGCCGCCCGGCCCCCCGATGTCAAGCGAAGGGGCTTCGGCGCGTAACTTGCAGGCCTTCGCCCCATCGCTTATAGTGTCGCGCTGATCGCGCGGCGGCCCGCCCGGCGCCGCATCGCTCGCAACCCCACCGCACTGCGGAGGCATTCCCGTGGCGAAGCGCATCATCATCGGCGAGTCCGGCGGTCCCACGCCGGTCATCGACTGGGAGGTGGCCGGCGCGCTGGACGCCGCCCAGGCGGCCGGCGCCGAGATGTACGGCATGATCAACGGCCTGGAAGGGCTGCTGAACGCCAACATCCCCGGCAACATCGTCAACCTGACCGGCATGGACCCGATGTCGTTCGTCTTCAACGGCCCCGGCGCGGGCCTGAAGACCACGCGCATCAAGCCGAAGGAGGCCGAGTACGCCAGGATCGCCGCCAACCTGGAGGCGCTCGGCGTCGACGCCGTCATCTACACCGGCGGCAACGACAGCGCCGACCAGCTGCTCGGCCTCACCCGGGTGGCCGGCGTCGCCGCCGTCCACGCCATCAAGACCGTCGACAACGACCTGCCGGCCACCCACCACTGCCCCGGTTACGGCTCGGCCGCGCTCTACAACGCCACGGCGCTGAAGAACGTCTGCAACGACTTCTCCTCCTACCGCGTGATGGCCAACTTTGCGCGGGGCGGCCAGGTCCGCCAGGGCCTCTCGGTCGCGCCGGTGATCGTCTACCAGGTGATGGGCCGCAAGGCCGGCTGGCTGGCGCAGGGATCGGCCTTCGCCCGCGTCGACCCGAAGGGCGACATGGCCCCCGACGCCGCGCCCCACGTGGTGCTCTGCAAGGAAGTGCCCTTCGACAAGCAGCAGTTCCTCGACACCGTCGCCGACGTGCTGGGCCGCCTGGGCATCTGCGCCATCGTGGTGCAGGAGGACCTGACCGACCGGGAGACCGGCCAGAGCATCGCCGAGGTCTACGGCACAGACGTGGTCTACGACGCGCACGGCAACATCCAGCACGGCCGCGCCACCTCGTTCCAGCCGGCCGTGTTCCTGGCCGAGCTGATCGGGGCGGAGCTGGAGGTCGAGGCCGTCCCCGGCAAGGTCAAGGACTGCGTGCTCAACCCCCAGCACATCCAGCGCAGTTGCATGATGTCCACCGTCGACGCCAGCGAAGCCTACAAGGTCGGCCACGCCGCCGTGGAGGCGCTGATGGACGGGGAGACGAAGAAGTCCGTGGTGCTGGAGCGCCGCGACGGCGTGACGCGCACCGCGCTGACCGACCTGAACAACATCGCGGCGAAGGAGCGCCAGGTCCCCGGCGAGTTCATCAACGGCATCCTCGGCCCGACCCGGCAGTTCGTCGACGAGTTCATCTACCTCATTGGCGGCCCCGTGGCCCTGCCCCACTACTCGAAGATGAAGTTCTCCCGGGTCGCCGTGCCCGAGTCCGTCACGGCCGACCCCTACGTGCAAAAGGCAGACTGAGAGCGCGGCGGCCCGCCGCGCCGGGAGCGGACAGATCGAGGACGAGGAACAGATACGCGTCCTGCTGATCGAGGACGACCCCGAGGACGCCCGGCTCGTCCAGCAGATGCTCGGCGGCGGCGCGCCGAGCCCCTACGCGCTGGAGCACGCCGAGGACGTCAGCGCCGGAGTGAAGCGGCTCGACGAGGGCGGCTTCGACGTCGTCCTGCTCGGCATCTCGGTGCCCGGCGCGCTCGCCATCAACAACGTCGACCGCGTCCATCGCCACGCCGGCGGCCTGCCCCTGATCGTGCTGACCAGCCTGGACGAGACGGCCGTGGTGCTCGACAGCGCCCGGGGCGGCGCCGTCGACTACCTGGTCAAGAGCCGCATGAGCCGCACCGAGCTGTCCCGCGCCATCCTCTACGCCGTCGAGCGCACCCGCATCGAGCGCGCCCGCCGGCAGGCCGAGGAGAGCCTCAGGGCGCTGGTCGAGGACAGCGCCGACGCCATGCTGGTGGTCGACGAGGAGGGCCTCGTGCAGTTCGCCAACCCGGCCGCCGCCCGGATGTTCGGACTCAGCCGCCAGGAGCTGGTCGGCGAGCCCTTCCCCTTCGACGTCAGCGCCGGCGAGACGCGCGAGGTCCGCGTCGAGGGCCCCGACGCCGAAGAGCGTGCCGTCGCCGAGATGCGCGTGGTGGAGACCGTCTGGCAGGGCCGCGCGGCGAAACTGGCCACGCTGCGCGACATCACGGACCTGGTCGAGCTGCGCGAGGAGCTGCGCAGCATGTCCCTGCGCGACGAGATGACCGGGCTCTACAACCGGCGCGGCCTGCTCGCCGTCGGCGAACAGCAACTGAAGCTCGCCGACCGCACCCGCAAGGGCGTGCTGCTGCTCTTCGCGGACGTGGACGAGCTGAAGGCCATCAACGACGAGCACGGCCACCAGGAGGGGGACCGGGCGCTGAAGGCCGTGGCCTCGGCCCTGGACAGCTCGTTCCGCGAGTCGGACCTGATCGCGCGGGTCGGCGGGGACGAGTTCTGCGTGCTCGCCTTCGGCGCCCGCAAGATGGACGTGGAGCAGCTCTCCCGGCGGCTCCAGGAATCGCTGAACGAGCGCCTCTCCACTGCCGACGTGCCCTACCAGATCGCCCTGAGCGTCGGCGCCGCCTACCGCGACCCCGAGGAGCCCGCGCCCATCGAAGAGCTGATGAACCGGGCCGACGCCATGATGTACGAGCACAAGAAGCGCAAACGGCAATGAAACCGCAGATAAACGCGGATAAACGCGGATAACGGCCTGAGGAACAAGAAAGGCCGGCTGGTATGTCGCTTCGGGCGAATCAAATGGACGAAGCCGATCTCAATGCGCTGAGCGAACGGATCATCGGCTGCGCCTACGCGGTCTCAAACGGGCTGGGATGCGGTTTCCTGGAGAAGGTCTATGAAAACGCTCTGGCTCACGAACTGCGCAAGGCCGGCCTGAGGGTCCGACAGCAGTGGCCCATCGAAGTCGTCTACGACGGAGAGGCGGTCGGCGAGTACCAGGCCGACTTGGTGGTGGAGGACGAGGTGCTTCTGGAACTGAAGGCGGTCAAGGCCATCGACGACGTGCACCTGGCGCAGTGCCTGAACTACCTCAAAGCGACCGGCCTGCGGCTCTGCCTGCTGCTGAACTTCGCGAAGCCGAAGGTAGAGGTGCGACGAGTCGTCAGTGGCATGTAACCAGCCCTTGACTCGCCGTGCCGTTTGGTGCCGTTATCCGCGTTCATCCGCGTTCATCTGCGGTTCCGTGCCGTTCGCAGTTCACTGCCCCGCCTCGGCGGCGGCGACGGGCACGACTTCCTTGACCTCGGGGATCTCCTGCTTCAGCCGGGCCTCGACGCCGCGGGAGATGGTCATCTGGGCCATCGGGCAGCCGCGGCAGGCGCCCTGGAGCTCCACCTTGACGGTGCCGTCGTCGGTGACCTCGACCAGCCTCACGTCGCCGCCGTGGGACTGGAGCGAGATGCGGACCTGGTCGAGCACTTCCTCGACGCGTTGCTTATTGACCATGGGACTCCCCTGTTTCAGGTACGGGCCGCCGGGGCGGCGCGGGCTCTACGGGCTCTACGGGCTGGTCGGGGGGCTCGGGCGGGCCCCCGGCGCCGGCGACCTTCACGTGCACGGTGCGCCCCCGCTGGATCGGCCGCCGGGGCAGCCGCACGGTCAGCACGCCGCCCTCCAGCGAGGCGACGGGCTGCGCCTCGGCGTCCACCCCTTCCGGCAGCGGCACCTCGCGGCGGAACTCGCCCGGGCCGCGCTCGGCGCAGAGACACTCGTAGTCCTCGAAGCGCGAGCGGTCCTCCCGGCCCTCGATGACGAGCGCCCGTTCCATGAGGTTCAGCAACAGGCTCTCCTGCGGCACGCCGGGCACGTCGGCCCGCACGATGACCTCCTCGTCGGTGCGGTAGACGTTCACCGGCGGATAGCCCGGCCGGCTGACCATGCTGAACGGCGGCAGGCGCCGCATCGCGTTGTCGAGCGTCTCGGCCATCTCGCTGAAGTGCTGGCGCATCTCCTGCCATACGTGTCCGCTGTCCACGGGCGGTCCTCCTTCGCTCTAATGCCCCCAGAGCATCATTATACCGGCCGGAGGCCGCCGGGGCCAGTCCGGCCAGGGCATCCCCTTCGCCACGAGCCGCTTGCCTCCCCGCGCAAGCCGTCAGGTCGGAGATGCTTCGCGCCGTCCAAAGCGGCGCTCAGCATGACAGTTGGGGGCGCGTGCCCACAAACCGCCAGCCTCAACCCCGCGTCCGCGCTACGTCCAACCCGGCAAGTCCCCGCTGCCATGGTCGCAGGATCGAGACCGATGGTTCGAAAGCCCTGAAGCAACGCCGCTCCAACGCCGGGGCAGTAGGACGGCCGTTGCCTGGCCGTCCTTCGTGTCGCTCTTCGCGGCCTTCGTGGTCGCGCCGTGCCGTGGGCAGGCTCAGTCGCGCTGCTGGCGCCTGCGGCGCACGATCTCCTCGGCCAGCGCCTCGGGCACGGGCTCGTAGTGCTCGAAGCGCATGTCGAACAGGCCCCGCCCTCCGGTGATGGTGCGCAGCTCCGTGGCGTAGCCGAACATGTCCGCCAGCGGCGCCATGCCCCGGATGATCTGCACGCCGCCGGATGCCCGCGTCTCGATGCCCGTGATGCGCCCCCGGCGCTGGGCGATGCTGCCGGTGACGGCGCCGCTGAACTCCTGCGGCGTCGTCACGTTCACCGAGCAGACCGGCTCCAGCAGGCGCGGGCGGCCGCGCATGAAGCCCTCGCGGAACGCCTGCCGCGCGCAGGCCTTGAAGGCCGGCTCCGAGGAGTCCACCTCGTGGGCCGAGCCGTCGACCAGCCGCACGGCCACGTCCACCACCGGCGAGCCGGCGTAGACGCCCTCGGCCATGGTTGCGACGATGCTCCGCTCGATGGCGGGGATGAACTCGCGGGGCACGCGCCCGCCGACCACCTCGTCGTAGAACTCGAAGCCCCGCCCCGCCTCCAGCGGCTCAAGCTCCAGCACGACGTGCGCGTACTGGCCGCGCCCGCCTGTCTGCTTGACGTGCTTGTGGTCGACGCTGGCCGGGCGGGTGATCGTCTCGCGGTAGGCCACCTGCGGCGCGCCGGTCTCCGGGTTGACCTTGAACTCGCGGCGCAGCCGCTCGATCAGCACCTCCAGGTGCAGCTCGCCCATGCCGCTGATGACCGTCTCCTGCGTCTCGACGTTGCGGGTGACGGTGAAGGTCGGGTCCTCCCGGGCCAGGCACTCCAGCGCGCGGGCCAGGCGGTCGCGCTCGGCGGTCGAACGCGGCGCGACGCTCACCGAGAGCACCGGCGCGGGGAACTCGATCGCCTCCAGCAGGATCGGGTGGTCCTGCTCGCAGAGGGTGTCGCCCGTCGTCGTCTCCGAAAGACCGATGGCCACCCCGATCTCGCCGCATTCGAGCACCTCGCGCGGCTCGCGGTGGTCGGCGTGCATCGTCATCAGCCGCCCCACCCGCTGGCGGGCGCCCTTGGTGGCGTTGTGCACGTAGCTGCCCACCTCGAGCCGGCCGGAGTAGACGCGCACGTAGACCATGTGGCCGACGTGGCGGTCGGTGACGACCTTGAAGGCGAGCGCGGCGAGCGGGTCCTCGCTGCTGTGGCGGCGCTCGACCTCCTCCCCGCCCTTCATGCCGATCACCGGCGGCAGGTCCTGCGGCGAGGGCAGGTAGTCGACCACGGCGTCCATCAGGCGCTGGATGCCCTTGTTCTTCAGCGCCGAGCCGCAGAGCACGGGCACGACGGCGCCGCTGAGCGTGGCGCGGCGGATGGCCGGGCGCAGCTCGGCGGGCCCGACGTGCTCGTCCAGGCAGTACTTCTCGAACAGCGCCTCGTCTTCCTCGCTCACGTCGTGGATCAGCCGCTCGCGCCAGCGGTCGAACTCGGCGCGGCGCTCCTCCGGGATCGGCTCCTCGCGGTAGGTCGCCCCCAGGTCCTCGTCGCGGTAGTAGACGGCGACCTCCTCGACCAGGTCCATGACGCCCACGAAGCGGCCCTCGCCCATCAGGGGCACCACGACGGGGACGGGCTTGGCGGCGAGGCGGTCCTCGATCTCCTGCACGACATGCTCGAAGTCGGCCCCCTGGCGGTCCATCTTGTTGATGAACGCGATGGCGGGCACGTCGTACTTCTCCGCCTGGCGCCAGACGGTCTCGGACTGCGGCTCGACGCCACCGACCCCGCAGAACAGGGCGATGGCGCCGTCCAGCACGCGCAGGGACCGCTCGACCTCGACGGTGAAGTCCACGTGGCCCGGCGTGTCGATCAGGTTGATGCGGTGCTCGCGCCAGTGCGTGGTGGTGGCGGCGCTGACGATGGTGATGCCGCGCTCCTGCTCCTGGTCCATCCAGTCCATCGTCGTGGTGCCGTCGTCCACGTCGCCCATGCGGTGGGTGCGGCCGGTGTAGTAGAGGATGCGCTCGGCGACGGTCGTCTTGCCGGCGTCGATATGGGCCATGATGCCGATGTTGCGCAGCCGGCTCAGCTCGACCCTCTTCTCGATTGTGGCGTTCAGCATGCTCATGGCGGAATCGGTGCGCAAGGGCCCCTCGGATGCAGCCCCCTGCCCCCCCGTTGCGCGCACGCGCTGCCCCCGCAAGCGACGCGCACGGGTCGCGGGCTGGCTTCAGGGATGCCGGCGACGGCGGGACGGACTGCACAAAGAAGGGACACGCGGCCCGAAGCCCCGTGCCCCGCTACCACACAGTATATCCGAAACCGTCCCGCGACTCAAGCCCTTTCACGCCGAACGCGGAGCGCGCAGGGGACGGCAGGAGGGCCACGCTCGCCGCCGGAGCCGAAACCGGGGACTGTATCCCGAAGGGGCCGGAGGCCCCGCAGGGGCCTGTCCCCGAATTTCGGCGGCCAAGGATGGAGGATGAAGCGACGGCGCTCGCCCAGCCGTGCAGGAGCCTGGGCCGTTGAGACGTCCGGTCCTCGACCTCGCATTCGTCATTCCGCCTTCTGCGCGCGGGCCGCCGGCAGGCTGACTCACTCCACCCCGCGCAGCAGGCGCAGCATCTCGTCCGGGCCGATGTAGCCCGCGCGCGTGGTGCGCTCGCCGTCCGGGGCGATCAGGACGACCGTGGGCACGCCGCGCACGCGGTACTCCTCCAGCAGCCGCTCCCGCTCCGGCGGGGCCAGGCGGTCCACGTCGATCTTGGCGCCGACGAACCGCCCCGCCTCCCGCACCACGTCGGGGTCCACGTAGGTGGTCTCGAACATGCGCTTGCACGGCGCGCACCACTCGGCCCAGAAGTCGAGCAGGACGGGCCTGCCCTCCTCGCGGGCCGCAGCCAGCGCCGCGGG
The DNA here is from genome assembly GCA_964434535.1 of uncultured candidatus Brocadiaceae bacterium. Taxonomy (GTDB): domain Bacteria; phylum Planctomycetota; class Brocadiia; order SM23-32; family SM23-32; genus SM23-32. Next base: position 87,864 of record CAYSWA010000004.1, on the reverse strand, counting down.
CTCGGACTCCAGCCACCGGATCGCCGCCGGCGCCTCCGCCCCCGCCGGGACGGGCGCCCGGCCCGCGAGCCCGAGGGCGGAGAGGAAGGCCGCCAGCGCCGCGCCGACCAGGATCAGCCCCGCCGCCTTCCTGAGCCGCTGCCACCAGCCGGCCGAGCCGGGCACCAGGTCGAACGCCCCCACGAAGACCCCCGCCCCGAGCAGGAAGGCCGCCACGAACATCCCGAACCACAGCCCGGGCAAGAGCCGGCTCTTGCCCACGAAGTAGACCGCCACGCCGAGCAGCGCCAGCCCGAAGACGCGCTTGACCGCGACCATCCACTGCCCCGACTTCGGCAGCGAGCCGGCCAGGCCCGTGAACGTCCCGAGCACCACCAGCGGCGTGCCCATGCCCCAGGCCATCGCGAAGAAGATCAGGAACCCCAGCAGCAGCGTGCCCCGCTGCGCGACGTAGGTCAGCGCGCCCAGGATGACCGGCGCGATGCAGGCCGTCGCCGCCGCCCCGGAGAGCAGCCCGACCACCCATATGCCGACCAGCCCGGCCCGGCCCCTGAGCCGCGCCCGCAGCCGCTCAACCCGCTGCGAGGTGAAATCGAGCACATAGACGTCGAACATGGCGAGCGCGAGCGCCACGAAGATGACCGCCAGCGCGATGAAGACCGCCGGATGCTGCGCCCAGGCGCCGAACATGCCGCCCGTCGCCGCCGCGATGGTGCCGACGGCCGAGTAGGTGACCGAGATGCCGAAGACGTAGACCAGCGAGCGGACCAGCCCCCCGAGGCGCGACTCGCCCGACGTGGCGCCGACCAGGCTCACCGTGACCGGGATCAGCGGGTAGACGCAGGGCGTGAAGACGAGCCCGAGCCCGAAGACGTAGGCGACCAGGATGGCGAGCAGCGGCGCCTTGCCCGCGAAGGGACCGGTGCCCTGCTCGGGGGGCCCGGCCCCTTCCTCCACGACGGGCAGCCGGTGGCGGGCCGGCTCGGGAGGCTGCGGCGCGGCGGCGCCTTCCCCCGCCGGCAGCACCGTGAGGGCGAGGGGCAGCCTCTCGCTGCCGAGGCGGCAGAGGTCGGGGCTGCACTCGGTGTAGCGCACCTCCAGGGCGGCCTCGTAGTCGCCGGGCTCGACCTGCGGCCCGACCCGCACTTCCAGCGCAGCCGCGAACTCCCCGTCCAGGTACTCCACCGTGGCCTCGGCGAACTCGTCGTACTTGCTCTTCGGCTCGGGCAGGGAGAACGCGCCGACCGAGGCGTCCGCGGGGCCTCCGGCGAGCGAGAGCTTGATCGAATCGTGCCAGACGTAGTGCTCGTCGGGGCACTCGAAGGCGAGCTGGACGGTGCCTGCCGAGCCGGCGGCGATCTCGACGTCCGACGGCTCGACCGCGATGGTGACGCGCTCCGAGGCGCCCTGCGCCGGCTCGCCGAGCAGCAGTCCTCCGGCCGGGGCCGGCGCGGCGAACAGCGCCAGCAGGCAGGCCGTCCACGCGCACTTCACCAGCGGTATCATCGCTTCAACCCCACCAATGGTCCCCACTCCACTGTCGGCCCTGCGCCGCGTGGTGTCAACCGCCGGCTACCATGCCTCCAGCTCGCCGACGATCTCCTCGACCAGGTCCTTGACGGTCACGATGCCGACGGCCCGGCCGGCGGCCTCGGTGACAACGGCGAACTGCTGGCGCGCCTGGCGCAGCGCGTAGAGGGCGTCGGCGACCGAGACCCAGCGGGGCAGCCGGACGGGCTCCGTCGCCGTCGAGGCGGTCACGGTCTCGCGATCCGGTTCGCTGACGAAGTCGATGATGTTGACCACGCCGACCACGTCCCGGCGGGAGCCGCGCCAGACGGGTATGCGGGAGTAGCGCTGGCTGCGCAGCCGCTCCAGCAGGTCGGCGCGCGGCGTGCCCTCCTCGACCATTAGCGTATCATCCAGCGGCGTCATCACGTCGGCGACGGGGACGGCCCTGAGGCGGAGGATGTTGTCGGCCATGGCCCGCTGGAAGCCCGAGAGCACGCCGTGAGCCGCCCCCTGCCCGAGGTAGAAGCGGAACGTCTCCGCTGTAAAGACGGCCCGCCGCGGCGTCCCCCGCGCCCCGAGCAGCATGCGCGGCAGCGCGCTGATGCCCCGCAGAAGCAGCGTGAACGGGTAGAAGGCGACCCGCGAGACCTGGAGCGGCCAGACGGTCCGGTACATGAGCGCATCCGCGTGATGCTGGAAGAACGACTTGGGCATCGCGTCGGCGAAGATGAGCAGGATCGGCGGCAGGATCAGGCTGCTGTAGAGCTCCGGGCGGCCGACCCAGGCGGCGCCGCGCAGCTTCTCGGTGGCGAGCAAGGTCGTCACGTAGAGGCCGAGGTTCGTGCCGACCAGGAGGGTGCTGATCGCCAGGGTCGGCTTGCTCAGGAAGCGGTGCAGCAGCCGGGCCGAGCGCTGGCCCCGTTCCATGCGCAGGCGCAGCCGCAGGCGATTCACGCAGTAGGAGCCCGTCTCGCTGCCGCTGTGGAAGGCGGCGAACAGGACGGCGGCTACGATGACGGCGTACTCAACCACCCTCGCCCTCCCCGGCCGCCTCCTGGGGCAGGAGCCTGATCAGCAGCGTCTCGGCCCTCCGCTCCTGCACCCGCTCGACGGTCAGCTCCATGCCCGGGCAGCGGGCCGTGTCGCCCTCCTCGGGCACCCTGTCCAAGAGGGCCATCGCCAGCCCGCCCACGGTGTCGACGCCGATCTCGGGCAGATCGACGCCGGAGAGGTCCTGCCACTGCCGCAGGCTGAGGCGCCCTTGCACGCGGAACCGTCCGTCGGGCAGCGGCTGGACCATGGGCGCCTCCTGCGGCTCGTACTCGTCGGCGATCTCGCCGACGATCTCCTCCAGCAGGTCCTCGATGGTGAGCAGCCCGATGACGGCGCCGTATTCGTCGAGGACGAAGGCCGTCTTGCTGCGCTCTCGCCGGCAGCGGCGCAGGGCCTCCTCGACCGTCGCCGTCTCGGGCAGGTAGGGGATGGCGCGCACCAGCTCGCGCAGGTCCTGGCCCGGCCGGCGGAACAGCACGTCTTTGAGGCGGATCACGCCGCGCATCTCGTCCACCTGGCCCTCGTAGGCCGGCACGACGCTGAGCTTCTGCTCGGCGAAGAGCGCCGTCAGCTGCTCGGGCGGCTGCTCCAGGTCGAAGGCGACCACCTCCACCCGGGGCACCATCAGCTCGTTGACCCGCACCTCGGAGAGCTCGATCACCTCGGCGATCATGCGCCCGGCCTCCTCGTCGACGACGCCCTCGTGCGTGCTGAGGGCCACCAGCATCTGGAGCTCCTCGGCGTGCACCGGGGGGCCGGCGCCGCCCAGCAGGCCGGTGAGGCCGCCGGCGAGCCGGGCCAGCGGCCAGACCACCGGGGTGATCAGCTTCTGCAGCAGCGCCAGCGGCACGGCGGCGGCGCGCCCGAACGGGCGGTAGAAGGTGACGGCCAGGTTCTTCGGCATCACCTCGCCGCCGATGATGACGGCGAGGAACGAGCAGAACCCGAGCAGGACCGCGGCCGGTGCGGGCAGGCGCGGCGCCAGGTCCAGGATCAGGATGTAGGAGACGCTGTAGAAGACGACGTTGGCGCACATGTTGCCGAACAGGATCGTCATCAGCAGCCGCTTGGGGCGGCGGCGCAGGGCGGCCACGGCGCGGTCGAGCGGGCCGGCGTCGGGGTCGCTCATGCGGCCCAGCTCGTGGGGCTGGAAGCTGAACAGCGCCGTCTCGGAGCCGCTGAAGAAGGCCGAGAGGCAGAAGGCGACCGCCAGCACCGCCAGGCGCAGGGGTAGGTGCGGTATGTCGTCGGGCAAGGCCCTTGTCTCAGAAAGCGGTGGCGCGGCTTAGAATCCGTCTCACTGCTCGACGCTCACCTTGTCGTCGGGCCGGTAGGTGTGCTTGATGAAGACGCCGTCCAGCGGCCCCTCGCCGGCGTTGATTACGTTGTGCACCTCGCCGGGCTCGACGCGGAAGGCGTCGCCGGGGGCGATGTCGTACTGGAGCCCGTCGGCCACGAAGACGCCGCTGCCGGCGTGGAAGTAGAAGGTCTCCTCGACCTCGTTGTGCATGTGGGCGCCGAGCTGCTGGCCGGGCAGGAACCGGATCAGCCCCCAGTCGATGCGCGGGCCGCGGAACAGGTACTTCGGCCCGCTCGTGCCGTTGCGGTACTCCATCTCGTTCGCGTTCACGCGCTCCATCGGCTATCCCTCCTCCCTTGGGTGCCGTGCGGTCCGGTAGGCGCGCAGCACGGCCGCGCGGTCCAGCGCGCCGACCACGCGCCGCGAGGCCGGCCACTTGCGCACCGATCGGTCCAGCCGCTCCAGGTTGGCCCGTTGCTCGCGCGCAGAGACGTGCCGCACCAGCCGCGCCTTGTCGAAATCTACGATGAAGACCTCCGGGCGGTCAAACGCGCTGCGCACCAGCAGGTTCTTCAGGTTCAGGTCGGCGTGCACGATCCCGGCCCGGTGCATGCGGGCGATGGCCCGCCCGACGGCGGCGGCCAGGCGGCGGCGTGCCGGCTCGGGCGGCGGCCCCGTCGCCTCGGCCCGGCGCAGGGCCTCCAGCAGGTTCTCGGCCCCGGCCAGCTCCTCGGTCACGAGGTGTCCGCACACAAGCGGCCCGAGCACGCGCTCCACGCGCAGGGCCATGGGTCGGGCGGTGGGCACTGCCCGGTGCCGGGCCAGCATGGCCGTCTCGAACTCCCGCCGCATCCGCCCGGCCCCGAGGAAGAGCGCCCCCCGGAGCGGCCCCAGCGCGCCCCCGTGGGCGTACTGACGCACGACGAGCCCCGGCCCCTCGTGCCAGTGCGGACGCCACCGCCAGAGGGTGACCCGCCCCCGCTGGCGGGAGCTGCACCCCGGCAGGCCCGCCACGATCCGGGGCAGGCGCAGAAGGTCGGCCCGGTCCAGCCCGTCGGCGCATTCGGGGTCCAGGTAGAGCGTGACCCGGCCGTCCCGAAGGGTCTCGGGCACGGGCGCGTCCTGTCTGGGGGGACGGGGCATTCGGGTCAGCCTGGGCAGTGCGGGCTCACGGGCCGCCCGCCGGGCCGGCTTCGGGGACGTCCCGCACGCAGCGGAAGCCGGTCGCCTGGTCGGGCGCGGCGGGGTCGACCGGGTAGCGGCTGGCGCAGCGAGCCGGGATCGGCACCAGCTCCTCCTGGAACCACGCCCCGCCGCGGGCGACGACGGTGCCGGCCACCTCGGCGGCGCCCTGCCAGCGAGAGCCCGCGTAGGCGGCGCTCGGCGTCGTCGTCCACTCGCGCACGTTGCCGATCACGTCGAGGCAGCCGTAGGGGCTGTCCCAGGTGGGGAAGGAGCCGACGGCGACCGTGCCGGCCGCCTCCGAGCGCATGTGGTGAGCGCCCTTCTGGTCGAACAGCTCGCCCCAGGGGAAGCGTCGCCCGTCGGTGCCCCGGGCGGCCTTCTCCCACTCGGCCTCGGTGGGCAGCCGGCAGCCGCGCCACTTCGCGTAGGCGGCGGCCTCGGAGAGGCTGACGTTGACCACGGGGCGCTGGCCCGCTCCCTCCGGGTAGGTGCCGCCGGGCCAGCCGGCCGGCGGCGGCGTGCCCGTGGCGTCCACGAACTCCTTGTACTCGGCGTTGGTCACCTCGGTGCGGTCGATGAAGAAGGCGTCGGTCCGCTCGACGTGCCGCGGCGTCTCGCTGAGCAGGCCGGCCACCTCGGCGAAGAGCAGCACCTCCTCCCGCCCGCCGCCGAGGGCGTTCGGACCGTGTTTGCGCAGCAGGGAGATGATCTCATCCTCCCCTGTGCCCATCCAGAACGGGCCGGCGGCGACGTAGACCATGCCCTCCGGCGGGTCGTCGACCATGTCGGTGACGCGCCCGGCCCTGCGGGCATACTCGGTGCCGGGGAACTGCGCGGAGAGTTCCGCCAGCGCCGGGCGCCACTCGCCGCGCATGCCCTGGCCGTAGATGTGCATGGCCGACTCGTAGAGCCACTGCGGCAGCGTGGCCAGCGCCTCGGCGGCTTCGGGCGATTCGGCCCGCGCGTAGCGCAGCACGCCCTTCAGGGCGGTGAGGGCGGCGGGGAACTCGAGGCGCCCGTATGCCTCCCGCGCGTCCTTGAGCTGGCTGCGCGCCGTGGTGGAATCGAACACGTCGCCCGCGGGACGCTCCAGCCCCAGCACGACGCGGGCCGCCCGCACCGTCCAGGCGCTGGCCCGGTAGCGCTGGAGCAGCTCGCCGTAGTGCTCCTCGCCGCTGCCTTGCGCCCCGGCCTCTCGCTCGGCCTGGAAGAGCCGGAACAGGATCTGCGCATCCAGCTCGGCCGCCTTCCCGGCCGCCTTGTGCGCGGGGTAGGCCTCGACGAGCTCCACGAGCTGGGCGCGCGCCTCGCCGTAGCGTGCGGCGCTGAGTTTCTCCCGCACGGCGTCCAGGTAGAGGTCGGGCACGGCCTGGCGGGCGTTCTCGCCCCATTCGGTCCCGCCGTAATCCCGCACGACCTCCAACAGGCGGCTGAGGGCCTCGTCGTAGCGCTCCGCGTCGTGCCACAGCATGAATGCCTGCTCGAGCATGATCTGCGGCTTGCGGCTCTCCAGCAGGGCGGCCTCCTTGGTGCCGGGGAAGCGCTCGGCGATCTGCTCGTAGATGTCGATGGCCCGCTCGTACTGGCCTTTGAGGCGCACCGACTCCGCGAGCGCGGCCAGGGCGCCGGGCAGGCTGCGGCGGGCCAGGTCGGCCGCCGAGCTGGCCTCGGGTGCCGCCGCGAGGGCCTCCTCGTAGTGGCTGACGGCGGCCTCCAGGTTGGCCACGTCTGCCTCGCTGCGGGCCCACTCGGTATGGATGCGGGCGATCTGCTCGCGGGCGCGCCGGGCGTAGGGCGTGTCGGGATGCTGCCGGGCGACGGCGCGGAACGCCTCGATGCCGAGCTCGAAGTCGTTGCGCCGGCTGAAGCGCTCCCAGTCCCGGCTGGCCAGCTCGAACGCGTCGCGGGCCGGCTCCTCGCCCTCCGGGGGCGCGGGCGCTTCGCCCGCCGGGCCGGCCACCTGCGGCGGGGCGACCGCCCGCAACCGGGCCGAACCGGGCGGGGCGACCGGGCCCGGCCGGGGCGGGGGCGCTGCGGCCCGCTCGATCGGCGTCCCCTCCGCCCGGAAGCCGGGGAACCCGCCGCCGAACCAGTAGCCGAGCAGGCCGACCAGCACCACCAGCGCGGCAACGCCGACGATCTGTCTCGCCGGCCTCGGCCGCCCCTTCGCCGCCTCGGCCCGTTGCGCCGGCAGCTCGTAGGTGCGGGCGAAGGCCGAATCGCTCCCGTAGGGCACCGCCTCGACATGCCCGGTCTGCATGCTCTGGGCGCAGCGGTCCAGGTCGTCGATCACGCGCTGCATGCTGCGGTAGCGGCGCGCGGGCTCCTTCTCGAGCATCCGCATCACCACCAGCGCGATCTCGTGGGCCAGGTCGGCACGGGCGTGGCCCGGCGCCGTAGGGTCGCTCTCGCAGTTGCTGAACAGGTAGCCGACGGCGTGGTCGCTGGGGAAGGGCTCCTGACCCGTCAGCAGCTCGTAGGCGAGCACGCCGAGGGCGAAGACGTCGGCCTGGGGGCCGGGCAGGCGCCCCTTGATGACCTCGGGGGCCATGTACTTCGGCGCGCCGACGGCCTCGCCGAAGATCGAGACCACGCTCTCGGTGGCGCCGAGCCCGAGGTCGAAGAAGCAGACCTTCACCAGCGGCCGGCCGAGCTTGTCCCGGGTGAGGATCACGTCGGATGGCTTGACGTGCCCGTGCACGATGTCGCGCCGGTGGCCGGCCCGCAGACCCTCGGCGATCTGGCGCACGATGTTGAGCGCCTCCTCGGTCTCCAGCGGCGCCTCGGAGAGCTTCTGGGAGAGCTGCTCGCCGCCGGCATCCTCGACCACCACGTAGGAGGCGCCGGACTCCTGGCCCACGTCGATGACCTGGAGGACGTTCGGGTGCTCGATCAGCGCCTGGCGGTCGGCGCACTTGTGGTAGAAGTAGCGCCCGAAGGCCGGATTCTGGCAGACGGAGGGCGCGAAGACCTTCACGATCACCTCGCCGGGCCGGTCGACGTGGCGCGCCACGTAGAGCTGACCGGCCACGTCCTCGCGCAGGAACCGCACCAGCCGGTAGGGACCCAGGCGGACGCGGGGGGAAGGGTCTTCCGTCATATCGACTACACCGTCTCGGAGTTACGCACGGGAACGCTCACAGGGAGCGCCGCGTATTCTATGGCAGGCAGGCCCGGAAAACAACCGCGTTCTCCGCCCCAGCGGTCGCGCCCCGTTTGCGAAAGGTGGCTCCCGCCGTCTGCGTCCACCCGCGTCAATCCGCGTTCCCCGCGTTGGTCGTTCCCTGACAACTGGACAACCGAACCACTGACAACCGCCCTCCGGCGGTTTGCATACGGCGGCGGGCGAACGGTAGCATGGGGGCGGTCGCTCCCTCCCTCAGCGCGGCGGTCATGCCATGGCCGAGACGGCCGAGCAGTTGCTCGACTACTTCCTGCACTACTGCGCCGCCGAGTGCGGGCTGAGCCGCAACACGGTCGAGGCTTATCGGTCGGACGTGGAGGACTTCCTCGCCTTCCTCGGCGCCGCCGGCGCGGCCGACCTGGAGGCGGTGAACGCCGCGCGCCTGGTCGACTACGTCGAGGCCGCCCGCGCGCGGGGCCTCGCCTCGGGCACGGTCTGGCGGCGATTGGTGGCCGTGCGCATGTTCTACCGGTTCCTGCTGATGGAAGGCTACGTCGCCGGCGACCCCGCCGAGGCGTTCCAGACGCCGCGCCTCTGGAAGCGCATGCCCGAGGTCCTGAGCGTCGAGGGGGTCGAAGCCCTGCTCGAAGCCCCCGGCGCCGACACGCCGCTCGGCCTGCGGGACCGCGCCATGCTCGAGATGCTCTACGCCACCGGCGCGCGGGCCAGCGAGCTGTGCGGGCTCGACGTGGGCGACGTCAACTTTCAGTACGGCTTCGTGCGCTGCTACGGCAAGCGGATGAAGGAGCGCCTGGTGCCGGTCGGCCGGTCGGCCCGCGAGGCGCTGCGCGCATACCTGGAGCGCGGGCGCCCCGAGCTGCTCCGGCGCGGGGACGAGCCCGCCCTCTTCGTGACCGCGCGAGGCAACCGGCTGAGCCGCTCGGCCGTCTGGCAGCGGGTGAACAGGCACGCGCGCGCCGCCGGGCTCGGCCACGTGCACCCGCACATGCTGCGCCACAGCTTCGCCACGCACCTGCTGGCCGGCGGGGCCGACCTGCGCGCCGTGCAGGTCATGCTCGGCCACGCCGACATCTCCACCACCGAGATCTACACCCACGTGGACCGCAGCCGCCTGAAGGCCGTCCACCAGCGGTGCCATCCGAGGGGGTAACGGCGGTTGTCCGTTGTCGGTTGTTCAGTTGTCAGGGAACGGCCAACGCGGGGAACGCGCGGATGAACGTGGATCAACGGCCTGACCCTGCGCGCTCTGCTGTTTCCGTCAACCGACAACCGTCAACCGACAACTGCCGCTGGTCGCTCGTTGTTCGTGAGGCGGCTGCCGACATGGAGGAGGCGCGATGAAGCGCGAGACGGTCGATATCCGCGTGCGCTACGCCGACACGGACGGGTTCGGCGTCGTCTACTACGCCAACTACCTGGTCTACTTCGAGGTCGGGCGCACGGAGTTCCTGCGCGCAACGGGCCTCTCCTACCGCCAGATGGAGGAGCGGGGCGTCCACCTCGTCGTCGTCCACGCCGAGTGCGACTACCGGGCGCCGGCCCACTACGACGACCTGCTGCGGGTCGAGACCCGCGTGGAGAAGCTGGGGCGCACCAGCGTCACCTTCGGAACCCGGATCGTGCGTCCCGACGACGGCGTGCTGATCGTCGAGGGGAAAGTCGTGGTCGTCTGCCTGGGAGGGGACCGCCGCGTGCGGCGCCTGCCGGAGGACCTCGCCGAGGCCCTCCGAATTGAAGATTGAAGATTGGGCGGCTGCGGTCACGGCCCAGGACAAGAGCGAGGACGAGGCAACGGCCTCGCTGCGCTCCTGGATGCACGCCCGAACGCTCCATCGTCGCCCCGGACATGCTCGGACAGAACCGCGTGCAGCTCCCCGACGCGCCGCCCGGGCGGCTGGCCATCGCCCTCTATCCCCTCAACCGGCTGCTCGACGTGGCCAGCGCGCACGTGGGGCCGGGAGCACTGACCCTTGAGCCTCTCCTTCAGCCTTCCCTCGCCGTTCCCTGCGTTCGAAGCCGTCCCGCACGAGCAACGAACAACGAGCAACGGCCGTGGACGAGTGGAGCCGCCCCTTCAGCCTTCCCACTTCGTCCTTCCTACGCCGTCATCGCCAGGAAGTTGGACAGCAGGCGGGGGCCGTCCACGGTGAGGAACGATTCGGGGTGGAACTGCACGCCCTCCAGCGGGTAGTCCCGGTGGCGGATGCCCATGATCTCGTCCTGCTCGGCCCAGGCCGTCACCTCGAACTCCTCCGGCAGCGTCCCCGGCCGGATCGCGAGCGAGTGGTAGCGCGTCGCCTCGAAGGGCTCGGGCAGCCCCTCGTAGATCGTCCGCCCGTCGTGGTGGATCATGCTCGTCTTGCCGTGCATCAGGCGGCGGTGTCGCCCGACCGTGGCGCCGAAGCTGTGGCCGATGCACTGGTGGCCGAGGCAGACGCCGAGCAGGGGCGTGCGGCCGGCGAAGTGCTTGATCACGTCGTTGGAGACGCCGCCCTCGCGGGGCGTGCAGGGGCCGGGTGAGATGATGATGTGGTCGGGGCCGAGCTGCTCGACCTCGGGCACCGTGATCTTGTCGTTGCGGTAGACGGTGACCTCGGCGCCGAGCTCCCCCAGGCGCTGCACCAGGTTGTAGGTGAACGAATCGTAGTTGTCGATGATCAGGACCATGGGGCCCTCAGAGCGGTGGTTCGTCCCGCATTATCGGCCGCCCGGCGCGGCAAGTCAACGGCGCCGGGCCGCTCGGGATGACAACGCGCGGCCGGCGCCTGACGAGCAACGGCCCGCTGCGCCGAAGCAGGCTCGGCGGCGAAGGCTGCAAGCCACGAGCAGCGAACGGCTGTCCTCCCGGCCCTTTGCGGGCCTGCACAGCGCCGCGTATAATGCGCCGTCCTGCCGAGCGCATCCCGTCTGCCGCGGCCGGAGGGCCGCCGCCATGACCTACTTCCGATCCGAGATCGAGGCGATGGAGGGCTACGAGCCGGGCTTCCAACCCGGCGGGCCGGGCTACGTCAAGCTCAACACCAACGAGAACCCCTACCCGCCCTCGCCGCGCGTCATGGAGGCGCTGCGGGGCGCCTCGCCGCACGCCCTGCGCAAGTACCCCAACCCGATGGCCCAGGGCTTCCGCGAGGCCGCCGGACGCGTGCTCGGCATCCGGCCCGAGCGCATCCTCTGCGGCAACGGCTCCGACGACCTGCTCAACATCGCCGTGCGCAGCTTCTGCGCCGTGGGCGATGCCCTCGCCTTCCCCTGGCCGACCTACACGCTGTATGAGACGCTCGCCCGGATCCAGGGCGCCCGGCCCCTCGCCGTGCCCTTCCCGGACGACTATGCGCTGCCGGCCGGCCTGGCCACGACCGGCGCGCCGTTGACCATGGTGAGCAACCCCAACGCCCCGACCGGCACGCTGGTCGATCCCGGCCTGCTGGAGGAGCTGGCCCTCTCCATCGACGGCGTCCTGCTGATCGACGAGGCATACGTGGACTTCGCCGAGGCGAACTGCCTCGGCCTGGTGGAGCGCTGCGAGAACGTGCTTGTGACGCGGACGCTCTCGAAGTCCTACAGCCTGGCCGGCCTGCGGTTCGGCTACGCCGTGGCGCAGGAGCCGCTGATCGAGGGCATGGCCAAGGTGAAGGACTCCTACAACGTGGACGCCCTCTCGGTGGCGGCCGCCACGGCGGCGATCGAGGACCAGCACTGGCTGCGCCGCAACGTGGAGCGGGTCCGGGCCACGCGGGAGCGCCTCGCCGCCGAGCTCGGGGCGCTCGGCTTTTGCTGCCGGCCGTCGCAGGCGAACTTCATCTTCGCCCGGGCGCCCGAGGGCACCGAGGCGGAGGAGATCTTCCGGGCGCTCTTCGAGCGGAAGGTCCTGGTGCGCTACTTCGATGCGCCGCGCCTCGACGAGTGCCTCCGCATCACGGTCGGCACCGAGGAGCAGACCGACGCGCTGCTCGACGCGCTGCGCGACGTCCTCTCGGAGAGCTGAGCGCCATCGGCCGCGTTTTGCGCGTGCAGCGCCCCCGCGCGCTGTAGTACCATGGCCACCAGAGCACTGCGCCCGCCGCCGGGGAGGGACGCCATGAGCGAGCAAGACCGCCGCGCCGTCGTCGAGCGCGAGACCCGCGAGACCGCCATCCACGCCGAGCTGGCCCTGGACGGGGCCGGCCGCGCCGAGGTGAGCACCGGCGTCGGCTTCCTGGACCACATGCTGGAGCTGCTCACGCGCCACGGCCTGTTCGACCTGGCGTGCCGTGCCAGCGGCGACCTGGAGGTCGACGCCCACCACACCACCGAGGACGTGGGCATCGTTCTGGGCAAGGCGCTGGCGGAGGCCCTGGGCGAGAAGCGGGGCATCGCGCGCTTCGGGCAGGCCCGCGTGCCGATGGAGGAGAGCCTGGTCGCCGTCGCGCTCGACCTGAGCGGGCGGGGGCTGCTCAGCTACAACGTGCGCTTCCCCTCGCAGAAGGTCGGCGAGTTCGACGTGGAGCTGGTCGGCGAGTTCCTGCACGCCTTCTGCCTCAACGGCGGCGTGACGATGCACGTGGACCTGGTGCGGGGGGACAACTCGCACCACATCGCCGAGAGCGCCTTCAAGGGCGTGGCGCGGGCGCTGCGGCAGGCGGTGGAGATCGACCCCCGCCAGGCCGGCGAGGTGCCCTCCACCAAGGGCGTGCTCTGAGCTTCAGCGCGGCGCGGCGAGCAGGTCGGCCGCCACGCAGCGGAAGAGCTGTCCCTCGCGGGGCAGGTGCGTGGATTCCTTCACCACGCGGCACCGCTTGGCGAAGGCCATCGCCTCCGACTCGGTCATCAGCTCGCCGCTGCACGCGGTGAGGGCGTCCTTGAGCGCGTCGATGTCGAACCGCTCGGGCAGCAGGCCGTAGACGATGTGCGAGCGCGTGGCCATCGCGCTCAATCTCTCCAGCGTCGCCTCCACGATCTCCTCGTGGTCGAAGCCGAGCTGGGGCAGGTTGGTCGCCCGGCGCCACTCCACCCGCGCCGCGTCGGAGCCGGCCTCCGGCTCGGACTGGTCCAGGCGGACGGTGGCGATGTAGACGACGCTGACGTTGCGGCCCCGGGGGTCGCGTCCCGGCTTGCCCCAGGCGCCGACCTGCACCAGCGCGCTGGGCCGCACGCCGGTCTCCTCCCTGAGCTCCCGCTCGCACGCGTCGGGCAGGTCCTCGTCCCGTTCCACGAACCCGCCCGGCAGCGCCCAGCTCCTCTGGAACGGCGGGTTGGCCCGCCGCACGAGCAGAACCCGCAGCCCCTCGGAAGGCGAGAAGCTGATCGCCACGGCGTCCGTCGTCACGTACATCCTGGTGGGCACGTCTTCGGCCATCCGGGTCTATACCTCCGGCTCCTCGGCGCAACGCAGGAGCCAGGGTATCCTACCGGGAACGGGGCGCGGCGGCAAGTCGGCTCAGCAGGGTGGCCGGGGCGATGAAGACGACGCCGAGCAGGAAGGCGAGCGGCGGGCCGAAGGCGATCGCGAGGCGCCGAAAGGACGGTCGGCGGCGATTGACGTGCGCGCGATAGCCGGATATCCTTCCGCCGGAGAACCTAACGCACTAACCTGGGAGCGCCCGCCGATGCAGTTCGAATACCTCTGCGTGGACCCCGAGCCACCCGTGGAAGCGCCACACCATAGGGACGGCCCGCTTCGAGGCCGGCGGCGTGACGCTCGACATCACGGGCAACGGCCGCCCCGACCTGGTGGCCGGCAACGACTGGGGGGGCAACG
>CAYSWA010000004.1:0-73832 GCA_964434535.1 uncultured candidatus Brocadiaceae bacterium | reverse complement strand
CGGGCCCTACTGGTTCAAGCGAGACGGCGCGGCCTGGCGGCGCTATCCCATCGCGCCGGACTTCGTCATGACCTGCGTCGCCGTGGGCGACCTGGACGGCGACGGCCGGCCGGAGGTGGTGCTCAGCGAGGGCGAGAGCGACCCCGGCCGGCTGGCCTGGTTCTCCGGCTTCCCCGACTGGGAGATGCACCCGCTGCGCAACGACCTGTTCCACCCCCACAGCCTGCAAGTGGCCGACATGGACGGGGACGGCCTGCCGGATATCTTCGTCGGGGAAATGGGGCTGGAGGGCTACCCGGACGCCAGGCTGATCGCCTACCGCAACCGCGGCGACGGCACGTTCGAGGAGGTCCTGCTCGACAAGGGTCGCCCGGTCCACCACGCCAAGGTGGGCTTGATCCCCGGAGCTGACCTGCCCTCCATCGTCGGGAAGCCCTACTCGCCGCTGTCCCGCCTGGACCTGTGGCTGAACAAGGGGTAAGGGTGCATGCCGGCCCGCCGGCGGGTCGGCGCTCGCCACTGACCGCCGAAGACGGGATACAGGTCCCTCGGCGCTGGCGCGCCGCGCAGAGCAGTCCCGCTGTTTCGGCTCAAGGGGGGGGGGACGCGCGTGGCCGGGTGGCCTACTGCTCGTCGGCGAGCTTGAGCATGCGGCCGCAGCTATGGCAGTAGACGATCTCGTCGCCGCGCATCAACAGGTTCTCGGTCTGCTTGGTGATGCGCGTGTAGCAGCCCTGGCAGATGCGGCTCCTCACCTCGGCGAGGGGCTGGCCGCTGTGGTGGCCGGTGATGCGGTCGTAGGCCGAGAGCGCCGCCGGGTTGACCTGCTCGCGCAGCGCGTCGCGCTCCCGCTTGAGCTGATCCAGTCGGTGGTCCATCTCCGCCCGCTGTTGGGCGATCTGCTCCGTCATCTGCTCCAGCTCGGCCTCGGCCTGGCTCACTTCCTCGTTGAGGCGGCGCTCTTCGCCGGCGAGCTCGTCGGCCCGCTGCAGCGCCGTGAGGCACTCGTCCTCCCGCTTCTGCATGTCGGCCAGGTGGCTGGCGATGCTCTGCTGGAGCGCGGCGAACTCGCGGTTGCTGTGCGCGGTGTTGAGCTGCACCTGGAGGCGGCGCACCTCTTCCTCGATCTCCTCGATGCGGCGCTGGACGGCGTCGGCGCGCTTGGCGGCCTCCAGGCGGTCGTGATGCGCCTGTTCGGCGCGGCGTCGGCGCTCCTGGAGCAGGCGCTCGTGGTTACGCAGGTCCACTTCCAGCATCCGGGCGTCGCCGCGCTGCTGCTGGATCTGCGCGTTCAGGTCCTGGAGGGCCAGGATCCGCTCCATGGTCTCTTTCATAGGCACGGGCCGTGGCTGGAGGAATGGGCCCCGGGGCGGCGCAGAAACGAAAACGGCCCGAACTCCGCGGAGTTCGGGCCGTGGCGGTTCGGCCGGGCGCGAGCGGCGCACCTCGCGCCCTCACGCTCCTGCTCAGGGCATGGTCCCCGCCGCTGCGCCATGGGTCGTTTCCCGGTCGAGTGATCGTGGCCGGAGTAGTCTACGTGTTATCGGGCAGGCTGTCAATGAACCCCTCCAGCTTGCGGCTGCGCACCGGATGCTGGAGCTTGCGCACGGCCTTGGCCTCGATCTGGCGGACGCGCTCGCGGGTGACGTTGAAGATGCGGCCGACCTCTTCGAGGGTGTAGGTATAGCCGTCGCCGAGCCCGTAGCGCAGCTTGATGATCTCGCGCTCGCGGTAGGTCAGGGTGTTGAGCACGTCGTCGATCTTGTCCTTCAGCATCTCCTGGGTGGCCAGCGAGACGGGGCTGGCGGTGGTCTCGTCCTCGATGAAGTCGCCGAAGAAGCTGTCCTCCCCCTCGCCGATGGGACGGTCCAGGCTGATGGGGCGCTTGGAGATCTTCAGCACGCGCCGCGTCTCGCTGATGCTCAGCTCGGCGGCCTCGGAGATCTCCTCCAGGGTCGGCTCACGGCCTTTCTCCTGGATCAGCTTCTTGACGATGTTGCGGATGTTGCTCATCGTCTCGATCATGTGGACCGGGATGCGGATCGTGCGGGCCTGGTCGGCGATGGCGCGGGTGATGGCCTGGCGGATCCACCACGTGGCGTAGGTGGAGAACTTGTAGCCCCGGCGGTACTCGTACTTGTCCACCGCGCGCATCAGCCCCGTGTTGCCCTCCTGGATCAGGTCCAGGAAGCTGAGCCCCCGGTTGCGGTACTTCTTGGCGATGCTCACCACCAGGCGCAGGTTGCCGCCGGAGAGCTCTTGCTTGGCCAGCTCGTACTGGTAGTGGACTTCGCGCACCGACTCGACCCGCCGCCGCAAGAGCGGGAACGGGCAGAGGATGCGGTCCTCCAGGTGCCTCAGCTCGGCCTCCAGCCCGCGCTTCTTGGCCTTGTTGCCGTTGGTCCGCTCCAGCTCCTGCAGTTCGGCCCAGATGCCGTTCATCCGCTCGTAGACGGCGTTGGCCGTGTCCATCAGGGGCTGGATGCGCTTGATGCGCAGGCAGAGCTCCTCGATCAGGATCATGCACTTGCGGGCGCGGCTGGCGATCTCTTTCAGGGTCTCGATGCGGCGCTTCTGCCCGGTGTCGCGGCGCCGGCAGGTCTGCCAGGCCCGCCGGTTCTCCTCCATCATCTTGCGCACCGTCGCCAGGTTCTGCGGCACGCGGGCGACCACGGCGTCCTTCTCTACGTTCGCCAGGGCGCTGACGTTGAGCGTCCGGTCGAACGGCAGGTCGCCGTCGTGCACCTTCTGGAGGACCCCCACGCTCTGCTCGATGCAGGGGGTGAACTGGAGGATCTTCTGGCGGAAGCGCTTGCGGGAGACCTCGATGCGCTTGGCCAGGGCGATCTCCTCGTCGCGGCTCAGCAGCGGAATCTGACCCATCTGCGTCAGGTAGATGCGGACCGGGTCGTCGATCCTGTCGGTGGTGCCGACGTGCGTGGTCTCTTCCTCCTCCTCTTCCTCCTCCTCCTCGCCCTCTTCGGCCTCGGCCAGGAGCATCTCTTCGTCCTGGAGGTCGCGCTCGTCGACCAGCTCGACGCCCTTCTCATCGAGCGTGAGGAGGATCTCATCGATGTACTCGGGGCTGACCACGTCGTCGGGCAGGAACTCGTTGAGCTCCTCGTAGGTGAGGAACCCCTTCTGCTTGCCCTGCTCGATGAGGCCCTTGATCTCTTCTTCGACGGTGGTCTGCTCAACCGCCTTCTTCTCGGTCATCTGCATGCAACTCCTGCCATCATTCGGGCTTGGCCGATTCCCTGTCCCGCTCCTTCAGCCGCCGCACGTAGTCCCTCAGCTCGTCGTCGCTCGCCGGCTGCCCGCCGGCCGCCGTCGAGGCGAGTCTCCGCTCCATGTACTCCAGGTAGCCTTGCAGGCGCGTCGCCGCGTCCGCCAGGGCGATCTTCTGCTCCCTGCGCTCCTCCTCGGCCACGGCCCTCGCCGCGCTCGAGGCCAGCTCGCCGTCGTCGAGCGAGGCCACGAACTCGCGCGCCGTCACCTGGCGGCCCGTCCGGGCGCGCTCCAGCAAGCGGGCCAGCGCCTCCTTCGCCGGGCAGTCCGGCACGGCCTCCAGGTCGGCCCGGGCGGCCGCCTCCGGGGCCAGGTCCGGATGCGCCAGCAGCAGGCCGAGCAGCTCCTGGGGCAGGCTCTCCTCGGCGCGCAGCCGTGCCGCCGCGCCGCCGCCCTCGCCCTGCACCGCGGCGGGCCGCCGGACCGATGCGCCCCGCTGGAACTCCCGCCGCACCAGCCGTTCCGCGATGCCGAGCTCCTCGGCGGCGCGCTGCACGAACGGGTCGTATTCGGCCCGGCCGCGCAGCACGTCGGCGATGCCCTGAAGCTCCCTCAGCGCGCCCGCGCGGCCCTGCACCGTCTTCACGTCGCGCTCGGCGCGCGCGCAGCGGAGCGAGAACTCGAAGAAGTCCTCGCTCTGCTCCAGGCGCCGGCGGAACGCTTCGCCGCCCTCGGCGCGCACGAACTCGCAGGGGTCCTGCCCCTCCGGCAGCCCGGCCACGTGCACCTCGAGCGCTTCCGGCAGCAGCACCTGGATGCTCCGCCTCGCCGAGCGGCGGCCCGCCTCGTCCGGGTCGAAGACCAGCGCCACCCGTTCGGCCAGGCGCGCCAGCGCCCGGGCGTGCTCCTGCGTGAGCGCCGTTCCGAGCACGGCCACCGCAGAGGTTACGCCGGCCTGGTGGGCCATGATCACGTCCGTGTATCCCTCCAGGATGACGGCCGTCCGCTCGCTGCGGATCGCCTCCCTGGCCTGCGCCAGGCCGTAGAAGCAGCGCCCCTTGCTGAAGAGCGGCGTCTCCGGGCTGTTCAGGTACTTGGGCTCGTCTTCGGGATCGAGGCGCCGCGCTCCGAAGCCGATCGTCCGCCCCGTCGCGTCCCCTATGGGGAACATGAGCCGGTTGCGGAACCGGTCGTAATGGCCCGGGGCGCCCTCGCGGGCCAGGGCCAGGCCGGCCTTGACCAGCAGGTCGGCCTCGTAGCCGCGCCCCAGCGCGCATTTGAGGAGGTGCTCCCATCCGTCCGGCGCGTAGCCGAGCCGCCAGAGCGCGACGGCCTCCTCGCCGATGCCGCGCCCGGCCAGGTAGCTGCGCGCCGTCTCGCCTCCCCTGCCCTTCTCCAGGCACTTCTGGTAGAAGCTGGTCGCCAGCTCGTTGATCTCGCGCAGGCGGCTCAGCTCGCCGCGCGAGGGGCCCTCCTGCCCGCGGTACTTGGCCAGGTCCACGCCGGCCTCGGCGGCGAGCTTGCGCAGCGCCTCGCCGAAGCTCAGCCCTTCCATCTGCTGGAGGAAGGTGAACGCGTTGCCGCCTTCCTTGCAGCCGAAGCAGTAGTAGAGCCCGTTCTCGGGGTCGATGGAGAAGGAGGGCGTCTTCTCCTTGTGGAACGGGCAGAGGGCCCAGAACTTCTTGCCCTTCTTCTTCAGCTCGCAGTGGCGGCCGACCAGGCGCACGAAGTCGACGCCGCGCAGTACCTGCTGAATGACGTGTTCAGGTACGCGACCTGCCACCAGTTCCTCGAAGGTAGGATCCTGCAGCCGAAACCGCCGCCCGGAGGTACAACATCCCCATTATCGCCCGCCAACATATACAGTGTACCCCATCTGCGCCGGCCTGGCAACCGATTATCGCCCGGAAAAAGCGCCGCCCTCTGCGCGCTGCTCGCCGCCCGGCCAGAGCCGCCACTCGAAGCTCAAGCGCCCCTGCGCGCCCGCCCCCACGCTCTGCACCTTCAGCGGCCGCAGCGCCGCGTACATGCCCCGCCGCCTCAGCAGCACCACCCCGCCGACCGGCACCGCCACGCAGGGCCGGCCCCGCTCGTCCCGCGCGCCCTCCGGCGCCGCCGACGCCTTCGCGAACGCGTGCAGCGACGGGTCGGCGATCTGCCCGATCGAGCCCGCCCCCGGCAGGGCGTACTGCCATTCCTCGTGCGCCGGCGGCGCCGTCAGCAGCAGGACCTCGTCCGCCGCGCCGCCCTTCGCGGCAGCGCCGCACCACTCGGTCTCGAACGGCCCGACGGCGAGGGCCTGCCCCATGGCAATCGTCTGAGTCCCGGCCGGCGCGATCGGCGATTCGCGGCAGTAAGCGAACTGCTTCGGCACGCCCTCCAGCAACTGCCCGCCCATCCCCCCGGCCCAGCCGTAGAGCGCCCCGTCCCAGCCGCGGAACACGAACGACTGCTCATCCAGCCACTGGAGCCCGACCCCGTGCGCCCGCCCCTCGAACAGGCGGGTGCCGTCGGCGGCGTAGATCACGTCCCGGCGCAGGTAGGTGAGCGTCCCGTCCGGGCGCCAGGCCAGCTCGTCGATGGTGCTGTGGCCGAGCTCGACCTGGCCGGCGCGGAAGTCCTGCCCGGAGCGGCCGCCTTCGGGCGCGCCGTAGGCCGCGCGCCAGGCCCCCTCGAAGTCGTAGAGCACGGCGGGGCTGCGCGGAACGCCGCGCAGGCTGGCGCAGGCGAGCAGGTCGCGCCCGGGCGCCCACGCCGGCTCGCAGAGGTCCTCCTGCTCCATCAGGATCGGCTCCGTGCAGGCCAGGCGGGGATCGCCGTGCAGGTAGGGCAGCACCAGGGCGACGGAGACGATGTGGCGCCCCTCGCGCTCCAGCTCGTAGGCGATGAGCCGGCGGCTGGGGGAGACGGCAAGCGAGAGGATGCGCTCGGAGGCGACGCCGCCCCCTTCGGCGGCGAAGACCGACTTGCCGACCGGCAGCGTGAACGGCGGCCCGCCCGGCAGCATCCGGCCCTGGAACTCGGCGCGCCCGAGCCAGACCGCCAGGCGGCCGTCGCGGCTGACCCCGACCGGCCCGAAGGCCCGCTCCTCCACCCCGGCCGTCAGCTCGGCCCGCGCGCCGTCAGCGAAGGCGCGGTAGACCACGTCGACCCCGTCCCGGTAGACCAGGCCGCCGGGCGGGCCGTCACCGTGCGCTGCGGGGGCGGCGAGTCCGATCAGGGTGCAGCAGATCAGGGCGATGCGCGGCAACGGAGCCTCCCGGGTGCCGGGGCCGTTGAGGAGCTATTGCAGAACCGTGACCCACTGCGGCCGGCTGCGGACATGGTTCTGCAATAGCTCCCTACCCCAGGTCGGCCAGGTTCTGGATGATCTTGGTGAGCTGGGCGCGCAGCTCGGCGGCGCTCTCCCGCTTCTGCTCGACGACCTCGTCGGGGGCGTTGGTCAGGAACGCGGTGTTGTGCAGCGCGGCCTCGGCGGCCTGGATGCGGCGCTCGACCTCGGCCTTCTGCTTGCCGAGCCGCTCCCGCTCGGCGCCCAGGTCGATCAGCCCTTCGAGCTGCACGAAGACCTCGATGGTGCCGACCACGGTGGTGGCGCAGCGCGGCGGCTTGGTGGCCTGCACGCCGTGGGTGAGCTGCTCCAGCACGGCCATCTGCTCCAGGAAGCCGCGGTGCTCCTCGATGACGCGGTCGGTCGCCTCGTCGGGGGTGGAGATCGTGATGGCCACCGCCGTGCGGTCGCTCAGGCCCTTCTCCTTGCGCAGGCTGCGCACGGCGCGGACAACGTCCTGGAGCATCGTCATCTGCTCCTCGACCGCCTCGTTGCGCGCGGCGGGGTCGGGCTCGGGCCAGGGGGCCAGGATCAGCGCCTCCTGGCCCATCGCCCCGGCGGCAGCGAGGCCGGCCTCCCCGGCGCGGGCCTTCAGGTGCTGCCACAGCTCCTCGGTGACGAACGGGATGAACGGGTGCAGCAGCCGCAGGGAGCGGTCCAGGGCCCTCACCAGGACCTCGCGGGCGGCGCGCTCGCCGCCCTGGAGGCGCGGCTTCACGATCTCCAGGTGCCAATCACACAGATCGTGCCAGAAGAAATCGTAGAGGGCCTGGGCGGCGTCGTGGGTGTGGAACGCCTCGAGGTCCCCGGTCACGGAGCGGGTGACGGCGGCCAGGCGGCTCAGGACCCAGCGGTCCTCGAAGCGCGGCTCGCCCCGGGCCTGCGCGCCCGCGCCGGCCAGGTTCATCAGCGCGAAACGGCCGGCGTTCCATATCTTGTTGGCGAAGTTGCGGCCCATCTCGAACTTCGACTCGCTCAGCTTCAGGTCCTGCCCCTCGGTGGCGAGCGTGACCAGCGAGAAGCGGACCGCGTCGGTGCCGAACTCCTCGATCATGTCGACCGGGTCGATGCCGTTGCCGAGCGACTTGGACATCTTGCGGCCCTGCTCGTCCAGGATGGTGCCGTGGATGTAGACGTCGCTGAAGGGCGGCTCGCCCATGAACTCCATGCCCATCATGACCATGCGGGCGACCCAGAAGTAGATGATCCCCCGGTCGGTCACCAGCGTGTCGGTCGGGTAGTAGCGGGCCAGCTCGGCGGTCTCCTGCGGCCAGCCGAGCGTGCTGAACGGCCAGAGGGCGCTGGAGAACCAGGTGTCGAGGACGTCTTCGTCCTGGCGCAGCTCGCCGCCGCCGCATTCGGGGCATGCGTCGGGCATCTGGCGGGCGATGACCGGCTCGCCGCAGCCCTGGCAGTAGTAGACGGGGAGGCGGTGGCCCCACCAGATCTGGCGGCTGATGCACCAGTCGCGCGACTCCTCCAGCCAGCTCAGGTAGAAGTCCTTCCAGCGGGCGGGATGGAAGCGCACGCGCCCGTCGCGGGCGGCCTCGGCGGCCCGCCGCGCCAGCGGCTTCATCTTCACGTACCACTGGTCGGAGAGGTAGGGCTCGACCACGCTGTGGCAGCGGTAGCAGTGGCCCACGGAGTGCTCGTGGGGCTCGATCTTGACCAGGTGGCCGCGGGCGCGCAGGTCCTCCACCAGCGCCTCGCGGCACTCGAAGCGGTCCATCCCCTCGTACTGCTCACCGGCGGCGAGGGTCATGTTGCCGTCCTCGTCGATGACCACCACCTCCTCCAGCCCGTGGCGGCGGGCGAGCATGAAGTCGTTCGGGTCGTGGGCGGGGGTCACCTTCACCGCCCCGGTGCCGAAGCTGCGGTCGACCCAGTCGTCAGCGATGACGGGAATCCGCCGCCCCAGCACCGGCAGCACCAGCGTCTTGCCGATCAGGCCGGCGTAGCGCTCGTCGTCGGGGTGGACGGCGACGGCCGTGTCGCCGAGCATCGTCTCGGGCCGGGTGGTGGCGACGCTCAGGCCCTCGGAGGGCTCGTCCTGGAAGGGGTAGCGGATGTGCCAGAGGTGGCCTTCGTGGTCCTCGTGTTCGGTCTCGATGTCGGAGAGGGCGGTGCGGCAGCGGGGGCACCAGTTGACGATGTACTTGCCCCGGTAGATCAGGCCCTTCTGGTGGAGGCGGATGAAGGTCTCCAGCACGGCGCGGCTCAGCCCCTCGTCCATGGTGAAGCGCTCGCGCTCCCAGTCGCACGAGCAGCCGAGGCGGCGGAGCTGGTCGATGATCCGGCTGCCGTACTGCTCCTTCCACTGCCAGACGCGGCGCAGGAACTCCTCGCGCCCCACGTCGCGGCGGTGGAGCCCCTCTCTGGCCAGCTCGCGCTCGACCACGTTCTGGGTGGCGATGCCGGCGTGGTCGGTGCCGGGCACCCAGAGGGCGTTGCGCCCCTGCATGCGCCGCCAGCGGATGAAGACGTCCTGGAGCGTGTTGTTCAGCGCGTGGCCCATGTGGAGCTGGGCCGTGACGTTGGGCGGGGGCATGACGATGGTGTAGGACTCGCCGGGCCGCTGCGGCTCGGTGTGGAAGAAGCCGCCTTCCTCCCAGAAGCGGTAGATCCTGCCTTCGACCTGCTCGGGCTCGTAACGGGTGGGCAGTTCGGCGGACATGGTCGGGGCTCTGTCAGAGCGGGCGGATTGGCCCGGGGCTCAGCCGCCCTCGGCGGCCGGCTGCTCGGCCATGAGCAGCTTGTACTCGATGCTGTCCAGCAGCGCTTCCCAGCTCGCGTCGATGATGTTCTCACTCACCCCCACGGTGCCCCAGGTGCGCGTGCTGTCGGCGCTCTGGATGACCACGCGCACGCGGGCGGCGGTGGCGGCGCGGGGGTTGATCACGCGCACCTTGTAGTCGGTCAGGTGCATGTCCCTCAGCGCGGGATAGTGGGGCTCGAGGGCCTTGCGCAGCGCGCCGTCCAGCGCGTTGACCGGGCCGTCGCCCTCGCCGGCGGTGTGCATCTGCTCGCCGTTGACCTCCAGCTTCACCGTCCCGTCGGTCACCACCGAGCCGTCCGCCTGCTTGATGACGCTGACGTGGTAGCTGCCCGCGGTGAAGTGCGGGCGGAAGGCGCCGGTCAGGCGCTTGGCCAGCAGCTCGAAGGACGCCTCGGCCGCCTCGTACTGGTAGCCCTCGTGCTCGCGGTCTTGCAGCTCGCCGAGCAGCCGGGTGACGAGCTCCCGGTCGTGGGTGATGTCGTACTTCTCCACCTTGGCCAGCATGCTGGCGTGGCCGGAGAGCTCGCTGAGCAGGAAGCGCCGCTCGTTGCCGACCAGGGCGGGGTCGACGTGCTCGTAGGCGCCGTCGGCCTTGCGCATGGCGTCCACGTGGAGCCCGCCCTTATGGGCGAAGGCGCTGGAGCCCACGAAGGGCTGGCGCGGCTCGGGGATCCAGTTGACCGCCTCGTAGACGAACCGCGAGACCTCGGTCAGCTTCCTGAGCTGCTCCTCGCTGACGCAGCGCTGGGGCGTCTTGAGGTTGATGATCGGGATGACGGCGCACAGGTCGGCGTTGCCCGCCCGCTCGCCGATCCCGTTGACGGTGCCCTGCACGTGCGTGGCGCCGTTCTGGACGGCGATCACGGAGTTGGCGACGGCCATGCCGCTGTCGTTGTGGCAGTGGATGCCCACCGGGCAGGGCAGCCCCTCCACCATGCGGGCGGTCAGGCGGGCGACCTGGTCGGGCAGGGCGCCGCCGTTGGTGTCGCACAGCACCACGCAGTCGGCCCCGGCCTCGGCGGCGGCGCGGGCGACGCGGGCGGCGTAGTCGGCGTCGGCCAGGCAGCCGTCGAAGAAGTGCTCGGCGTCGAAGACCACCTCCCTGCCCGCCGCCTTCAGCAGCCGCACCGAGTCGTCCACCATGCGGAGGTTCTCCTCGCGCGTGGTGCGGATCACGCGCTCCACGTGGTAGTCCCATGCCTTGGCGACGAGGGTGACGACGGGCGTCTCGACCTCCAGCAGCGCCTTCAGGCCGGCGTCGGCCTCGGCGCAGGAGTCGGCGCGGCGCGTGCTGCCGAACGCGCTGACGCGGGCGGCGCGCAGATCCAGCGCGGCGGCGCGGGCGAAGTACTCCCTGTCCTTCGGGTTCGAGAGCGGGTAGCCGCCCTCGACGTAGTGCACCCCGAGCTCGTCGAGGCGGCGGGTGATCTCGATCTTGTCCTCGACGGTCAGCGCCACGCCCTCGGCCTGGCAGCCGTCCCGCAGGAGGGTGTCGTAGATGCGGATCTGTGTCGCGTTGGCGTCCATCACTGCCCGGCCCGGTCCTGATCCAGCTCGAAGGTGGCGTGCACGGCGCGCAGGGCCTCCTCGGCCGCGTGGGCGTCGATGACGCAGGATATCTTGATCTCGGAGGTGCTGATCATCTGGATGTTGATCTTGTGCTCGGAGAGGGCGCGGAACATCTTCTCGGCCACGCCGGAGTGGCTGCGCATGCCGATGCCGACCACGCTTACCTTGGCCACGTCCTCGTCGGCCTCCACGCCGGCCGCGCCGACCTTCCGGGCCAGCTCGCGCACGACGGCGAGCGCGCGCGGCAGCTCGCCCTTCTCCACGGTGAAGCTCACGTCGGCCAGCCCGTGCTCGCTGACGTTCTGCACGATCATGTCCACGTTCACGTTCTGGCGGGCCACGTCGCTGAAGATGGTGGCGGCCACGCCGGGGCGGTCCGGCACGTGGCGGATCGTGACCTTGGCCTGGTCCTTGTCCAGCGTGGCCGCCCGCACGTCGACGTATTCCATCTCGCCGGCGATCTCGGTCACCAGTGTTCCCTCCCCGTCGTTGAGGCTGGAGCGGACGCGGAACGGCACGCCGAAGCGCTTGGCCAGCTCGACCGCGCGGCACTGCATGACCTTCGCCCCGAGGCTCGCCAGCTCCAGCAGCTCATCGTAGTCTATCCGGGCTATCCAGCGCGCGTCGGGCACGATGCGCGGGTCGGCGGTGTAGACGCCGTCCACGTCGGTGTAGATGTCGCACCGATCGGCGCTGAGGGCGGCGGCCAGCGCGATCGCCGTCGGGTCCGAGCCGCCCCGCCCGATGGTGGTGATGTTCTGCTCCACGTCCACGCCCTGGAAGCCGGCTACGATGACGATCTGGCCGGCGGCCAGCTCACGGCGCAGGCGCCCGGTGTCGATCGTCTTGATCCGGGCCTTGCCGTGGAAGCTGTCGGTGCGGATGCCGGCCTGGGCCCCGGTCAGGCTGATGGCGCGGTAGCCGAGCCGGTGGATGGCGATCGCCATCAGGGCGATCGACATCTGCTCGCCGACGGCCTTCAGCATGTCCAGCTCGCGGGCGCTCGGGGCCGGGTCGATCTCCTCGGCCAGGGCGATCAGCTTGTCGGTCCAGTCGCCCTGAGCGCTGCAGACCATCACGATCTGCCGGCCGGCCTCGAACTCGGCGACCGCCCGCCGCGCGGCGTTGAGCACCATCTCGGCGGTTGCCAGAGAGCTGCCGCCGAACTTCTGTACCACCAGGGCCATCGGTCAGGCCTGTGCTCGTGTCTGGGGTCCCGGTCCGCACGGGCGAGCTCCGCCCGTGGGTCCGCGCGGGATCGGGGCAGGCGAGGCGCGCAGGCGGGGTCCGCCCTTGTGGCGCTGTGCCCGGACGGCTATCTTAGTCACGGCCTGCCAGCATGTCAAGCCCGGCCACCATTGCCTGCGAGCCCCGGAACATAGCTCCGTGATCCCCCGCATACTGACCATCGCCGGCAGCGACAGCGGCGGCGGCGCCGGCATCCAGGCCGACCTGAAGACGATCACCGCCCTCGGCGGCTTCGGCACCTGCGCCCTGACCGCCCTCACCGCCCAGAACACCCTCGGCGTGCGCGCCGTCCACCCCGTCGAGCCCGCCTTCGTGGCCGCCCAGATCGACGCCGTCGCCGAGGACATCGGCGTCGACGCCGCCAAGACCGGCATGCTCGCCGGCCGCGCCGTCGTCGAGGCCGTCGCCGACGCGGTGCGGCGCCACGCCATCCGCCCGCTCGTGGTCGACCCGGTCATGATGGCCAAGAGCGGCGACGCGCTGCTCGCGCCCGAGGCCGTCGGCGCGCTCAGGGCGCTGATCCTGCCGCTGGCCACGGTGGTGACGCCGAACCTGGCCGAGGCGTCCGAGCTGACCGGCCGGCCCGTGCGCGACCTGGGCGAGATGCGCGAGGCCGGCGCCCGCCTGCTCGGGCTCGGGCCCGAGTGGGCGCTGGTCAAGGGCGGCCACCTGCCCGGCGATCCGGTGGACGTGCTCTGCCACGGCGAGGAGTGCCGCGAGCTGCGCCGCCCCCGCGTGGAGACGCGCAGCACGCACGGCACGGGCTGCACCTACTCGGCCGCGATCGCCACGATGCTCGGGCGGGGCCTGCCCGTGCCGGAGGCCGTCGAGCGGGCCCGCGACGC
The DNA here is from genome assembly GCA_964434535.1 of uncultured candidatus Brocadiaceae bacterium. Classification (GTDB taxonomy): domain Bacteria; phylum Planctomycetota; class Brocadiia; order SM23-32; family SM23-32; genus SM23-32. Next base: position 60,835 of record CAYSWA010000004.1, on the reverse strand, counting down.
CCTCCAGGCGGCGCTGGAGGCGGGGCTCGACCTGGGCGGAGGCGCCGCGCCCCTCGGCCACGGCGCCCTGTTCGGCCGGTGACGGCAACGGCCCTGCCCACTCGTCCTCGGCCTCGGCCGTTGCCGTCGCCGCTGCCGTTCAATGCGCACTGCCGCCCTTTCGGGCTTGACAGCCGCCGGCCGGGCGCTACATTGTCGAGGTGGCCCCGGCGCCGGTCCGGCGCGGCCGGCGCCTCGTCCCCATCGGGAGGCCACGGGGATGCGCACGGCGTTCACCGCCATCGAGTTCGCCGTCGTGCTGGTGATCCTCGTCATCCTGGCGGCCCTCCTGATCCCCGCCCTCGAGGAAGGCCAGAACGAGGCCCGCCGGGCCAAGTGCATCGGACGCATGCGCCAGGTCGGCATGGCCATGCAGTTGTACCAGTCCGGCCACAACGGCCACTGGCCCTGGGCGCGCGTCAGCGTCCACCCCGAGCGCCGCGACTGGCCCGACCCGACCGGCTCTCTGGCCGTGCTCTACCCCTCCTACGCCCCGAAGGCATACCTGTTCCAATGCCCCGCCACGGACGACGTGGTCGAGCTGGCCGGCGACGGCCGCGACTTCCTGGACTGCGGCAACTTCTACGTCTCGCCCAAGGGCAAGCCGTACCGCCCCGAGGACGTCGGCAAGGGCGCGCCCCGCCCGCCGAGCTACTTCTACGAGGCGCGCGACATCCCCCGCAACGCCTCCTCCTCCCGCGTGGTCTACGGCGACGAGTGCGTCCACGGCTACCTGAAGGAGGAGGGCCTCTGGCTCGGCGACGACAACCACCCCATGGGCGGGGGCAACTTCATGTTCGCCGACAAGCACATCGAGTGGCTCAAGCTCGAGTGGACCGGGCGGCCGTGGGACGAGCAGCAGTCCCGCCCCTACGTGGCCAACCCCCACATCGTGGACCACCGTGCGGGCACTTTCGGCGTGCCCGTGGACAGCAACGTCTTCGCCGCCGACTGGGGCGGCAAGAAGCTCGATCAGGACGCCGCCCTGGCCGGCATGACCTGGGCCGCCGGCACCTGGCGCGAGTTCTGAGGCGGCGCTCAGGCGCGCCGTCGCGTCGAAGGCCGGGGGGCAGTTCGCTTCGGAGCCGCGCGCCCCGCTGTTGCGCGATGGCGGCCGTCAGCCGTTGCGGCTGCGTTCGAGCACGTCGGTGAGGCTCTCCACCAGCTCGTCGCGCTCCTTGTCGGGGAAGCCGAGGATCTCCTGGAGCGCCTCGCCGATGTGGGGGATGTAGCTCTCGATGTATTGGCGCTTGCGCTTCTCCTCGGCCCGGCGCTTGCGCCCGCGCAGGAACCGCCTCAGCGGCCGCGCGCACTCCTGGAGCGCGAGCACGATCTCCTTCTCGATCTCCGGATAGGAGGCGACGGCCTCCTTGCTCTCGCTGGTGAACGGCACCCAGGGGCTCGCCACGTGGACCATGACCAGCACCGGCCCGCTCGGCGCGCTGCCGTTGGACTGCTCCAGCCCGTACTGGCGCCAGTTGCACCTGGCGAGGGCCTGGGTGATGACGCAGGCGCCGCTGTTGTAGAGCAGGGGGACGCGGTTGGCGAACCGCATGAGCTTCGCCGAGGTGGACTCCTTCATCTCGCCCCCGTAGGCGAGGCCGGCCTCGATCAGGAACGGGATGCCGCGGTAGACGGTCGGCGAGCGGGTGACGGTGGCGTAGAACTCGGCCTCGAACTGCTTGCGCATGCCGGCCTCGATCAACTCCTGGCCGATCGGGGAGATGCAGTCCATCGGCGGGTTCATCAGCCTGGTCTCGCGGATCGCCTTCAGGAGCGTCTCGGCCTCCTGCTGGGCGATGCGCTTGGGGCGGGCGTTCTCGTAGATGCCGGCCTTCTGGCAGATCTCCAGCGCCGCCCGCTTGCTCACCCGGCAGAAGTCGCTCGACAGGAAGGTGTGCAGCGTGCGGGCCCTGGTCTCGTGGAGCATCTTGATCAGCGTGCCCAGCTCGATCCCGTAGGGGTGGGGCTTGATCTCCTTCGGCTCCTCGGGCAGCACGTCGGTCGCCCGCTCGAAGGTCAGGTCCTTGCCGTCGGGGGCCACGTAGTGCATCTGCACGTGGGGGTTGGCCGTGGCGGTCTGCTCCAGGTACTCGTCCACGCTCCAGAGGCCGCGCTGGAAGGTGCCCTCCAGCTCGATCTCGACCTCGGTGCCCTGCTCGCCATCCCACGGGACGGTCTGTTCTTTGAGGATCTTCGGCTCGTTGTCCTTGGTGTTGACGATGACCTCGTAGTGATGGGCCTCGTCGTCGGGGCCGGTCTTCGAGGTGATGGCGACGGGCTTGCCGGTGGTCAGATGGCCGTACATGCCGGCCGCGCTGATGCCGATGCCCTGCTGCCCCCGGCTCATCTTGAGGCGGTGGAACTTGCTGCCGTAGAGGAGCTTGCCGAAGATGCGCGGGATCTGCGCCTTGACGATGCCGGGGCCGTTGTCGCGCACGCGGACGCGGAACCGGTCCTCCCCGTTGGTCTGCGCCACGCTCACGAACAGCTCGGGCAGGATGCCGGCCTCCTCGCAGGCGTCCAGCGAGTTGTCGACCGCCTCCTTCACCGTGGTCAGCAGGGCGCGCTTGGGGTTGTCGAAGCCGAGCAGGTGGCGGTTCTTGGTGAAGAACTCGCTGATGCTGATCTCGCGCTGCTGGGCCGCCATGTCGGCGGCGGTCAGCTTCGCGCGTCCTTTTTTGCCGTTGCTTTTCGCCATGGCGTCTCTGAACTCAAGGGCCAGCGGCCCGGCGCGCGGAAGGCCGGCAGGCGGCGCCCTTTTCGGTCCCAAGTGCAGCATCGCTAAGAAGATGCACAGTGCACAGCATCTGGTGCCCGGCCCGCTTCCCATGGGTCATACCGTGCACGGCAGACAGCGTAACGCAAAGGAGCGGGCCATTTCAATCCTGCCCGCTTGATTCGGCCGGGCGCGCTTCAGTCTCATACGTATCCGACCGGACCGGCCCGACGCGCTTGAGGCGGCCATGCGCAGGATCATCGTGCTCAACCAGAAGGGCGGCGTGGGCAAGACCACGACCGTGGCGAACCTCGGCGCCTGCCTGGCCGAGCTGGGCCGGCGGGTGCTGGTGGTCGACGCCGACGCACAGGCCAATCTCTCGCTGCACTTCGGCGGCGAGCCGGGGCGCGGCGAACCGTCGCTCTACACCCTCATGCGGGGGGAGCATTCCCCCGCGCAGGTGGTGCGGCCCACCGGCGTGGCGGGGCTGAGCCTGATCCCCGCCAGCATCGACCTGGCGGGCCTCTCGACCGAGCTGGCCGGCCGGGCGGACCGGCTGGTGGTGCTGCGCAAGGCCCTGGCCGCCCTGCCGCCCCTCTACGACTACGTGCTGATGGACTCGCCGCCGTCGCTGGGCGTGCTGACGGTCAACGCGATGACGGCCGCCCGCGAGGTCTTCATCCCCCTCCAGACGGAGTTCTTCGCCCTCCAGGGCGTGGGCAAGCTGCTGCGCACGGTGCGGCTGGTGCAGGCGAACCTGAACCGCGAGCTGAGCATCACCGGCGTGGTGGCCTGCATGTACGACTCGCGCACGTGCCTGGCCAGGGAGATCCTGGAGGAGATGCGCGGCCACTTCGGCGACAAAGTCTTCCGCACGGCAGTACGCGCGAACATCCGGCTGGCCGAGGCGCCGGGCTTCGGCCTGCCCATAACGCACTACGACGAGACGTGCCACGGGGCCGAGGACTACCGCGCCCTCGCCCGCGAGGTGGTGGCCATGGAGCAGCGGCTCCTGGCCGCCCCGCCCGCCCGCGAGCTGCGCTCACTGGCCGGCTGAGCGGCCCCCCACCACGGCGTCGGATGAAGGGTTGGCACTCCACGGAGGGAAGGCAACATGGCCAAGGCAGAACGTCCCCAAGCCGAACGGCAAGACGGGCGAGCCGCGCGCGCCGCCCACCTGAAGGTCAGGCCCCGCCGCACCGAGTCGGACGACGAGGTGAAGCCCGCCGTGCGGGCCGGCACGCTCTACCAGAAGCAGGACGGCGCCCGCCCGGAGGCCGAGGACGCCGCCGAGAAGCCGTCCGCCCCCGTGCGCAAGGTCGCCCTGCCGGGCAACGGCCCCGTTGACGGGCGTTATCCCTACGCCACCCACGGGCCGGCGCCGGCCGACGAGAAGGAGGAGAAGCGAGAGCTCGACGTCATCGCCGGCCGCAGCTCCGAGCGCCAGGTCTCGGCCGGGTTCCTGCTGGGCATCGCGCTGATCGCGATCGCCCTCGGCGGGGCGGTCTGGATCGGCCGGCTCGGCCGCCGCGTGCGCTCCCTGGAGCGCCAGGTGGCCTCGCTCACGGGCGAGGAGGCCCCGGAGGCCGAATCCGCCGAGACCGTCCTGCTGGAGCGGTAAGGCGCTCCGGCGCGGGGGGCACCACGCGCCCGACACCACCGCAGGCCGCCGCCCCGCTCAGCCCGCCTGGAGGGGCTTCTCGGCGAGCAGCGCCTCCACCTGCCGGCGGATCTCGTGCTCGATGCCCGGCCGGTAGCCCTCGTGAACGGCGGCGATCCCGCCCGCGCGGTCGATGATGACGAGCTTGGGGATGCCCTGCACGGCGTAGCCCGCGGCCACCTCCCCCTTCTGGTCCAACGCGACAGGCAGGTCCAGCCCCATCTCGTCCATGAACGCGGCGACCTCATCGCGCGTCTCCGCCACGTCGACGGCGAGCAGCAGGAAGCCCTCGTCCTTCAGATCCTCGTAGATCCTGGCCACGGCCGGCATCTCGGCGCGGCAGGGGTCGCACCAGGTGGCGAAGAAGTCCAGCGCGATGACCTTGCCCTTCTGCTCGGAGAGGGTCCACGTGGTGCCTTCCTTCAGGCCCTCCAGCGTGAAGTCGATCATGGGCCGGCCGACCAGCTCGACGGTCATCATGCCCTGGAAGTGCTCGGCCTCGATGGCGTCCTCCGGCGGGCGGAAAGCGAGCAGCTCCTCCAGCCCCTGCCCCCCCTCTATCGGCTCGAGGGCCAGCTCGATGCGCACTTCCTGGAGGGTGGGATCACGCTCCTTCAGCACCTCCAGGATACGCCACGGGTGGAACGCCGCCCGCTGGATCGAGCCGTCCCGAGTGTCGATCCACACCTCGGTGGTCGAGCCGTCGCCCTTGAGCGCCACGCGCGCGGCGCCGTCCTCGAGGCCCTTGTGCTCGAGCGACTCGGTGCCCGCCGTCAGGGCCTCGTAGGGCTGCGAAGTCAACAGGCCGAGCGTGACGCGCTTCAGCTCGCCGTGGACGATCTGCGAGAGCGGCGGCCGGGCGAACAGCGCGCCGAGGTCGCCGGGCGCCTCGCCCTCCATGTACTTGCCGGTGGAGGGCGAGTATGTCCAGAGATGCTCGCCGTCGGAGACCAGGATCAGCTCGCCTCCCTCGGGCCCGACGCGCACGTAGCCCCGGTCGGGCTTCTTCACCGCCACGGCGATGGACATCCGGGTGGTGTCGGTCTCCTCGTCGGTGACGATGACCTGGGTCAGCACGAACTGGCCCTGGAACGTCTCGAGCGCGCCGTAGTGCTCGGCCGCCTTGCGCAGGGCCTGCTCGGCGGGCGAGGGCGCGGCCTCTTCGGCGGCGCGGGCCGGCCGGGCGGCGAGCGCCAAGAGGGCGAACAGCGCCAGCGCTGCGGCGAGTCGGGTTCGGCGCATCATCGGGAAACCCCTTCCTATGGCTGCTTGGCGGGTGATCAGGGCAAAGAGAGTGGAGTCGCTGCGCGCCGCCAGCCATGCGGAGCGCCAACCCCGTCTACAGCCATCGTATACGCCGCCCGGCGGACCGTCAAACGCGATGGCTCGCCCCGGCGGTTGCATCCCGCCCGCCATGCGGTATAACGAGCGCCTCCGGCGCCCCCTGCGGAAGGAACCCATGGCCGAGAGCATCATCGACCCCGCCGCCATCGGCGAGCTGACCCATCGCGAGCGCTTCCGCCGCCTGATGCACTTCCAGAGCGTGGACCGCGTCCCCCACTGGGAGTTCGGTTACCTGGAGGAGACCATCGCGCGCTGGCACGGCGAGGGCCTGCCGGCCCACTGCGACGACATCCCGTCGGTGGAGGCGTACTTCGGGGTAGACCCCGCCGCCCACGCGCCGTTCGTGGACGGCCTCGTGCCGCCCTTCGAGGGCGGATCGGAGGCGCTGGAGGAGCGGGACGGCGTCCGCCTCGAGCGCCTGCCGGACGGCACGGTGCAGGAGGTCCAGACCGGCGGCACCAAGACGATCCCCCACTACGTGAAGTTCCCCATCGAGGGGCGCGAGGACTGGCGGCGCTTCAAGGAGCGGCTCGACCCGAACGATCCGCGCCGCTTCCAGACCGACTACGAGGCGCTCGGGCGCGAGCTGCTGCGCAGCGAGGTGCCGGTCGGCATCGGGCTCGGCTCCTACTTCGGCATCCCCCGCAACTGGATCGGGTTCGAGAACATCAGCCTGATGGTCTACGACGACCGCGAGCTGGTCGAGGAGATCGTCGCCACGCTCGCCGAGGTCTACTACCGCCAGATCGAGGCGGCGCTGGAGCACGTCGAGGTCGACTTCGCGGCCGGCTGGGAGGACATCTGCTTCCGCAACGGGCCGATGGTCAGCCCCTCGATGTTCCGCCAGATCGTCGGGCCGCACCTCAGGCGCGTCTGCGACCTGCTGCGCCGGCGGGGCTGCACGGTGATCTGGACCGACTGCGACGGCGACATCAGCGAGCTGGTGCCGGTCTGGCTGGAGTGCGGGGTGAACTGCATGTTCCCGCTGGAGGTGCACCCGGGCTCCGACCCCGTGAAGTTCCGCAGCATCTGGGGGCGCCGGGTCCTGCTGCGCGGCGGCGTGGCCAAGCACCGGCTCGCCTTCGGCAAGGCGGAGATCCTGGCCGAGCTGAAACGCATCGCGCCCGTGGTCCAGGACGGCGGCTTCATCCCCCACGCCGACCACCGCATCCCCCAGGACGTGCCCTACGAGAACTACCGCTACTACGTGCGCGAGAAGCTCGCCATGCTCGGCTGGCGCGACGACGAGGTCGCCCAGATCGAGCCGCTGCGGGGCCCCTGAGGGGCGCCTGCGGGGCCGCCCGGCGCATACACGACCTCCGCGCTGGCCAGAACCTCCTCACGGATCGCCGGCTTCAGCCCGGCCTTGGGCACGAGGTCGACGGGGCGGCCCAGCAGGTCCGCAAGCTCATGGCGAAGCCGCGCCAGGGTCAGGAAGCCGACCGGCTCGTCGGGAGCGAACTCCACCAACAGGTCGATGTCGCTGTGCGGCCCGGCGCTGCCGCGGCTGGCCGAACCGAACAGGGCCAGCTCCCGCACCCCGTACCGTTCGCACGTCTCGCGGATGCGGTCCATCGGGAATCTGAGCCGCGTTTGCTGCATCTGGGGTTCCTCCCCCCATCGGCGCGCGGGAGCTCGCTCATACCGGGATCACTTCTTCGCGCACGAAGTGCAGGCGCACCATGGCCGGCCGCTCCGCTTCGTCAAAGTGACAGCGGACCGCATCCCGCATCCGGGCCTCGAGCTCGGCCGGGTCGTCCGCCTCGGTGACGATGGAGGCCCCGGGAGCCCGTGCCGTGTAGCCGCCCTCGGGCGCTTCCTCGACGACGAACATGATCTCGTTCATGGCCCATTTCCTGACGACTGCCAGTATGGCGCCGAGCCGGCCGACCTGTCAACGCCGCGCGGCGAGCATCTCCACGAACGCCTCCAGGCGCGTGCGGAGCTGGCCCGAGAGCTCGCCCGGCCGGTCGGCCTCCAGCGTCAGCACGGGCAGCGGCGCCTCGTCCCGCACGATCCGGTCCTCGATGCGCCGGTGGCAGAAGCTCTGCACGTAGTGGATCAGCCCGTCCAACCGGCGCCGGGCGCATTCGGTCAGGATGTCCGCCAGGCGCGGCCGCACCCCGTAGGGATAGGTGTAGCGCGCGTATTGCTCCGCCAGCGAGCCGGCCGGGGCGGGCATGGCGAACTGACGCTGCGTCTCGTTGAAGACCACGCGCGCGCCGAGCGATTCGACGAAGCCGTAGAGCGCCGGCACGATCGGCGGCACCCCGCAGAGGCCGAGCCGCACCTTCTGGTTCATCGGCTCGCGCCGCCCCGCCAGGCGCGCGAACGCCTCGGCCTCGGCGCGGTAGCGGTCGGGCTCGGCGCAGAAGTCGCTCGCGCTGACCAGCCAGAGGTGGTTCTCCAGGCCCCCGACCCGGTCCTCCTCGTGGGTGAGCCGGTCGATCTCGGCGGCGGCGCAGCGGCCCGGCGCCAGGCGTTCGCGCCAGCGTTCCGCCTCGGCCGGGTCGGCGCCGAGGCGCTCGGCCAGGCGCTCGATGGCGGCGGCCATCGCCCCGGCGTCCTGATCGGCGGGGTAGTCGAAGGTCAGGCATTCGAGCCCCTCGTGGGCGAGCACGTCGAGCAGGGCTTCGGCGTTGCTGCAATCGCCGCGGGTGACGGCGAGGGCGCGGCGGATGCCGCGCTCGTGGACGGCGCCGTAGATGCCCTTCGTCCAGGCGCAGCAGGCGCGGGGGAATCCGGCCCGCTCGGCCCGTTCGGTCAGCGAGGCCGGATCGTCGGCGCCGACGAACAGGTTGTTCAGGTCCACCGGCACGAGCCCGGCGGCGAAGATGACCTCGAGCGGCACGGTGGTGGTGATGCCGACGAGGCGCTCGGCCGGCAGGTCCTCGGGCAGCGCCGGCGGCAGGATGGGCTCACTCACCGATCGCCCGCCTTTCGTGGCTTCAGCGAAGGAGCCCCGTAGAAGGCACCGTCATCTTCGGCTGGCAGAGCAAGGGCCTCTGGCGAGCGGGCTCGTTGGAGCAGACGCTGCAATGCGTCCCGCGGAACCTGGAAGGTAAGTGGCACGCCCTCACGACATATCGAGCAGGTCCTCGACGAAGCGGACGTTGAAGCGGCCCTCGGCGTAGCCCGTGTGCTGGATCAGGTCCCGGTAGAACGGCACCGTGGTGTGGATGCCCTCGATGACGAACTCCCCCAGGGCCCGCCGCAGCGCCGCCAGCGCCGTGGGCCGGTCCGGACGGTGCACGATGAGCTTGCCGATCATCGAGTCGTAGAACGGCTTCACCTCGTAGCCGCTGTAGCAGTGGGTATCGACCCGCACGCCGGGCCCGCCGGGGGCGATGAACTGGCTGACGGTGCCGGGCGAGGTGCGGAACCCGTCGGCCGGGTTCTCGGCGTTGACGCGGCACTCGATGGCGACGCCGCGGAACTCCACGCGCTTCTGCTGCAGGGAGAGCTCCTCCCCGGCGGCGGCCCGCAGTTGCTCCTTGACCAGGTCCACGCCGGTCACCTCCTCGGTGATCGGGTGCTCGACCTGGAGGCGGGTGTTCATCTCGATGAAGTAGAAGTCGCCCCCCCCGTCGACGAGGAACTCGACCGTGCCGGCGTTGGTGTAGTCGACGGCGCGGGCGATGCGCACGGCGGCGCGGGTGAGTTTCTCGCGCAGGTCCTCGTCGATGCCGGGGCTGGGGGTCTCCTCGATCAGCTTCTGGAAGCGGCGCTGGATGGAGCAGTCGCGCTCGCCCAGGTGGATGACGTTGCCGTGGTTGTCGGCCAGGATCTGCACCTCGACGTGGCGGGCGCGCTCCAGGACGTGCTCGACGTAGACGGCGCTGTCCTTGAAGGCGGCGCCGGCCTCGCTGCGGGCCAGGGCGAGCATGTTCTTGAGGCTGATGTCGTTGTGGGCCACGCGCATGCCGCGGCCCCCGCCGCCGGCGGCGGCCTTGATCATCACCGGGTAGCCGAGCTGGTGGGCCAGGGCCAGGGCGTGCTCCTCGTCCTCGACGGTGCCCTCGCTGCCGGGGATGACGGGCACCTTGTTGTCCTGGGCGATCTTGCGGGCCTGGACCTTGTTGCCCATCTTGCGCATGGTCTCGGAGCGCGGGCCGATGAAGGTGATGTTCGACTCCTCGCAGATCTCGGCGAAGTTGTCGTTCTCGGCCAGGAAGCCGTAGCCGGGGTGGACGGCGTCGACGTTGGTGATCTCGGCGGCGCTGATGATGGCGGGGATGTTCAGGTAGCTCTCGGCCGGGGGGGCGGGGCCGATGCAGACGGCCTCGTCGGCGAGGTCCAGGTACTTGGAGCCGGCGTCGGCGCGGGAGTAGACGGCGACGGTCTCGATGCCCATCTCCTTGCAGGCGCGCAGGATGCGCAGGGCGATCTCGCCGCGGTTGGCCACGAGCACTCTGGTGAACATGCCTCGGTCCGTCCCGTCAGGGGGTGGCCGGCGTGCCGCGCCCGGCGCCTAATCCTCGGCGGGCTCGACCAGGAAGAGCACCTGCCCGAACTCCACCGGCTCGGTGTCCTGCACCAGGATCTCCACGAGGGTGCCGGCCACCTCGGCCCTGATCTCGTTCATGACCTTCATCGCCTCGATGATGCAGATCACCGTATCGGGCTCCACCTCGGTGCCGATGCTCACGTAGGGGTCGGCGCCGGAGCGGGGCGAGCGGTAAAAGGTGCCGACCATGGGGGAGGCGATCTCGAGGAGCTTCTCGTCGACGGCGCCCTCGGCGGCCCTGGGCTCGGACTCGGCGGGCAGTTGCAGGGGCTGCTGCTGGGCGCCGGCGTGGTGGAGCTGGGCCAGGTTCAGCCCGGGCGGCAGGTACTGGGGCGGCACGTGCTTCAGGATCCGCACGCGCAGGTCGGGCTCCTCCACTTCGAGCTCGGCCAGCTCGTGATCCGCCATGATCTCCAGCAACTGGCGAACCCTCTCCACGGCGTCCATGTATGGAGTCCCCTGTGTCGGTTCTCGGTTCAGGTCCGGAAGGCGGCGCCGCCCGGCGCCGCGATGCAGGCGACGCGCCCCCCACCTCACCCGCCCCGCAAGGCCCGCGGCCGCTGCGGCAGCGTCGTGAGCACCTCGTGACCGTGCGGGGTGATCAAAGCCATCTCCTCGATCCGCACGCCGAGCCGGCCGGGCAGGTAGACGCCCGGCTCGACGGTCACCACCATGCCCGGCTTCAGGACGGTCTCGCCCGCCGGACCGATCCGCGGGGCCTCGTGCACGCTCAGCCCCACGCCGTGGCCGATCCCGTGTCCGAACTCCTCTGCGTAGCCGGCCTGCTCGATGACGGCCCGGCCGGCCGCGTCGACGTCGCCGCAGGTGCTGCCGGGCTTGAGAAGCCAGAAAACGGCCTCCTGAGCCCTCAGAACGACGTCCGCCACGGCCTCGATCTCCTCGGGGATTGTATCCACGCACACCACACGTGTCAAGTCGGAGCAGTAGCCGGCCAGGCGCGCTCCCCAGTCGAACAGCACCGCGCTCCGCTGCCCCACCACCGCCCCCCCGGAGGTGGCGTGCGGCATGCTGGCGTGGGCATCGACCGCGCAGATGGTGGGGAAGGAAGCGCCGTCCGCCCCCCGCGCCCGCAGCTCGAACTCCAGCCGCGCGGCCAGCCAGCGCTCGGCCCGGCCCGGCTCCACCAGGGGCAGCACCTCCTCGAACGTCTCCTGCGCCAGCCGCAGCGAGGCGCGGATCGCCTCCACCTCGCCGGCGTCCTTGCAGACGCGCATCTGCTCGGCGATGCCGTGCTTGCGCGCCGTCAGCTCGACCGGCGCGGCCGCCTCGCCGAGGGCCGTGAAGTCCGCCTGCCTCACGTGCCGCCCGCTGACGCCGACCCGCCCGGCCGCGTGGGCCTTCAACAGCGCCCCGGCCTCCTCGGCCATCGGCTGCTTCCGGCTGATCACCTCGTCGGCCTCGGCCTCCAGCTCCGCCTGCTCGGCGTAGCGCGAGTCGCTGATCAGGGCGGCGTGGTCGGCCGTCACCACCAGAGTGCTGTCCTCGCCGGTGAAGCCGCAGAGGTAGCGCACGTTGGCCGGCTCGACCAGCCAGTAGGCATCGAGGCCGGCCTCGGCGAGGCGGCGGCGGAACTCCGCCATGCGGGCGGCGTGGTCCATGGGGACGGGCCCCCTCGGGGAGGCAGAGACCGGCGATTATACGCCCCCGCCGAGCGCGCCCGCAAACGGCCCGTCTGGCGGCCGACCGGCCCGGCGCGTATAATCGCCTTTCCATGACCACCTGCATACAGAAGCCGGCCGACCAGGCCTACGCGGGCGCCGAGCGCATCGTGCGCCGACTGCGGGAGGCCGGCCACCGCGCGCTGCTCGCCGGCGGCTGCGTGCGCGACCTGCTGCGCGGCGAAGAGCCCCAGGACTACGACGTGGCCACCGACGCCCGCCCCGAGCGGGTCGAGGAGCTGTTCGACCAGACGCGCCCGGTCGGCAGGCAGTTCGGCGTCTGCCTCGTCGTGCGCGACGGGCGGCCCTACGAGGTGGCTACCTTCCGCGCCGAAAGCGGCTACTCCGACGGCCGCCACCCCGACAGCGTCACCTTCACCGACGCCGAGCGCGACGCACGCCGGCGCGACTTCACCATCAACGGCATGTTCTGGGACCCGCTGGAGGACCGGCTGCTCGACTTCGTCGGGGGCAAGGACGACCTGGAGGCGGGCATCGTCCGCGCCATCGGCGACCCCTTTGCGCGGTTCGGCGAGGACCACCTGCGCCTGCTGCGCGCCGTGCGGTTCGCCGCGCGGTTCGGCTTCGCGATCGAGCAGCACACCCGCCACGCCGTCGAGGGGCTCGCCGACCTCGTCGTCGAGGTCAGCGCCGAGCGGCTCCAGGAGGAGCTGCGCATCGTCCTGACCGGCCCCGACCCGGCCGGCGCGCTGCGGCTGATGGACGAGCTCGGGATGCTCACCGTCATCTTCCCCGAGCTGGCGGAGGCGCGCGGCTGCGAGCAGCCGGAGAACTATCACCCCGAGGGCGACGTCTTCGTGCACACGCTGCTGACGGTGGAGAAGCTCGGCCCCTGTCCGGGCTTCGAGCTGGCGATGGCGGCGCTGCTCCACGACGTGGGCAAGCCCGAGGCGAGCCGGGCGGCCGGCGCGAAGCACTTCCCCGAGCACTCGCGGATCGGGCGCGACATCACCCGCCGCGTCTGCCGGCGGCTGCGCCTCTCGCGCCAGGAGACCGAGCGGATCGCCTGGCTCGTCAGCCGGCACATGTACTTCAAGGACGCCCTGCGGATGAAGGTGAGCACGCTGAAGCGGCTCTTCGCCGAGCCGGGCTTCGAGCAGCTCGCCGAGCTGCACCGCGCCGACGCGCTGGCCAGCTGGGGCAACCTGGAGAACTACCACTACGTGATGCAGCGCTACCGCAGCATGACGCCCGAGGAGGCCGAGCCGCCCCGCCTGGTCACCGGCGAGGACCTGATCGAGATGGGCTACGAGCCGGGGCCGCTCTTCGGCCGGGTGCTGGAGAAGGTCCGCGACGCCCAGCTCGAAGGCGATGTCACCACGCCCCAGGAGGCCCGCAAGCTGGCCCGCCGCCTGACGCAGAGATGGAACGCGGAGGGCGCGTAGCCCGACGCAAAGGCGGCGCCGCAAGGGCGCCTCGCGAGCAACGAACGACGAGCAACGGGCCTCCCCCTACTGCTCGCTCGCCTCATAGGGCTCGGCCACCGGCTCGGGCGGCAGCGTCCGGCTGCGCGCGAGCATGGCCACGCCGAAGGCCACCAGCCCGATCGAGACGACCTGGAAGAGCGTCAGCCCGCCCAGCGCCGGGATCGGCTCGGTGTCGCCACGGAAGAACTCGTAGACGAACCGCCCGGCCCCGTAGAGCACCGGGTAGGCCCAGGCCACGTCCCCCGCCCTGCGCCGCCGCGTCAGCCAGTAGCCCAGCAGCGCGAAGATGGCCAGCTCCAGCGCCACCTCGTAGAGCTGGGTCGGATGGACGGGCAGGGAGCGCTCCTGGCTCGCCGTGACAAGGCCCCGGCGCAGGTGGTCCAGGTAGGCCAGGCTGCCGACGATCTCGCCGGCGCCGTCGACGATCCTGGGGAAGCGCACGCCGACCCAGCAGTCGGTCACCTCGCCGTAGCAGCACCCGTTCAGGAAGCAGCCGACGCGCCCGAAGGCGTGGCCCAGCGGCAGGAGGCTGGCGCAGACGTCGAGCGTCGGCCGCAGGGGCAGCCCCTTGCGGCGCAGTTGAACGAGCAGGCCGAGCGCCCCGCCGATGACGCCGCCGTAGAAGGTGAGCCCGCCGTGCCACAAGGCGAACACGCGCAGGGGATCGGGCGCGAACTGGTGCCAGTGGTGCAGCACGTAGAAGAGCCGCGCGCCGACCAGCCCGCCCATCAGCGCCCAGACGACGGCGTCGAAGAGCGCCAGCGGATCGAGCCCCGTGCGCCGCGCCCGCCGCTGGAGCAGGTAGAGGCAGACGAGGAACCCCAGGGCGATCATCGTCCCGTACGAGGGCAGCCGGAAGGTGCCGAGCCCCCCGGGCAGGTCCCACTGGATCAGGTATGGGTGCATGGGCAGCGCCGCGACAGAGGAGATTCCATCTTAGCGCACAAGCAGGCACGGGCGCCAGCGGCAGCTCGCCTTGAAGGACGTCGCCCGCCGCTCACGTCCGTTGTGCTCGTGTTCGGGGCCGTTGTCGCGCTCAGCGCGGCCCGAAGATGGCCGTGCCGATCCGCACCATCGTCGCCCCCTCCTCGGCGGCGACGGCGTAGGAGTGCGTCATGCCCATCGAGAGTTCGCGCATCCGCACGTTGGGCGCCTCGAAGCCCTTCAGCTCCTCCAGCAGCTCGCGCATGCGGCGGAAGTAAGGGCGGGCGCGCTCGGCGTCCTCCAGGTAGGGCTCCATGGTCATCAGGCCCTCCACCTGCACGAGTTCCATGCCCGCGACGGCCTCGAGGAGGGCTCGCACGCCTTGCGGCGGCACGCCGTACTTGGACTCCTCGCCCGCCACGTTGACCTCGATGAGCACGGGCACGGGCTCCTCGGCCCGCCGGTCGATGGCGCGGGCCAGGCGGGGCGAGTCGAGGGTCTGGATCACCTCGAAGAGGGCGAGCGCGAGCCGGGCCTTGTTGCGCTGGAGGTGGCCGATCATGTGCCACTCGACGGAGTCGGCCAGCGCGCCCAGTTCGGCCTGCATGCGCTCGGCCTCCTGCACGTAGTTGTGGCCGACGGCCACCGCCCCGGCCTCGATGAGGCGCGCCACCTCTTCGGTGCGGCGGCCCTTGGCGGCGACGATCAGCTTGATCTGCGGCGGCAGCGCCTCGCGGATGCGCAGGAACCTCTCGCCCGGATCCTCGGCGCCCACTGCCCCATCCCCCCGGCTACAGATAGCGCACGAAGCGGTTGCGCTCGTCGACCAGGACCTTGCGGGCCTCGACCGGCCCGTCGCTCAGCTCGAAGCCCATCACGATCACGCGGTCGCCCTTGTGGACCAGGTGGGCGGCGGCGCCGTTGATGCAGGCCACGCCCGAGCCCGGCTCGGCGAGGATGACGTAGGTCTGCAGGCGGGCCCCGTTGGTCACGTCGGCCACCAGCACCTTCTCCCCCGCCATCAGGCCGGCGCGCTCGACGAGGTCGGCGTCGAGCGTGATGCTGCCGACGTACTCGACCTGGGCGTCGGTGACGGTGGCGTTGTGGATCTTGGATCGCAGGAACCAGCGCATGATGGTCGGTGACGGCTCGTTGTTCGTTGTTCGTTGCTCGTGCCGGGCGGCTTCAGGAGCCGGACAGGTCTTCGGCGATCAGCTCGGCGACGCGGCGCCCCGAGTTCAGCATGCCGCCGAAGATCGGGCCCATCCGCGGCAGCCGGTAGGCGGTGCAGACGGACATGCCGGCCAGGTAGAGGCCCGGGTGCACCGCGCCGGCCTTCTCGACCACGCCCCGCTCGGCCGGCTCGACGTCCATGAAACCTTCCCCGACGCCGCCGGGCAGGAACTCGGGCCGCTTGGCCCTGAGCATCCGCACCAGCTCGGCCGCGTGGCCCGTGGCGTCCACCACGGCGCGGGCGGCCATGCAGACGGGGTCCACGTGGAGCTGGGCCGTCAGGATGGCGGTCGCGTTGACGACCACGCCCCGCACGGCGCCTTGCTTGACGACGATGTCCTCGACCTGGGTCAGGTTGAAGATGCAGGCGCCGGCGCGTTCGGCCTGGTAGGTGAGCGCGGCGGAAAGCTGCACCGCCCCGGCCGTGTAGAGCCCGTCGCGCTCCTCCCACCGGACGCCGAGCTCGTCCAGAATCTCGGTCTGCTCCACGACGATGATGTTGTGCCCGGTGCCGCCGCCCCAGATGCCGCCCCCGGTGGAGAGGCGCTTCTCCAGCACGGCGCTCTTCAGGCCCGCGCGGGCCAGGTAGTAGGCCGCCGCCAGGCCTGCCGGTCCGGCGCCGACGACCAGCACGTCGCTCTGGAGCGCATCGAGGAAGCGCTCGGTGTAGGTCTGGATGATCGCCCGCGTGATCTCGATCTCTTTCATGGCGTCCCCCGCAGCGGAAGCAGCCCGCCATTATAGGCGCCGCCGCCGACGGTGTCCACCAGAGGCGCAGGGCACGGGGCGAATGGAGCGGCGCGGCCGGGGATGAAGGTCGGCAGGGGGCACTGACGGCGCCCCGCAGAGGGGCGGACGCGCCCCGCCTGCGCCGGCCCTGCCGGCGTCTGCGCGGCCATGCTGCGTGGGGCGGGGGCGAGCCTCAGTCCTCTTCCTGCTCGGGGGACGGCGCATCCACCGTCTCGGCCTCGCTCAGCCCGGTGGCCCCCTCGCCCTCGGCGCCCCCGGCTTCCCCACGTTTGCGCCCCCGGATGGCGACGATCAGCCCGACCAGGACGATCCCGGCGATTCCGAAGATCAACGCCCAACCCGCTGTGCCTACGGCGGCCATGTGCGGCTCCTCCCTCCTGTGGCCCGGCGCGGGCGCCCCCCGGCCGGTCGGCGGCCGCGAGCGGGCGTCCGTGCGCTCGGCGCGCGATTGAATCCTAAGCTCTCGCCGATCCCCCTGTCAACCGCTGAACGCGGCGGCTCGGCCCCCGCTGCGTTCGCAAAGGGCGACAGCCAGACTTGGGAACGATTATTGCAGCAAAGCAGGCGGGTGGCTAAGTCTGCGATTGGGCAGCCAGGGGCGGGCAGTTTCAGCAGGGACCCATGATGGCTACTGCACTGCGCATCCTCAGCCTGGGTGACGAGCCGGGGGCCCGCGCCGACGCCGAGGAGGTGCTGCTCCGGGCCGGGCTCGACGCCGCCTTCGACCACGTCCGGCTGCGTGGCGACTGCCACAGCGAGGTCCGCCGGCGGGCGCGCCACGGCGAGCAGCCGGACCTCGTCCTCGTCTGCCCGGACGGGACCCCGTCCGGCCTCGCGGATCTTGTGTCCTTCGCCGCCGTGATGTTCCCTTCGAGCCCGGTCGTCTTCGTCGGCGCCGCCGAGGCGTGCAGCCTGCTGAAGGCGCACGAGACGGCCGGCCGCTGCGCGTGCCTGCCGGTGGGGGACCTGGACGAACTGGCGGACCTGGTGCGGAAGCTGACGGCAGAGCCGCCCAACGCCTGTTGCGCCCTGGACCCCCGTGACCTCGTGAGCGCCCCCGAGGGCATGGAGGCGCTGCTGGAGGGCGCCTTCGACGGGCTCAGCATCAGCGAGTACGACCCGGCGCGGGCCGCCCGTCGCCTGCTGTTCTGCAACGAGCGTTACGTGCAGATGTCCGGCCGCAGCCGCGAGGAGCTGGCGGCGGCCGAGAACCTGGACGAGCTGGCCATCACCGAAGATGTCGGGATGCCGGACGGGATGGATTTCTACAGCGCGGTCGCGCTGGGCCGCACGCTGCGTGGGGCGGCCTCGTGGCGGCGCCCGGACGGGGCCGAGAACCACTACGAATGGCGCAGTGTGCCGATCTGGCGCGCCGGGCGGATCTACTTCCTCGGGCTCGACCGCGACGTGACGGCCCTGCGCCAGGCCAGCCGGGCGCTGCAACAGAACGAAGAGCGCTTCCGCATCCTGCTCGACAGCGCGGGGCTGGCCGGCATCGGATCGGGCGGCGAGGTCAGCGCCGAGGTAGAGGACCGCTACGCGCACTGGGCCGCCCTGGTCCAGTGGAGCGACGAGGCCATCATCGGGCTCGGGCTGGACGGCGCCATATTCACCTGGAACCCCGCCGCTGAGCGCCTCTACGGCTACGGGGCGGTTGAGGTCAACGGGCGCGCGGCCCACCTGCTGGAGTGCGAGGACGGACGGGGCGGCCTGGCCCAGGCCATCGCCCTGGCGGCCGACGGCCGCCCGGTGCGAGGCCGCGAGGCCGTGCACGTGCGCAAAGACGGCCGCTGCATCCACGTGGCGCTGACCATGTCCCCCATCCTGGACGGCGAGGGCGAGGTGCGGGCTATCTCCGCCACGGTGCGGGACATCACCGAGCGCAAGCAGGCCGAGCAGGCCCTGCGCGAGAGCGAGCAGCGCTTCCGACTGCTGGCCGAGACGGCCTTCGACGGCGTCAACGTCTGCGAGTGGGACCCCGAGACCAACGTGCGCCGCCTGGTCTTCTGCAACGACCGTTACGTCGAGATGTCCGGCTACAGCCGGGAAGAGCTCGAGACCGCGCCTGACCTGAACGAGCTGATCGCCTTCGGCACCTCGGAGGCGGAGGGGCGCGAAGTGGCCGAAAGGCTGCGCAGGGGCCTGCCCTGCCGGGGCGTCTCGTCCTGGAAGCGTCCGGACGGCAAAGACAACCTCTACGAGTGGGTGGCCGTCTGCGTCGAGGAGGAGGGCAGGCACCGCCTCTTCGGCGTCGATCGCGACATCACCGAGCAGAGGCGCGCCGAGGAGGCCCTGCGCCGGAACGAGCGCTTCCTGGCCGGCGTCTTCGCCAGCATCCAGGACGGCATCAGCGTGCTCGACACCGAGATGCGGATCGTGCGCGTGAACCCGACCATGGAGAAGTGGTACGCCCACAAGATGCCGCTGGCCGGCAAGAAGTGCTACGATGCCTACCACGGGCGTTCCGGGCCGTGCGAGAACTGCCCCAGCCTCCGCGCGCTGGCCACCGGGCAGACCGGCTACGAGGTGGTGCCGCTGACCGGCCCCGAAGGCAAGGTGGAGGGCTGGTTCGACCTCTACAGCTTCCCCCTGGTGGAGCCCAGCACCGGCGAGCTGACCGGCGTGATCGAGTACGTGCGGGACATCACCGAGCGCAAGCAGGCCCAGGACCAGCTCCGCAGCTACGCCGACCGGCTGGAGGAGCTCAACGCCGAGCTGGAGCGCTCGAACCGCGACCTGCAAGAGTTCACCTACACCGTCTCGCACGACCTGCAGGAGCCGCTGCGCAAGATCCATGCCTTCGGCCAGTTCCTGGTGGAGGACTGCGGCGAGCAGCTACCGCCCGAAGGCCGCGAGCACCTGCGCCACGTGCAGCGGGCCACCGCGCGGATGAAACGGCTCATCCAGCACCTGCTGGCCCTTTCCCGCGTGGGCACGCGCGGCGGCGAGCCCGAACCGACCGACCCCGCCGACGTGCTGGAGGACGTGGTCGAGATGCTCGGCCCGACCTGCCGGGAAGTCGGCCTCCAGGTCACGCTCGGCGGGGAGCTGCCCCGGGTGATGGCCGATCCGCTCCAGCTCGGCCAGGTCTTGCAGAACCTGTTGAGCAACGCCGCCAAGTTCCGCGCGCCCGAACGCGAGCCCCGCGTGAGCGTCCAGGCCGCCGCCGAGGACGCCTTCGCCCACTTTCGGGTCAGCGACAACGGGATCGGCATCGAGGAGCGGTTCCTGGAGCGGATCTTCGGGCTGTTCCGCCAGCTCCACCCCCGCGAGGACTACGTCGGCGACGGGGTGGGGCTGGCGCTCTGCCAGAAGATCGTGCGCCGCCACGGCGGGCGCATCTGGGCCGAGTCCGAGCCGGGCGAAGGCTCCACGTTCCACTTCACCTTGCCCCTCGCCCCACGCGACGCGGAGGCCGCCCATGGCGAGGAGTGACGCCGTGAGGCCGACGCCGATCCTGCTGGTCGAGGACGACCCCGAGGACGTCGAGATCACCCGCCGCGCCTTCGAGCGCGGACGCGTGCTCAACGCCCTCCACGTGGTGCACGACGGCGAGGAGGCGCTCGCGTTCCTGCGCCGCCAGGGGCCCCACGCCAGGGCGCCGGCGCCCCGGCCGGGCCTGATCCTGCTCGACCTGAACCTGCCGCGCCTGGACGGGCGCGAGGTGCTGCGCACGCTGAAGGCCGACGCGGAACTGAAGCGGATCCCCGTCGTCGTCCTCACCACCTCGGCCGACGAGGCCGACGTGCTCGGCTGCTACGAGCTCGGGGCGAACACCTACATCACCAAGCCGGTCCAGTACGGCAAGTTCCTGGAGGCCGTGGTCACCATCGGCCGCTACTGGCTCTGCGTGGCGGAGATACCCCGCAACGGCGAGGGAGGGCAACGGTGAGCGACGCCCAGGAGCTCCACGTGCTGCTGGTCGAGGACGATGACGAGGATGCCTTCATCTTCATGCGCCACATGGACCAGCTCGCCAACTACCATGCCCACATCGAGCACGCCAAGGAAGCAGAGGAGGCGTGGGCCAGGCTGCGCGAGGACGACTACGCGCTGATCTTTTTGGACCTGAACCTGGGCGGGGCCAGCAGCGGCATGGACCTGCTGCGCCGGCTGAGCGAGGACGGCGTGGACGTGCCCGTCATCGTCGTGACCGGCTCCGGCAACGAGCTGAAGGCCGTCGAGGCGATGAAGTCCGGCGCCTACGACTACCTGGTCAAGGACTCCCTCAACTGCGACCTGCTGGACCGCACCATCCGCCACGCGCTGGAGCGCCACGCGCTGGAGCGCGAGCGGGCGGCGATGGTGCGCAAGCTCGCCGAGCTGAGCATCACCGACGAGCTGAGCGGCCTGGCGAACCGCCGCTACCTGATCCAGCGCCTCGAGGAGGAGGTCGCCCGCTCCGAACGCACCGGTCACCTGTTCGCCGCGCTCATGGTCGACCTGGACCACTTCAAGCTCGTCAACGACCGCCACGGCCACCAGGTCGGCGACGAGGTGCTCAAGCAGGTCGCCCAGGCCCTGCGCGCCACCGTGCGGGGCAGCGACTTTGTCGGGCGCTACGGCGGCGAGGAGTTCTGCGTGGTGCTGCCCGACACCTACGGCCACGGCGCCCATGACGTCGCCGAGAAGCTCCGTGAGGCCGTGGGGGCCCTGCCCGAACCCGTCCCCACCATCAGCGTCGGCGTCGCCTTCTGGAAGCCGGACGACTCCGCCGGCGACCTGCTTCGCCACGCCGACCTGGCCATGTACGAGGCCAAGCGTCGCGGCCGCGACCAGACGGTCCTCTACGCCGAGCTGGACAGGGACCGGTCCACGCCGGCGTAGGGGCCGAGGGGACCTGCCCCGGCCACGGCAGAGCGGGGCGCAGCGGCGCCGTGCGCCGGCGCGGGATTCGGCCCCGGTCTGCGGGCGTTTTCGCGGCTCCAGAACACGCCCACAACGCCTTTGCAGGCCCCTCAGGCCGTTCGAAGCGGCCATGCGTTGCGTTGGCCCGCCCGGTTCCCCGACAATTAACGGGCAGGGAGCGCTACGCCAACGCGCACCCAGCGGAGGCAGGTCGAATGCAATACGCCGCCCTGTTCATCTGGATCACGCTCTGCCTGATCCTCGGCGGGATGATGCACTACGTGATGGCCGGCGCGCTCGTGCACCGGTCCGTCCAGGTGCTCGCCGCGCCCGGCATGGTGGTGCGCAAGCTCACCATGACCGTCACGGCGCTGGTCTGCGGCGGGACGGTCACGCGGGTCAGCATGTACGAGCTCTCCTCGCGGGACATCGACTTCCGCGCGGACGGCGTGGCGAGCGTGGGCAAGGCGCTGGCGCCGCTGGCGCCGCTTTTCGGCGGCGCGGTCGCGCTGATGGCCCTCAACGGCATGTTCGGCAGCCCGATCGGCCTGAGCTGCGCGCCCCCGGCCCTCGCCTCGCTCGACGGCGGCGGGCTGAAGGGCTTCTTCGTGGGCACGTGGATGCTGCTTTCCGGCGTCGTGCGGGAGGGCATCGACGCCGACTGGGGCAACCCGCGGCTCTGGGTGCTCTCGGCGCTTGTCTTCAGCTTCGCCCTCGGGGCGTCCTCCCCGCTGGAGCGGGTGCGGGAGGCCATCGTCGGGGCGGCCCTGGTCTCGGTGGCGCTCGCCCTGCTCTCGACCATCGCCGTGCGGCGCGCCGGCGTGATGGCCGCCTCGCCCGGCTGGTTCAGCGCGGCGGACGAGTTCCTGATCGAGTCGGCGGGCATCGCGTTCGTGATGATGGTCTACGGCATGTTCGCGGCGCTGGCCGTGGGCGTGGCAGTGCGCCTGGGGGAGGTGGTCTTCGGGCGGGGCGGCGCTCGCCGGAGCCCCCCGCGCACCGGTTCCCGCTCCGAGGCCGACGAGCCCCCGGCCCGCCGCGCCGCCTGAACGGGCGCGCTCAGCCCCCACTCAGCCGCTCGTAGCCGAACGCGTCGAAGTAGTCGGCCAGCATCTTCGCCACTTCCGCCACCCAGCCCCGCCGGATCGGCCCGAGGGCGAAGTGGTCCAGGTGCGGGCCGGCCCCTTCGAGCGCCGCCTCGCCGGCCAGGCCCCCGCGCGCCAGCCCCTCCAGCCGCCCCCGCTCCATCATGCGGCCGGCGCCGCGCAGGACGCGCTCGGCGAGCCAGGCGCCGCCGGTCCGCTCGATCGCCGTCCAGACGTTCACCTTCACGAACCCGTCGCCCGGCACGGCGGCCAGGTCGTCGCGGCCCATCGAGCTGGTGCCGTGCAGCACCAGGCGCGGCCCGACGGCGGCGGCGATCCGGCGCGCCCGCTCGCCGTGGTAGCTGATCCGGCCCTCCTCGGCCGCCCGGTGCTCGGTGCCCACGTTCGGCACGATCAGGTCGCAGCCGGTCTCTTCCAGGAAACGCTCGGCCTGCTGCGGCGTGGTCAGCGCGACCTGCTCGGCCGCGCCGGCCTCCTTCAGCTCGGCCACGGCGCCCTCGATCACCACCCGCTCGCCGAAGCGCCGCACGTAGTCGGCCGTGCGCCGCGCGTTCTCCTCCATGGCCAGCGCGCCGGCGTCGAACATCACGATGGCGAACTGGTCGACGTGCTCCTCCAGCAGCCAGCGGTCGCCACCGGGCTGGCCGTGGTCCAGGTGGGGCAGCACCCGGCAGCGCCCGTACGGCCCGCCGAGGGCGCAGAGCGCGCGCAGGTCGGCCATGGCCGCGCGGAAGCCGACGCGCAGGTCGCCGCAGGCGGTGTAGTTGCCCAGGTTGCTGCGCCCCGGGTAGGAGGCGGTGAAGCCGACGGCCACGGGCGGCTCGGGCAGGCCGTGGCGCCGCCCGGCCTCGACCGCCGCCCTGAGCACGGCCTCGCTCGTCCACGAGTTCTCCGTGCAGAACGCCGGCAGGGCGACGCGCCGCTCCCGCAGCAGCTCCAGCAGGCGGCGCGTCTGGACGGGGTCGCAGACGATGGGCACGGCCGGCCCTCCTTCCATCGCTTGACTTGCGGCCGGCCCCGTGGGACATTAGCCGCTCGCCCCCGCCGGCCGGACCGGAGTCTACCGCCGCCTGCCGCGACGATCAATCGCCGGAGTCCCCATGGATCGCTTCCAGGCACCGTCACGGCCGCTCAGCAGCTACGAGGAGGCGCTCGCCTTCCTGGAGAGCGCCCTCAACTACGAGCGCACCCGCACCTGGAGCTACAACACCCGCTGGTTCAAGCTGAGCCGCATGGAGCGGCTCCTGGCCGAGCTCGGCGACCCGCACCGTCGCTGCCGCATCATCCACGTGGCCGGCACCAAGGGCAAGGGCAGCACGGCCGGCGCCGTCGCCCACGCGCTCAGCGCCACCGGCCAGCGCGCCGGGCTGCTCACCTCGCCCCACCTGGTCACGGCCCGCGAGCGGGCCTGCGTGGACGGCGAGCCGATCGGCGAGGAGGAGTTCCTGCGCATCGTGCGCCGCATGCAGCCCTACGTCGCGGAGCGCCGCCGCGCCGGCGGCGCCGGCGAGCACAAGGCGCCGACCTACTTCGAGATGATGACGGCGCTCGCCTTCGAGCACTTCGCACGCCGCGGGGTCGACTGGGCCGCCGTCGAGGTCGGACTCGGCGGGCGGCTCGACTCGACCAACGTCGTCTGCCCCGCCGTCTGCGTGGTGACGGCGATCGCCCTGGACCATACCGACAAGCTCGGCGAGAGCCCGGCCGCCATCGCCGGCGAGAAGGCCGGCATCATCAAGGACGGCGTGCCGCTGGTGATCGGCCGGCAGCCCTACCCGGAGGCGCTGGAGGTGCTGCGGCGGGCGGCCCGGCAGCGCGGCTGCCCCTGCTATGAGGTAGGGGGCGAGGTGGCCGTCAGCCGGCGCGAGCCGCTCTGCGCCCCGCCCGGCAGCGACGGCCCGGTCGGCTGGCGTTTCGCCCTGCGCACGCCGGGGCAGAGCTACGACGGCCTGACCACGCCGCTGATCGGCGCCCACCAGCTCGACAACCTGGCCGCCGCCCTCGGCGCCGTCGAGATGGCCGCCGTCCACGCGGGCCTGGAGCGGGACCCGGCGCGGGTGGCCGCTTCGCTCGCCGGCTTCACCATGCCGGCGCGCATCGAGGTGCTCCGGCGCGACCCGACCTTCGTCCTGGACGTGGCGCACACGGTCGAGTCGGTCCGCGCCCTGCTGGACGCGCTGGAGCTGCACCTGCCCGGGCGGGCGCTGCACGTGGTCTTCGGGTGCAGCGCGGACAAGAACGTGGCGGCCATGCTCGGGGCGCTGCGGGGGCGGTGCGCCTCCCTCACGGCCAGCCAGGCGCACCTGCCGCGCGCCCTGCCGGCCGGGGAGCTGGCCCGGCGCGCGGAGGAGCTCGGCTGGCCCGCGCCGGTGCCGGCGGTCGACGACCCGGCCGAGGCCGTCCAGGAGGCGCTGGCCGAAGCCGCCCCGGACGAGATCGTCTGCGCGACCGGCTCATTCTTCATGGCCGGCGAGGTCCGGGCGGCCCTCCGGCCGTGACCTCCTTTAGCGCCTGCTGCGGCTCGGGATGGTCGGGCTGGATGCGCACGGCCTCGCGGGCGGCCCCCGCCGCCCGGCCCAGCAGCTCCTCGCGGCGCTGCGGCTCCTGCGCCGCCAGGCGCGCCAGCGCCCTCGCCCGCATCGCCAGCGCCGTCCAGCAGGTCGGGTCCCTCGTCAGCACCACCTCCAGCTCGCGCAGCACGTCCGACGGCGAAGAACGCTCCCAGAGCTCGTCGCGGTAGACGGGGTTCGAGGCGCCGAGCTCGGGCAGGTCGGCCCGGGCGGCCAGCACGTCCTCGCGCAGCGCGACCAGCGCCGCGTCGTCCCAGTAGACGGGCCGCCAGCGGCCTTCCGCGAACAGGTGCGTGACGTCGCCCTTTCGGTAGCGCAGCACCAGCATCCGCACGTCCCATCGCGCCAGCACCTCCCGCCAGCCCTCCTCGCCGTCCTCCACGGCGATGGCCTGCCCGATGATCTCATCGCCGTAGACCAGGCAGCGGCCGTCGACGAAGACCGGCAGCCCCCGCCAGATCAGGTAGCCGCCCCACTCGTAGGAGTTGTAGAGCCGGCCCTCCAGCCCCTCCCGCTCGATGAACTCGCACGCGCCCTCGGGGAACCGGTCTTCCATCACCACCAGCGCCGGCGGCCCGCCGGTCAGGTAGGGCCAGAGCCCGACCGCGAAGGCGAGCACGTAGACGGCGACGGCGTAGACGGGCCGGGCCGACGGCTCGCTCGTCACCTCCTCCGCGTCCAGCCGGCGGTGGACTTGCAGGTGCCAGCCGAGCACCGACGGCGCAAGCAGCAGCAGCCACGCCATGTGGCGCACCGCCTGGAGGGCGAGCACCGCGAAGCCGCCCATCAGCAGGGCGTCGGTCACCACCTGCCCCGCCTGCTCGCGCAGCCGCCCGCCCCGCGCGCAGAGCCAGGCCGACCGCAATATCACCAGCGCCCCGAAGACGAGCATTGCCCAGAAGACGCCGAGCTCGGCCGAAAGCGGCATCGGCTGCCACTCCTGCACGCGCCTGACCAGCGTCACCTCCCGCAGCAGCCGGAAGGGGTAGAGCAGCGTGCCGGGGCCGGCCGGCGTGACGACCGAACCGGCCAGGCACAGCACGCCCGCGACGAGCATGGCCCGCAGCCGCGCCCCTTCCCTGCCCTTCAGCAGGGCGCGCGGAGAGGCCGCCGGCCCCCCCACCGCGCAGAGCCGCGCCGCCTCCCCCGCCCCGTACGCCCCGATCACCAGCAGGCCGCTGATGAAGCCGGCGTGCAGGTTGGCCCAGAGCACCGTGAGCAGCGGAAGCGCCAGCAGCCGCCCGCCCACTCCCCACAGGTAGGCGTCCTCGACCGCCAGCCACGGGAGCGCCTCGGCGCCCTCCCAGGGCAAGTGCAGGCCCTCGCCCCTGCGCCGCCCCAGCCGGAGGGACGCCGCCACCCAGCTCACCGGCCGGGCGAAGGCCGCCTGGAGGACGGCGGCGAAGACGACAAAGAGCACGAACGAGAAGAGATAGGGGCGCGCCAGCGCGCGCGTCTTGAGCTGGAGGCAGGCGGCGAGCACCAGCACCAGCGCCGGCCCGACGCCGACCCCCCGCCCGCGCGCCAGCCGCCACGCGCCGAACAGCGCCGCCGCGATCAGCAGCGCGCGCAGCACGATCAGCCCCGCCGCGCCGCCCAGCGCGTGGGCGCCGGTCAGGACCAGGCCCGCCAGCCACGAGTGGTACGTCCAGGGCCGCCCGTAGGCGGTGAAGGAGAAGGGATCGGCCTGCGGCACGCTGCCCGTGGCCACGATCAGCCGGCCGGCGCGCAGGTGCCACCAGACGTCGTAGGCGGCCAACGGGCCCGGGAAGGCGAGAAACGCCGCCGCGAAGGCCACAGCGGCCAGCAGGCGCCGGTCGGTCAGGATCGCGTGGCGCTCCGGCCGCCTCATGGCTGCACTCCCCGCGTGGGACCCGCGCCGAGCGTGGCGCTCCGGCCGGAGTGATGCCCCCGGAGGGTCGCACCCTCGGGGCGGACGGTCAGGATGATAGCCCCTTCGCGACCCGTAACCCAAGGGTCCAGGCCCCGGCTGCGCAGCAGCTCGGCCGTCTCGGGGTGCAGGTCCTCTTCGCCCCCGCTGACCAGGACGGCCTCCGGGCGCACGCGGTCGACGAACTCCGCCAGCCCGTCGTGCCAGTGGCCGTGGTGGGGCATCAGCAGCACGTCGGCGCGGAGCCGGTCGCCGTGGTCCTCGCTGAGGCGGCGCAGGGCGGCGGTCTGGACGTCGCCCGGCAGCAGGAAGCTGACCGGCCCGTAACGGCAGTGCAGCACGAGGCAGCGGTCGTTCAGGTCGAGGTGGGGATCGGCGGCGAAGCGATCGTCGGGATGGAGCACCGTGCAGCGGAGCCCTCCCCCGCGCACCTCCAGGCCCTCCTTGAGCGGCTGGACGGGCATCTCCTGCCGGCGCGCCCAGGCCCGCACGCGTGCGGCGAGGGGCGTCAGGCGGACCGCCGCCGGCACGGCGAGCTCTGCGATGCCGAACCGGCGGTGCAGGTAGGGCAGGAAGGCGCAGTGGTCGCTGCTCAGGTCCGAGACGACCGCCGCGTCGACGGAGTCGATCCCGTAGTGCCAGAGCGCGTCCGCGACGGCCCGACGCCCCGCGACGTGCTGCGAGCCGGCGTCGAAGAGCACCACCTGGCCCCCGGGCGCGCAGGCGAAGGCCGCCTGGCCGGAGCCCACGTCGGCCACCACCAGGCGGAACGGCCGGTCCACGCGCGCCACCACGGCCCCGGCGACCAGGCCGACGGCCAGCGCGGCGGCGGCGCCGACAACTACCCTCCGCCCCGCCGGCAGCCGGTCCCGCACGATCCAGACCCCGAGCGCCGCGTAGAAGAGCGCCACCCACCAGGCCGGCGGGGCCGGCATGTAGACGCCGAACCCCGGCGCCCCGGACGCCAGCCGCAGAAGCTCGCCGATGGCCTCGCTCATCACGACCACCCACCCCACCAGCGGCCCGGCGAGCGGGGCGGCCACCAGCAGCACGAGCGCCAGCAGCATGGACCCGAACAGCAGGAAAATCACCAGCGGCCACATCACCAGGTTCAGAAGCGGCGCCAGGAAGCAGAGGCTGTGGAAGTGGTAGGCGCGGATCGGCGCCGTGGCGGCCCAGACCACGCAGGAGAGGGCCAGGTAGCTGCGCCCCAGGCGCCACAGGTCGGCCCAGAGGCTCCGCTCGGCCGGGTCGCGCACCTGCGCCAGGAAGTCCTCCCACGGCCAGAGCACGCCGGCCAGTTGCAGGTAGATGCAGATCATGGCCCAGACGGCCACAAAGGTGAGCTGGAAACCGGGCTCGAAGAGCTGCCCCGGCGCCAGCACGAGGATGGCCAGCGCCGCCCCGAGCAGGGCCGAGAGCGAATCGCGCCGCCGGCCCAGCACCGGCGCCGCCAGCAGGATCGTGAGCATCCAGCCCGCCCGCACCGCCGAGACGTGCATCCCCGTCATCAGCACGTAGCCCCACAGCAGCGCGACCGTGCAGGCCGTCCGCAGCCGCACCGGCAGCCCGGCCAGCGCCAGCAGGTAGTGCAGGGACAGCGCGAACAGGCCGACGTGCAGCCCGCTGATGGCCAGGAAGTGCAGCGTGCCGGACTCCTTGAGCAGGTCCTCCTGCTCCTCGCTCAGCGCGTGCCGCTGCCCGAGCAAGAGGGCGGCGATCAGGCCGAACTCCCGCCCCGCCTCGCGCCGCTCCAGCGCCGCCGCCAGCCGCCGGCGGATCGCCGTGCGCAGCCGCCCTACGGCCGCGCCGGGCGAGGAGTGCCAGGCCGCCCGCTCCCGCACGGTCAGGGCCTCGGGGGACGTCAACCTGACCGTCCCGTAGCTGCCGTCGCGCTCGTAGGCCAGGGCCAGGTCGCGCTCGCCCGGGTTGGTCGCAGGCCGGTTGAGCCGGGGCCGGCCGACCAGCTCGATGCGGTCGCCGACGCCGAGCGCCGGAGGATCGCCGTCGCCGAAAACGGTCACACCGCCGCGGGCGGGCCGCCACGAGCCGCCGGCGCCGATGGAACGCACGGCGAGCCGCATGCCCCAGTAGCGCGCGCCCGCCCCCTCGCCTGCGCCGAAGGGGTGCCGCCGCACGTGGACGAGCGGCTCGCGGGCGACCTCGCCGCGCAGCCTGTAGATCTGCCCGCCCCGCAGCGGCAGGCTCCTCAGGTGGCGCGCATCCGGGCGGCGAAGGCGCACCTCGTGCCAGAGCCCGCCGCAGGCCGCCAGCAGGATCAGGGCCAGCACCCAGTTCCCCCACGGCTCCAGGCCCCGCCGCACTGCCCAGAGCGCGCCGGCCAGCGACGCCCCCGCCAGCGCCCAACATGCCCACAGGGGCGGCGAGAGCGCCGCGCCGAGCGCGATGCCGAGCGCGAAGCCGACCACCACCGGCAACAGCGGGCGGTGGCGGGGCGGGGGCTGAGGCGCGCGGGCGGGCGCAGGGGCGTCCTGTTGCATGGCTCCTCCGCTGAAGGGGGCTGGGGCAGGGCTCAACGTCGGGAGGCGAAGAAGCGCCGCAGCAGCGCCAGCGCCTCCTGCTCCAGCACGCCGGCCCTCACCTCGAGCCGGTGGTTCAGTCGCGGCTCGCGCGGCACGTCGAAGATCGAGCCGCAGGCGCCGCTCTTCGGGTCGGCCACGCCGTAGACGAGCCGCGCCACCCGCGCGTTGACCAGCGCCCCGGCGCACATGCAGCAGGGCTCGACGGTGCAGTAGAGCGTCGCCCCGTCCAGGTGCCACCGCCCGAGGGCCTCGGCGGCCCGGCGCAGGGCGACGATCTCGGCGTGAGCGGTCGGGTCGGCGGCACTCTCGCGCAGGTTGTGCCCCCGCCCGATCACCTCATCTTCCCGCACCACCACGCAGCCGACCGGCACCTCGTCCTTCCCGGCCGCCGCGCGGGCCTCCTCCAGCGCCATGCGCATGTAACGCTCGTCCTGCGGCTCCGCCACAGTGGGCCTCCTCTTGCCTGACGGCTCGCGCCTCAGTAGCATATTCTGCGGATTCGGCGGCCCGATTCAAGGCTCGCCCTCCCCCATCGCCCGAGGAGACCATGGCCCGTTACTCAGCGCAGCAGTTGGCCGAGATGACCGGCGGCAGGCTGATCGGCGACCCCGAGGCGAGCGTGGAGGAGGTGGCCACGCCGGCGGAGGCCGGCCCGCGCGACCTGGCCTTCATCCGCACCGAGCAGGCCGCCGCCGGGGCCGGCGGGTGCGAGGCCGGCGCCCTCATCACCCCGGTCGAAGTGGACGCCTACGCGGGGGCGCAGATCGTCTGCGAGGACGCCGAGGCGGCCATGGCGGCGGTGCTGGAGGCGTTCGCGGCCGACAGGTTCCCCCGCCCCGAGGGCGTCAGCGAGCGGGCGTCCATCGCCCCGTCGGCCCGCCTGGGCAGCGACGTGGCCGTCGGGGACTATGCCGTCATCGGCGAGGAGGCCGAGATCGACGACGGGGCGGTCATCTACCCGCTCGCCTACGTCGGCCGGCGCTGCCGGATCGGCGCCCGCACGCTGATCCACGCGCACGTCTCGATCCACGACCGGGTGACCATCGGCGCGGACTGCGTGCTCCACTACGGCGCGGTGATCGGGGCGGAGGGGTTCGGCTTCATCCAGCGCGGGGGGCGGCACGTGAAGCTGCCCCAGGTCGGGACGGTGCGCATCGGGGACCGGGTGGAGATCGGGGCGCTAACCACGGTCGACCGCGCTATGCTCGACGAGACGGTGATCGGCGACGGCACGAAGATCGACAACCACTGCCACGTGGCGCACAACTGCCAGGTGGGCTCCGACTGCATCATGGCGGGCGCGGCGAAGCTGGCCGGTAGCGTGCGGCTCGGGCGGGGCGTGATCTGCGCCGTGGACGTCGGCGTGGCCGACCACCTGACCGTCGGCGACGGCGCGGTGCTCGGCGCGCGCGCCGGCGTGGCGGCCGACGTGCCGGCCGGCCAGGTCGTGCTCGGCGCACCGGCCCGCCCCATCGCGGAGCAGCGCCGCATCTTCGCCCAGATGGCCCGCCTGCCCGAGACGGCCAAGCGCATTCGGCGCCTCGAAAAGGAACTGGCCGAGCTGCGCGCCCGCCTGCAAGACGAGGACTGAGCGCCGTGCGGGGCCCGCCTGGATTTCGCCCCGCGCCATTCCGTATGATGAACCGCGCGGGCGAGGTGCGCCTGCGCCGGAGAACCCAACGGGGGGACAAAACGATGCTGCGCAAGACCATCCCCATCGCCGTCCTGCTCGCCGCCCTCGCCCTGGGCTGCGAGAAGAAGGAACCCGAGGCCGCGCCGGTGCGCGTGGTCGGCCCGCCCCGGACCGCCCCCGCCGGCATGCAGCAAATCCAGGAGGGCAAGGACGTCTTCATCAGCCGCCAGCCCGCAACGGTGGGCCAGTACGTGGACTATCTCTCCCAGACGAACCAGCCCCTGCCGCAGCGCTGGCAGGACCTGGCCCCGGACGACCCCGCGGCGCAGCAGCCCGTCACCGGGCTGACGCGTGAGGAGGCCCGGCGCATGGCCGTCTGGCACATGAAGCGGCTGCCGACGCCCGAAGAATGGGAGCAGGCCGCCGCCGTCGGGGCGCGCCCCTATCCCTGGGCGCCCGACGGTGCGCCGGTCCATCAGCAGGCGGAGCTCTTCCTGGTGCAGGACTGGCTGCCCGCCGGCCCCGGCCAGGCCGAGGCGGCCCGCGCCAGGGGCGAACTGGTCGAGCAGATCCGCCGGGGCGCCGCCGCCCGCGTGGAGCGACTGCGCGCGGAGCTTCAGGAGCTGGTCGAGCGCCAGCAAGCCCGCCGCGGCGACCTGTGGGAGCAGATCAAGCCGGCCTTCTTCTCCCTTCTGGACAAGGAGAAGCAACTGGCCCGCCTGAGCGCCCGCCGCGAGGGGCACCAGGACGTGAAGCGCATCCTCACCGAGATCGCCCTGGCCAAGGGAAGGCTGGCGGCCGCGCTGAAGGTGGAGGAGCTGAGCGCCGAGGAGGCCGACCGGCGCGCCGCCGCCTACCGCCAGCAGCTCTCCGCGGCCCGGGCCAAGGTGCAGGAAGTGCGCGAGGAGCTCCAGAGCGAGACGGCCCGGCTCCAGGACGAGGTGCTCGCCCTGACCAGGGCCTTCGAGGAGGCCGGCACGGCGCAGGCGACCGGGCTGGCCGACCAGGCCGAGGCGCTGCTGGCCGAGACGGCTGAGACCCCCGAGACGGCGGCCGCCACGACCAGCGCCGCCGAGCGGCTGGAGGAGATGGTCGCCAGGATACGCCGGGGCGGCCCCGCCTTCGGCGCCATGCCCGACCTGCAAGAGATCGAGGCCCGGGCGGGCGAAGTGGAGCGGCAGACCGAAGAGCTGAGCGGCGAAGACCCGGCCGTCGAGGAGGTCCGGGCCCTGCGCGGCAAGGTCGAGCGCTTCGGCGAGGCGATCGGCAGGGAGTTCCTCCAGGAGTCGCTGCTGTTGCAGGAGCTGGACGAGCTGGTGGAGCTGCGGGCCGGCAAGAAGGCCGTGGAAGCGACCTACGAGCGCCTGGCGGCCGTCACGGGGATCGACAAGCCCCCCGCGCCGGAGCCGACGAGCGAGTGAAGCTGGCCGCAACCCGCCCCGAGCCCGTCGCCCCCGAGACTGGTCGGAGCCCATGCTGAGCATGCTTCAGGCGGTCCTGCTCGGGGTCCTCCAGGGGCTCACCGAGTTCCTGCCTGTCAGCAGCTCGGCCCACCTGGTGGCGGCGGAGCGGCTGCTGGGGGTGGAAGCCGACGGGGTGCTGCTGGAGGTCTCGCTCCACGTGGGCACGCTGCTGGCTATCCTGGTGGTCTTTGCGCGGGAGCTCTGGGCCGTCGCGCGGGACGGCGTGGCCGGGGCCTGGATGTGGCTACGAGGCAACGGGGACGATATCGCCCAACGCGCCCCCCTTTTCCCCACCGCGCTCGCCGTCGCCGTCGGCACCGTCCCGGCGGCGTGCGCCGGCGTCGTCCTGGAGGCCCGCATCGAGGGCGGCTTCGACAGCGTGCCGGCGGCGGGGGCGCTCCTCATGGTGACCGGGCTGGCGCTGCTGGCCTCCCGCGCGGCGCGTCCCGGCGCCGTCGAGCGCGTCGGCGTCGGGCGGGGCCTGATCGTCGGCGTGGCGCAGGCCTGCGCCCTTTTCCCCGGCGTCAGCCGGTCGGGGGCGACCATCGTGACGGGCTTGTTCTGCGGGCTGGAGCGGCGCACGGCGGGGCGCTTCGCCTTCGTGCTTGCCGTGCCCGCGCTGGCGGGGGCCGGCCTCTGGGAGCTGTGGCAGGTCCTCTGCGGGCCGCCGGCCGCAGTGCAAGGGGCGGGGCTGAGCATGCCCGCCCTGGCCTGCGGCGCGCTCGCGGCGGCCCTGAGCGGCACGGCCTGCCTGCTGCTGCTGCTGCGCGTGGTCGAGCGGGGGCAACTGCACTGGTTCGCGGCCTACTGCCTGCCGGTCGGGGCGGCCATGGTCGCGCTCGGACTGCTCTGAGGAGGGAAGGCAGGATGGCCACCGACGCCGCCGACGGCCTGCGCGAAGGCGGGGTGGACTACTTCCGCGAGACGCGCTCGCTGGCGCTCGGCGTGCTGAGCATCCTCCCCCTGGTGGCCCTGTATCACTGGGGGATCGTCCAGAGCGGCCACAGCGAGCGGAACCTGGCCGAGGTCTGGCTGGTCGGCCCCTTGGAGCTGGTGGGGCTGGAGGCGGCGCACGTGCTCAACGTCGCCCTCGTGGTCGCCTTCCTGGCGGTGCTGTGGCGCAGCGAGCGCTCCCGCGCGTTCAGCCTGGTGCTGATCCTCGGCGTCGTCTTCGAGGCGGCCGTCTACGCCGCCCTGCTCTACCGGGCCGGGCCCGAGCTGGCCGGGCTGCTAAACGAGCGGGCCGACGAGGTGTTCTTCGCCGTCGGGTTCGACGGGGCGGCGGCCGCGCCGCTGATGCTCGCTCTGGGGGCGGGCGTCTACGAGGAGCTGGCCTTCCGGCTGCTGTTGCTCGGGGGCGGGGCGTGGGCGCTGCACGCGGTCTTTCGCTTCCCCGGGCCGCTCAGCGTGGTGGTCGCCCTGCTCGGCTCGAGCCTGGCCTTCGCCTACGTGCACCACGTGGGCCCGCTGGGCGAGCCGCTGGAGAGCTACAGCTTCATCTTCCGGGCGGTCTGCGGGATGCTGCTCGGGCTGATCTTCCTGGCCCGGGGCCTGGGGGTGGCCGTCTGGACGCACGCGCTCTACAACGCGTTCGTCATGCTTCGGCTGCTTGGCTGGCAGGGTTGACCTGGGCCGGCGGCTCCTGCTCGCCTTCGCCCTCTTGCTCGCCCCCGTCCCTCACCTTCTCCCCCCACTGGAAGTCGCCGAGGACGGCCTGGGCGGCGTTGGTCAGGTGGTCGCCGATCTTCTCGTAGGAGTAGACGGCGTCGACGAAGGTCAGGCCGCTGAGGAAGTGGCATTCGCCGGCGCTGAGGCGGCTGAGGTGGCTCTCGCGGAACTCGCGCTCCATGGCGTTGAGCTTCTGCTCGCTGGCGAAGGCGCTGCGCGCCGCCTCGGGCTCTGAGTCCCGCAGGGCCCGGATCACGCACTCGAACATCCGCGCCACCTCCGCGCGCATCATGGACAGCTCCACCAGGGCGGCGTCGCTGAAGGGAAGCTGGCCGTCGATGCGGCGCTGGGCCGTCTCCATCAGGTTCACCGCGTGGTCGCCGATCCGCTCGATGTCGTTGACGCTGTGCAGCAGCACGGGCAGCTCGTTCGATTCGCTCTGCTCCAGCTCCCGGCGGCTGACGCGGATCAGGTATTGCGTGATCTTGTTCTGGAGGTTATCGATCGCGTCTTCCTTCTGGCGCACGGTCTGGAGGCGTTCGGGCGAGCAGCGGAAGAAGGCATCGCTGGCGTCCTCCACGGCCGAGCCGGCCAGCTCGATCATGCGCACCACCTCGCGGCGCGCCTGCTGGAGCGCAATGGTCGGCGTGGCCAGCAGGTGCTCCTCCAGGTACTGCGGCTCGACGGCCACGATGGCGGCCTCCCCCGGCACCATGCGCCGCACGATCGCCGCCAGCAGGCCGGTCAGCGGCATGAAGATGATCGTATTGGTCACGTTGAAGACGGTATGGCTCAGCGCGATGTGCGCCATCACGGTGGTGGCTGTCACCTCGCCGGGAATGATGAACGCGATGAAACGGGCATAGTGCTGGTGGAGCGGCAAGAGGATGCAGACCCCGAGCACGTTGAACATCAGATGGGCCCGCGCCGCCCGCCTGGCGTGGATGTTGGTGCCGACGGAGGCGATCTGCGCCGTGATCGTGGTGCCGATGTTGTCCCCGAAGATGATCGGCACCGTCTGGGAGAAAGAGATGGCCCCGCTGAGGGCGAGCAACTGCACGATGGCGATGGTGGCGCTGGAGGACTGGATCAGGATGGTCATCAACGTGCCGATGGCCACGCCCAGCAGCGGATTGCCGGCCATGCGCGCCAGCAGCCGACGGGCCTGTTCGCTCTGCCCCAGCGGGCCGAAAGCGTCCTTCATCAGCGAAAGGCCGAAAAACAGCAGCCCGAAGCCGAGCAGCGCCGAGCCCCAGTGCTTCCACTGCCGCCTGCCCGCCATGTTGACCAGCAGCCCGATCCCGATGGCGGGCAAGGCGTAGTTGGTGATCTTCAGGGCCTTCAGGAACCCGATCAGCGAGACGAGCCAGGCCGTGATCGTGGTGCCGATGTTGGCCCCCATGATCACCCCGATCGCCTGCTTCAGCGTCATCAGGCCCGCGTTGACGAAGCCGACGACCATCACCGTGGTGGCGCTGGAGCTCTGGACCAGGCAGGTGACCCCGGCGCCGGCCAGCACCGAGACGAACACGTTGCGGGTAAGTATGCGCAGCACCCGACGCATCCCGTCGCCCGCCACGCGCCGGAGCCCCTCGCTCATTATCCGCATGCCGAACAGGAACAGGCCCAGCCCACCGATGACCAGGAAGACGATGTCGGCGGTTGATTCCGGCGTGATCAGCGTCCTGCTCCTCTCGTGGTGGGCCTGCGAACGGCGTCCGAGGGGATCGGGGCGGGGCCCAGTGCGGCCCGCAAAGACCACGGTAACACTGCGCTGACGGCGCCCCAACGCCGGCGCAGCGTATTATACGCAGATCCGGGCAGCGGTCAAAGGCAGAGGCGGGGCGGCAGGGCCATTCAACAATCGACCCTGCGGCGCCGGGGGATGATGGAATGGCCCTGCCGAAGCGGCCGTCTGCTTGACGCTCGCCGCGTTGGGGGGTAGCCTGCCCGATGCTCGACGGGGGCGCCGAGGCGCCTCCAGACCTGCATCCGGGGGCAAGAGATGGCCAGACTGCAGATCGACATGCTGCCGGTGGGGGACGCCGACGCGTTCCTGATCGAAGTGGAGGCGGACGGCCCGCGCGAGGTGATCCTGATCGACGGCGGCCGCAACTGGGAGGACGGCGAGCGCGTGCTCACGCAGCTCGACGCCTACTACGGACGCCGCATCGACCACCTGGTCCTCTCGCACGTCGACGTCGAGCACGCCGGCGCGCTGCTCCACGTCGTGGAGAGCCTGGAGCCGGACCAGATCGGATGCGCATGGGTCCACGACCTGCGCAACCACGGCGTCGAGCCCGACCGGGCCGTCCAGATAGCCCGCCGGATCGCCGAAGATGCCGAGTCCGACGCCGTCCGCTCGGTGGCCACGCACCTGGCCGATTCGGTGGAGGCCAACCAGCGGCTGCTGGACGTGCTGAGGGGCAGGGGCATCGAGGTGAGGGAGGCGTTCGCCGACGGCGAAGACCGCATCGGCCCCTTCCAGGTGCTCGGCCCGACCGCCGAGTTCTTCCAGGAGTGCGTGCGCTTCTACGGCGAGGCGCGGGAGATGCACCGCGTGGTCGAGCGGGGCATCAGCTTCCGCCGCCGCCACACCGCCGGCATGGGGCCCGCCGCCGCCGATGAGACGCTCGATGCCGCGATCGACGATCCGGAGACCGAGAAGCAGGCATCCCTGGTCATGCTGCTCCAATACGAGGGCGAGCGCTACCTCTTCACCGGCGACGCCGGGCGCCGGGGGTTCGCCGCCTGCAAGGCACTGAAGGCGAAGGCGAGCGACCTGCACCTGCTGAAGGTCCCCAACCACGGCAGCAAGCACAACCTCAGCTCCGACCTGCTCGACCTGTTCCGGCCCGACCTGGCCTACATCTCGGCCGCCGGCGTCGGCATCAACCCGCACCCGGCGCTGATCCAGGCGCTGAAGGACCGGGCCGCCGTCGTCTACTCCACGCACCGGGCGGGCAACATCTGGCACCACCGCGGCGAGGTGCCCGAGCGCAAGGGCTTCGAGACCAAGCGCCCGATCTGAGGGCGCGCGGGGGGGCGCGGCGGCGGCATTTCCGGCTTGTCGACAGGGCCGGGGGCGGTATAATCGGGGCGGCGTCCGGCGGCAGTGCTATCCGATGAAAGGGTCCGGAATGCAGGTGGCGACCCACGAGAGCTTCGCCAGGCGGATGGCGGCCCACGTGGGGGAGCGGATGCCGGCCGACGCGCTGGTGGAGGGCGCCCTCGCCCCCGCCCACGGGAACGGGTGGCCCCAGCGCCACCACGTGAGCCAGGCTGCCGCCCGGGCGCTGACGAGATGTGTGCGCAAGGCCCGGCGCCATTACCTGGTGCGCGAGTACCGCCAGGCCGCCTACGAGCTGGGAGTCGCCGCGCATTACGCGCTGGACAGCCTCGTGCCGTACGCAGACCAGAGCCAAGAGCACAGCGCCTACGAGAGCGAGCTGGCCCGGCTCGACCGCGACCTGGCCTACACGTGCGACCTGGAAAGCGACGTGGCCGACGGGCGGCTGGCCGAGCGGGCCATCGCGCAGATCGACCGCCTGAGCGCCACCTCGCCGGGCAACAAGGAGCGCCGGCTGCTCGGCGCCAACGAGGCCCTGCTGCGGCTCGCGGCCGCCGTAGCCGAGGAGCGCGAGCCCATGGGCCTGATCGGTCCGTTGGCGGATTCCCTCGTCTCGGTCGCCTCGCGGGTCGGCGCCTGGATCTTCCGGTATCGCAGGCACGCCGAGCCCGTCTTCCAGCGGGAAGTGGCCGGCTGCTGGGACTGGCGCGGAGACGGCGAGCCCCGCCTGCGGACCGGCCGGCCGCTGCGCCGCGCCGTGGCCGTCTACGAGGTCCTGCGTTCGCGTCGCCACGTGCCGCCCCTGCACGTGGCCCTGCTCCGGCGTCTCTGCGTGGGCAGGCTGCGGCGCGCGATGCTCAGGTTGCTGGACCGGGCGCTCGGTCCTGAGGCCGACCCGCTCCAGATGCGCGGCCGGGTCAAGGAAGCCATGGACGCCTGCGTGCAGACCGTCCGGCGCATCCGGAAGCGACGTAGCCACTGGGACTGGTTCGAGGTCCGCTGGGACTACTGGCTCAGCAAGGGGCGGCAGGTCCGGCGCCAGGCGCTGAGGGCCCTGCGCGAGTGCAGGGAGGCCCCGGCGCGCCGCGAGCTGCGCGAGTTCGCGAAAGCGTGCATCGCGGAGCTCCTGGAGGAATGGCCGGACAGCCGGCTGGACCGGCCGGGCCGGCTCTATCGCGAGTCGCCCGGCGCGAAGGCCGTCCCCTACGCGCTGCCTCCGATCGGCCTGATGGCGCTGGGCGGCGTCGCCTGGGCCGCCGGCGCGCTGCCGCTCTGGGCGGCCGCCCTGTCGGCCGGCGCCGCCGCCGGGGCCTATCTGCTCTACGCCCGCCGCGTCGTGGGCGGCCTGGAGGTGCTCAGCGCGTGCGCAGAAGCCGCCGTACGGCGCAGGCAGCACCGAACCGGCCCCGACGCCGGCGAGGAGGCCACATGAGTCAGCTTCCATCGAGCTGCCCGCACTGCGGGGCCGAGCTGGGCCCCGCAGCGCCCCAGAAGGAGGGAGTTCTGACCTGCTCCGCCTGCGGGGCCGAGGTGACGTCCGGCCGGGAGGGCGGCGCCGATCCCTTCGCGCCGGGGGCGCCGCCCGCGGCGTTCGTGCTGGAGACCGATGAGGACCACGAGGGACCGGATCGCGAGCCCGAGCGGGCGCGGGCCATGGTGGACGTCTTCGAGATCCAGGACGCGCCGCAGTTGAGGAAGCGGCTTATCGAGGAGTACTTCCGCAGCCGGGACCTTCCCGAGCGGCGTTGGACGAGATTGCTTCCTGTGGCGCTGGCAGTTGCCGCCGCACTCGGCGCTGGCCTGGCGCTGCTGCTCGCGCGCTGAACGCCGCCCAGTGCACGGGGGGGGGCCGGCGGGGCGGGTGCTACTCGGCGCCGGCGACCTTCAGGCGGTTGATCGCGCGGCGCAGGGCGGCCTCGGCGGCGCCGATCTCCACGCGCTCCGCCGTGCGCTCGAGCTGCTGCTCGGCCCGCTCGGCGGCGCGACGGGCCCGCTCCACGTCGATCTGCTCGGCCGGCTCGGCCGTCTCGGCCAGCACCGTCACGTCGTCGGCCACCACGTGCACGTAGCCCCCGCTGGTGGCGAGCTCCAGCGCCTCGCCCGGCAGGTCGACGCGGATGCGGCCGACCGCCAGGCTGCAGACCATCGGCGCGTGCCGGGCCAGGATGCCCAGCTCGCCGTTGTCAGCCGGGAGCTGCACGTGGACCACGTCGTCGTCCTCGAAGACGATGCTCTCGGGAGTGATGATGCGCAGTCGCATCGGGGCTACTGCTCCATCCGGGTGGCCTGGGCGCGGGCGTCTTCGAGGGTGCCGGTCATGTAGAACGCCTGCTCGGGCAGCTCGTCGCCCTCGCCCTCCAGGACGGCCGCGAAGCCGTCGACTGCCTCCTCGCGGCTGACGTATCTGCCCTCGCGGCCGGTGAACTGGGCGGCCACGAAGAACGGCTGGGAGAGGAAGTTGCGGATGCGCCGCGCGCGACGCACCGTCAGCTTGTCCTCCTCGCTCAGCTCGTCCATGCCGAGGATGGCGATGATGTCCTGCAGGTCCTTGAAGCGCTGGAGGACGCGCTTGGTCTCCTGGGCCACCTCGTAGTGGCGCTTGCCGACCACGCGGGGGTCGAGCACGCGCGAGGTCGAGAGCAGCGGGTCCACGGCGGGGTAGAGGCCGAGGGAGGCGAGCTCGCGCGTCAGGAAGATCGTGGCGTCCAGGTGGGCGTAGGTGGCGGCGGGGGCGGGGTCGGTGAAGTCGTCGGCCGGCACGTAGATGGCCTGCACGCTGGTGATCGAGCCCCGGCGGGTGGAGGTGATGCGCTCCTGGAGGGCGCCCATCTCGGAGCCGAGGGTGGGCTGGTAGCCGACGGCCGAGGGCAGGCGGCCCAGCAGGGCGCTGACCTCGCTGCCGGCCTGGACGAAGCGGAAGATGTTGTCCACGAAGTGCAGCACGTCGCCGCCCCGCTCGTCGCGGAAGTACTCGGCGACCGAGAGGGCGGTGAGCGCCACGCGGAAACGGGCGCCGGGCGGCTCGTTCATCTGGCCGTAGATCAGGGCGCACTTGTCGAGCACGCCGCTCTCCTTCATCTCCAGCCACAGGTCGTTGCCCTCGCGGGTGCGCTCGCCGACGCCGCTGAAGACGCTGCGCCCGCCGTGCTCGATGGCGATGTTGCGGATCAGCTCGCGCTGCACCACCGTCTTGCCGCAGCCGGCCCCGCCGATCGCGCCGATCTTGCCCCCCTTGGGGAAGGGGGTGAGGAAGTCGATCACCTTCACGCCGGTCTCGAGCAGCTCGGTCTCGACCGACTGCTCCTCCAGCGGCGGGGCGGGGCGGTGGATGGGCAGGCGCTCGTCGGCCTGGATCGGGCCGAGCTCGTCGATCGGCTCGCCCACCACGTTCATGATCCGCCCGAGGGTGGCGTCGCCGACGGGCACGGTGATCGGCCCGCCGGAGTCGGCGGCCTTCTGGCCGCGCGCCAGGCCCTCCGTGGGCGCCATGGCGACGCAGCGCACCACGTTGTCGCCCAGGTGGTGGGCCACCTCGAGCACCAGCGGCGGCCCGTCCTCGCCCTCGTCGACGCGGATGGCGTTGTAGAGGGCGGGCAGCTCCTCGGGGGGGAACTCGATGTCGACCACGGGGCCGATTATCTGGATGATCTCGCCTTCGCCGGCCATGGGATCCTCGGTTCTCGGATTGCTCTGCTCTGTCGGGGTCACTTCACCGCCTCGGCCCCGCCGACCACGTCCATGATCTCGCGGGTGATGCTCTCCTGGCGCAGGCGGTTCATTTGGAGGGTCATCTCCTCGATCATCTCCTCGGCGTTGCCGGTGGCATTGTCCATGGCCATCATGCGGGCGCCGTGCTCGCTGGCCTGGGCCTCCAGCAGGGCGCGATAGACCTGGACGATGAAGTTGCTCTCCACCAGCTTCTCGCTGATCGTCTCGTAGTCCGGCTCGTAGAGGTAGACCTGGCGGGCGGCCTCCTCGATCTGCCCTTCCTCCACCCGGAGGCCGGCCGGCAGCTCGCGGTCGTAGTGGTCCAGCACCTCCTGCATGTAGGTCTCCGGCGAGCAGGGCAGCAGGCGGCGCGTGACCACGACCTGGCGCAGGGGGCTGAAGAACTCGGTGAAGATCATCACCACCTCGTCCACCTCGCCCTCCATGAACAGCTTCTGGAGGTCGAACCAGATCTGGCGGGCGGTGACGTAGCGGACGGGGTTGAAGATGTCCTCGTATGCCTCGTAGACCTCCCGCCCCGCGCCGGTCAGCCGGGCCGTGCCCTTGTGGCCGACGGAGACGATGAGGTGGCGCTGGTCGGGCCGCTCGGCCAGCAGGCGCCCGGTGGCCTCGAAGATGCGGTTGTTGTAGGCCCCGCACAGGCCCCGGTCGCTGCTGACCGCCAGGACGGCGACCGCCCGGACCGGGCGGCTCAGCAGGCACGGGTGCTCGCTGCCCACGGCGGCGTCCAGGAACAGGGCGCAGAGGTGGTCCAGGCGCGAGGCGTAGGGGCGCAGCGCCAGGATCGCCTCCTCGGCCCGGCGCAGGCGGGCGCCGGCGACCATCTTCATCGCGCGGGTGATCTGCTGGATGTTCTGCACCCCGCCGATGCGCCGCTTCATGTCGCGGAAGGACGGCATGTTACCTTCCCTCTTGGTTGTCGGTTATTCAGTTGTCGGGGAACGGCGGGGGACCGCAGATAAACGCAGATGAACGCGGATCACGGCAAAGGCTGGAACAGCGACAGGCCACAACCGCCGCGAACGGGCACGGCAGAGCAAGAGCTCGAGCAAACACGCCCTGTGCATCCGGTCGTGATCCTGCCGGTGCCGTTGCCGTCTGACAACTGTCACTCGCTTTCCTCCTCCTCTTCCTGCCCGGCCGCGCGGCTCGGCACGAAGGTCTCCTTGAAGGCGGCGATGGCCTCTTCGAGCATCTGCCCGGTCTGCTCGTCCAGCTCGCCGCTCTCGGCGATGCGCTCGGGGACCTCGGGCCTCTCGTCGCGGATGAAGGTGTGGAACTCCCGCTCGAAGCGGCCCACGTCCTCCACCGGCACGTCGCGCAGGTGCTCTTCGGTGCCCAGGTAGATGCTGATGACCTGGAACGCGACGGGCATCGGTTCGTACTGGTCCTGCTTGAGCAGCTCGGTGAGCCGCTCGCCGCGGGCGAGCTGGCGGCGGGTGGCCTCGTCCAGCTCGGTGCCGAACTCGGCGAAGGCGGCCATCTCGCGGTACTGGGCCAGGGAGAGCTTCAGCTCGCCGGCCACCGCCTTCATGGCGGGCAGTTGCGCGGCGCTGCCCACGCGGGAGACGCTGGTGCCCACGTTCATGGCCGGGCGGATGCCCTTGTGGAACAGGTCGGCCTCCAGGAAGATCTGCCCGTCGGTGATCGAGATCAAGTTCGTGGGGATGTAGGTCGAGATGTCGCCGGCCTTGGTCTCGACGATGGGCAGGGCGGTCAGCGAGCCGCCGTTGGCGATCTGCTGGCCGCTCACGTCGCCCCCGCAGAAGGCGCAGGTGCGGGCGGCCTCCAGCTCTTCGACATCCTCCTGTTCGGGGGGCAGGGGTGTGAGGCGCCCGCAGTCGGGGCAGAGCTTGCCGTCGCTCATCTTCATGGCCCGCTCCAGCAGTCGGCTGTGCAGGTAGAAGACGTCGCCCGGGTATGCCTCGCGCCCCGGCGGGCGGCGCAGCAGCAGCGATATCTCGCGGTATGCCTCGGCGTGCTTGGAGAGGTCGTCGTAGACCAGCAGCGCGTGCCCGCCCCGCTCCATGAAGTGCTCGCCGATGGCGCAGCCGGCGTAGGGCGCCAGGTACCACTGCGGCGCGGGCGAGGTGGCCGGGGCGGCGACCACCACCGTGTTCTCCAGCACGCCCTCGCGCTGGAACAGCTCGACGGTGCGCGCGATCGAGGCCATCTTCTGGCCGATCGCCACGTAGATGCAGATCACGTCGGCGTCGCGCTGATTCAGGATCGTGTCGACCACCAGCGCCGTCTTGCCGGTCTGGCGGTCGCCGATGATCAGCTCGCGCTGCCCTCGCCCGATGGGGGTGAGGGCGTCGACGATCTTGTAGCCGGTGTGCAGGGGCTCCTGGACGGGCTGGCGCTTGACGATGCCGGGGGCGACGCGCTCGACCTGGCGGAACTGCTCGGCCTCGATCGGGCCGCGCCCGTCCAGGGCCATGCCGGTGGAGTCCACCACCCGCCCCAGCAGGGCCTCGCCGACGGGCACGTTGGCGATCCGTTCGGTGCGGCGCACCTCGTCGCCCTCGCGCACCAGCTCGTCCTGGCCCATCAGCACGCAGCCGACGTTGTGCTCCTCCAGGTTCATGGCGATGCCGGTCACGTCGTTGGGGAACTGGAGCAGCTCCATCGCGCGGCAGTTCTCCAGCCCGTAGACGCGGGCGATGCCGTCGCCGACCTCCAGCACGGTCCCCACGTCGGCGAACTCGGCCGACTTCTCCTCCGCCTCCAGCGCCCGCCGGATGACCGAGGTCACCTCCTCGGGCCTGATGCCGGCCTCATCCGCCATGGGCGATCCTCTCCCTTATCTTCGTTAGCCGTCCCCGCAGGCTGCCGTCGTAGGTCCGCCCGCGCACCCTGAGCTGATAGCCGCCGATCAAGGACTCGTCCACCTCTTCGCTGAGCACGACCTGGGCCCCGAGGAGGCGCTCGAGCTTGGCGGCCAGGCGCGCGCGCTGCTCCTCGCTGAGGGGCACGGCGCTGACCAGCTCGGCGCGCTCGATCCCGAGCCGGCGGTCCGCCTCCCGGCGGAACGCCTCCGCCAGGCCGACCAGCAGGCCCGTCCGCCGTTTCCGGGCGAGCAGGCGCAGCAGCCGGCGCGTCGGCGCCGAGAGGCCCAGCGACTCGGCGATGCGCTCCAGCAGCGCCGCCTTCTCGCGCCGGCTCCGTTCGGCCGTGCCGACCAGGCGGCGGAAGGCCGGGCTCTCGGCCAGCGCGCCGGCGAGCACCTCCAGCTCGCCGCTGACGCGGCGCAGGCCCTCCTCCTCGGGCACGGCGTCGGCCAGGGCGCGGGCGTATCGGCGGCTCAGTTCGCTGCCGTTCATGGCTTCACTGCGCGGGCTCCTCGGCGGCGAGCCCGGCGGTCACCTCCTCGATGAGCCGGGCGTGGTCCTCGGGGCTGATCTCGCGGTGGACCACCTCGGCGGCGATGCGCACGGCGATGTCGGCCACATCTTCGCGCAGGGCGGCCTGGGCGCGGCGGGCCTCCTCGCGCAGGCGGTCGCGCGCCTCCTGCATCATGCGCTCGGCCTCGCTGCGGGCGCGCTCGACGATCTCGCGCCGCTCCTCCTGGCCCAGCTCCTCGGCGCGCTCGATGATCTGCTGGCGGTCCCGGCG
This sequence comes from uncultured candidatus Brocadiaceae bacterium, assembly GCA_964434535.1. Lineage (GTDB taxonomy): Bacteria > Planctomycetota > Brocadiia > SM23-32 > SM23-32 > SM23-32. The sequence continues at coordinate 16,396 of CAYSWA010000004.1, read as the reverse complement.
CAGTTGCTCCAGCTCCTCCCGGCGCCGGCGCAGCAGCTCGGCGGCCTCCTCGACGCTGCCGGCGGCGTGGTCGAGCTGCTCCTTGATGCGCCCGCGGCGCTCGTCGAGCATCGCCAGCAGCGGGTCCCACGCGATGCCCCACAGCAGCAGCAGCAGCACGGCGAAGTTCAGGCACTGCATGGGCAGCGTGAAGTTGATGCCGATGATCGGCCCCCTCGCCACGAGGTGGTCCTTGAAGATCCGCTCGGCGTCGGCCTCCGTCAGCGGGCGGGGGCGGATGTGCTCCGGGTCCTGCTCGTGGGCCCACGCCTGCACCTCGTTGATCCGCTCGCGCACGCGCTCTATCACCTCGCCGGGCTGCTCCGGGCGGGCCTTCACGAGCAGCGCGCCCACCATCACCAGCACCACGACGGCGTAGAGCGCCCCGACCAGGAGCAGAGCCTTCTTGGCGGCGGGCTTCATCACCACGCGTCGATCTCCTCCGAGCTGCCCTTCGGCGGCGCTCATCCCTTCACGATGAAGATCAGGATGATCGCGATGACCAGCGAGTAGATGCCGGTCGATTCGCTGACCGCCTGGCCGATGAGCATCGTGCGCGTGAGCAGCGCCGATTCCTCCGGCCGCTTCGAGACGCCCTCGCACGCCTTGCCGGCGGCGAAGCCTTCGCCGATGCCCGGCCCGATCGCGCCGAACCCCATGGCCAGCCCCGCCCCGAGCAGGGCGGCCGCCCTGATGATCGCCTGTTCCATCTGCGCTGCTCCTTCCCGGTCGTTGCGCCCGGAACTGGCCGGGCCCCTTACCTTACGAAGAAGATCAAGATCATAGCAATGACGAACGCGTAGATGCTGGTCGACTGGCTCACCGCCCCGCCCACCAGCATGGTGCGGGTGATGGCGTTGCTGGCCTCGGGGTTGCGCCCGACGCCGTCGCAGGCGCCGCCGGCCGCCAGCCCCGTGCCGTAGCCCGGCCCGATGGCCCCCGCGCCCATGCAGAGCCCGGCCGAGAGGGCCGCCACCCCCACGGTGAAGTCCGTGCCCAGGTAGCGGTCGAACTGCTGGGCGAAGACCAGCACCGTGGCGATGACCAGCGAGAAGACCGCCGGGCTCGTCGTCAGCGCCTGGCCCAGCAGCATGGTGATGGTCACCCCGCCGCGCGTGGCCGGGTTGCGCCCGATGATGGCCGCCGCCCGCGCGCCGGCCACGCCCGCGCCGACGCCCGAGCCGATCGCCCCGAGCCCCATCGCCAGCCCGGCGCCGAGCAGCGCGCCGAGGACCTCCAGGCTCGGCTCCGGGCTGGCGAACATGAGCAGGAACGCGATCACCAACGCGAAGATGCCGCTCGTCTCGGCGATCGCCTGCCCCACCAGCATCGTGCGGGCCAGCTCGCCGGTGACGGCCGGCTGGCGCGAGGAGGCGTCGACCGCCTCGCCGGCGTTGATGCCCTCGCCGACGCCGGCCCCGATCGCGCCGAACCCCATGGCCATGCCCGCGGCCAGGTACTGCGCGGCGGACGTCCACGGCGCCCAGTCCACGCCCTGGACCATTTGGGCCACCTCGGCGCCCATCATCTCCCGCCTCCTCAGTCCCTTATCTGCACCGCCGTGTAGGCCAGCGCCAGCATGGCGAAAACGAACGCGTGCACAAGTCCGATGAACAGGCTGAAAAACCCCGACAGCAGCGGCGGCAGGCCGATGTGCAGGATCAGGTGCGAGAGCACGGTCAGGATCACGAACCCGCCGAAGACGTTGCCGAACAGGCGGAACGGGTGCGAGATGGCCTTGCCCAGCTCGCCCACTACGTTCAGCGGGGCCATCACGGCGTTCGGGATCCGCCCCATCTGGAACGCGTAGACCGTCACCAGCACCGTCAGCGCCAGGAAGCCGGCCACCGCCCCGCCGCCCGCCACCCGCCCGGCCGTCGCCATCCCGGGCAGCGCGTCCAGATACTTCGAGACGAACACGTAGTTGAGCCAGAGCGCCACCAGCAGGCAGGCGCCGCCGAAGATGCGCGTGGCCAGGTAGTCGGCCGGGAAGCTCGGCTCGAAGAAGCTCCAGAGCCAGTTGCGGAAGCCCCGGATGCGGATCGCCGATATGTGCACCACGAACAGCACGATCAGCGCCAGCCCGAGCGGGGTGTTCAGGTCCTGCGTGGGCGCGATGAACCCCGGCCAGCCGAGCCAGCCCAGCACGTTCGGCACGGCGCCCATCACGTTGCACAGCAGCACGAAGACGAACAGCGTGGCGATAAACGGCATGTAGCGCCGGCCGTGCTCCTCGCCGAGCGTGTTGTTGCAGATCTCCTCGAAGAACTCGGTGACGCCTTCGGCGGCGACCTGGAGCCTGCCCGGCACCATCCGCAGCGAACGCACCGCCAGGTAGGCCGCCAGAAGCAGCAGGGCCGTCGCCAGCCACGTGTTGTAGAGCGTGACGGCGTTGAACCCGCCGAAGGCGAGCTCGGTGAACCGGACCGGCGCTGCGGGGCTTATGTCCATGGCTTGCTCGTCGGGCTCAGTCAGGCGATGCCGTCGGGGCGGGCGCGGCGTCGTCCCGGCGGCGCAGCTCCGTGGCGATCAGGGACGCGTTCATCAGCAGCAGCCCGGCCACGGTCGACCAGGGCCAGATCGTCTCCGGGAAGCCGAAGGCGGCGCCGAGCGCGGCCGCGTTCAGCCCGTAGCCGACGAGCCGCGAGCGAACCAGCGGGCCGGCCGAGCCGAGCCGCAGCAGCGCCCGCAGCCGCAGGCAGTAGCGGAGGATGCCGACCGACCCGCCCACGATCAGACCCAGCGCCGCCGCCCGCCCGTTCGCCATGGCCAGGTAGAGCGTCACCGAACCCACGATGATGAGCAGTTGCGCCAGCCGGACGGCCCGCCTGTAGAACGCCCGAAGCTCGGCTGCCTCTGGATCCACTTCGCGCGGCTCCCTGCGTGCGCGGCTCAGGAAGGCCCCTGGCCCCGCCGCTTCTGATCCCTCTCCACGGTCTTCATCACGAGCCGGTAGACGACGGCCATGCTGCCCGCCACGCCCGCCAGCAGGCAGACGACCGTCAGGACGGGGCTGCTGCCCAGGAGGCGGTCCAGGTAGTGGCCGGCCATGAGCCCGGCCAGCACGCAGGCGACGACGATGCCCCCGAGCTGGCCGATCAGCGCCAGCGTGGGCAGCACGTCGCCGTTGCCGTTCGGCGGCATACGGCCTCCCCCACAGCACATCGGGACGGGCCTATTGTGTCACAGCCTCGCCGGCAGTGTCAACCTCGGGGCGCTCGGGCTCTTTGCTCGGCCTGGCGACGCACGGGGGGGGTGGCTGCTAAGCGCCCGAGCGGAGCAGGGCTTCGAGCATCTGCGCCAGGGCGGCGGGGTCGTGGGTCGGGGCCGGGCCGTCGAGCACGGCCAGGTCGGCGGTGACCACCCGCGGCGCGCGGGGGGCGCCTTCGAAGCGGGCCTTCAGCCGCTCGGCGTCCCTCAGCCCGAACCGCACGCGCCCGTCCTCGACCTTGATCGAGGCGATGCCGGCCTCGGCCGCCAGCAGGCGCAGGCGCGCCTCGCTCAGCAGGTTCTCGGCCTCCGGCGGCGGCGGTCCGAACCGGTCGCGGATGCCCTGGCGGACCTCGGCCAGCTCGGCTTCGTCGGCGGCGCGGTGCACCCGGCGGTAGACGTCCATCTTCTGCTTCGGGACGGGCACGTAATCCTCCGGCAGCAGGGCCTCCAGCCCGATGTCGACCGTCACGTCGGGCGGCTCGCGGGCCGCCTCGCCCCGCATGCGGGAGGCCGCGCGGGCGAGCAGCCGGCAGTAGAGGTTGTAGCCGACGGCGGCGATGTGGCCGGACTGGGCGGGGCCGAGGATGTTGCCGGCGCCGCGTATCTCCAGGTCGCGCAGGGCGATGTCGAAGCCGGCGCCGAGGCGGCAGTAGCGGTGGATGGCGTCCAGTCGCGCCTCGGCCTCGGGCGTGATCGGGCGGCTGGCCGGGCGGAACAGGTAGGCGTACGCCTTGTGCACGTAGCGCCCGACGCGCCCGCGCAGCTGGTGCATCTCGGCCAGGCCGAGCAGGTCGGCGCGGTCCATGATGATCGTGTTCGCGTTCGGGATGTCCAGCCCGCTCTCGACGATGGTGGTGCTGATCAGGGCGTCGACCTCGCCCTCGATGAAGGCGTCCATCGTCTCGGCGAGCTGGCCCTCGGGCATCTGGCCGTGGGCGACGGCGACGCGCGCCTCGGGCACGATGCTGCGCACGCGCTCGGCGAAGGCGTCGATGGTGCGCACGCGGTTGTGGATGATGAAGACCTGTCCCTCGCGGCTGAGCTCCCTGAGCACGGCGTGGCGGAGCAGCTCGGGGTCGAACGGGCCGACGCGGGTCTGGATGGCCTGGCGGTCGCGCGGCGGCGTCTGGAGGGCCGAGATCTCCCGCAGGCCCATCAGCGACATGTGCAGCGTGCGTGGGATCGGCGTGGCCGTCAGCGTGAGCACATCCACGGTGGCCCGCATCTTCTTCAGGCGTTCCTTGTGCTCGACGCCGAAGCGCTGCTCCTCGTCGATGATGACCAGGCCCAGGTCCTTGAAGCGCACCCCGTCCTGGAGCAGGCGGTGTGTGCCGATCACCACGTCCACGGTGCCCTCGGCCATGCCCTCCAGCACGCGGGCGGCCTCCCCGTCGCTGAGGAAGCGGCTCAGCATCTCGATGCGCACGGGGTAGTCGGCCATGCGCTCGGCGAAGGTGCGGAAGTGCTGCTGGGCCAGCACGGTGGTCGGCACGAGCATGGCGCCCTGGCGCCCGCCCATCACGCAGCGGAAGGCGGCGCGCATGGCGATCTCCGTCTTGCCGTAGCCCACGTCGCCGCAGATCAGCCGGTCCATCGGGCGCGGGGCGCGCATGTCGGCCTTGACCTGCTCGATGGTGCGGCGCTGGTCCTCGGTCTCCTCGTAGGGGAACTCGGACTCGAACTGCCGCTGCCACTCCGTGTCGGCCGGATGGGCGATGCCGGGCTGGGTCTCGCGGGCGGCCTCCAGTTCGAGCAGCCCGGCCGCCAGGTCCTCCACCGCCTCCCGGGCGCGGCGCTTGGCGTTGCGCCAGGCGGCGCTGCGGATCTTGCTCAGTTCGGGCTCGCGCCCGCCCACGCCGATGTAGCGGTGCACCAGCTCGATCCGGTCGCAGGGCACGTGCACGTGCACGTCGTCGGCGAACTCGACCTCCAGGTACTCCCGGCGCCGCCCGTCCCGCTCCATCACGCCCGTGCCGAGGAACCGCCCGATGCCGTGGTTCACGTGGACGACCAGCTCGCCGGGGGTGAGTTCCTGCGCCGACTCCACCGGCGCGCCCTCGCGCCCGTGGCGGATGGGGCGGCGCTGGCGGTAGCGGCCGAACAGGCGGTGGTGGGGGATCAGCGCCAGCCCCGCCGGCTCGCAGAGCACGCCGTGGTTCAGCCGGCCGATCTCGAAGCACAGCCGCTCGCGCCCTTCGAAGTCCCGGTCGGCCAGCAGCGCCCGGAACCTGTCCGCCTCGGCCGGGCTGATGCAGTAGACGACCGGCTCCTCGCAGCGGCGGCAGAGCCGCTCCAGCTCCTCCAGCATCGAGTCCACGTCCGGCCCGAAAGTGTCCCGCGGCTCCAGCGGCGCCGCCACGGAGGCCGCGCCCGGCTCGGCCTCCCCCCGGGTGAAGAGGATCTGCCTGTGCCGCGCGAGCCGCTCGCGCAGCTCGGCCGGCGGCCTGAGCACGCCCTTGCGCTCGGCCTGCTCGAAGACCTCCTCCGCACGCTCGAAGAGCCGCGCCGGCTCGACGAGCATGACCAGGGCATCGTCGGGCAGGTAGGAGAGCGGGCTCGCGGCGGGGCCGCTCCCGCCCTCGGGCGGGTGCTCGGCGATGGCAAGCAGGCAGCGCCCGACGCGCCCGGTCGATAGCTGGGTGGCCGGGTCGAAGGCGCGGATCGAGTCGACCCGGTCGCCGAAGAACTCGATGCGCACCGGGGCGGCGGCGCCGTGGGAATAGACGTCCAGGATGCCGCCGCGCAGGCAGTACCGGCCCGGCAGCTGCACCTGCGGGGCGTTGAGGTAGCCGTTGTCGACGAGCCAGGTGACCAGGTCGCGGGGGTCGGCCTCGTCGCCGACACGGAGCGTGCGGGAGCCCCGACGCAGCTCCTCCGGCGGGCAGGTGGGCTGCACGAGCGCCGTCACGCTGGTGGCCACCACGCGCGTGGCGGGCGTCGGCTCCAGATAGCCGGGCCCCTCGGCCCGGTCGGACGCGGCGGCCTCGGGCCCGAGCGCCAGGTGGCGCAGCACGGCCAGCCGGGCGCGCAGGATCGGCTCGCTCGGCTCCTCCTCGTCGCCCGGCAGCACCTCCAGCGCGGGAAAGTGGCAGGCCAGGCCGTCGGCGAAGAGGTTCAGGTCCTCGGCGAACTCCTCGGCCTCCTCCCCACCGGGGCAGACCAGCAGGGCCGCCGTACGTACGTTCCCCATCAGCCAGGCAGCGATCAGGGCGGCCCCGCTGCCGGCCGCGCCGACGATCCGGACCTTCTCGTTGGCCGCGAGCAGGTCAGGCAGCCTCCGCACGGACGGCAGGCTGCCGATGCGCTTCAGTACATCCGGCATCCGACGGGCACGAGGAGAACGTACGGGCGGGCACGATCCCGCTTTCGTCCATTATAGCGCGCCGCAGGCGGACCGTCAGGCGCCGCAAGGGGCCCATTATCAGCAGAGGGGGCGAGGGGGGGGGAAGGGCTCAGACCTCCTCCTCGGTCAGGGGCAGGGACTGCCAGTCGGCCGTGCCGAGCCCGGCCTCCTGGGCGTTGGCCACGAAGCCGATCTGCCCCGGCCCGTAGCCGAACATGTGCGCCCCGTAGGCGTCGACGGCGACGGGGTCGCGGCTGGCCACGATGCGCCGGGCGCCCTGGCGGGAGTTGTCCACGTCCTCCAGCGTCCCGCCGTTCGGCCCGTGGGTGCGCAGCACGCGGTAGGCGTCCATCACGGTCAGGTCCACCTTGATGAGGCGGTGGAGGTCGGGCATCTTGCGGTGGATCTGGCGGTGCAGGTCGCCCCGCTCGCCGGCGACCATGCCGAAGACGTTCTTCAGGGCGATGCTCAGGCGGCTGGTGCCGTGGTGCTTGAGGATCGGCACGTTGATCAGCACGTCGCAGCGGCGCTCGTCGACGAACTCGCGGCAGAACGTCCAGCTCTCCAGCTCGAAGCCGCCGGGGACGGGCAACTCGACGGCCTGGTCGCGGTTGACGTAGGGGACCTCGGCCCCGGCCTCGGCGGCGGCCGCCGCGATGCCGCTCGCCTGGTAGGAGCGGGAGGGATCGCGGGCGATCGTGTTGTCCAGCACCAGCACCCGCCCGGCCCCGGCCTCGCGGCACATGGCGACCAGGGCGGCGACGACCCAGGGATTGGTGTTCGTCGCCATCTCGGGGCCCCAGACCCAGGCGATGTTCGGCTTGACGACCACGCTCTGGCCGGCGCGCACCAGCCGCCCCATGCCGCCGAGGGCCTCGAGGGCCCGGCGCGTCATCCGGGTGACGATCTCTCGCTCGTCGTCGGGGCTCGGGGCGTCGCCGTGGACGATCGCGATGCCTTCGTCGAAGTCATTGGGCGCGTGGTCGCGCAGGCTCAGCTCGGCCCGCCCCCGCGCCAGCGCCCGCACGCCGGCCAGGCCGGCCGCCCCGACCGCCCCTGCGATCAGGAAGTCCCGCCGGCTCAGCTCGCCCCCGCCGTCCTTCGCGCGCATCCGCCCGCTCCTCAGAGCACCTTGGAGCCCGGGGCGAGCTCCTTGTCGACGGTCAGGATCACCACCTTCTCCTCGCTCTGCTGGGCGGCGAGCAGCATGCCGTTGCTCTGCACGCCGCGCAGGCGGGCCGGCTCCAGGTTGGTGACCACGACGGCGAGCTTGCCCTCCAGCTCCTCGTTGTCGTACCAGGGCTTCAGGCCCGCCACGAGCACGCGCGGCTGCTCCTCGCCGACGTCGCAGCGGATGATCATCAGCTTGTCGGCGTCGGGGTGGTCCTCGACGCCGATGATGCGCCCGACCTTCATCTCCATCTGCTGGAAGTCCTTGAACGTGATCACTCTGCTTCCTCCCTTCTGCGTTCTTTGGCCTGGGGCGCGAGCGAGTGTCGGGCCACGCGCCGCACCAGCTCGGCCGGCACGCCCCGTCGCTCGACCCACCGCCCGATCTCGCTCAGCAGCACGAAGCGGTTCTGCCCCGTGGTGAACTTCTTGTCGTGGGCCATGAAATCGAGCACATCGTCCACGTCGAGCCCCTCGGCCCGCGCCGGCAGGCCGGCGCGTTCGATCAGGGCTTCGAGCCGCTGGAGCACCCGGCGCTCGCAGAGCCCGAGCTCGACCGAGAGCCGCGCGGCGGCGACCATGCCGACGGCGACCGCCTCCCCGTGCGTCAGCCGGCCGCCGGCCGCCTTCTCCATGGCGTGGCCGAGCGTGTGCCCGAAGTTCAGGCAGATGCGCACCCCTGCCTGCTCGCGCTCGTCGCGGCGCACCACGTCGGCCTTCAGCTCCACGTTGCTCGGCACCACGCGCAGGAGCGTCTCCCGGTCGAGCGCCACCAGGTCCTCGACGGACTCCTCCAGGAAGGCGAACAGCCCCGCGTCGAGCGCGGCGCCGTGCTTGATGATCTCGGCGACGCCGCTCAGCACCTCGCGGCGCTCCAGCGTGCGCAGCGTGGCCAGGTCGGCGTAGACCAGGCGCGGCTGGTAGAAGGCGCCGACCAGGTTCTTGCCCTCGGGCAGGTTGACGGCCGTCTTGCCGCCGACGCTGCTGTCCACGGCCGCCAGCAGCGTGGTGGGCGCCTGCACGTAGGGCACGCCGCGGCGGAACGAGGCCGCCGCGAAGCCGCCCAGGTCGCCGACCACCCCGCCGCCGAGGGTCACCACCGTCGGCCGGATCGAAGGGTCGGGGGCGAACCGGGCAAGCCAGCGGACGGCGTCGCAGAAGCTCTCCAGCGACTTGTGCTCCTCGCCGTCCGGCACGTCGAAGCGGCCCACGTGTTCGAAGCCGGCCTCGCGCAGGCCCTCCTCGACGGCAGCGAAGTAGAGCTGGCCGACGGCGGGGCTGGTGATGACGGCGACGTTCTCGCCGGCGAGGCGGCGTTCCTTCAGGGCCGCGCCGAGGTCGGCCAGGAACTCGAAGCCGACCAGCACGTCGTAGGACCGCTCGCCGAGCTCCACGCGGACCGTTTCCATGGCGCTCCCCCGGGCAATGTGGCAACGGCCCGAGTATAGGGCATGGCGGCCGAGCCGTCCAGCAGCGGGATTGACACTGTTCGTGCGCTGATGAAGGGCTCATGGAGGAGGCAAACCGGTACCTGAAGGAGCATCCAGAGGATATGCCGCCCGGATGGTCATCTCCGGACCCGCGCTCGATCGTCGTGCTTGTTGTCTTGCATGCCTGCGAGAGAACGCGGCGAGGGGAAGTACCTGGCGCGGATGGAAGTGTCGGCGTGCTTCCAGGAAGGGCCCGAAGTCGAACCTGCACCTGCCCCAGAGGGACCTGAAGGACCGGCGGAGGAAGACGAACCGCTGACACCGTATGAACTTACCGTCGGCCTCAGCGTCGGCATCCGGGTCCTGGACGACGTGCCTCCAGATTTCGTGGAGCGCTGGCTTGAGGAAGGCGTGCAGTACCTGGTTTTCCCGTACATCCGTACCACCATCTCCGACGTTCTTGGCCGGACCGGCTTCAAAAGACCCTACTTCCCACTCCTTGCGGTGCCGGTTCTCTATGCCCCCGATGCTGGGCACCATCCGGCCTGTCAGGAGGACGGTTCCGCGCCGTAGCCTGGGGCAGGGCCCGGTCGGGGCGCGACCGATGACGGTGTAGACCGCGCCGAACATCGGCCGCGCGTCGGGCCGGCTCTCCATCGGCTCTTCCACCTCGCGTTCAGGTGCGGCGGAACTGGCGGTCCAGCTCGCGGCGGCTCAGGGTGATGGTGGTCGGGCGGCCGTGCGGGCAGGTCTCGATCGGCCCGGCCTCGGCACGGCCCTCCAGCAGCGAGCGCATCTGGGCCGGGCTGAGCCGCTGGCCGGCCTTCACCGCGCCCTTGCAGGCCATCATGCGCACCAGCTTCTCCAGGCGGCCGTCCACCTTCCGCGCCCCCTCGGGGCCCTCCAGCTCGTCGAGCAGGTCCTCAAAGAACGCCCGCCCGTCGAACCGGCCGAGCACCTGGGGGAAGGAGCGCACGATGACGGTCCGCTCGCCGAACGCCTCGATCTCCATGCCGAACCGGGCCAGCTCCTCGGCCAGGTCCATCACGGCGTAGAACTCCTGGCGGGGCAGCTCGACCAGCTCGGGCACCAGCAGCTGCTGGCTGGCGAGCGGCCCGGCCTCCAGGGCGCGCTTGATGCGGTTGTAGAGGATTCGCTCGTGCAGGGCGTGCTGGTCGATCAGGTTGATGCCGTCCTCGGTGCCCTCGACGATGTAGCTGTCGAGCACCTGGAGGCAGTTGCCGTAGCGCACGCGCAGCTCGGGCACGGCTCCGGTCGGGGCCGCGCGCCCCGATGCGGGAGCGGGGCCCCGGGGCAGCGTGCCGGTGCCGCCGGATCGGGGCGCCGGGGCGGCCGGGGCGCGGGCGAAGAAGTCGGCGATGGCCCGGCGGGCCGCCTCGCCGGTCGGCCCGGCCGAGGTCTCGAGCCCGACCTGGGGGATGAGCTGCGCGCCGCGCAGCGCCTCCCGCATGGCGCCCAGGAGCTGCTGGTGCACCTCGCGCGGACGGCGGAACTTCACCTCCAGCTTGGTCGGGTGCACGTTCACGTCGACCGAGCCCGGATCGAGCGTGAGGAACACGAAGCAGACCGGCCGGCGCCCGGCGGTGATCAGGCCGCTGTACGCCTCGCCGACGGCGTGCATCAGGGTGCTGTTGCGCACGTAGCGGCGGTTCACGTAAGTGTATTGCATCCGGGTGTTGCGCCGGTCGACGGCGGGCGGCAGCAGGAAGCCTTCGATCTCGACCTCGGGGGCCTGGCGGCGCAGGGGGATCATGTTCTCGGCGATCTCGCGGCCGAAGAACTCGCCGATGCGCTGCTCGGCGTCGCCGGCCGGCGGCAGGTTGAAGACACTGCGCCCGTTGTGGCCGAGCACGAAGTGGACCTGCGGGTGGACCAGGGCCAGGCGGGTGACCGCCTCGCTGATGTGGGCCATCTCGGTGGCGGTGGTCTTGAGGAACTTCTTGCGCACCGGCACGTTGTGGAAGAGCCGCCGCACCTCCACCTGCGTGCCCGGCGGCGCGCCGCAGGCCCTGACCCGGCCCAGCACGCCCGCCTCCATGGTCACCTCGTGGCCGGCGTCCTCGCCGCGGATGCGGCTGGCGATCCGCGCGTCCGAGACCGAGCCGATGCTCGCCAGCGCCTCGCCGCGGAAGCCCATGGTGCGGACGTTGAACAGGTCCTCCTCGTCGGCGAGCTTGCTGGTGGCGTGGCCGACGAAGGCGAGCGCCAGGTCCTCGGCGTCCATGCCGCACCCGTCGTCGACGACGCGGATCAGGTCCGCTCCGCCGCCTTCCAGCTCGACCTCGATGCGGCAGGCGCCGGCGTCGATCGCGTTCTCGACCAGCTCCTTGACCACCGAGGCCGGGCGCTCGATCACCTCGCCGGCGGCGATCTTGTTGACGAGGCCGGACGAAAGGATGCGGATGCCCATGGCGGTCGAGGCGGCTGGAGGCGGTGGACTCCGGACGCTCCAGCATAACGCACCCCGGCCGGGGGCGCCACCTCAGCGCTGGATCGCGTACTTCGCGTCCGGCGGCATGCGGAAGCGCACCTGGCCGCCCTCACGCTCCAGCGGCAGCTCGCAGATGGCGCGCAGCCAGCCCTTGTAGGCGTCCTGGAGCGCGGGGGGTCGAAGAAGAGCAGGGCGTGCACGCCTGCCCCCTGCGCCGGCCCGGCGTGGGCTGCGGTCGTTACGGGGCGGCCCAGGGCTGGCTGCGGCGGACCCACTCGATGGTGCGCTCCAGGCCCTCGCGGAACTCGACCTGGGCCGCGAAGCCGAACTGCTCCCTGGCCCGCGAGGTGTCGAGCCGTCGGCGGGGCTGGCCGTCGGGCTGCGAGGCGTCCCACTCGATCCGGCCCGCGAAGCCGATCAGCTCGGCGATCAGCTCGATCAGCTCGCGGATGGAGATCTCGAAGCCCGAGCCGATGTTCACCGGCTCCGGCCCGTCGTAGCGCTCCGTGGCCATCAGGATGCCGCGGGCGGCGTCTTCGACGTAGATGAACTCCCGCGTCGGCGTGCCCGTGCCCCAGGCGACGATCCGCTCCTCGCCGCGCGCCTTCGCCTCCAGGCACTTGCGGATGACGGCGGGGATCACGTGCGAGGTCTGCGGGTCGAAGTCGTCGCGCGGGCCGTAGAGGTTCACCGGCAGCAGGAAGATCGCGTTCATGCCGTACTGCGCGCGGTAGGCCTGCGCCTGCACCAGCAGCATCTTCTTGGCCAGCCCGTAGGGCGCGTTGGTCTCCTCGGGGTAGCCGTTCCAGAGGTCGTCTTCGCGGAACGGGACGGGCGTGAACTTGGGGTAGGCGCAGACGGTGCCGATGATGACGAACTTGCCGATGCCGCGCCGGCGGGCCTGCTCGATGAGCTGGATGCCCATGACGGCGTTGTCGTAGAAGAAGCTGCCGGGGTTGCGGCGGTTCGCGCCGATGCCGCCGACCGTCGCCGCCAGGTGGATGACGACGTCGGGGCGGGCGTCCTCGTACATGCGCGCGATGTCCGCCTCGCGGCGCAGGTCGTAGTCGGCGCTGCGGGGCACGAAGATGCCGGCTGGCCGCTTCGGCCCGAGCAGCTCCACCAGCCAGGAGCCGAGGAAGCCGGCGCCGCCCGTTACGCAGACGCGCCTGTCGGTCCACCAGGACATGGTCTCGGGTCTCGGGTCTCGGGTCTGGGGTTGGTCAGGCGCCGAGGGCGTCGAGGTCGGCCTCGACCATCACGCGCACCAGCTCTTCGAAGGCCGTGCGCGGCCGCCAGCCGAGCTTCTCCCGCGCTTTCGAGGCGTCGCCCTGGAGCAGGTCCACCTCGGCGGGGCGGAAGTAGCGCGGGTCGACCTCGATCAGCGTGCGGCCGGTCTCGGCGTCGACGCCCCGCTCTGAGGCACCTTCGCCCTGCCAGGCGAGCGCCATCCCGCCGACGGCGAAGGCGAGCTCGGCGAACTCGCGCACGGTGTGCGTCTGGCCGGTGGCGATCACGTAGTCGTCCGGGGCGTCCTGGTTCAGCATCATCCACATCGCCTCGACGTATTCGGGCGCGTAGCCCCAGTCGCGCCGGGCGTCGAGGTTGCCCAGGTAGAGGGTCTCCTGGGCGCCGGCGCGGATGCGGGCGACGGCCTCGCTGATCTTGCGGGTGACGAAGCGCCGGCCCCGCCGGGGCGACTCGTGGTTGAACAGGATGCCGCTGCACGCATACAGCCCGTATGCCTCGCGCGTGTTGATGGTGATCCAGTGGGCGAAGAGCTTGGCGACGGCGTAGGGGCTGCGGGGGTGGAAGGGCGTCTGCTCGTTCTGCGGCACCTCGGCGACCTTGCCGAACATCTCGCTGGTCGACGCCTGGTAGAAGCGGGTCTCGACGCGGGCCTCGCGCACGGCCTCCAGCAGGCGCAGCGTGCCGAGCGCGTCGGCGTCGGCGGTGTAGACGGGCTGCTCGAACGAGACGGCGACGTGGCTCTGGGCGGCCAGGTTGTAGATCTCGTCGGGGGCGATCTTCTCGACCAGGCGGGCGATGTTGCTGCCGTCGACCACGTCGCCGTAGTAGAGGTGGAGGCGGCGGTCGGGGTCGTGCGGGTCCTGGTAGATGTGGTCGATGCGCTCGGTGTTGAAGACCGAGGCGCGGCGGATGATGCCGTGGACCTCGTAGTCTTTGCCGAGCAGCAGTTCCGTGAGGTAGGAGCCGTCCTGGCCGGTGATGCCGGTGATCAGCGCTTTCTTCATGGGCCGTCCCTCGGGGCCTGGGCAACCCCTCCGCCGCCCGGCGCCCCCTTTATACCGGGCCGGCCTCTTCGCGCGCAAGCTCAGGCCCGCTCCCCCACCTCGCCAATGGGGGGCGGTCGTCCGTGAGCTGCCGCCCTGGACGGGGCGTCGGAGGCGCGCCAGGCCCTGCGCGAGCTGAGCGAGCTGATCGGCTGCCCGCCGCTGGGCGGGTAACGGCGGTTGCCAGTTGTCGGTTGCCGGTCGTGCCGGGCCGGTCGTATCCGCGTTCATCTGCGGTTGCCAGCCGTCGACGTTGCCGTCGTTGCGGTTGGCGCCCGGCGGTTGTATGCTGCAAGTTCCGCTGACCCCCCGTGAGATGCAGGGAATGACACCAGGCGAGGCCATCGACGCGGTCGTGCTGCTCAGCGGGGGCATCGACTCCGCCACGGCCATGGCCCTCGCCCGCGAGCGGGGCCGGCGCTGCCACGCGCTGACCTTCCGCTACGGGCAGCGCCACGAGGCCGAGGTCGAGGCCGCCCGCCGCGTCGCCGCCTCCCTGGGCGCCGCCGAGCACCGCGTGCTCACGCTGCCGCTCGGCGAGCTGGGCGGCTCGGCGCTGACGGACGAGTCGGCCGACCTGCCCACCGACCGCGACCAGGAGCGCATGGACGAGGGGATACCGCCGACCTACGTCCCCGCCCGCAACAGCGTCTTCCTCGCCTTCGCGCTCGCGCTGGCCGAGGTGCGCGGCGCGGACGAGATCTACGCCGGCCTCAACGCCGTCGACTACAGCGGCTACCCCGACTGCCGGCCGCAGTACGTCGAGGCGTTCGAGCGGCTCGCCGCCCTGGCCACCCGCCGCGCCGTCGAGGGCAGCCCGCCCCGGATCGTGACCCCGCTGATCGAGCTGACGAAGGCCGAGATCATCCGCACCGGCCACGGGCTCGGCGTGGACTACTCGCTGACGGTGAGCTGCTATGACGCCGACGCGCGCGGACGCGCCTGCGGGCGCTGCGATAGCTGCCGGCTGAGGCGGCGCGGCTTCGCGGAGGCCGGCCTCCCCGACCCGACCGTCTACCGGGGCGCCGAACCGGGGGGCGAGCGATGACCGACGTGCTCGCCGTGGCCGGCAGCAGCCGGCGCGGCGGCAACAGCGACGCCGTGCTCGACGCCGCGCTGGAGGTGATGCGCGAG
Organism: uncultured candidatus Brocadiaceae bacterium; assembly: GCA_964434535.1. Taxonomy (GTDB): domain Bacteria; phylum Planctomycetota; class Brocadiia; order SM23-32; family SM23-32; genus SM23-32. The sequence continues at coordinate 1,321 of CAYSWA010000004.1, read as the reverse complement.
CGCGGCGCCGCCGTCCAGACCATCGTGCCGAGCCGGCTCTCCATCACGCCGTGCCGCGCCGGACGGGGCTGCTGGGAGACGGGCCGCTGCGTCGTCCACGACGACATGCAGGGCCTCTACGTCCGCTTCAGCGAGGCCGACCACGTGGTGGTCGCCTCGCCGCTGTACTTCACCTCGCTGCCCGGCCACCTGAAGGTGCTGATCGACCGGTTCCAGTGCTTCTGGGCGCGCACGGCGCTGCTGGGCGAGCCGCAGGAGCCGCGCCGGCGGGGCATGTTCCTCTGCGTCGCCGCGATGGACCGCGAGCGCTACTACCAGGGCGCGCTGACCATCGTGAAGAGCTGGATGATGACGCTGAACATGGCCTGCGCGGTGAGCCGATTCTACCCCGGCGTGGACGAGAAGGGCGACGTCGAGGCGAAGCATCCCGAGTGCCTGGAGGACGCCCGCCGGGCGGCCGAGGAGCTACTGGCCGGGGGCGGCTGAGGTGTCCGGCGGCACCGAGGGCGGGGGCGGGGCGGCGGCGGGCCGGCGGCGCAGCGCACGGGCGGCTTCTTCTTCAATCACTATCGGCTCGACGCCGCTCCAGGAACGCGCCGGCGGCATGCCGAATCCGAACTGCCACTGGAGGACCGTCGCCTGCTCGCCCGGCTTGCCCCGGGTCTCGAGCCCGCCCGATGCCCGAACGAGCGGAAGCCGGTAGCGCGTGCACTTCCCGGCCGCGCCCGGCTCGGCGGGCACGACGCCCCGGACGTGGCCGAGCCGCAGGCCCCCGAGCGTCAGCGAGGCGGTCACCTCGACCTGTCCTTCCGGGCTCCGGCCGCGCTCGACCTCGGGCTGGACGAACAGGCTCAGCGCGATCTGCCCCCCCACCGCGACCAGCATCGCCACCGCGACCATGAGGTAGCCCGTGTGGTGGGCGATGTCGCGCAGGGCCCTCTCGCGGTCGAAGAAGGACGTGGAGTCCCGGAAGCTCGGACGAGGGCCGGCGGCGCGGCGCAAGGCCGTCTGGCGGCGGCGCACCAGCAGGGCGGCGAGCACCACCAGGTAGGCGAAGGCGAACAGGGCGTGGCGGGTGGTCACCAGGAAGCCTGCGCTCGCCACGAAGACGACGATGAACTCCAGCGCCAGCTCCATCGCAGACCTCGCTGCCAACGGCTGCCCGGCCGCGCGCCGGGGCCGCCCGGGGAGGGCGGGGCCTGATCTGTGCGCGGCCGAACAGGGCCAGTCTAATGAGCCAGGTCCCGAGATGTCAACACCTGACGCGCGCCAAGGCATTTGCGCTGTGGGGGTAGTCGGGGCCGAAGGGGGCGCCGATGCG